>NZ_AEPB01000001.1 GCF_000189395.1 Planococcus donghaensis MPA1U2 | reverse complement strand
TTAATAAAAATCCTTTCATTGTATTTGCGATGACAAACCAGACGAAAGGATTTTTTATATTCATCTTCACTTTTCGACGTTCTTTATAGTTGATCGCCATTCGTGCGAATCACTGTTTTATACCAGTCAAACGAATCTTTTTTAAACCGTTTCATAGTGCCATTTCCTTCGTTATCACGGTCGACATAAATCATGCCATAGCGTTTTTTCATTTCACCTGTTGTGAAGGACACGATATCAATAATTCCCCACGGTGTATAACCCATCAAGTCAACACCGTCATATAAAACCGCTTTTTTCAACGCTTCGATATGGGATTTCAAATAATCGATTCGTTGCGTGTCATGAATGTCACCATCTTCTTCTATCGTATCAATGGCACCAAAGCCATTTTCAACGATAAACAATGGAATTTGGTAACGATCGTAAAGTCGATTCAACGTATACCGTAAACCGGTAGGATCAATTGACCATCCCCAATCACTCGATTGGATATAAGGATTTTCGACGCCATTCGGCAATCCACCGTTGACAATATTGCCAAGATTATCGTTTTGGACATCACTCTTTACAGTCGTCGACATGTAATAACTAAATCCTAAATAATCAACTTTGCCGTTCTTTAATATTTCATCATCGCCCGGTTCCATCTGGATATTATAGCCTTCTCGTTCGAATTCTTTTAATACGTAATTCGGGTAGTAGCCTCGTACATGTACATCAGGGAAGAAATAGCGCTGCCTCATTTCTTCTTCTGCTAACATGACGTCTGCTGGATTTGAAGAATACGGATAAACCGGCACATGAGACACCATCGCGCCAATTTTAAAATCAGGGTTAATCGCTTTTCCTTTAGCTACAGCCAATGCACTTGCGATTAGTTCGTGATGTCCCGCTTGGTACATCACTTCTTTTGCATTCTCCCCTTCTGTAATCACTACACCTGAGTTTGTCCATAAAAAGATGGGATTATGGACATCCATTTTATTGTTGATCTCGTTGAATGTCATCCAGTATTTCACTTTGTCCTGATATCGGGCAAAACAAACTTCCGCGAACTTCACAAAATAATCTACGACTTTGCGGCTTCTAAATCCACCATATTCTCTTGCTAAATGCAGCGGCATTTCAAAGTGCGAAAGCGTAATTACCGGCTCTATACCGTTCTTTAACAATTCATCAAATAAATTGTCATAGAAATTCAATCCTTCTTCGTTCGGCTCTGTTTCGTCGCCTTTCGGGAAAATTCGGCTCCATGCAATCGAAGTCCGTAAACACGTTAACCCCATTTCAGCAAACAACGCTATATCTTCCTTATACTTGCTATAAAAATCAATCGCTTCGTGATTCGGATAAAACTTGTCTCTTTCGATTGTTGCAGTGATTTGTCTTGCGACTCCATGTGCCCCGGCCGTCATCACATCCACAACGCTCGGACCTTTTCCGCCTTGGTCCCATCCACCTTCAAATTGATGCGCAGCTAACGCGCCGCCCCATAAAAAATCGTTTGGTAATTTCTCCATTTGATCTCTCTCCTTATTTAACAACTGTTAGTAATTTGTCTCCTACGATGCCATCCAAAATGTTTTCGATAATGACTTCTTTATAAGATTGCGTATTGGTAATGATTAACGGTGTTGTTATTTTGATGCCTTCGTTTTGGATAAATTCCCGGTCAAACGTCATTAGCAAATCGCCTTTTTTAATGCTTGCTCCGTCTTCTACATGCAAAGTAAAAGGCTCTCCATTCAACATGACCGTATCCAAACCAATATGAACTAACAGTTCTACACCTGAATTCGATCGCAATCCGATTGCATGTTTTGTCAATGCAATCATCACTACTGTGCCATCAAACGGCGCATACAATTGGTTATCTAAAGGTTCTATTGCCACACCATGCCCCATAGCACCCGAACTAAACACCTTGTCTGAGACTTCGGAAAGAGGAATGACTTGTCCCCTTAGCGGCGCATGAATCGACTCTTCGTTTAAGTTGATTGTTTCCACACCCGGTTCAGGTTGTTTTTTCGTAGAATCTATAAGACCTTCTTTTTCTACTACATTCTCACCAAATCCAAAAATTTGGATCAAAACGATAGGAAGAATAATCGCGATTGCACAACCAATTAATATTCCCCAAATCGATGAGGGTGATTCAGAACCGATGCCATTTACGACGGTTAAAGGTCCTGGCAAACCTGCAAAAGCAAAGTAATAAGGATTAAAGAAACTGGCCGTTATCGCACCGACAGCTCCTGCAATACTCCCAAAAATAAACGGCTTCTTAAATTTCAGCGTAATTCCGTATATGGCTGGTTCAGTAATCCCAAATATCCCCGTGACACCCGCTGAAACGCCCATTTTCTTCGTTTCTTTGTTTTTCGTTTTAATGATAACCCCTAATACAGCGCCAATTTGTGCGATAACGGCAATCGTTTGATATGCCTGGAATGAATCCCGGCCATACAAATCAAAATTCGCGATAACCATGGGTGTGACGCCCCAATGAATACCGAAGATGACGAGTACTTGCCAGAACCCACCGATGACTGCCCCAGCCAAAGCCGGTGCATTTTCCGCTAGGAAATTGTAGCCATTTGCGATTCCGTTGGCGCCTATCGTAGACAGAGGACCAATTAGTAAGATTGTCAGTGGAACCATAATAACTAAGCTTATAAACGGAACAAATAGAGGACGAATAACCTCGTGTATGCGCTTGTTTAAAAATCGTTCCAAGTAAGACAAAATCCATACTAGAAATAACGGTGGCAATACAGAAGATGTGTAAACCGTCTGGGTTAACGCCATTCCAAAGAACGAAATGGTTTCTCCTTCTGCAATTCTGCTAGCCATCGCTGCCCAAGTCGGACTGACTAACGCTGCAATAGCCGCAACGGCAATATAAGGGTTGGACTTAAAATGATTCGAGGCAGTAATCGCGATGAAAATAGGTAGAAAAGTAAACGGCGCCCACGAAATAAAACTAAAAACTTCATAAGTCCCTGTTTCCGCAAAACTAGGAAAAAATAAGTTAATTAAAATCAATGTTCCTTGTAAAATACCAGCTGCCGCTAAAATATAAACAAATGGTGCAAAGACAGCTGACATGGTGGCGATGATCCGATTTAAAACGGTTCCTTTGTTGTCGCTAACTGTTTCGGATGAGTCGAGCTTTATCAAATTTGAAAATTCCTCAAACACTTCGCCAACATGCTGACCGATAACCACTTGAAATTGTCCGCTGTTTTCCACAACCGTAATAACACCCGTCATTTCCGACACCATTGCTTTAGCTTCTGGTTTGGAACGTTTTAAAACAATCCGTAGCCTGGTCGCACAGCGAGTAGCATTTACGATATTCTCTTCCCCACCCACAGCTTCCAGTATGTCTTTTGCTAGCTTTGAATAATCTCTGATTTTTGCTCCCATTTGTTTCACCCCTTTATTTGAATACTCTATTATCTTAATTGTACCGGTCTAATTAATCAAGTACCAAACAAAATAATTATCCATTGTAAATTTAATTAGAGGAGTCACCATTTATTTTATGCTATAATCTAGTTATCTTTTCAGACATTAAAGTAAAGAGGTATGCATATGTTAAAATATCAGCACATCGCAGACGAACTGGAAAATTACATAGAAGAGCAGAAACTGCAACAAGGCGATAAACTGCCAATCTTGCAAGATTTAATGACTCAGTTTGACGTGAGTAAAAGTACGGTTACAAAAGCTTTAGATTTACTTGAGAAAAAGGGAGTGGTCTTTCAAGTAAGAGGAAGTGGAATTTTTGTCAGAAGACATAAACGCCAAGGCTATATTAGCTTAACTTCAAACCAAGGGTTTAAAAAAAACTTGGAAGAGTTCCAAATCACTTCAGATGTCATTACGCTGGATATACGAAAACCGACAAAAGAAGCAGCAGTAAACTTGAATATTAGTCTTGAAGATGATGTGTACTATGTAAAAAGAATTCGGTTTATCCATGGACAAACACTTTGTATTGAGGAATCCTATTTTAATAAATCCATTGTCACTTATTTGAACAAAGAAATTATTACGGAATCTATTTTCAACTATATTACTGAGGGGTTAGGATTAAACATTGGATTTGCCGATACTTACCTGCATGTCGACAAGCTAAATGCGGAAGAAGCGGAGTATTTAGGGTTAAAGAAAGATGATCCTAAACTTGAAGTTGAGTCTGTTTTCCACTTAACAAATGGTCAGCCATTCGATTTTTCAAAACTTACTTATAACTATGTGCAGTCACAGTTTTTTCTCCAAGCTGTTTTATAAGATGCAAAAAACTCGCCCTCTTTTAAGAGAGCGAGTTTTTTTTTTGTCGTTTACTTTTTATCATACGATTATAGCTTTAGAGCTGATTGGAATGATGATTCTCCCACTATTTATCTTGACTTTATATAGGTGAATCGCCTTTTTCCCAATCCATAGGTCCTTCATTCGATGGGATAAACTTATTCCAATACTCGCCTGTTTTTTTATCAAAGATAATGAGGTTATTTTCATTTGCCGAAATAAACTCATACCGATGTTTCTCATTAGGGACACCTGTATTCTGCCCTTTTCCAAATGTCATTCCTATAGTAAAACTTAAAATAATAGAAACTATTAGTGCAAAACCTATCGCTACTGCCGTTTTTCTTTTCATGTTATCCCTCCTTTTATCACCTTAACATATAGAGTGAATAATGGAATTATTCACGTATTATATTATTAGAAAACGAAATTCTCTATCTTCCTAAAAGGAAAACTTACTTTGCACAAAAAAATTATCAAACTCTAAAAAAATGAATATTTTTTACTTTTAAATACCATATTTTGGTTAAAAACTATTCTCTTATCCTAAAAAAAGTCTTATAATGGGAGACATAAGAATCACGCTATCCCAATAATTTGGTAGGAAACGATCCTACTTCTTGAAAAGAGGTAAAGAACATCGCTAACTTCCGTACAATTCACTGGTTCGGTTTATACATATTCCTACACATCTCCATCTACTACTCTTGGATTTTTTTGAGTAGAACAAGTCCCAGCACATTTGTCCTAGTGGAAAACCTCATTTCATGGTTGGCACCAATCGTAGCTTTTGTGACTTTGTTTATTGTTTACCGGAAGTCGGTGGACAGGCAGCGTCTTTTTTGGCTATTGCTTGCTCTCGGCTGTTTAAGCTATGTAATTGCTGAAGGAATTTGGGTATATAGTTATAATATTTCGCTTGTAGAGCCTAGTTACCCTGGTTGGCCAGACCCGTTTTACTTTCTTCAAATCTTTTTTTATTTAGCAGCGTTTGTTTATCACTTGATGCAGAAAAAAGAAAACGCTTATCAAATTAAATTCATCTTTGATATGATGATCATCATTGCTGTGTCTACTGCTCTTAGCTGGCACTTTTTAATTCAGTTTCTACTTCCAGATGCAACTGCTTCCCCGCTGTTGTTCGTTGTATCCATTGGTTATCCCGTAGGAGATTTACTCCTTCTGTTCGGTGCCGTTAGTTTATATATCGGTTATTCTTATACGCTGTCACCTCGTGTACTGATTTTAATTATAGCCGGATTGTTTTTCCAAGTTTTTGCCGATACGGCTTACTTGTATTCCACAGTTGCAAATACTTACAGCGCAGAAAGTTTCTACAATCCCTTGTGGTCACTAAGTCTATTACTCGTGGCATTTTCAGGTTTGTATTCGCTAGATCCGATTAAAAAGTCAGGTTCAACTAAGAGTTTTATGCAAATAACGGATCGAATTTCGGTTCGTATGTTGTTACCCTACTTTAGTTTACTCATCTTATTCATCATTATTATTGCTGAAGAAAGCAATCACACGAGGGGGTTAATTGTCGGGGCTTTTGTAGCGACGGCCTTAATCGTGACTAGACAGATTTTCACGTTGCGTGATAACCGAAGATTGTTATTCAATTATGACCAACTAACTTCTGAGCTGGAGCAAAAAATTGCACAACGCACGGTAGAAGTAACTTCTAAAAACCAACAATTAGAAGAAGTCATTCACCAAGTTGAGCATATCGCTTATCACGATGAATTGACTGGCTTACCTAACCGAAGACTATTCCTCAAAAATTTAGAGTCTTCTATCGCTACTGCTGATGAGAGTGGTAAAAAACTTGCTGTGGTGTTTATTGATTTAGATCGATTTAAAAACATTAACGATACGTTCGGTCATGAGTTTGGTGATTTGCTGCTTCAAGATTTTTCACGAAAAATTTCAGAAAACCTGCGTTCTGTTGATACGATTTCACGTCAAGGTGGCGATGAATTCACACTTATTCTTAATAACATACAAGATGAAGCAGACATTACGCCGACCATTCACCGAATACAAGCTGCTTTTCAACATGCCTTATCCATTAAGGATCAAGAACTGCACGTCTCTATGAGTATCGGAATCGCGATTTATCCCGATAATGGGAAATCGACAAGCGAATTATTGAAACACGCCGATAGCGCCATGTATAGTGCGAAGGCAAAAGGCAAAAACAACTACCAATTTTTCTCGGACGATATGGCATCCGTCGTATCGCGAAAAATCGCTTTGGAAAACGAGCTGCGTCGTGCCCTTGCCAACGAAGAATTCCTTTTGCATTATCAGCCACAATTTAATGCTCATACAAGAGAAATTACGGGAATGGAGGCATTGGTCCGCTGGCAAACAGCAGAAGATGAAATCATTTCTCCTGCCCACTTTATCCCATTGGCAGAAGAAACTCGGTTAATCCTGCCATTAGGTGAATGGGTTCTCAACACAGCTTGCGAACAAGCCAAACTATGGCACGATAAAGGTCATCACTTGAAGTTGGCGGTAAACTTGTCCCCTCTTCAATTTTTGGATGATGACTTATTGGATATGGTAAAGCGCGCATTAGATCAGACTGGCTTTCCAGCATCTTCGCTAGAGTTAGAAATTACAGAAAACGTGGCAGTCGATGATATTGATTTAGCTTTGTTGCGCATGCAAGCGTTAAAAGACCTTGGTGTAAACCTTGCTATTGATGATTTTGGCACGGGTTATTGTTCATTAAGCTACTTGAAAAAATTCCCGCTTACTAATTTAAAAATTGCTCAGTCGTTTGTGCGCGACATGGCGATTAACCCTCATGATGAAGCACTTGTCGAAGCGATGGTGTTGATCGGTCATAAACTCAATATGTCTGTCATTGCAGAGGGTGTAGAAACCGAAGAGCAACTAGCCTTATTAAAAGAGCTTGGTTGCGATGAAATCCAAGGTTATCTGTTTAGCAAACCGCTCACTACCGATCATTTTTCTCAGCTCTTGTCGAAAGAACTTGCCAGTAAAAATCCAATTCACTAACAATCGCTATTTTAATGCAAATAACCCCAGCAACCTACAAAAGGCTGCTGGGGTTATTTATGGTTTAACGCCTCATCATACAAATCCCATCAATTCTTTTACTTTGTCCTTGTTCTCCTTCGACGTGACCATTTCAAGCAGTTTAAAAGCCACATCAAATGCCGTTCCAGGATTTGCAGAAGTAATAATGTGATTCTCACAAACAATTCGCTGGTCCACCACATGAATACCGTATTGTTTTAATTGATCGCGCCTCTTGCTTGTCGGGTGATCGTAAGTGGTCGCTCTTTTATTTTTTAAAACTCCGCTATGTGCCACCATCAATGCAGCAACACAAATTGAAGCAATCGGTTTTTTATGTACATCAAAATAACGAACTACTTCTTGAAAATCTGTGCTAAATGCATCTTCATAAAATCCTGCTTCTTCAAAACCGCCAGGAATCGCTAAAGCATCAAATTCTTCTAATGAAATGTCACTTAGCTGCTGCTCAGGAATCACTTGAAAGTTCCACGTACATTGCAATTGGGGGTGCTTTCCGACAGTCACCAATTCTGTAGAGCCGTCGCCTTCCCACTTGTTCCATCCCATTACATCCGTAAACACACTTGCTTCAGAAGCTTCAAATCCATTGGCTAAGAGTAATAATATCTTTGTCATAGAGCACCTCTCTTTTATACTAGATTGTATAGGATAGTTATTTTTCTACAAATGACTTTGTAAAAGTAAAAAAATGACCCGAAATATACAATCGTATATTTCGGGTCATTTTCATATTAATCTATCCCTCAATTACGGTCTTAGGCTTGCGTACAAGCGCCATAATACCAGCAATCAGGTAGAAAATTCCTGCTAAAATACCGGCTCCGCCACTTACAAATGCAACAATCACCGCTGTGGCGATAAAGATGATTCCTGCCACTACCGGTTTTTTATTGCCTTTAAGCAAGACCATCGCGACAATTCCTAAAATGATAGCTACTACTGAAGCAACCGTGAGAAACCATCCTCCTGTGCCTAGCATATCTAACATTTCCTCAAAATCGCCCATGCCCATATCCGGATTTTCTGTAGCCATTTCGTTAAATGACTCTTCCATGACCCCTCTGTTGTTTTGAAGCCAAATCATCATGCCACCAATTGCTGCGGTGAATGCATAACCCAATGCTCCGATAATTGCTAATACCATTTCTGCTGTTCTTTTCATACTCTTCCTCCTCAATTTTTGTTTATTGTCCTGCGATGTCGCGTTTTGTAAATGCGGTCCATGCTGCACCTAAGAATACGATAAAGTAAACGAGTAACACAACCACTGAAAACGTTAAGGTCATGCTTTCATTCATTAGCACGCCGCCGTCCATATACTGTTTTAAGTTGGTGTTGGCAAACAAAATATATTTCGACCATTCATATTGTGCCAAGAACGCGACAATCGCATTGCCTGCCATCATTAAGAAAATTGCCAAGCCAATTGCCATTCCACTGCTTCTGAAAATCGCAGAAATCATGAAGGCAAAAGTTGCCATCATCACAAGCGTTACTAGACTCAATCCGTATGCTTCCACAATTTCACCAAATACACCGTTTTGCACAAAGTCTTCTGATTGATGCTGAATGATCGATGGGTTCAAGCCATTCAAGCCAAACAAAATAGCTCCCACAATCCATGAAGTCACTAATAAGAAGATTAGCAAAGTAAGTGCAAAAATCAATACCGATGCATATTTAGAGAATAAAATCTTCGTTCTTGAAATCGGGCGAATTAATAATAACTTAATTGTACCCCATTTAAACTCATTTGAAATAATACCCGCTGCCACCACAATGGTGAACAAGCTAATCAGTGATGACAGGAAACTGTTTTCTAATACATACTCCCATCCATCATAAGGTTTCGGTTTAATATTGTTTTCTAAATGATAGTTGTTTTCTGCAATGATTGGTGGATTGGTGAATTCTTTAAATTCATCCTTTTCCATATCGGCAATAAGCTGCGCATTTTCTTCTTGAAGTTCTGTTTGCCAGTTGTCGCCGTATTCCTTAAAGTCGGCTTCTTCCCCCATAAACTTGGTTAAAAATCCACCGCCAATGGCAATTGCGAGTATGACAATAAACATCACCCACGTTGATTTTTGGGCATATAATTTTATTTGTTCGTTCCAGATTAAGTTCATGAAATTACTCAATGGTATTCTCTCCAATCAAGTCAAAGAATTTATCTTCGAGTGTCGCTTGCAGCACACGAACGCCATAAATGCTGATCCCTTGTTCGACTAATTTTTTCAAAATGGCTGGAATTTCTTCACGTTTAACTGACAGCGACAGTTCTTTCGCAGTCACGCCGATTTTGTTTGCTAATTGCGTTTCTAAATACGTTTTAGCAGGAGCTAACGGTTCTGCTTCGATATAAACTTCTTGAAGCGATTCTTCCGTTTCGACGCTCTGTACGTTTTCAATGGCAACCAATTCGCCATTTTTAATGATGCCGATCCGGTCACACATTAATTCGATTTCCGATAGCAAATGACTCGAAACAATCACTGCGACATTTTCTTTTTCCGCTAAATTGCGTATGTATTTGCGAATTTCTCGAATACCTGATGGATCCAGTCCGTTTGTTGGTTCATCTAGTATTAAGATGGACGGTCGGTGCAACAATGCTTGCGCAATCCCGAGACGCTGACGCATACCGAGTGAATAGCGTCCTGCTTTTTCGTGAATGGCGTTGCCTAAACCGACAAGTGAAACCACTTCGTTCATGCGCGCTTCTGTCACACCCTCTACCATGCGCGCGTATTGCTGCAAGTTTTTCCAGCCGCTTAAAAATGGATACATCTCCGGATTTTCAACGATTGCGCCTACATGTTGAATCGCATTTTTGAAATCCGTTTTGATGCTTTTTCCTTCGATCAGCACATCACCTTCTGTAATGTCGATCAAGCCCACCATCATTCGGATTGTAGTCGTCTTGCCCGCTCCGTTCGGCCCTAAAAATCCGAACACTTCGCCTGCTTGAATCTCAAAATCGAGTCCTTTAATAATCGGTTTTTTCCCAATCGTCTTTTTTAACTTCACCAATTGCATTGCTGGTTTAGACATACACTCGCCCCCATAAATTATCTTTCCACCTACCTTTACGAATAGGAAGGCAAATAGTTCCTTTAAATGGGAAATGAGCTATAATATCAAAATTTTAATAAAAAAATCTGCCGATTGCGTTCATCGACAGATTTCTTTTTATGCGATATTTACTTTTATTGTTCAAGTATTTCTTCTATTTCATTCTTAATCACTGATACTTGAGGTCCATATACGACTTGTACACCGGTACCATTCATAATGACTCCTTTACTACCAGTTGCAGGAAAAGCATTTTTCTTTACAAGTTCAGGAGCCTTAACCGTTACACGCAGTCGAGTTGCACAGTTGTCAAGGTCAACTATATTCCCTTGTCCTCCAAATGCTGCGATGATCGTATATGGACGACTAGTTTGTGAATCACTTGAATCACTCACAACTGCAGAATCGTCCATTTTTTCATCTTCACGTCCTGGAGTTTTAAAGTTAAATTTCACTATCAAGAATTTGAATACGAAATAATACATGAAGAACCAAGCAATTCCGATTGGAATAACATACATCCAATTTGTCTTCTCATTACCTTGTAAAATACCAAACAAGATAAAGTCGATAAACCCTCCGGAGAATGTTTGTCCAATGGTGATATTGAAAATGTCGGCCATCATAAATGCAAGTCCATCAAAAATCGCATGAACTAAATACAAAGCTGGCGCAATAAATAAGAAAGAGAATTCAAGAGGTTCAGTAATTCCCGTTAAAAATGACGTTAATGCTGCAGATAGCATAAGTCCGCCTACAATTTTACGATTTTCAGGTTTCGACGTATGGTAGATTGCTAATGCCGCACCAAGTAAACCAAACATCATCGTAATAAAACGACCTGACATAAAGCGTGAAGTACCTTCATAGAAATGAGTAGTTGTTGGATCACTCAACTGAGCAAAGAAAATATTCTGTGTTCCTTGAACCAACTGCCCGCCAATTTCGAGTGAACCACCGATTCCCGTTTGCCAAAATGGCAAATAGAATATATGGTGCAAACCAAAAGGTCCAAGCATCCGAAGGATAAAACCGTAGATAAATGTACCAATTACACCAGTTGCGTTAACTAAACCGCCCGCTTGTGTAATTAAGTGTTGGAATAGCGGCCAAATAAAATACATCGCCGTTCCTAATAGAATTGCTGAGAAAGCCGTGACGATCGGAATAAAACGAGACCCCCCAAAGAATCCTAAATACTGCGGCAGCTCAATTTTATTGTAGCGGTTATGCAGCAATCCGGTCATAATCCCGACCATGATTCCTCCAAATACACCCATTTCAAGCGTTTGAATTCCGAGTGCCATACCTTGTCCTACACCCGATAACGCTTCTGACGCCAAGTCATCATTGATGATCAAAATACCGTTGATTGACGCGTTCATCACGAGATATCCAATTAATGCAGCAAGACCTGCAGTCCCTTTGTCTGATCGTGCCAAACCAATCGCAATTCCAACGGCGAAAATAACAGGCAAGTTAGCAAAAATGATACTACCTGCACTACTCATAATTGTGAATATTGCTTGTAGAAATGCGATATCTAAAAATGGATATGTACTTACCGTATTAGGGTTTGATAGCGAGCCACCAATCCCAAGTAGCAAACCTGCTGCGGGCAATATTGCAATTGGCAACATAAATGACTTCCCAAACTGCTGTGCTTTTCCAAATAAATTCTTCAACTTCTGTACCTCCCTACTCATCTTTAACAACTAAATTGATGATTTTTTCATAAAGAAAAAAGAGTGTCTCCAGTCTTTTAAGGATTTCATCGATCTCATTTTCATCCAAAAAATTAAAGAGACGCTCTTTTCAAGGTTTTTAGTGCTTACTTAAAGAGCTGATAGTTGTGCCTACTGGTTGAAATTCTTAAAAGTATTTCGCTGCCATTTTCTTCGCAACTTCTACTTTTTCTTCCGTAAGTTCTTTCATTGGCTGACGGCAATAGCCTGCGTCGACGCCTTTTTCTTTCAAGATTTCTTTCAATGTTTGGTAAAGACCATTATTTAGTAGTTCCGTGATAAAATCATTTGTTTCGTGCTGGATTTCACGTGCTTTGGCAATTTCGCCTTTGTTTGCTAGCTCGTAAATTTCACGTGCGCGTTGTCCGTTAACGTTAAATGTACTACCAATCGCACCGTCCACTCCAAGAACAGCTGCAGATAGAAGCATTTCATCAAATCCGGCATAAAGTAATTTATCCGGGAAGGTTTTTCTCATGCGTTCTAATAGATAGAAGTCACCTGCCGTGAACTTCACACCAATGATTTTTTCAT
The DNA here is from genome assembly GCF_000189395.1 of Planococcus donghaensis MPA1U2. Lineage (GTDB taxonomy): Bacteria > Bacillota > Bacilli > Bacillales_A > Planococcaceae > Planococcus > Planococcus donghaensis_B. The sequence continues at coordinate 238,219 of NZ_AEPB01000001.1, read as the reverse complement.
TTTCAAAGAGTTCAGCAAATTGATCAATGCTAATATTGACACCTGTTAAGAACGGAATTGAATAAATGATCATCTTATTGTCTACTGAATTGATGATGGTGTTGTAGTAGTTTTTGATTTCTTCAAAGTCAAATTTATAGTAAAACGGTGTAACTGCAGAAAGTGCATCATAGCCTAAATCAGTTGCGTATTTAGCTAGTTCAAGTGATTCTTTCAAGTTAACTGAACCTACTTGTGCGATTAACTGGACTTGGTCTTTTACTTCGTCTTTTACAATGCGAAAAATTTCTTTCTTTTCGTCAGTAGAAATCATGAAGTTTTCCCCTGTACTGCCGTTTACGTATAAGCCATCTACTTTTGTCACATCTAAATTGTATCGAATAATTTCGCGTAATCCTTTTTCGTTGATTTCTCCGTCTTTATCGTAAGAAACCATTAGCGCTGTAAACAAACCTTTCATCAAATACCGCTCCCTTTACCATAGTGTGTTTTATTTGTTCATACTTGAGACAAACCGTTTGGTGATTTCTCTTGGTCGGGTAATCGCCGATCCTACAATACATCCATGAGCGCCATAAGCCATGGCTTGTTCTAATTCTTCTGGACGCCAATAGCCGCCTTCTGCCATTACAGGCGTGTCAATCGCTTCACAAAGAGATTTAATCAACTCGGTATTTGGAAGCACTGTGTTTTTCGTGTATTCTGTGTAACCTGAAAGTGTTGTTGCAACTAAATCAAACCCAAGCTTGCTTGCTTTTACGCCTTCGTCGAACGTTGAAATGTCCGCCATTAACAATACTTCTGGAAACGCATGTCGGATTTCTGCGTAAAATTCATCTAAGCTTTTTCCGTTTGGTCTCAGCTGATTTGTGGCATCGAGGGCGACGATTTCTGCTCCCGATTTCACCACTTCTTCAACTTCTTTTAACGTCGCTGTGATAAATACTTTGCTATCCTCGTAATCGCGCTTCACAATACCAATAACTGGCAAGTCGACGAGTTCTTTTATGGCACTAATATCTTTGCAGCTATTCGCTCGAATGCCTACAGCTCCACCTTGTTGGGCTGCAACTGCCAGTCTCGACATAATATACGAACTATGTAGCGGTTCGTCATCTAATGCCTGACACGAGACAACCAGCCCACCCTTTAGTTTTGCTAGTAATGACTGTTTATCCATAACGACTACTCCCTAATGTTCAATGATTTAACCCTTCGTGCACGATTAATAAAGTTTACTTGAGGTGTTTTCTGAGATTTTTAATTGTACTGCTTTTGCTTCTTTTACATTTTTCATCGCTAAACCTGTACATATTAAATCAATTAAAAACAGCTGCGATATTTTTGAAACTAATGATCCACTATCTAGTGGGCTTTCTTTAGATGAGGATAATAAGACTAAATCAGCAAATTTTGTCAAAGGGGATTTTGTATAGCTAGTTAAAGCGATAACCGTTGCGCCACTAGCTTTGGATGCACTTACTGCGTCTACAATATCTTTTGTGCTCCCCGTTAAACTCACTGCGATGACGACTGTATTTTTGGTCATTGAAGCAGCTCGCATCATTTGAAAATGCGAATCTGTAATGACACTTGCATTTTTGCCTATTCGCATCAATCGATTTTGCATATCTAAGGCGGCGATGCCGGAAGAGCCTATTCCAAAAATGACAACATCTTCAGCTTCAGCTATTTTCATAATGGCTTGATCTAACAGTTCTTCGCTCACTACATCAGAAGTATCAGAAATCACTTGAATAACATTGTTTTTAACTTTATCGATATACGTATCTTCGGTAGTATCTGGAACCGTCGATGAAATTTCTTGAGCCAGCATAAACTTAAAGTCTTGGAAGCCCTTATAGTCTAGCTTTCTAAAGAAACGTAAAAGAGTCGCCTCAGCAACATCGCATGCTTCTGCCATTTCTGTTAAAGAGTGATAAAGAACTTGATCCTTATTCTCTACTATATATTCGTATACTTTTGTATCTGACTTTGTGAAATCTGCTTTCATCTGTGCCATCAACAATGTCGGTTTAACACCGACCAACTTGGTTTGTGTTTTCATTTCACATCTCGCCTCACTTGTTGGAGTTTATAGTTTTTAATAGCCCCTAACAAATTCGAGCGATTTCCATTCTTCGCTAAACGAATGGTGAGCTTTTCTTTGAAGGGATCTAACAAATTTTTGAAAACAGCCTTCTCGATTTCTTGCTCTAGCCACTTTCCTTGAGCTGAAATCCCGCCCCCAATAATAACTGAGTCAGGATTCCAAATGTAGATCAAGGATTGTAAGCCGAGCGCCAAATCGTTTAACCATTTATGAAATAGTATGACAGACGCATTGTCGCCATGTGTAACTTTTTCCATAAATGCAGGTAGTTGTTGTTGTGGGTTTACTTCTCGGATTTGTTGTTCTAGCCGGCTAGCAGATGCATATTGCTCAAAACACCCTTTTTGACCGCACGAACAAACTCTGCCGTTAGGGTAGAGATTCATATGACCAATGGCTCCAGCTAGATGAGTAGCACCTTTATGGATTTGCCCCTCTATTGCAAGTGACCCACCAATTCCTGTTCCAATAGTTAAAAATAATAGCGTATGAGCATCTGAAGAAACGTCTATTGAAAGTTCCCCAAGTGCACCGCAATGCACATCATTTTCAAGTTCTACCGGAAGTTGAAGTTCTGTCTCAAGTATTTGTTTAACGTTCATCCCACTATAACCAGGTATGGTTTCTGTCGCATAAATCACTTTTCCAACTGTTGAGTCAATCGATCCTGCTGTACTAATAGCAACACCTCTTATGGGCCATTCTTTTTGAAGCTCTCTTGTCAGCCTTTTAATCTTTTCAACTAGTTTTGTTCCACCTTCAGCTGCTTTTGTTGGAGTCACTTTCTCAACAACTAAATACCCTTCGGAATCCCCTACACCGTATTTAATATTTGTTCCTCCAATATCGAATACAGCTAGTAACATGTGAGATTCCTTCTTTCGTTTAAGGTAATAATAGATTTGGTAAGAATAGAGCAATCTGTGGGAAGAATGTAATTAGTAACAAACAAACTACGAGTGGAATGATAAACGGAATAACACCTCGCGTTAATGTTGCCACTGGTATGTTCCCGACTCGGGACACCACAAACAAGGCCATACCCATCGGCGGAGTTAATATCCCAATCATTAGGTTTAGAATAACAATTATACCAAAGTGCACAGGATCTACTCCTGCTACAAGTACAACCGGCACCAAAATCGGTACCAATAAAATCAATAACGCTAGCGATTCAACAAACATGCCTAGGAAAATAAGCAATAGGTTCATGAGTAACAATAAAACAATCGGGTTGTCTGTCACATTCAAGAAGAAATCTGCTACTTTAATTGCAACTTGTTCATGTGCAATCATTTGGCCGAAAAACTCGACACCCATAATCATTAATACCGCAACACCGGTTAACTTCATCGATTCCACAACATTCGTAAACAACAATTTAAAGTTAAGTTCTCTGTAAACAAAGAAGCCTAAGAACATCGCGTAAAGCGTAGCAACAATTGCCGCTTCAGTTGGCGTAAAAAATCCAGAGAAAATTCCGCCGATGATAATAATCGGTGTTAACAATGCCCAAAATGCACGTTTGAAATGATAAAGTCGTGTTTTTATCGAAGCCTTTGGCGCTTTTGCATAGCCACGCTTTTTCGCCCAAATATAAGCCACAACCATTAGTGAAAATGTCATCAACAATCCCGGTAAAACACCTGCTAAAAACAAACGTGCGATGGACTGATCTGAAATCACACCATAAATGATAAGCGGAATACTCGGTGGAATGATGGGTCCGATAATCGCCGAAGCTGCGGTTAAACCACCCGCATAATCGTCATCGTATTTTTCGTCCCTCATCGATTTGATTTCTAATTGCCCGAGACCCCCAGCATCGGCTAAAGCCGAGCCAGACATTCCTGAAAACATAAGAGAAGCCATAATATTTACATGGCCAAGACCACCGCTATAGTGGCCAACCAATGATTTCGCAAAAGCAAAAATTCGTTCTGTAATACCTGAAGAGTTCATTAAAGTCCCCGTTAATATGAAAAACGGAACCGCGAGTAGCGCAAAGCTGTCGATACTATCGATTAACTTCGCTCCCGAGAAGAAAACCAAGCTCCAATCCGTCATCGCGAAGTAAGCCAGTGCCGCAACGATTAGCGTAAACCCAACAGGCATTCCTAAAAACAGAAGTAGCAACCAAATGATAAAGATAATGCCGACTTCCATTTATATCTCCTCCTTCGCATTGCGCCATTCTCGGTAATTGCGCTCAAGAAGACGATAAATCATCAATATCGAAAGAAGAGGAAGAGCACTGTACATATACACATATGAAATTCCTAATGCCACAATATCAACAGGCACCTTCCGCAAGGCCATTTCGTAGCCAATGTACGCCATCAACAACAAAACGATTAAAATGACGAACTGGAATACATAATTCAACACTTTTCGGATCGCTTTTGGCATCTTTTCAACAAAATAATCAATATACACATGTCCATTTTCTTTTATCCCGATAGATACCGCTAAGTAACCCACATAGATAAAGATAAATTTCGCCAATGCTTCTGACCATGTTAACGGCTGATCGAGAATAAGGCGGGAGAAAATCTGCATCGACAAGACAATTAACATGATGATAAAAAGAACCCCGCCTACGATCTCTTCAAAATTTGCCAAAAACTTTTTCATGATTTCACCTGATTCCTAATTAATCGTTTGCGCCTTGAATTTCTTTCAAGTAGTCTTCTGCGCCTTCACCAATTTCTTCAAGGTAAGATGGGTAAGCTTCAGATACCGCTGCTTTGAATTCTTCAAGGTCTGGTTCTGTTACCGTCATGCCTTCTTCTTTAAACTTTTCTACTAAGCTTGCTTCCTGCTCTTCAAATAGCGATGTGTGGTAAGTTGCAGCTTCTTCGATACCTGCTTGTAAAATTTCTTGCAAATCTTCTGGTAGTTTATCCATTGTTTGTTTGCTTACTACATAGTTAACATCATTTAATACGTGATTTGTGATGGCTAAGTAATCTTGTACTTCATAAAATTTCTGTGCATCGATTGTAGATAATGGATTTTCTTGTCCGTCTACAGCGTTTGTTTGCAATGCTAAGTAAACTTCAGTGAAAGCCATTGGCGTTGCAGATGCGCCCGTATAGTTCGCGTAGTCTAGTAAGTTTTGAGCTTCTGGAACGCGTAGTTTCAAGCCTTCCATGTCTTCTAATGATTCAATTGCACGGTTAGATGTGGTTTGACGTGTACCGTTGTATGCGTTTCCTGCAAGAACCCAGTTGTGTTCTGCTTCTAATTCTTCTTTCAAGCCTTTACCGTAATCTGTATCGTTTAATACTTTTGTGATGTGTTCATAGTTGTCTACAATGTATGGTAAGCCCATTAGAGAAGCACGTGGTACCCAAATTCCAAAACGACCCGTTTCAGCTAATGTGATATCCAACGATCCTTCGCTTGCTTGTTCTAGCATTGCGCGGTCATCGCCCAATTGAGAGTTTGGATATAATTTTACTGTTAAACGTCCGTCACTTTTTTTGTCTACGTATTCTGCTAATTTTTCAGCTGCTTTGTATTCGTTCTGCTGGTTTCCAGCGACCATTCCGAATTTCAGCTCAAATTTCTCAGATGAATCTCCTCCGCTGCTTTCTTCACTAGATGCTGAACATGCGCCTAAAATTACTAATGCTAAAAACAATACCCCTATTGATAACCAACGTTTTGTCATAATTTTTTCTCCCCTTTTTTCCTTTTTTTAATGAAAGTGCTTACAAAAATTGAAAGCTAACTTTCAATTTTTATTTATTTTTGACAATATACTTTCACTAAATTAACGTAAGTATACTTTTATGAGAGTTTTCTGTCAACAGTAATTTTTATTTGATTGTTGGTTGTCATAATAGGTAGTCAAGGTTTTAAAAAGTTGCTTAGCATTCCGGTGCTCGCTTTCCGCGGGTACGGCCTCTGTTGCTTCCTTCGCTTTGCTCAGTCCAGTAGCGCCGGCCCGCACTGTTTCCGCAGGAGTCGAGCACCTACATCCAAAGGCAACGTGTATGTGAAAAATAAAAAGCAGTAAGGAGCAACCCTCACTGTTGGAGTTGTAAATATAGTCCGTTTACAAAGTGTGTATGACAATAAAACCGCACTGGTCGCTTTGGGGATGACTCCCGCAAAAAGCCAGGAAAACCACCTGTCTTTTTGCTTCGTCTACCCCGTGGACGCGCCAGCGCTAGAGTAGATGATAAAAAACATGTCTAAGGTTATCAATATATATATAAGAAAAGCAGCAAGGAAAATCCTCACTGCTTTGAGTTTCTCGCTATTGGTTTTCAAAACAAGCCTCACAAGTAAACTGAGCCTCGTCTCTCAAATAAGCTTTGATCTCGGTTATTCCTCTCTTTTTTGGATAACGCATTTTCATATGTACGATTTCCCCGTCTGCGATTTCCTTTTTACAAACAATGCATATTGGTTTTTCGTTAAACAATAGCTTCGCCTCCTTCGTTAACCTTTTTTCACTTTTCTTGTTTTATCGAGTAGTAATACAAGCAAAATGGCCATAAGGCACACCTATTGCTTGTGTATGCAAAAAAATTCATGGCTACTCCCCTTTTTACTTCTTACGATTTGAGCGAGGATTGGTTTCAGTGAAAAGTTGCTTTGGCATTTTCAAAATCTCTTGCACCTTCCGTAACGAGAGGTTTTATAATAGAAATTAGGTACTCAAAGGAAATGGAGGGAATTTATGTATTCGATCGGAAAGTTAGCTAAACTTAGTCATGCTTCAGTACGCGCCTTAAGGTATTACGATGAAATTAGCTTATTGCCACCTACTACTAAAAATGCTGCAAGGCATCGCTATTACACAGACAAAGATATTTCCAAGCTTCATCACATCCTATTGCTTAAAGATCTTGGGTTTTCTCTTGAAACCATTCAGGAACTTCTTTCAACTCGCGAGTTTGATCTTCAAAGTGTCTTAGGTATGCGTAAAAAAATGATTCAAACAGAGCAACAGCAATTAAGTAAAATGGAAGCTTCTATTAATACGTTATTGGTTCTTTTAGAAACAAATGAACTTACTAATTGGGAAAACGTATTTGAGACATTTACTACATTTCCCACAGACAAAAGTCCTCTTCAAGAGTTATGGACAGCGTATTTTTCCGAAGACGAGCAGCGGATTTTAAACAAGTTCGCCACTTCTGAAGAAAATCGACAAGCCGAAAACGAATGGACTGAACTTATTGAAGATGTTCGCAGTAATTTATATCAAGATCCTAAAAGTCCTGTAGGTCAGAAATTAGCTAAGCGGTGGATGGATAAGGTTGAAAAAGCATACGATGAAAATTTAGATCTTGCTCAAAAAGTATGGGACTTAAATAAGAAAAGAGAACCTCATCTTCGATTTTTCCAATTTGAACAAGAGATTATCAATTTTATCGACCAAGCAACGCGTTATTACTATGAAAGTGGCGCATCAAAGCGATGAAGAAATCTATCCTTCTTGATATCATCTTTTATGTGGCACTTCCTTATTTTATTTGGAATTACGGAAAAGATGCGTTAGGTGATTATTATGCTATGTTACTTTCAACAGTTCCTGGATTTTGTTATACAATTTATCGTTTCGCGAAAGAACGGCAGTTTAATATTGCAGGACTTTCTATCGTACTCGGTCTTTTTCTAAGTACTGCGATTAATCTGTTGTCAAAAAATGCTGAAAGCATGCTGTGGAATCAAGTGTATTTAGGTTATGGGTACGGCGTTATTTACTTGGTATCTATAGTGATTCGAAAGCCGCTCGCTCTGCGCTTCGCGGCAGACTTTGTTTCTTTACAAGGGTATTCACGAGAAACTATTTATCCATTATTTTCTCAAAAAAATATCTTTGCATGGTTTCAGCTTTTGACAGGGCTATTTGTGGTGAGTAGCTTTTTCCAAAGCTCTTTGAAGGCGTGGCTCATTTATTCTAATGGTGTGGATGGATACGGAGAAATGTTACTTTATATGAAAATCAGTGGATGGCTTTTTTATGGATTCATCTTGGCTGGGTTTTTCTTTATCGGTTCGAAAGTGACCATTCCAAATCCACAAAAAATTGAGGAATAGCTTGTATATACGCCCTTTAAATAGCCGAATTCATTTCCTTATCTTTATCACCCATTGTTAAAATAATTTAATCCGTTAAAATTAATTTATATGATTGATAAAGGAGTGAAGTTATGACGAGCAATTTTGATTTGATGAAATTGATATCCGATCCTAAAATAGAAGCGATTTTGTATTCCATTCAAACAGTAGATAAGACCGTAAAAGAAATTGCGGCTGAATTAGAAGACAAGCCTTCACGACTGTATTATCCAATTCAAAAACTGTTGGCTACAGGGCTTATTCAAGTAAGTGAAGAAAAGCAAATCGGCAATTTAATCGAAAAGTATTACACGTCTCGCCCGTTTTTTAATAGTAACGAAGAGTTTATGAACATCGAAGGAGAACTTGCCCGTACGCATTCAGCGGCGCTATTGTCTCATATGTTTTTGACATTCAACAAAGGTGCGAATTTGCTGAAATCGGATTTAGAAAATGCAGAGGAAACGCATGCCATGTACACTGAAGCAACGGTCTCACTTTCTCATGATGAATGGCTGAAAGTAACTGAGGAAATCAAAAAACTCATCACCAACCGTACTCCTACAGAAGAGACCACAGATTATACATTTTCGCTCCTAAGCTATGAAACCAACGCAAAAGCCAGTAAGCCTGAAAAAGCTTAATGGCTTTTTTCTATTCTTGCAGTTGAATGTCTTCAATTTTCGGCAACGACCGAATGTTTTTATTGAACAAAAAGTAAAAGCCAATGGCCAGTAACCCTGTTGAACTTACGAGCATCATGTTCCCGACACCAATCACAGGTGCGAAAATCCCACCAAGTAAAGCACCTAGCGGCATAGCAGAAACTAAAACACTATCAATAATTGACGATACTCTTGCCAGCAAATGCTCTTCGATGGATGTTTGTAAAAACGTAATCAGTAAAATACTCATCATGCCAAACGGGATAAAAGTTAATCCTAAAAAGAGGGTCGATAGTCCATTGTGGCTTATTACAATCGACGAAAACCACAACAAAAATGACAACAAAGGCAACGCCATCATTAACTGGCCTAACGGAAACTTCATGACTTTCACTACGAGTAAAGATCCAGTAAGGTTGCCGAGTGTGATGGCGAGGATAAAAACACCATATTGTTCAGCTCCTCCTCTTTCATGGGCGTAAACCGGGAGAATGGCTTCTGTCATGCCAAACGAAAAGTTGGCGATTAAAAACGGCAAACAAATAAAAACGATTTTCGATTTAAAAAAGTAAGAAAACCCGCTTTTTAAACTGGTTTTATACGCCTTCCAGTCTCTTATACTTTGTTCTTGCTCCCCTGTAGTCGAGTTGATCTTCAACAAACTAAAAAAGATGGCGGCTATTAAAAAACTAAATGCATTAAACAAGTAAATATTTTGCACACCAATCGTTAAGATAAACCCAGCAAAAACGGCTTTCATCGAGATATCAACGAGTTGTTGCGCACTGCTGATCAAAGAGTTGAACTTTCCACGATGTTCTTTCGGCATGATTTTGGGGACTACCGCAATTTCAGCAGTGCCTTGGAAATTCTCTAAAAATGAGATGCAAAACAGGATCCCAAGCACAAGAAAAACCGATTCATAGCCTAGCCAAATCCCTAAAGGAATTAAGAGCATTAAAAAAAACTGAACAAATTGGGCATAGATGAGTATTTTAACTTTGTTCATGCTTTCTATTACGGGACCTAGCAAAAAGTTAAAGCATTTGGGGATCATGACAATAGCGGCTGCTAGTCCTGTGTAAAACGCATGTTGCGTGAGTTCAAAGACATACCAAATAACCGCAATTTCATACAAGCTATCCCCCGCGGTTGAAACGAGTCTTCCTAAAAAGAGATGTCGACTATTTTTATTCTTCGACAATCTTTCACCACCCAAATAATATTTATCGTTAAAATATATTTTAACGATAAATATTATTTTGTCAACAGTGCTTAAAGTTGGTCAATAAAGGATATAGTAACAGTACAAGATAAAACAGAAACCGGGAAATAGCTGATATTCAATAGGAGGTCTTCATCGTGAAACCACAAATATTGATTGTAGGAGCTGGCCCAACCGGTCTGGCTCTTGCTCATAGCCTTGCCACTCAAGGCGTTCCTTTTCGAATCATTGAAAAAAATTCGGGTACGGGAAAAGCTTCTCGTGCCTTAGCTGTTCATGCGCGAATCTTGGAGCATTATCAACAACTGGGGTTGTCTGAGAGGCTCGTCAGTAGAGGACAGCCGATTTTGTCATTGGATTTGAGTGATGGAAAAGAAGTAAAAGCCAATCTCAAATTTAACGATTTCGGTAAAGGGCTGAGTCCTTTTCCGTTTATCCTTAGCTTGCCGCAAGATGAACAAGAAGAAATGCTTGTGGATGAATTAAAGAAAATCGGAGTCGAAATTGAATGGGGTACGGAGTTATCTTCTTTTGTAGACATAGGAGACTCGGTAACTGCAGTGTTAAAGAAAGAGGAACTTCCAGAAGAATCGGCTGACTTTAAGTATTTATGCGGCTGTGATGGCGCCAGCAGCATGGTGCGAAAAGGAATGGAATTTGAGTTTCCAGGTGGCACGTACGAGCAATTATTTTTTGTCGCCGATGTGGAAACCGAAAAACTAGAAGAGAGAATGGAAAAAATGGACATGTATATGGACGATGATGGCTTTATGTTGTATATGTCTGTACGAAACGCCCGTACGAAAAGAATCCTCGGCGTCGTCCCTGAAGAATTTAACGATCAAAAAGATATCGAATACCGTCACATAAGCGAATACATTGAAGATAAAATTAGAGTGAAAGCATCAATTGTCAATTGGTTTTCTACTTACCGCGTCCATAACCGTGTGAGTGAGCACTTTTCCAAAGGACGCATTTTTATATTAGGAGACGCGGGACATCTTCATAGCCCTGCAGGCGGACAAGGGATGAATACCGGCATTGGGGATGCCATTAATTTATCGTGGAAACTTGCAGCGGTATGCCAAGGCAAAGCGGCCCCTTCTCTACTCGATACGTATGAATTGGAGCGGATCGGTTTTGCGAAAAAGTTAATCGCGACGACGGATAAAGCGTTCCAGACCATCATCAACCAACATCTTCGCGGAACCTTATTACGTAAAGTTGTGGTGCCGCATATTTTGCCTTCCATGTTCAAGTTGGCGTTTGTTAAAAAGAATGGCTTTAAAATTTTGTCGCAAATCCACATTAACTACCGGGACAGTCCTATAAGCAAGGGCAAAGCTGGAAAAGTCTATGGAGGCATGCGCTTGCCATGGATCCAAACAGCAGGTCGCGACAATTTCACTCCGCTGCGATCCGTGGATTGGCAAATTCACGTATACGGCAAAGCCAGCAAAGAACTGATTGATTTTGCTCGCTCTCATTCTTTCGAGCTGCATGAATTTGCATGGGAACCTGCTATGCAAAAATCCGGGTTCCACCAAAACGCCTTGTACTTTATCCGCCCGGATGGCCATGTGGCTTTGGCGAATAAAACGCAAGACGTTGGTTTGTTGAAGGGCTATATTGATGAATTTGAATTTGCTGCTTTTCGTGCATAACCAACCTAAATACGCCACTCACTTAGAGCCTCCTACTATTGGGAGGCCTTTTTTGTCTAGCATTAAAACGAATGAACTAACGGGTGCTCAGTATCCAATATTCAGCAAATCAAATTGAAGAACCACTGCAGTAACAATTACTAAAAGTCCTAATTCACCAAGTGTCAAAATTGCCTCTTTCGGATGATCTGAGTATTTCCATTCGAAAAAAGCTCTTACGGAATAATCGACAACTGCCACGAGAAACCAAGCAACTAAAAACCAAATAAACGTACTTTCTTGGTAAATGGCCGTATATAAAACTCCGAGCATAACAATTGTCGTGACGATCCTTACAATCCGGTCAACTTTCTCATGTAGTTTGTTGATGTGGTTATAAGAAAACCACTCTCTTTTTGGTTTTTCAATGTTAAATATTTTTCGCAAAACCCACTTTAATAGCCATATGCCTCCTGAAAAAACGAATAAAAACAAACTGAGTTTTAACCAAAACATAGGTCTCCCTCCTTCAATTTAAGAATAGCTGATAAATAACGTACCCTACAATTAGCACCACAATTAACAAAGCCATGCCTTTCCAGCCCATGTCACCTGCTATGTCTGTTACATTGCCGCTTCCTGCACCTCGGTCAAATCCATCACGCAAGTTGCCAGTTGGGTTTTACTTTTGCTCACCTTGTCTTAATTTCTCTCTTTCTTCTTGAGGTGTTTTCTGTATATCCATAACCCACGCCCCTATTTATAAAATTCAATCAACTCTTTTCTATTATGTCATATATTGGATGTGCGTCCCAGATTATTTAATCTATTCAACAAGATCGAGACTTGAAAGATTAACTAGGACGGGCTATGCTTCAGTTAGCTATTAGTAAAAACCTGTGGATTTTTAAAATTAACCGGATAAGGGAGCTCTTTCTATGAATTTTTTTCAGCATGTGTACGACCGAAAAAATACCCGCTCTGTTAAATGGGACATGATCGGTGAAATTTATGGCCTAGAAGATACGTCAGACATTTTGCCAATGTGGATTGCAGATATGGACTTCCCTGCACCGCCAGCGATTTTAAAGGCATTGCATGAACGTGTAGAGCATTCGATTTTCGGCTATTCTTTCATGTGTGAAGAATGTCGAACTTCCGTGATCAACTGGCAAGAAAAACGAAACGGTTGGAAAATCGAAACCGATTGGATGTTGTTTCACCAAGGCATTATCCCAGCCATTGCATCGATTATTGAAACCTTTACAGAAAAACACGATAAAATTGTGGTGACGCCTCCTGTTTATCCCCCGTTTTTCCAACTTGCTGAGCATCAAGATCGAGAGGTTTTGTATTCTCCGCTTGTCGTGCAGGACGGACAATACACAATTGACTTTAACGACTTTGAAGAAAAACTAAAACAAGCGGCACTTTTTATCTTGTGCAATCCGCACAACCCAGGTGGACGTGTCTGGACTGTTGACGAGCTGAATGAAATACTTCGCTTGTGTACAAAACATGACGTGCTCATTATTTCCGATGAAATTCACGGGGATTTAATGTTAGGTGAAAGCCGTCATACGCCAATTGCCAAAATCGCTGGCAAAGAAAGCGACCGCGTGTTTACGTGTCTGGCGCCGACTAAAACCTTTAACTTAGCGGGCATTCAAGTGGCGATGATTGTCGCAACTGACAAAGAAAAACGTGCCAAACTAGAAAAGCATGCACTCGCACACGGTACAGGCACGCTCAACGCATTCGCCCCGACTGCTTTAGCTGCTGCTTATAACGACAGTGAGCCTTGGCTTGAAGAGATGTTAGAGACAATCGCTGACAACAGCGAGTTTGCCCGTAACGAATTAGAGAACAAAGTGCCGGGCTTACAAGTGATGAAGCCGCAATCGACTTATTTGCTGTGGATCGATTACAGCAAGTTAAACTTAACTGAAGACGAAGTCATGAAAAAATTGCTGTTAACGGGGAAAGTGGCATTAGAACCAGGCAGTAAGTACGGGGATGCTGGACTTGGCTATTTACGACTAAACGCAGCTTGTCCAAGAGAAACTTTGGCTGACGGTATCAACCGGATTGCGTTGGCGTTAGCAGAGAATAGAGAAAATGGGGGCGTATGATTGAATGAATGCTAAATTTGAAAACAATTTAATGGTTTTTGAAAACGAACGTTATGTAACGGAGATGACCATTACCAGTAAAGGCGAAGGTCACGACAGAGGAGAACCTCGACTACGTTGCGCGGTTTCTATTAAGCTTCAAGCGAAAGAAACCGAAAACGAATTAAATCTTCGCGCAAATATTTATTGGGATGCGAAATACCCAAAAACCCACCTATTCTTCACGGGTGGAAGCCTTGTGGAGTTTATCGGTCAACAAGGGGATGACTACAGTCAGTTTAAAACAGAGTACTGGGATAAAGTAAAACGTTTGTCTGCTAACGCCTTTACGGATGAAGAAGTTTTAGAATACCAGAAAATGATGAGTGCCAGTAAAGTCTAATTGCTATTTTATAAAACACAAACAAAGCCTCCGAGGATTCCATGTTAGGAACCTTCGGAGGCTTTCTTCCGTTTATTCCAGCTGCGCTACTGGAATAAGCTTATTTTTTCTTGCCTTCGTATAATTTTTCTTCTGCTTTGAGTGACTTGAGCAGCGACCAAACCATCAAAATCATCACAAACGAGAACGGCAAGGCCGCAATGATGATGGTGTTTTGAATAGCGGCTAATCCACCAACTGATAACAGAATAGCGGCAATCGACGACTGAAGAACTCCCCAGACAATTTTGACGCTATTAACAGGCGTTAGTGAACCATTTGTTGATTGCATACCAAGCACAAACGTCGCCGAATCGGCAGACGAGATAAAGAATGTCAACAATAACAAAATGGCAATAACCGATAATCCGAAACCAAATGGCATTTCGTTAAATACCATAAATAAGATGGTTTCAACAGCACCAGCGGTTAAATCGACAGCGCCACTTTGTTGGATGTCGATTGCCGTTGCGCCAAACGTAGAAAACCAAATCGCACATAATAATGTCGGCAAAAGAACGACATAGATTAAGAATTCGCGAATGGTCCGCCCTTTAGAAACACGGGCGATAAACATACTAACGAATGGTGCCCAAGAAATCCACCATGCCCAGTAGAAAATCGTCCATGCATCTAGCCACTGGCGATCATCGCTACTAAAGGCTTCGGTTTTTGTGCTGATTGACATCAAATTTTGGATGTACTCACCAAACGATTGAGTGAAGACATTCAAAATGAGGAGAGTGGGTCCCAAAATGACAACCAATACAAGCAGAATCACGGCTAACACCATATTGATGTTGGATAAATACTTGATCCCTTTTGAAAGTCCAGACCATGCAGATGCCAAAAACAGTACCGTAATAATGGCAATAATGATCAACTGACTCCAATTGTTGTTGCTAATCCCAAACAAAAAGCTGAGTCCGCCGTTTATTTGAACAGCGCCGAATCCGAGTGACGTCGCAACACCAAATACCGTTGCGAAAATAGCAATAACGTCAATCATCGTTCCCCAGCCAGTGTTCATTTTGTCTCCAAAAAGAGGTCTTAACGTACTCGAGATGAGACCACGTTCACCTTTACGGAATTGGAAATAAGCAAGTACCAATGCGACGATTCCATACATCGCCCAAGCGTTAAACCCGTAGTGGAAAAAAGTACGTTGCATCGATTCCTGAAACGCGGCTTGTGTTCCAGGTTCTGCAGTTGCCGGTGAGATGGCAAAGTGGGAGAGCGGTTCATAGGAGCCATAAAATACGAGACCGATTCCAAGTCCTGCTGAGAAAAGCATAGCTACCCAAGTCGGCGTTCTAAATTCTGGTCGATCGTTAGGGTTACCAAGTCGGATATTGCCGTACGGACTAATAATCAGAAACCCAACGACTACTAAGATGAGCGTCATAATCAGCATGTAATACCAACCGAATACGGTACTCAGTAAAGAAGTAATGTTGCTTGTCACTTGTTCATATGCACCAGGCATAAGTGCAGCAACCAACACGGCGATAATCACCAGTGTGATGGTAATATAAAATACTCTTGTGACTTCCTTCATAGGAGTCTCCTTTCCAACACAAATTTGCGCATAGTAAATCTTATATAAGGATAAAAGCGTCTATTCAATCAAGTGAAAATTGACGGAATATACGATTTATATTCCCCGAATTGCGCTAATGTAAGCCTTTTTATTTATTTTTTCTTAAGAAAACGTAAAGTTTCTACTAAAAAAGCACTGCGGAATTTTATCTTCCGCAGTGCTTTTGGTGGATATTTATTTCATAATAGGAAGTTACTACCTAAACCGGTGGCATTATTCAAACAATGGCGTAACCGGTTTTTCGTTATGCACGTGTTCAATCGCTTCAGCTAGTAGTGGAGCAACCGATAAAATTTTAACTTTTGGCGTTTGTTTTTCTTCTGGCACATGGATAGTATTCGTGACAACCAATTCCGTCACAGCCGATTTCTCGATTTTTTGAATGGCGTCACCAGATAACACAGCGTGTGTGCAACAAGCATAAACGGCTTTCGCGCCATTTTCCACAAGTACATCCGCAGCTGCCGAAACCGTCTTCGCCGTATCGATGATGTCGACAATAATGATGACGTTTTTGCCTTTGATGTCTCCAACAATGTTGACCATTTCCGGCTCATCAGGGTGCATCCGACGTTTATCGATAAAGCCGATTGGCACGTCCAAATGACTTGCTAGTTTACGAGCACGTCCGAGTCCTCCGTTGTCTGGAGCTACCACAATCGCATCTGTTAATCCTTTGTCCGTAAAATACTGTTCTAAAATTTTGCCACCTAGCAATTGATCGACCGGCACATTAAAGAACCCTTGAATTTGCGGAGCGTGTAAATCCAACGTGATGATGTGTGTCGCGCCTGCTTTTTCTAACATATTCGCAACTAACTTTGCCGTAATCGGCTCACGCGAACTGGCTTTACGGTCTTGACGCGCATAGCCATAATACGGAATAACCACGTTAATGGTTTTCACAGAGGCACGTTTTAACGCATCAATCATGATCAACAACTCCATCACATGCTCAGTTCCCGGCTGCGATGTCGATTGCACTACATAGACATCTGCCCCGCGGACACTTTCTTCAATGTGAATTTGAATTTCTCCATCACTAAAATGCGTAATCGAGCTTTTCCCTAATTTACACCCAAGCGAATCCGCAATTTCTTGTGCCAACTCCGGATTTGAGTTTAATGTAAACAGCTTAAAGTTTTTTCTTAATTGATATGGCAAGTGATAGCCCCCTCGAATTTTTATAGTACCTATTAGCTGATTAGCTATGGCTATGACCAAGCAATTGCAAATGGCCTTTAGCTGTTGGTTTTATGATACCTGTTTAATGAGGCAATAGCCACTGAAAATAGTAGGAAACTCGCTACAGGCGGTCGCTTTTTTACTCCTGTATTAAACTAATTTAATACAGTTAATATTGATTTCTTTTCAAAATAGGCATGAAGTCGGTACTCTGCTATTTCCTCCGTCCACTTATACAAACTCTCATTTTCTTCACTAGAAGGCTGCAAATTGAATTTGAACATATCGTTTTCAAAAGTGACTAATCCTTCTTTTGCACTACCGCTCCATTTTGTCATCGGCATATCTGAAATTAAATCAGTCATGTTCTTTTCATCATACTCACGCAATCTTTTCCCCTTAGCATCACTAAAGTCTACTTTCATACGGTAATCTTTTTCCGTTAAATAGCTATGGAAAAACGGAGCCGCTTCTTGTGGCGTTATCGGCTCAAGCCACGTCTCTACGCCTTTTGAAAGCATATAACTCAAAACTACCAGTTTGTAACTTTTGGTCATCAAGGTTTTCTCAACTTCTAACAGCCAGTTCTTGTATTTCAACCACACCTTTTGTTCTGATTCTGTAAGTTCACTTGCGTAAGCGAGCATACCAACATAACTCCCAAACTCTTGCTTTACCGCCTTAGATTCAAGATTAGCATGAAGATGGAACTCCAAATAACTTGGACGTCTTCCCATTTCTTTCTTCAATTCTTGATACTCTATAACTAACAATTCTTTACGCGGGGATCTTTTTCTACGCATTTCTGTTAATAAATCGATGACCTGCAAATCTAAATTAAATTCACATTGAAAAGGAATAAGCGGTTCGACATTCTTATTTCCTACTTTTGTTTCCTCTTTATTAAACACAGCTAACTTTAAATCGGCATTACGATAATTGCCGATAAAATCAATAATGACACAATGTGTTTTGCCATCCGCAATACGTAAACCGCGTCCAATTTGCTGCGTATAAACTGCAAGTGATTCTGTCGGTCGAATGAAAACGAGCGTATCCACTTTCGGAATGTCGACTCCTTCATTGAAGAGATCTACCGTGAAAATCAATTCAATATCGCCAGCATCTAATTTGGTACGAGCTGTTTTCCGTTCTTGTGGGTGAGATTCACCATGAAGCGCAATAGAGCGCACACCTTTACTCTGGAAAAAGTTATTCATATAAAGAGCTTGTTTTACTGAAGAACAAAAAACAATGGTTCTCGTTTGTTTGTAACGGCTCCACTCATCAAAAATTTTTTCCGCAAAACTCTCACGTAACTGTAAGTGCAGTAATTCTTGTTCATCATAGCGGTTACCTCGCCATGGTATAGCTGAGTAATCGGTATCATCATGTACTCCGTAATAATGGAACGGCGCTAGCCAATTTCGCTCGATGGCATCAAGAAAATGAATCGAAATCGCTACGTTCCCGTCACATAAAGCATAAACATCTTTATTGTCCATACGATCTGGTGTAGCAGTAATACCTAGCATAAATTTCGGTTCAAAATGATTTAGCAAACGCCCGTAAGTTGGTGCTGCTGCATGATGAAATTCATCCACAACAATCAAATCAAAAGCATCTTTTTCAAAACGATCTAAATGATATTGGCTACTCAATGTATAGATGGAAGCAAAAACAAAATCTGCAGCCGTATCTTTTTCAGAAGCATTGTAAAAAGAACTTGTTCTATTAGGGTGTACATGCTTGAATGATTGCTCGGCTTGCGTCAGAATTTCCTCGCGGTGAGCAACAAACAACACTCGTTTGAATTTCGCTGCAAAAAAAGCAGCTAAGTACGTTTTCCCTAAACCTGTTGCTAAAACTACCATTGCCCGACTGTATTCCTCTGCGAGTACATTGTCCAGAGCTTCTAACGCTTCTTCTTGCGCAGGTCTTGGAGAGATGGGTGTATTATAATTTTCTTGAGTTTCAGCTACTTCTGGTTGTTGCGGCTGAGCTGGTCCTAATGTAATTTCAACTTCTTCCGCCTCTGACCATACCGGACTGATAGGCTTTTGTATATTCGCTTCTGTATGTAATAACCGATATTCTGCTAATGTCTCTGTATTTAGAGCCACCGTTTGATCGGCATAAAAATATTTTAAGAACTGAGTAGTCGCTTCTTCAAAAACTTCTGCATCCACTGCAGTTGGCGCGATTAAGTTCCACTCGACTCCATTAGTCAAAGCAGACGCTGATAAATTAGAAGATCCAACGATTAACTGAGAGGCTTCAGTCCCTCGAAACAAATAAGATTTCGGATGAAATGAAGTTCCTCCACTCTGCCAAACTCGAATTTCTGCAGAAGGTAACTCTTCTAGTAGTAATTGCAAAGCGTCTGGTTGCGTAACAAAAAGGTAGTCGCCTACTAATAACTTTATCGGCACGCCTCTATCGGTAGCTTCTTTTAAGAATGGAATAATTTTCTTCACACCAGATTTCATCGCAAAAGCTGTAATCCATTGAATTTCAACCGCTTCTTTGGATAACCTTTCTAAATGTGAAACGAGCTGAGAAGTAACCAGTTCCAGCTTAGTCATCTTCTACCTCGATTAAAAAGATCCGCTTTTCAAAACCGCCACGTTTCTCCGCTTTTGTTTTACGAATATTTTCTAGTTCTTCCACTGAAGATCCGTGAATTTTTGTAGCCGCATGAAGAAGTTCAAGTATGTCAGCCAACTCTTCTACTGCTTCTTCGTTATTGTTTGCTTCATGATATTCATCAAGTTCTTCGCCTAACTTCTTTTTCAACTCCACTCTATACTCCTCTTCCGATAAAATGCGTGTTGAAAATTCTTTTCCTGTTTTCGCAATTACTTCAGGTATTGCGTCGCGTACTAGTTTGTTGTAGATTGGCATGGGTAGGCTCCTTTTTAATCACATTATTTAATTTCTATCATTATTGCTGCGGCGTAAAGAAGACATTGTACTTAGCATTCCTGGAAATATGTACATAGATTTATAATAATTTTTAGTATCATATTTCCCAATATAATTCTTAGCATAATTAGGCGTCATGTAGCTAGTACCATCTATCTCCTCATACTCTTCAGTCGAATCATAATCAACTACTATAACTTCATCTGCACCATTTTCCCTTAATTCTTGTATCCATATTTTCGTATCAATATTATTACCCAAAATAATATCTATAATCATTTTTTCTCCTTTATTATTGGTTTTAATTTAATAAACTAGTCGGTATCAGAAGTTAAGTTTCGGCCTCTTTTTTGATATCCAATTGAAAAAAAGCTGAACCTTCTAGTATTTTTACCTAACTACTTTTAAACCTTTTATATGGCATTAATACTCCAGCTAAACAAACAGCCTGTTCTACAGATACATCCACGCTTTTTTGTCAGATTTATTAAAATATTTTTGTGATGGCCCTTCGTGTAGTCCAATTGCTCTTTTTTTGGTCTTGTACGTATTTTGTCGTGGAGATTCATAGATGTTTGAGCTGTTTCAGATACCGTTTTTCGAATTCTTTATTCCTCTATTGTCAGTAAAGGAAATTAACTTTTTATCAAATAAAGCATCGTGATTAGAACATAATAACAAGCCATTATGTACATCCAGGCGTTCATCGTTGGTGGAAGTACTCCAGGGCTTGATATGACTGACTATTAAAAGACGAGGATTATATACACCACATAGCGCACACTTCGATTCACGTTGGAGTAACAATTTCTTAAACTTATCTTGCCCAATCCCCGCTTTGATTAATCGTTCCTTTTCTGTTTATTCAATAGGCAGACTTTCAACTCGGTTAATTTCTTCAAGCTCTTCTTGAATCTCTTCTTGAAATTTTTCTTGGAATTCTTGCTCATCATTTAGTGCTATAGGAATTTTTGTGAAAGTGGCATTACTATTTAGTAAGCGCAAAAGGTAAATCCAGACTAGACGATTTTTATCATCTTGATTTTTGTCGATTTTGGTAAGGTTCTCCTGCAAGCTGTACTTGGCCCCGGTATGTATTTTCTTTTGGTTTTAGTACCTCAAAGAAGTGAACTTCCACTCCGTTTGTATCTGATTCTGCCAACGTTAGATTTTGCCCACTCATTTTCTGATCACCACTTTGACCCATTCCGGTATAGTGATAAATATCTCCAACTACTCAATCATCATAAATTTTTGTTTTGTCTGAAATCAGCATTAAGGTATTTGTCCGAATTGCTCGACGCATGCCTCCCTGTGGTCCACATAAAAATACTTCGCCAAGCTGCTGGTTATTAATTATTTCTCCTATGGCTAAATTGCGTGTCATCATCGTAGATAGTACCCCTAACTAGTTTAGTTTTATAGTAACTATATTGTACTACAATGGATAATACTGTTATATATCTTTAAGCATGTAGGGTATAGTCTATTTACAGGTTTGACTACTAGTAGTTTACTCCAGTCTTTTCACTATTTAGTATATAAACAGAGAACTCTCAGCAATCCTTTCTTAACAAGGTTGCTGAGAGTTCTTTAAGTGTTAGTAAAAGTACGCTTTTTAAACGCAATAGAAGAGAAAAAGCTACCTATCGCTTTTCCTCTGCCGATAATCTGATATATAAACTACATTTCTTGTGAATCTTCTTAAGTGAGAATACTCTCTTCTCAACTTAAATCTACTTCAACTTTTTTAATTATCTTTGTACTTCTTTCTGTAAAAATATAGACCCCAACTAAAACATAATAACATCAAGCTTCACCAAAATGGCGGAAGAATCATTTTATCACCGATGGTGATATCATTTAAGTATTGACTTCTTTTTATTATCTATAGGATCTGTTTGTACGTCATATGTGTATCAGAAAGTGGACAAAGAAAACGAAATAATCATGAGCATGTTCCGCAAAGACACGCCCACTGATAATTCCTCAATCGAAACGCTTCACTCCTTGCTAAAGTCTGAAACGTTTTACCTGGACGGCATTCATAGTACAACCAATGCATGTGTCATTTAAACCGTCAAAGCGTATTTAGATTATTACAACCATATCCGAATTCAGACGAAATTAAACAACCAGTCATCGGTAAATTACCGACGACTGGTTGTTTAATAAAAGTGTTTTCTTACTGTCTCAAATACGACAATCAGTGCCGTGCCAAGAGTTTAGGCTTTTTAATATACAAGCTACTATAAAATTGTTGACATATCCCATAAGAAAGCAATAACATTAGTTATTTTTCCTGCTGGGATGAAGGTTAATATCAATTGACCTAAATCCAAAATTGCTCCACCTAAATCCGTCCAAGAAAAGTCTCCATCAAAAGATCTGTAAATTACTTTAAGCTTATATGTAAGGCTACTGACTAGTGCTGCCGCTTCCCCCACAATATTAAAACGCTTCACTGCAGCGTTAGCTATTGTTTGAGCTACCCCAGCTGCTCCTGTACCTGAAACAAAAAAGTTATAAAGCATATTCATTTCCCCCTTCAAAATTTTAATATCTGTTTTGTCACAACACAGATATTACATTTTTTTGAAGAGGGATTTTTCTAATGCATTTGATAATAGGGTTTAGTGAATTGAATATGGGCTTAATGGGATTGAATTTATATTTTGAAATATTTTATAGTTATAATATAACAAATAAGTAAAATACTATGATAGAATACAATTTGGTTGAATGTAGCTAAACTTTATGTGAAAAAGGAGGAAAAAACATGAAAAATCCATGGATAGCAGGTATACTCTCTTTTGTTTTTCCGGGAATTGGACATTTGTATTTGGGTAAAGTTAAAAAAGGACTATTATTAGTAATAATTAATATTATTTCAATACTAACTATTGGATTAATAGTTGGGATCTTCGGAATGTTGATAGTTTGGATTTACTCAATATTTGATTCAGTAAAATTAGCAAGAACGTCTAATGCAGTTGCTACCTAATTATGAAAAATATTGTTAGGCTTATAAATATTTATAAATATTACATAATATCATACTTCCTAGTGGGGATATTAACCATTGTAATTTCAAATGTTTTGGCTGCACCTCAAGAATCCATTTCAAGTATAAGAAGATTAGGAATGGAAGATACTATATATATATTTGGGAACAACTTTTTATTCGCATTGTTCTCGTATTTGATTTCTTTTTCAGGCCTGTCTCTAATACTTGTTTTTAAGATATTTGTTTTAATAGGACAAGGTCCCTCACTAGCTGGTATAGATAGCGGGATATATTATCTTTCCTCGTTTTTCCATGGAGTTGGGGAGCTGATTATAGGTTGTATAATTTTTTGTTTCACTATTGAACATATTAGAGTTTTATTTAGTGTTTATTTTGGAAACAGCTCTAAATCTCAACTAAAAACTCTTTATAAAAATTTTTTAAAGTATGTTTTACCAAGTACAATGTTTATTGTCTTTATTAGCTCTATATTGGAGGTATATATCTCTAATAGAATGATAATTTACTTTTTTTAAGGCCAAACCTGACTAAAACCTTTGTCGGATTTGGCTTTATCCTAGAGGGGGATGAGGTTGAGTTACTATACTTTTAAAATACCGATGTACAGAAAAAGCTCTAAAGAAATAGAAATTTTCGATACTCAAAATAGAACAGTAGGAAGCTTGAGAAGAGTGTACACTAATGCTTTCCAAAAAATAATTGATACTATATTTAGCAATGATATGTTTATAAACGTAGAGTCTTTTGATAAGAAGAATGATTTTTCTTGCAAGGCTCAAGAGTATGGATTGATAAGATCTGAATGGGAAATAACTACGAATTCATCTAAATATTTGTTACACAATAAGACTAAAATTAAAACTAACCCGAGAATGGAATTTGAATTGAATGGAAAAAAGCATTTCATAAAAAAGGACTTTGCAGATAGAAGGGTATATTTTGAAACTGACAGTAAAACGATAGCTACTTTTACCTACGATAAGATTGTTGGTTCTAAAACCATTGAAGCTGATATAAATACAGATAACATTCATTATCTGGAATTAATTTGCCTCTATTATGTATTTATTTTAAGGGATTGATTAGCTTATGAATTTAACGATTAAGTCTAACAAACTTGTGATTATTAAAAGAGATAGAATTCTATTCATTCCTCTTAATGAGATTTTTAATTTTGAACGTTTTAATCAAAAAACATACATTCAAACATATAACGAGGAAATACATATAAGAGATTCACTTAAATATTTGGAGACAATACTTCCAGAGCAATTTAAAAGAACTCATCGCTCTTTTATCATTAATACTGAACATGTTAGGGAACTAAAAGTATTAAATAATAATACATATGAGGCTTTTCTTCCGGGTGATAATCAAGCATTAGTTAATAGAGAATTAATTAAATTGGTTTTGTGAAACTTTATTGGAGGAGAACATTTTAATGCTTCATGTATCAAATCTAACAAAAAAAATTAATAATCAAACATTGGTAGATGATCTTTCTTTCTCTATAGGGAGGGGAAGAGTGTTAGGAATATTGGGGCCAAATGGAGCAGGTAAAACTACTACAATGAGAATGATTTTAGGATTAGTATCAAAAAAGAATGGTTCTATCACTATTAACAATAAGAGTTTAGATACTGAATTTGAAAGGGCTTTAATGGGTGTAGGAGCTATTATTGAAGCTCCTAAATTCTACCCACATTTAAGTGGTATACAGAACCTTAAATACTTTAATTCATTGGATACGAACTCAGATAATAATAGAATAACAGAAGTCTTGGAGCTACTAGGTCTCTTAAAGGATGGAAGAAAAAAGGTTAAATACTATTCTCTTGGGATGAAACAGAAGTTAGGGATTGCTCTGGCAACTCTTAACCAGCCATCTCTTCTTATACTAGATGAACCCTTTAACGGGTTAGATCCTCATTCTTTAAGGGTAGTAAGGCGATATTTAAAAGGTCTTGCATCGAAAGGGACATCTATCCTTATATCAAGCCATATTATTTCTGAAATTGAACTGATTTGCGATGACATTATGGTAATGAATAAAGGAAAATTGGTAGGGGATTTTAAAGTCAACGAACTATCATTCACTGCATCATATGTTTTAGTAAGTATAGTTGTAGATGATCTTTCATGGGCAGCTTCTGTCATTAGCTCTCAATTTAACTTAGTTTGTTGTATTGAGAAAGAGTCAGTACAAATCAAAACAAACGAAACTTCTATTCCAAACATCTTAAAAGAATTATTAAATGAAGGTATCAATGTGTACGAAGCCATTCAAAAAAGATCTAGTGTGGAAGAAAAGTTTATGGAAATTACTGGAGGAGGAGTAATTGCGTAGTATCTTTTTTTTATCTATCAAAGAAATTGAGAAAATAATAAACAAGAAGACTATATTAATCCCCGTATTTCTAATATTAGCGATTTCAATATTTTCTGGAGTAATTACATATTCCAATATCCCCAGTGGATTGAATTGGAAAGAAAGTTTAAACAACGCAATTATTGAAGATGAAAAATTGTTAGAAGAAGCTAAAAATATGGGGGAAAGTGATAAGTATACTAGTAAAATAGAAGCAAAGGTGGTAGCTGACAGGTATTATTTAGAGAATAATATAAATCCTAATAATGACTCATTTCTTGATTTTATTAATGAACATGCTGGATTAACTACTATAATTAGCATATTTGTGATTATTTATGCTAGTGGAATAATGGTTAATGAGTTTAATTGGGGCACTATTACCTTTTTATCAATTAAACCTTTTAGCCGTAGTAAATTATTTTTAGGTAAATATTTGGCTTTAATTATATTAATATTAGGGCTTTACCTTCTCCTTTTAATTTCATTGTTATTAGTAGGAATAATTATATATGGATTTAATTCAATAGACTTAGTAAATATGATTGTGAAGGATGGAGAAGTTATTAAACAAAATGTACTTTTAAGTATATTTAAAAAATACACCTTAAGCTTAGTCCCATCTATAACATTCATTACTATGGCTTATATGATTTCTATTATTACCAAAAATTCTATTGTCCCTACAGCAGTCTCGCTTGGGTGTTTAATGTTTGGAGGAACACTTACTAAAGTTATACAGGGTCAGCCGTGGTCAAAATTTGTTCTTTTTACAAACACAGATTTGACTGGATTTATAACAGGTGCAGGCGCATTGTCTTCAGAGACAACCTTACTATTTGCTATACTAGTGAACTTGACTTATACTATGCTCTTTATAATTATCCCTTTATCCTTGTTTAAAAAGAGGGATATAGCTTAAAGGAGACTAGCATGTTTAATAAATTTAAGAAAAGCAAGGAATTAGCAACGTTTTTCCAAGAAGGGTTACAAATTAAGATAAAAGAAACACGTAATGGCAGGAAGGTGAGTGTGAGGCCAAATGATTACAACAGAGTAATAGACATTTCAATAAAAGGAGACTCAATAGAATATAATATAATAGATGCACATAAAGGAAGTATGAAATTTTGCATTCCTAAAAATACTCATCGGGAGATTTTTGATGAATACCTGGAGGAAAATATTAAGAAGAACTTCAGAACGAAAAAACCTTAATCCATAGAAAAAGCCTTTCTTATCCCTAACGTACGCTGTCCACGTTTTGCTAGGTACCCCAATAAGAAGAATAACGCTCAACAATTGGTGATTATAACAATATAACTACACTTGTGTTGTATTAACTAGCCATTTTATCGTTATTAGTGCTCTTATGCAATATAACTCTTAGCGTACGTTTTACGCGTTTTGCTTTCTGCATCCCTAAAAAAAGAAATAAAAAAAAGGAACTGAACCCTGAACCCCCCGAAATGGTAGACACTTTAAAAAGTGACCCCATTTTGGGTTTTTTCTATTTTAGACCCTGGCATACTAAATTTAGCTAACTTGGACGGGAGAAGATCACACGAGTAAATTATATTCAACGAACACCAACAACGGGTATTCGAGGCGAATCCGAATGTCGCTTCTGTATTTCATCGTACGATTCAGCACACGCCGGAATTCAAAATCCATGCGTGAAAGAGAGTTAAGCGAGCAAAATTTCTGCCCAAATCTTTAGTGAAAATAAATTTGATTTAACAATTATGCATTCCAAAAAAGCGATGTCTTCTTTGAACCTGTATAGTTGCACCTAAAGCAAACGAGCCTTGAGGAAAACTTCTATTACCGTATCTTCAAAAAGACCACCATCGAGGTCAAACCATTCACCCAAAGACTTATATCACCTGATTGATTGTTCAGTTACATATTCAGGAAAATCAAGTTCTTCATCATTTCCTCCAACAGATTCATTTCCTTA
Source organism: Planococcus donghaensis MPA1U2 (assembly GCF_000189395.1). Taxonomy (GTDB): domain Bacteria; phylum Bacillota; class Bacilli; order Bacillales_A; family Planococcaceae; genus Planococcus; species Planococcus donghaensis_B. The sequence continues at coordinate 210,873 of NZ_AEPB01000001.1, read as the reverse complement.
CATTCAACCAAATTTCTCTCTCCATTCTAAAAATAAAACTTTTATACACGAACATATATCCCTTTTTGAATTCCACATATAGTGTTATATAGGATTAATCTTGAGTAATTCTTATATTTCATTTCACGAATTAAAAGGGTATTCCAGTTCGTTTCCTAATTCTTATTAACTAACATTTTTAGTGAGTTTATTTTAAGAACAGTTATGAAATACAAAAAAGACTAAGAAGAAATTCAAATCTTCTTCTCAATCTTTTATAAACCTTTGTTTTTGATTTACTTAATAATATGTCAGTCCGTCTTAGGATCTCATTAAAATACCCTAATGCCCATAGGTTTGGCATTTATAACAATCGTGCGTATCAAGAGAAATTAAGGTTTCTTTGCAAATTTCACAAGCTTTCTTACCTTTTTTGTCCCACAGAAAAGCGCAACGTTTACAAAAGGTCATAGTATCTTCCATTGATATATAGCGTTTGTATTCTTCGATTCCTTTTAGGGTTGCGCTTTTTTTACTTGTTGGCCCGTATGTTCCCCAAATATATTCCTGTATCCTCTTCCTTTTCATACTTTCTTTCACATCATTGAAGGTACGTGCAATCCCTAATAACTGATGATAGGGAAGCATTATAGGTTCCTCAAGTTCATGATGGCATTTGCCACAATGAAAAGTTGGTTTCATCGTTTTTCGTGCTCTAACATTCCCCTTTTCACATGCAGGACACACTGCTTTAACATCGGGAATTTGTTCAAGTATTGATGGACCTCATCATCGCTAACCATCAATTGAAGATTTCCAGCACTTTCCTTTTCAAGATAAAACCGATAGAACTCACGTGTATAATCTCTATAAGAGGTGGGATGCCATGTATGGGAGCTTTTGCGCTATTGCACTGCTCGCAAGATTCTTTAATAATTTCTATTCTTTTTTTCTTCCAATGAGCTGTTTACTATGGTTTGGTAGAAGCTTTGAAAATTCTCTCCCCAGCCTCCTCGTGCGTGATTTCATCATTTAACAGTGCTGCTTCAACTTTTCCAATTCTTCTAGGTTCATTCGATTCCTTACTTCCCAAAAATTTTTACGAGATTTCAAAATTCGAAAAATTTTTTATTCCATAATTTCTAAACCATTCTTAATCTTCAAGTCTTTTTTTACTGATGTGTTAAAAGCCTTTAGAATTCCTTTTATTGGCGTCTTTAAGATTTTCTCATTATTATTGGTAAATTCGATTCCATCGTTATTTAGTAAATCTAGCATCACCTGAGTTGATACGTTCCATTTCTCCTCATAGTAATTATCTTCCAACCAACCCAAAATGAGCTTTCTCCATTTTCTATTGGGAGATTGAATATAATTTTCTCCTTCTATCCGTACAGTTAAAAGCCGTTCTCTAAACTCTTCGTACCTTTTTTTAGAAACTCGGATGATAGAAGTTAACTTTTGAGGCCGTACTTTTCTCATCTCTTTAAACTGCTCATGCCAATATTTATCCACTTCTCGCTCTCCATAACTGATTGTAGAAAATGAATTCCAGCTTAATTGAAAGCTGGCTTGATTGTTTTCATTAAGCATATAGGGAGTCTGTGATTTTGGAGCATTTGCTTCTTCCAAGCGCTTTTGTAAATCATTTATTTCTTCTAACTCTCTTTCTTTAGCTAACAGTTGCTTTTTTTCACTTCCTCTTCTTGAGATTTCACAAATTCTTCCTTCCGCTCTTTCCTCAACCTGCTCTCATTTTCGGAATCGCTCAACTGAAATGATTCCCATTCAATTTGCAGGGCGAACAGTAGAAGTCTCTCCTATCAAAAACCCGCGATATGGACCAGTATCCGCGTCATCAATATATCGGTAAATCCGTATCACATTCTTTTCTTCTATTTTGGAAATGTAGTAAATACTTTTTACTAGCAGTTCTTTACCGACATCTACCGTTGGATACCTTAGCAGTTTAAATAAGTCGTATCTATCTATATATTGGCTAATAGATTCTTTCTAATGAAGATCCTCTTTGCTTTCTCTCGAACTTAAGTATTCAATTTCCCACATGACAAGGCTTCTTTTATTTTTTTCAGTTGCAAAATTCGCTTTATCAAACAGCCATATAGATTCTAATCCATTCTCCTGAAAATAGTGGTGACGTTCCCTAAAGTTTCTTGCATATGTGTTATTTTCGTTCTCGGTCAATTCAGTCAAGATGGTGAATGCCCACTCACGGCTACCGATACAAACGTAAAGGTCTGGAAAGTGTTTATTGAACTTTTCTACTCGATACCCTTCTACAATTTCGATATTTTCTTTTCCGGTGGCAGCCGTTTTCAGTTCATCTTTAACTATACTGACTAAAATCGAATGCTTCGTTGATTCACGTTTGATTTGTTTTTTGTACTGCCTATAGGACTTTTCCATTTGTCTGGAGGCATCACAAGATTTGTTATACAGATGGAAAAAGTGACATTCACGTATATTTCCTCCACGGACATGCAGTGTTTCTTGGCAGTATGGGCATTCGTAGGTATCTTTCTCTGCCACTTGCTTTAATTCTTCCATTGTCTGGGTCTCAAGAAGCAGACTGATAAATTCCTCGGTACGATCCAACTTATGGATGGCATAATTCACGAACTTTCCCTCCTTTCAATAATTCCCCCTAGCGCTTTATCTTCTTTGTAAATCTACAAGTTCTTTTATTCCAGTGGAACCGCTACAATGAATGTTTCCAATTCCAGTCTCTCCATCTTCTATAATGTAAACAGTATTCACAAGACAAGCAATCATCGATAACGTTCGCATAAGGTTTTCCACGGTACACTCTTGATCGAATAGGACTCCCATCGATGTGCAAAGCCCAATTGCGCTCAATTGGTTTTTTTCACTTCAGCAAAAGTCAGCGCTCTCGCCTTATAAAAATTCATTTTTTCATTATGCAGCCACTTTTTATAGCCAATCTCTTCAATCAGAATTAGTTCCAACTCTCTAACTGAAATCTCTCTTTTGATGGCACTTAAATCGATTTCGAGACTGGAAATGCCTAGTTTTTTTATTTTCGCTATTTTTGCTTCATCCGTTTTATGCGTCACAGTTACTTCTATCATCAAAGCTCTTCCTTTTATCCAAACGATGACATCGGGAACGATAGCATCTATTCTATATTCAAATGAAAATAGAGATTACTTTTATCCTTATAGAAACCTTGGAGTATACTTCAATCGAGAACTTCCGATGGATATTTGTAGATGATGCTGGAGAAATTCTTCCAAGAAACATGAGTGGCAAGTGGTCAATAGTAGACTCCTTTACAAACATTTGGAATGCTTACGCATTTAAAACAGCTTTGGGTTCAAAAAATTAAAATAGGTGAGTCAGAATTAAATAAAATCAATGAAAAAGGCATCCTAAAGAGGAAGCCTTTTTTCATTAGAAAATTAAAACAGTATCAAGAAAAATCCATAATTAGTTGATAAGGTTCATTCATTTCATATTTAGTTTCATCGAGTACTTCAACAACTGATTTAGCAACTGCTTCAGCTAATAAACAGGGCACTGCATTGCCAATCTGTTTATAAATAGAGCTTTTGCTCCCCATAAAATTATATTGTTTGGGAAAAGTCTGAATAACTGCCGCTTCTTTTATCGTCAGTCTTCTCAAATTTTTAGGAGCTTCTTGATATTCCGATTTTATGTTTTTGGATAATAATTGATTATGATAATTTACAACCCAATCTTCACCTTTACGATTATACAAAAGGTTTTCATCGATAATGGGAGTTTTATTTCCTCCCATTGAAGCAGGCAATGTATTTGAAGCTTCGTCTATATTGATTGGTCTTCCCATTCCATTAAAAAGCATACCTGCATAAGGTGATTTTCTCATTATTGGATTTTTGGCTAAAGTAATTTTTGCTGTACATGTGATAGGATTCTCTTCATTTCCCGCTGGCGGAAGGTGACTGATACTCTCTCTAACAGTTACTTTATTTTTCTTTTTAGACATAATTCTAGCCATCATTTGATTTGAATCGATGTCTTTATTTAGAAACCCTATGAAGAAAACTCTTTCTCTTTTCTGAGGGACTCCAAAATCTGCAGAGTTCAGTAAAAAAGGATAACATGTATAGCCTAGCTCACTAGAAACTCTATATATTTCCTCTCTTACTCTTCCCCATTTTTCGAGGGTAGCCAACGCCTTCACATTTTCCATTACAAACGCTTTAGGTTTCACAGCCTTTACAACATCTAAAAAACTCCAAATTAAAGTGCTTCTTTCATCTTGAGGATCCATTTTTCCAGCAACAGAAAAACCTTGACATGGTGGTCCTCCGAACACAATATCTATGTCTCTATGTTCTTTCAAAGTTTCAATATAATTACGTAAGTCGCCTTTTGCTAAAATTGTTTCTGGATTATTTGTTTCATAAGTATTGCATGCATCTTTATCTATTTCATTTGCCCATTCCACATGTATACCTGCACTTTTAAAACCTACATCCATACCTCCAGCACCTGTGAATAAAGAAATTCCTTTATAAATTTTTTCCATTTGCATCACCTCTGAAATTCCGTATGTTAAAATGTGTTAACGACTCTCTATAATATAATTTTATCTGAGCAGTATATCATAATCACCTTATAAAAGGACGGTAGTTGAATTTGAAAATAACTATAGATAGAGATAAAGCTAAAGAGGTATTAAATAAAGCACTTGAGAATGCTAAAAAACCTGATTACGACCTTAAATCACCTTTTGCTAATGAAGTAAATACTATTTTAACTGCTAACCACTTAACTTTTAAATATATATTAATGACAGCATTGTTAGCAAAAGCGTCTTTTCCTGGAGTAAATCCTTTAGTTCTTCAACAACAATCTCTTTTAGAAGGAGCATATGACGCACGAACGCTTTGTCATAAAGTCTTGGTTCAATTTGAAAGAGACTATCTTTCTAATGCTCTAGGTGGTTCTAACGAACCGTTTGTAAATAACCCTGCTCGTTATACTGAACTGAATGTAAGTAATGCTGTTCGGCGAGGGACTGATCAGCAAATTCTCAACCTTTTATGCACTTTTCTTCCTAAACTTGAAACACAAGAAGAAGCATTTTCAGCATTGTCTGATGCTATCTTTATTATCTTAAAAACTGTCGAAAGTAAAAATTCTCTATATGATTCCTTCGATAAAAGATCTTATACATACGAACAATGCGAGAAGTTAACAACTAATTTAGTAGAAAAATCATTTGGAGGAGAGACATTAGCTTTAACTATCGGCGGTTTGTTAACTCTTTTTTCTAAGAACTTCAAAGAAGAAATAAGCGTAGAAGTTCATACAGTAAACCAATCTGGAGCCTCTTCTAGAGAAATAAGCGATATAGATGTATTTTTAAACAAGAAAATTTTATATACAGTTGAAGCTAAAGACAAAGAATATACACCTGAAGATGTCCAGCATGCTGTTCTTAAAGCAGCTACTTCGGGAGCCAATAGAATGATGTTTGTGACTGGTCCTCGAGGTAAATTAGTCGACACAGATAAATCTCAAGCAGATTTAGTTAATGAAGCCTCATCAAAAGGAATTTATCTATCATTCTTTACTTACAGTGAATTTACTAGAATGATACTTTCATTGGTAGTCTTAGAAGACGAAAAAATTTTTTTCGATATTCTCCTTGGAATCTCAAAAAAGGCTAGAATGAGAGCGACTACAATAGATCATTTAATTGAAGTTTCACAAAAAAATGGTTTTATTAAATAATTTAGTAACAAAAAATCATGTATTTCACTTAAAATAATATCTCTTTTTGTATATTATTTTTGTACTTAAAGTAAGTATATTGAATATTTATAACTAATTCAACTATAAGTAAAAGAATCTTGTACTTTTAAATATTTTTTATACTTTCTTTATAATGGAGGACTCTGATATATGTTATCTAAAAGGTTAAAGCTTGTAAGACAAAAAAGAAAAATGACTCAAGAAGAATTAGCACGAACTTTAGGAACAACTAAAGGGAGCATAAGTAATTACGAAAACGGACGTAGCTCACCTTCAGTAGAAGTGCTAGTAAACATAGCTAATATTTTAAATTCATCTACTGATTACCTTTTAGGAAGAACTTTGGAATCGAGTGATTTTCTAAGAGAAAAGTTAAAAGACGCACAAGAAAATAATACTCATTTTATTGAGGTGTCAGGATTGAATCAGGAAGACATTGAATTTTTAAAAAATCAAATAGAATTTTTAAGAAAAAAAAACTTAAATAAGAATTGAAAACTAAATTATTAAACTCACTCTGAAGAGTTGTTAAAGCAATACAATCTGTAATACACCTTATTTAGATTTTTATTTCCTTTAAATATGATAGGAGATTCAATTTCTGATTGCTCCTATCACTTTGATTTTGAGGTTCTGTACGAGCTGATGGATTTCTATTGAATTTAATTCTCCTATCTCAACATCTTCAGCCGTATATGTATTTTTGGCGAAGAGCAGTGTTCCTGCTAGATGTAGCTCAGTATTGTCAGGCGCAATGATTTCGAAAATAGGCAGTCCATCTGTAAACATTCCGCGATCGCTTACTACTATGGCAATCTCGTTACTATAATCGACTATTTCAATTCTTTCACAATCGAGTATTTCTTCAATTTTCTTCGTTTGTTCTGGCCTGGATATCAAAGGTATCTTCTCCACTTTTGCAAAAGGACTCACTTTCTCTACATCAAACCCAATTATGTAAACTTGTATTTCTTCAGTTAAAGACTCTATAATTCCCACCTCAAAGAAAATTTTATTTTGTTGCTATATTTTAATATTAAATTACTGTCGGCTTTTATGGTAAATCAATTACGAGATTAAATATCGCTATAGATGTAGGTTATAATAATCCTCTAATATTTTAACTTACACGCTAGAATTCTTAATAAAAGTTTTCTAGATAATAATCTTACTGAAAATCTATTATTCTTTAATGCATATTATACTTAAAATTTTAATAACATCTTTTTAACTACTTTTGTTTTTTCGAATTTTGTAAAACAAACTAGACATGTTTATAATAAGAGATTAACGCATTAGTTTAGCCGTTATCAGAATTTGGGCGGACAGTTTTAAGAAGCTTTAAAGACTCAATTACTGGATGATTATTTTGATTTCAGATAAAATTGTTATTTCCGAAAGTATTTGTTGATCTTTCATTAATAATTCGTTATAATTAAGAAAAACCGAAAGGATGTTCGGTGTATGGAACACATTAAACCACTTCGAGTCATTGAACTCTTCGCTGGAGTCGGTGGATTCCGACTCGGCTTACAAAAAGCTAATCATGAACTATTCGATATCGTGTGGGGCAATCAGTGGGAACCTTCACGTAAAGCACAAGATGCCTTTGACTGTTACTCACGTAATTTTGACACAGGGATTCATTCAAATGAAGATATTACTAAGGTTTCTGACGATACATTTCACGACCTCCGCGCTGATCTTCTAGTTGGCGGATTTCCTTGTCAAGATTATTCAGTAGCTCGAACTAAATCTGGGGAACAAGGAATTCAAGGTAAGAAAGGCGTTCTCTTTTGGGAAATTAAACGGGTTATTGAAAACACTCACCCAAAATACGTTTTATTAGAGAACGTTGATCGTTTATTGAAATCTCCTTCAACGCAAAGAGGAAGAGACTTTGCCGTTATGCTTGCTACTTTCCGCGATATGAATTATTCTGTCGAATGGCGGGTAATTAATGCTGCAGAATACGGCTTAGCTCAACGCCGTCGTCGCGTTTTCATCTTTGCTTATAAAAATGGGATTTCTTTTGAGAACGAACAGAGTAATTTCTCTCCTGAAGAAGTCGTCTTCAATAAAGGTTTCTTTGCTAAGCCTTTTCCAGTTGGAGAAGAACCATATAAAAATAGAATTTCCTCTATAGAGCTTCCGTCAGATATCGTCGAGATTTCTGATGAGTTTTCATATAACTTTCATAATTCCGGATATATGAGGGCCGGAAAAATTTTCACTGCTCATCTTTCTCCTAAACTAGAAAATCCAATTCCTTTAAAGGATATTCTAATTGATGAAGAAGCAGTTTCAGAAAAATTTTATCTAACCGAAGCGAGTATTGAGAAATTTGCATACCTTCGAGGGCCTAAGAAAATTGAACGTAAAACGGCTGAAGGACATATTTATCACTTCTCTGAGGGTGCAATGTCTCCAGTAGATGAATTGGACAAACCTGGTCGAACTATGTTGACTAGCGAAGGATCTACTAATCGAAGTACTCATATCGTTGAAGTTGAAGGTAAAAAACGGCTCCTAACTCCTGTAGAGTGCGAACGTCTTAATGGATTTCCAGATAATTGGACAGCCGGAATGAGCGATCGTATGCGCTACTTCTGTATGGGCAATGCTCTAGTAGTAGATTTGATTGAGCGGATGGGAAATAGAATCGAAGAAATCGAAAACGTGAACGAAGTAACTGAACTTCAAATGGAATTTCCAGCTTTCGGCTGACATCTTAGATGTCAGTTTTTTTATTTCTAAAAACCAACATACGAGCATTGAACCAGTTCAAACAATAGTGATGAGATTTCTAGTGTTTATATAAATTAGCGGCTAAAGAAGCGGAATCAGAAGGTTGCGGTTAAAATACGCGAAAAATAGATGATTATTGGTTATAACTCCATATGTGAGATAATAAGATTATGCTACGTACATAGGGTTGGATTAAAGCACTGCACACATCCCTTTAAAACTTCACAATTCCGAATCGAACTGTACTAAATGTTTATTATAAAGGAGATTTGTTATGGATTATGTTATACACTCACACAGACACGGTCTAACGGTAATGCAAAACGATACAAGTTGTATACCACTTTGGGATGAAATTATAGATGTTGTTACTAGTATCAGTGATAAAGATATTTATGAATTACATACTCGTTCGTATCAACACCGGAATAAAAGTCTCTCATCTGCGCTGAATACACTTATTAAAGACCGCTTTATCAATAAAGGTTGGAATTATGAAAGTAACATTTTCAACGACCCGAAATATACACATAAATCTTGGCGGTTAGATTTTGCAAAAGAGGCAGTTTCTCTTGAAGTTGGATTTAACCACAGCGGTACTATTGCATGGAACCTAATGAAACCAGTAATAGCTAGCGAATTGAACCATGTGGAAAAAGCAATACAAACTAGAATCGGTGTAATCATATGTGCTACCCAAGAATTGAAGTCTTCGGGTGGATTTGATAATGCTGTTGGTACCTATGAACAGTATGTCAATTATCTAAATCCTTTAAGAGTACAACTTACAACTCCTTTAGTAATCTTAGGATTAAAAAAGCCGGAGTCACTTTCGGTTAAACTATATAAGAAAGGCAACAGAACTTTAGGGAAAATCCTTATCAAACCAAGCAAACTTAAGCTAATTTCCTATTTGAAAAATGGTTATAAATTAAAAAGATGAAAAAGGGTTATAATTCCCTTCCCCATCTTTATTTTTCTACAGCTTAAATAATGACAGAATATCATCCATATCGTCTGTTGGCTCAGGTGTCAAAACATCACCCTCTATTGCCTCAAGCATTCGTTCTTCTTTTTCTTTTAAACGAATGTAGATTTTTTCATCAATTGTATTCCTTTTCTCTTCTTGACCTTCCAACATAAAATAATAGTACTGCGTATATTGATTTGAAGGTAATCCTAGACGATGAATACGATCTCGAGATTGCAGCATATGCGTTAAGTTAAAGGAATATTCTAAATATATGGCATCGTGACAGGTTTTATGAAGAGAAACTGACTCGGCTAAGGTATGAGGGTTTGTTATAAGTACTTCGATTTCATTATTTTTAAACATACCTATTATTGCGTCACGCTCTTCTTGGGGTGTACTGCCATAAATTACTGCAGCCTTAATTCCAAGTGCACTCAAATCTCTATATACTTTGTCTATCGTATTTACGAATATACACCAAATAATAGTTTGTTTACTTTCTCCGATTAATTCTTCAGCTAGATTGATAGCTGCCTGATATTTTGATGTAGTAGGATTTTGACGAATCAAACTTACTTCTTCTTCCGAAAAAGCTACTGGCTCGCTTATAAAATTATTGTACCAGTCACTGACTTTAACCTCTTCTTCTCCATACATCTCAATTGTATCGATTGCTTTCAACAATAATTCAGGATTAGTAGCAGCTTGAATTAAGCGAATATATAAAACAAAAGGCGAATAGCCATATTTTTCAAACAATAAATCTATAATAGCTTGTTCGTCTTCAGTCGCTGGGACTTTAATGACTTCATCCGGATTAATCTGAGGCACTTGTAACTGTTTCTTATTTGTTCTCCAGAAAAATGGATAAAGTTTTTCATTGATTTGGATAACTTCAGATTGATTTGGATTCTTAAGAGCATTAATTTGGAAATCGAAAAACATTTTATACTCTTCTGCATATAATATATTTAAGAAATTATAAATATCTTGATAACTGTTAGGAATAGGTGTCCCAGTCAATACAAACTTATAACGAGGCTTCTCAGAGATTCGTTTAGCTACTTGAGCTCTTTTACTTTGTATCCCTTTGACCTTATGAACCTCGTCGAAAACCAACATTGTACGTTCATCTAAAATATTCTGTAAAGCGGACTCATACTTTGCAAGCGACTCGTAGTTTATTAAAATAACATTTTTATCACCACTATTGATACGTATCTGCACTTCCGCGCCTTCTTCTTGATGTATATCCAATACTTTCAAGTCTTTCTTGCCCCCAAAATTTTCGTCAAACTCTAATTTCCATGATAAAAATGCGTTCTTTGGACCAATCATTACAATTTTATCGATTTTATCGATTTCTGGAGCATTCAAATAAGCAAAGACTCCATAAATCATTGAGGTTTTACCAGATCCAGGAACTGAAAAATTCGCACTTTTTTCCATTTGATGCATATAGAATGCACTCCACATCTGTTGTTCCCTTAATGGTCTGTATAATTCTCTAGAAACAATAGTTTCGAATTTTTTGAAGTCATTTATGATTTTCGGATTTCTATTTTTAATCAGTAAGCCATATTGGGAGCGTTCTTCAATCCAATAAGCTTGCTGATCAATGAATTTGGAAAGCCTTTCGCTAACCACAAATGAAAATCCCTTTTTATTAGCATATTTATCTAAAATGGAGATTATATTTTGAATCTCTATATAAGTTAAATCTTCACGGAAGTTTGGAAATCCTCCATCGTAATATTTAACGAGTTTTTTTGCTATGACAAAATCTTTTGGATTTATATCATATGAAGTTAAATTATCATGCAATAGTAGACGATTATCTTCCATTGTCAGAACTAAACTATCTTCTTGTAGCATGGCAATATCCAAAATAAGTCTTCCTTTATCATATGACATAATTCTACGCTTTATGATTTCGTTTATATCCTTTATATATATATTCATTTCTTGAACTTCATCATTCCACAATTTCTCAAATTGATTTTTTGCTTGAGAAATTTTTTGTTGATCAAAATCTGAAGATAACCAAGATGTGGTGACGTCAAATGATTCAAAATTATGTTTTATAGCTGCTTGAGTTTCATTATTAGATCCAGTAAAGTACAAGACATTCCCATCCGAATCTTCGCAAATCCCAAATTTAGAATGAAATAAGCCTCCTCTTTTGAAACCGATTTTAATATCGACATAACCGTTTGATATCAAGTAAGCTAGATTATTCAATTTCATTTCTTCGTCCACCGAGAGCTCAGCTTCCATTTTTTCTATTAACCCACGCGTAAACTTATCCCTTAAGTCGTATCCACCTTTAATCATTTCAAAATCTTCTTCACTTATATCTTCAGAAATTATAAGCCTATAACGACCATTGTTTCTTACTAACCCTTCTAGCCCTTTGCTGTAAACAGCGAGGGCTTTTGAGCTAAAATAACCACTAACTCTATCGTACTTTACAGTTTCGGTCAGAACAGGCTCATAGAACTCCTTAAGTACATTAGAAGTCGTAGTGTAGTAGCTGGGCTTTAAATTAAGCGTTTTATACATTTATTTCCTCACTATAAGCATTTAGTGTTTCGTAAATTTTTTTCAACACTTCTTCAAACTCTTCTTTATTCTCTTCATTCATCCTTGAGACAACCGTTTCATCGATGGCGTTCAATGCATCCAATGCGTTGTTTAATAAAACAATAGGTTTGTTACGAACAGCTTCATGACGATTTTGATCAATCTTCTTTGTGATAATAGTGTTACCTTTTTCTTTTAAGGAAGTATTCTTAGAAACCTTTTCATTAACAGTAGACAAGTCCACTTCTTCTTCACCCTGCAAATCTTCAAATACTTCTTCGACTATTTCCTCATATTCTTCAATAAACTTATCCGCATTTTTAGTTTTAATAATTTCATTGCCAATTTCACGAATACGTCTAGTTAAATCCCCAGTTTGGGAGGTAAGTAAAGCAGTAAATAGAGCACTCTTCACATCCTCCTCCTTACCTTCTTCTACTTTGTTCAAAATGCCTACCATTTCCTGTAATGGACCATCCAAATTTAATTCTCGTGCTATATAGTATTTTCCATCAGCATTTATAAACTCAAGAAACTCCACCATCAGTATAGCTTTTTTTAACGTCTTCTCAACTTCAGTTTTTTTCTTATTCACGTTCCGTACATATTCAGAAATAGTAAATGTCTTATTCTGCTCTAAATCCCTATATATATCTACGAGATTATCAATTGGATCGTAATCTACAGGCCGTTCTTCTGCATGTTGTAGGTTCAACTCCAACCTTTTAATATCTTTATCCGATATCCCCTCGTCTGTATCTAATATAACTGCGTTAAAGTAACAGTCCTCACCTTCCGCTGCTATTTCACGCAAGCATGTGAATCGTCTATTCCCGTCAATAATTCTACCGTTTTTCAGCACTACACCAGCTACTTTTTGTCCGAACATTTTAATGTTTATTTTCGTTTTATCGAATGCATTTTCATTTGCTTGCTTAATAAACCCGTGTAAAACACTATTATAATATTCCATATCATCAAGATTTAATAGATTGTTCTCGCTATTATATTTACTAATCCAGGTGGTAATTCGACCGTTTTGATTATTGTAAAATAAATATTCTAATGGAATTTTATATACTTTGTGATTCTTTGTTTCACCTTTTACTGTCAAATTTCTTGTACCATCAGTAAGAGTAATATCTTTTTCTATTAATTCTATTAAGTTTGTCTCCATTTTTTAGCCTCCATTTTTAAAATGAAATTTCACAACTTAGTTGAAAATTTCACTGTAGTAAAAATCCTTTGTTCTAAACACTTTTTCCAAGTCTTCGGAATAAAAATAATTCGTACTCTTTATTAACAATATCGCATTTTTATAATTTAAACGAACCCCACTTAGTTCTCTTGCACATACAATAAATTCTTCCACACTTAGAGATTTCTTCTCCTCTAATATAAATTTCACAAAGCTTCCCGTAGTGATGTTTTCGAATGTGCGTATAAATACTGTTGTCTCCTCAACTTTTATAGACTTGAGATGACCTTGTCCTTTTAAGATACTCTCATAAAATATAGGTTCAAATCCATATTCGTCCATTTCATGTGAAAATCCCTTCTCAGTCAAGTAATCTAAAGTAAAGAACCTGTTTGATCCAATAAAATTTACAACTGCTTTCTTATAATCTTCGATAGTACCTTTATCCAATCCCCCTTTACTAAGGTCTCTATTTGTTAAGTAAATTCCTTCTCCTACATTAATCAATTGATATGCATTCTCAAGATTATTAATTTTCCTTTTAACTTGGTCCAATCGAAAGACAGGTAAATCTGGAACAACAAAATAATTCTCTTTAAAAATTTGCCCCATCAAATATTCATTAAAATTTCCGATGCTTTCTGATACTATGACACCAGGCATTACATTAAATCCGATTGCATATAAATTTGCGCCGTTAATATCCATCTCATTAATATCAATTTGATTTTTTAAAGCTATTTCAAGAAATTCATTGATTGTATAAACTTCTTTCAATAGAAGACTCTTAATTTTGATGAACTCAATATTTTTTTCTGAATTCACAAAATCAAATTGCAAACTGGCAGTTTTTAACGGTGGTAAGTCTTTTACAATATGGGCAGCATAGCTCGCGTTAATCCAATATGCTTGCTTTGTAATAAACTGGCCTCCAGGTATCTGAACTTTATCATTGCCGTCCTTTGCTTTTGGACGAAGATGCACCACCGGATTGTCTCTAATACCCGGCAAGTTATTTGTAGTTATTGTTTTCTTTCCGTGAAGCTTCTCTTCCAGTTTTACACCCTCGTTAAGAATTTGGTGTGTAAGATTCCACATGTGTCTAACTTCCCTATTTAAAACACTTTCAGGCATCTCCCAGATTTTCACTCCTCTAAAATAGAGTATTGATTCTTGATTAAGATGTTTTTTATATTGAAAAACAAAAAACAGAAAAATTGTTTCTTCAAACTTCTTTTTTAAATAACTAGTTTCCCAAGTTTCTTCAGATAGCTTTAAAAAGTTTACTTGTTCGAAAGACATTGACTCTTTAGAACTTCCCACTTCATTTAACTTTATAGTTTTTATAACTAACTGCTTTGGTTTACATTTATCAGCAGCTTGTTTCTCATCAAACCCCGATTGCATTAATAACTTATTAAGAACCTTGACAGCTGAAGTTTTAGGAGATATTAAAGTTGGATTAAGTCCTACCTCTTTAGCTATCTGCAAAAAAGAAAGACCCTCAAACTTCTTGAATACCTCCAGATTTAAGTCAATATTAGCTAAGCTCATAATAAGCATCCTTTCTATAATATAGTGCTTGGCCTATTGTATATTAAAATAATTTTACAATTTTTTTAAAAACAAGTTGAACGCTCCTATAATCATAATCTAATATATGTATTTGTTCCTATTATATAGCAATTTAATACAGTTATAAATATATAATTTATTTTTCTGAAATTTCTGTATATAAATTTATAGTTTTCTTAACTATTGATTTTTAAATCAGCACGAAATTATTAGAAGAATCTACTAAATGAAATTGAAATACTTAAGGAACCTTTTACAGTCTGTCTTTCTAGTTGGTTTTATTTATGTGAATATAGATTAATCGAAAATAGTGATAATCATATGCTTCTTACCTTCTTAAAGGGAGAAGCATATAGAAGTGGATTGAACAATATATAACCTACTTCAACAATGAACGCATCAAACGAAAAATGGCCGGCATGAGCCCGGTGCAGTATCGGATATGCGCCAGCCAATTAGCTACATAACTAAAACCCTAAATTTAAGGGGTACTACCTTGGTGTTAACGTTTCGCAGTCTTCTTTTATTCACTACTCACGTACTGAACAATTTACTTCAACCCTTCTTTACTAATCCACGCCTCGCCAATTCGAATGGCTTCATCCGCTCTTTTTTCCTTCACAGCGAAAACATACCGTTGACGAAGGGTTCGATTATTATCTGTCGTTCGTTATGTGATGTCCACTTGACCTCCCTCCTACAACTGAAAAATATACAGACGTTTAAATATTTTAATCAACAAATCAAAATATTACCGAATAAAATATTGTTATTTCCTTACATTCACTCCTTATTACATGGTATATTTTGGACTAGAAATCAGAGAGATAGTTTTGTAGAGAGATAATAGGGGGATTTTTAAATGGATATCGTTTTTGGTTTATTACTGTTTGTTGCCTTATTGGCTTTAGTCGCTAGTATCGCGATGCTACTGGTCAGTTCACTATTTAAAAAGGGATGGACGACAAAGAAAGCAGGTTTAGCTACAGGAGTTTCATTTGCAATCATGGTTGGCTCTGTTATTGGCCTGGGCTTTACGATCGAAGAAGTGGAGACTACGGAGGAAGTTGAAAGTGAGCCTGCAGTGGCGGATTCAGAAAAGGAAAAGGAAGAACTTCTAGCTCAGGAAAATGCTGAAAAGCAGGCTGCTGAAGAAAAGCAAAAAGAAGAAGCGCGTCTCTTAGCTGAAAAAGAGGAAAAAGAAAAAGCTGAAGAACTTGCGAAAAAACAAGAAGAAGAACGTTTGGCTAAAGAAAAAGAGGCAGAAGAGGAAGTTTTAGCAAAACAAAACAATGACTTATTCGCAGGCTATGAGCTAATCGAGGTAGACGGCGGAGATTTGTCTGGCGATCGTGAGTCTAACGTGGCTGTTAACATTGGCTTTGGCGACCGCGACTATTGGGCGTTCACGAACGAATACGGCCAATTGGAACGGGTTGTAGCGGACGAAATCGTTTTGCAAGATGACGATAATGAACCTGTATTAGCGTCTGGCCGATATTATTCCGACGAGGCAAAAGTTCCAGGTGTGGAAAGTGACGTATTAGATGAAGGACACGTACTTGCGGATTCGCTTGGTGGGGTATCGAATGCTTATAACATTACGCCACAAGAAAGCACGCTCAACCGACATGGTGATCAAGCTTATATGGAAGATGCCATTCGCAAAGCAGGTGGCGCGACCCATTTTGAAGCAATCATCACTTACCCAGATACAGAAACGCAAATTCCTTCAAGTTATCAATATACGTATACGATAATGGGGAACGAAGTTGTGGATACTTTTGATAACATAAACCCTGATGAACTAAATGCATCGCTCGGCTTAACCCAAAGTGAGCCGACAGAGTCCAGTAGTCCAACGACAAACGAAGATGTTTCGAGTGTGGATACAAACGGCAATGGACAAGTAACGATTGCAGAAGCCAAAGCAGCCGGTTTTAGCATGCCAATTATGAGCGATCATTGGTTATACCCGCATATGCGAGATAATGACAATGATGGGATGGTTGGCGAGTGATTTTTTAACTTGCGTGCAGCAACCCACTTTTTTTGAACGAAAGAAGCCGCAATCAAAAACAAGTCTGTTTTTGATTGCGGCTTTATTTTTTTTACTTAAGTCCTTTTATAAGGACGTGCTCGAGGTCTCTCCATAAAGTTCTGACCATTCCAATCGTGTTTCTCTAAACCTTCAATTTTATAAGTTGTTGAATTATTTCTTTATTAAACCCTTCAGCGTAAGAACCGTTTTTTCGAACGCCACTCCCAAAATGATACTCATCAGATTTCACAGTTTGATGAATTTCTTCTATATTTGTCGAAGTTAATCCACCCCCACAAAGTATAGCCGGTCCCTCCGTCTCTTTTGATAATTTGACTAACTTTCGTAACTCATGCTTCCCTTTCAAACAATCCACCAGACCACCAGAAGTTAAAATCCGCTTTACCTGCTTTTTGTAGTTTGTTAATCCTTTGTAGGCACTCAACTGATCGTCAATTTCATCAAACGCACGATGGAACGTGATATCGAGTTGATCGGAAACTGCGATAATTTTTTCTAATGCATTTTCATCTACCGTGTAATCCTTTGTTAAAGCTCCAAATACGATTCCACGACCACCTAAATTCAATACATTTTTGACGTCTTCGATGATTGTGTTCATTTCTGAATCGGTATAGAAAAAGTCTCGACTGTGAGGACGGATTATTCTTGAACCGGTATCGCGACGCTGTTCAAAACTTGCTTGATGGTTTCAAAGCTCGGTGTCAGCCCTCCTTCATTGATGGACGAAACAAGTTCTAATCTTCCCGCTCCCAATTTTTCTGCTTCGACTGCTTCCTGTTCATTTTGTACAATAACTTCTATCATTATTTTTCATTTCCCCTCATACCGGATGATTTCTACTAACCATGATAGACCAATGATTTGAATTGCTCCATTATTTCTGTATCCAATCGCAGCGAACTAAGACATTGCGGAAAGAACCAACTTATTTCCCACGGAATTATGTTCACAACGAAATAAATTCTCAGTTTTTTCTCGTCTTTTTCCTTTATTTTCATAATAAAGTGGTATATTTACAGAATAGAGCTAAAAAACTTATCTACTGAATAATTTTCAATTAGGAGATGTGATACATATGGATTTTGATTTAGGAAATGGTGTTACTCTTCATCTACCTGCTTTACACATTACAATTAGCGCGATTATTATTATTTTTCTTTTAGTTAGATGGAGCAAACAACTCAAAACACGCCGCTTTACCATTTTCTTTTATTTTTTAATTAGTGCTTATATCATTCCACTTTATACACGAAGTACGGAAAATGGTGTTTTTGAGTTGTGGTTTCCTATCGGATTTCTTTTTATAATGGCTTATCTGTATAGCAGTAAACGGTATCATTCCGCTAAATTAAAAGCGAGTGCTTTAGGATTTTGCGTAGCGATCTATCAACTTGTTTTTCAATACTTTGGATAGGTTTGTAGAGTGCGATTGTTGAGTAAAGCTTAAGAAATTGGACAGCTATAAAATTTAAGAAGGTGGAGATCCATCGTGAAAAACAAGTTTCCCGTTATTGAAACAGATAGATTAATTTTAAGAGAGGTAGTAAAAGAAGATGCAGCGGATATGTTCCGCTATTTATCTGATAAAGATGTGATGAAACATATGGGGCTGGAAGCTTTTAAGATGGAAAATGAGGCACTCGATGAAATCGGCTGGTACCAAACCCTATATACAGAGGCCACAGGAATTAGATGGGGAATCACACTTAAAGAAGAAGGAAAAGTTATTGGCAGTTGTGGTTTTTTTAATATGCACCCCGAGCATTCCCGAACGGAGATTGGTTATGAATTGAACAAAGACTATTGGAGTAAAGGGATTGCCAGTGAAGCATTGGAAGCGGTAATTGGTTATGGGTTTCAATACTTCCAATTAGAACGAATTGAAGCATTAGTTGAGCCGGCTAACTCCGCTTCACTAAAATTGTTAGATAAAAATGGATTTACACAAGAAGGGTTATTAAGGCATTATGAGTTTACTTGTGGCAAATTCGATGATTTGTACATGTACTCTATATTAAGAAGTGACCTCATAAATAAAGGAGAATTTGAATGACAATAGCGGTATCTACCGAAAAAAGTCCAATCTATTTGAAATCTTATCTGTTATTTATTGGATTGGGATTGATCGCTGGTGTAATAACTAGATTGTCAGACTTTTTTCCGAATGATGATCTATGGAGCTTTAGTTCAATAGCCACTTTGTTTGGCTTTTGGATGCTAACAGTCACATTAGTTATCTACTTCAGTACATCAAATATAAATGCTGCTATTAATGTGTTTTTGTACTTATTGAGCATGAACTTCGCTTTTTACTTTTTAAAATATGTACTCGGTTTCTTCTTTCCTATTTTCGCAAACGGAGGAACATTTCAATGGAATCTTTTCATGCTGTACAACATCATCGCCTTAGTATGCAGTGCTATTAGTTATGTACTTTACTATTGGAACAAGGAGAGCAAATTGAGTAACTTTTTGTATGCACTACCAGTAAGCGGTTTGGCTGCGGAAACAATTGGCGTAGGGATGTACTTATATCACCATCATATTTTTTTGTTTCAATTCATTTTCGATTTTTTTAGTTTCTTATTATTAGGATTCTGGTTTTATCAAAAAACGAAAAACAAAATAATTTATTCATTAACCCTTGTTGCAATAACACCAATAGGTTATTACTTCTATTATTACCCTTTTCTATGAGTGATTTTATTTGAAATTTGTTAAGTGTTGAAAAAAGAGTAGCTAGGTGGGCTACTCTCTTATGTGTTTACTTTAGCTTTTTAGTTTCTAGCTCATGCAAGAGAACGCGCGCGCCTTCTAGACTTAGTGTGAGTCCTGGCGCAAATTCTTTATTTTCTGCTAAAACTTCTCCTGTTACTAAACAAGCACCCACAGCTTGGGATTTCCTTAACATAATCACGTCTTCTTCTACTAAAACCTCTACTGGATCTCCAACGTTTATCTCCATTCCTCTTCTCAGTTCTTTCGGAATGACGATGCGTCCCAGTGGGTCGGTGTTTCTCACGATTCCTGTAGTTTTCATGGTTCGACTCTCCTTTTAATACATACATGTTTTGATCAAATTCATTTCGTGACAAGCATCAACTATTATTTCTTGAATGCCTGATTTGCTTTTTGTATTCGTGGTATTCAAAACTTCTACCGAAAAGAACGTACGTTCCTATCATATCATTTAATTTCTACTTTTACTCATAAAATTTAGTAAAAAAATCGAAGAAATCAATACCTTTTCAAACCTCTTTCATCTGTTATGAATTTTCTACTTTCTTCTTATTTATATTTGTTTCTTTACTAAAAACAGTGAAACAAAAGCAAAGCTGACTCGTACTAAGGTTATAGGCATCAAAAAACGGTTCAATTTTTACTAAAGTTGGTAAATCTATCCCCTATTCAAAAGGAGGTTACAGTATTGCGAAAAATTTTACTGGTAATTTTATTGGCCATTTTCTTAAGCGCGTGTAACCCTGTTATAGATACCGACATTGTATTCGAGCAAGGGGAAATCATAATTAATTCGGAGAAATTTGAAGCGTTTATCGAAAATCTTAAAAATGGAGAAGAAGATAAAATCCGTATTGTTCAAAGAACGACAGAAGGCGATCCAATTTTTGATACGCTAGATTATAATGGCGAAAACATTACGTATACGTACGATAATTCTCATGATGAATGGGGTGGTTCATCTAAAGGAACACAAAGTGGGACTTGCGAAAACCTATACAGTGAACAAAGTGAAAATGGAAGAATATATCGCCTAAGTGGCTGTTCTTCTGAAATTGGAAAGTATTTTAGCCTTGAAGTTTTAGAGTAACTTTTAATGAGCAAAGAAATATTAATAAATTTTTAGAGAAAATCATAGTTAGGAGGAAAAATAAGATGTTCAAAAATCATATTACCGGATTGGGAATAATTTCGATTATATTAGCAATCATAGGATTGATTTTACTGTTTTCGAGTGCTTCTTTTGGAATTTCTTTCGGAAACTCTTGGCTGTCCAGTCAAGTAGATAATATTGTTGATACGAACAATTACGTGATGGTGATGGAAACGTATACCAACGCTTTTCTCATTACCGGAGGGATTTTATTTGCTGCAGGTTTGGTAACAGCTATACTTACTTATTTCACTGCTTTATTTTTGGGTGTTAAAGCTCCGCCTGAACAGGAAGAGCAAAAGTGAGCTAGTGGTTATTCTAGTTTTAGAGATTTATTTAATAAACGTTTAAAAAAGAGTAGCTTCGGCTGCTCTTTTCTGGTGAAATTTCTTTATGTTATATTGATAGAAAGGAGTGATTCCATGCCCAATTTAACGAATAACGTTATTCTTGTCACCGGAGCTAATCGCGGTCAAGGAAAGGCGATTGCCGAGCACCTTACTACATTAGGCGCCGTAGTAGGAATTGGTGCCCGGAATTACGACGAAGCTAAAAGAGTCGCCGGGATAATTGGCGAACGTGCCTTCCCGGTTCAGTTAGATGTTACAAAAGAGTCGGAGTGGCAATCAGCGGTTGAAACGATGGTCAATAAATTCGGCAAACTGGATGTGTTAGTGAATAATGCTGGCGCACTGACGCGCAAATCGTTTCGAGAGACAACGTTTGATGATTTCCAACAATTGATCAACGTTAACCAACTCGGTGTTTTTCTCGGCATGCAAGCGGTACTTCCGCAAATGGAAAAGCAGCGAAAAGGTTCGATTGTCAACAACATCTCGATTTCTGCATTTTCCCCTATTGCGAAATCCGCCGCTTATGCCGCAACAAAAGCATCGGTCGTGGCCATGTCTAAAGTTGCCGCTATTGAACTCGGTTCACTCGGAATCCGCGTAAATATGGTCCACCCAGGCGGAATCGAAACGGACATGGCTACTGGCGGCAAAGCTGTTCCTGCTTTTTATGATTCTGTTCCATTAGGGCGTATTGGCCAACCCATTGAAATTGCAAAAGCAGTCGCCTTTCTCGCTTCTGACGATAGTTCATATTGTACGGGCACGGAGATTGTTGTCGATGGTGGGATGACGCTTGGGGTTGCGGATGAGTGAGTGTCACCCGACTAATAGTGGATCAAAAGCTCTTATACAATAAATGAATTTTGAAAAATAGCGTGATCTTCTATTTCTTATGCCTCTAACCACGAATTGAATAAAGAAAGATTTTATTACTAATGAATTTCTGGCGATGCCGCTATGACATTAACTTTTTGTACTTGTATCATGACGTTTTTTCCATATATTTGGATATACTGTCCGAATTAGTCGAAATACTGTCCGATTTGTCTTAAATACTGTCCAAATTGAACTGAATACTGTCCAAATCAACTCATTTACTAGCGAACGAAATTTTTCAGAGGTCAATCAAGTTTTCTGTACATTCAAAACAGCCACAGATACCTCTTCTCGAGAGATTTTGTGGCTATTTTCATTCGACAACTACTCTTATACGTTCTTTCTTATTTTATAAACCCTTATAGTTGTCTTAATTAATAGAATAAAATGATAATTAAATGACATTTTGATGAATTTATTGTATAATCCCACTAACTATTTATAAGGACGGTACGCGATCCATGAGTAGAAATTAAGAAGCTATCAAGTCAGTCATGGGATTTTTGGTTATCTGCACTTCGAAAAGGAGGAGTAACCATGAAGAAAATACTCTCTATTGATGGCGGAGGCGTTCGCGGCGTAATCCCTGCACTTGTCTTAGCAGAAATTGAGAAACGTACAGGCAAACCCATCTCTGAGCTTTTTGACTTAATTGCGGGGACATCGACGGGCGGACTTCTTACTTTGGGTCTTGTGAGTCCAAATAAAAATGCGACTGCCATGTATACGGCACTGGAACTTGTACAGTTATACGAAAATGAACGCAAAGTGATTTTTGCTAATTCGTTTGAACATCGACTCCTTTCACTTGGGGGACTCGTGGATGAGCGGTACCATTCAACCGGGGCTGAATCTGTATTTGAGAAATATTTTGGTGAAACAAAACTTTCTGAAGCATTGACGGATGTCATTATCACAAGTTACGAAATTGAAACACGCACTTCTTGGTTTTTTAAAAGTAGGAAAGCCAAAATGAAAGATCAACAAAATCGAGATGCCTATATGAAGGACGTTGCCAGAGCGACTTCCGCAGCTCCAACCTATTTCGAACCAAAGCAAATCAAAATGCACGATACTTTTAGTTTTATCGATGGTGGTGTCTTTGCAAACAACCCTGCTATGTGCGCTTACGTTGAAGCTAAATGCACTTTTTTAAACGAGGAAAACTTTTTAGTGGTTTCTTTAGGAACTGGCGAACAGCAAGATCCCATTTTATATAAAGATGCAAAAGATTGGGGTCTTGCCGAATGGGCCGGCCCCTTGTTGAATGTCGTATTTGATGGAGTCAGTGACACGGTCGATTATCAGCTCAGAAATCTTCTACCCCATCAAGAAGGTTTTGAGCGATATTACCGTTTTCAAACAAATTTAAATACAGTAAGTGACAAGCTGGATGATTCTTCGGATGAGAACTTTTATGCGTTGGTTGATTTAGCGAAAGATTTGATTGCACGGAATGATCAACAGATTACGGCTTTATGTGAGCAGTTAAAATAAAACTTTGCTCACTGGATTGGTTTTATAAATCTCATATTTAAGTAAACTGGATAAGGTGCTACTAGAGATATTTCTGAATTGACAAAAATAAATAAATTCCTTTCCATAAAAAGACCATAGACAGCTCGAGTGTATCGAGTTTGTCTATGGCCCTAAATAGTCTCATACTTATTTCAAGCTCGGCTTACCTGTCAGAGGGTTGTAACAAACTTTTCTTCCAAACATCTTAACACAAACCCCATTCAGCGCTAAATCTGTACCCTTTTTGACAAACGGATGATCCAAGAGATCCCCAGCATCATCAACGGTGTCTTCAATGACATCTACAATTTTATCCTTGATTTTATCGATCTTTTTTGTGGCATCACTTACTGCACCACCAACTGCTCCTGCCGCATCACTCACCGCACCGCCAACTTTACCTACAGCGTCACTAAACCAGCCTTCTTGATCTTCTGCTGATGCAGGAATTAGCGTTATTTGGGTATCTAACACGATTTCATTTGTAGAGCCCCCGAAACTCTCTACATCTTTCATGCCCTCATTCATAATTTGTTCAATAATGGCGCGTCCGAATGCTTCATAATTGTCATAGTTTTCAACATTCTCGTTACTCATCGATTCTTGAGAAGCCTTTTTTTCTTCACTATCGATAATTTGTTTAAGGATTTCAATTTGATTTTGGGATAGTCTTTTTTCAGACATTTTAATCTCAACTCCCTTTCTAATTTTAATCGCTTTAATCATGTCTAATGTATCAGCTCCACAAGCTCTACTTAACTTTCATTTTCTTTGCCCAAAGATCCACTACAATGCTTATTTCCTTGGATAGTAATATAAAATCCTTATTCTAACAATCTTCAATTTTTTCGATAAGGATAGCCCGATATGGCATCTAAAGGTTGTGGCATAATCTTACTAAACCAGACTTATTAATCTTCCACTGATGCAGGAATAAGCGTTATTTGGGCATCTAACACGATTTCATTTGTAGAACCCTTAAAACTTTCTACACTTTTCATGCCTTCCTTCACAATTTGTTCAATCACAGCACGTCCAAATGCTTCATAGCTATCGCAGTTTTCAACATTTTCGTTACTTGTGGATTCTTGAGAATAATTTTGTTCTTCACTTTTCACAATTTGTTTAAGGATTTCAATTTGATTTTGGGATAATCTTTTTTCAGACAAATTACCCTCACCTGCCTTTCGAACTTAAGCAGCATCGAAATAAATCCTGATTTATAGATCCTAAATACCCGCTACCTGTTACTCTTTTTATTTAGAAGAATCTACTAAAGAATCTAGATGCTTTAAAATCGAGCTTATTCGTATCCCTTCATTTGCAACCCATTGGGTTCTGTCATTGGGATTGCGTACGCCTGAGTGGTGAAGCGCAACGACAACCCACTGATCGTTAAATACAGGTGACCCAGATGAACCCGGCTGTGTATCTGTCACATAATGAATAAAATCTTCTGATAAAAATTTAACTCGGTTTTCTCTGACTGTGACTGCTTTATGTCCACCTTGTGGATGCTGAATAATAGATACATATTCATTTTCCATGATGTTTAAATTAGGTGAGAGTTTTAAATATCCAAAATCACTCACCCTTTTGCCATCACCTGAAAATTCTTGGACCGCCACGATGGTAAAATCTAGCCTCTTATCCGTTATGAATAGTTTTTCTGGATCAAGTCTAAAAATGGTCGATTGACGCAAAATGTTATTTTCATCGGTCTGATAGTTAAACTCAGCGGTACTAAAAACTGCTACTTCTTCTTTGTCTAACACATGGTTGTTTGTCATGATTAGAGAAGGAGATATTAGAAATCCCGTACCATATCCGACAACCCTTCCTATGCGGTCGGAAAGAACGATACGACAAACTGAATTCCCTATATTGAAACCGTGTTGCAAATAGGAAATGGGAAATAAATCATTTCCAAAAATGATTCGTTCTAAGGCAGGGCCATCCAGATTCTCAGCATTTTCTATTCGTGCTTCTATTTTTTTTGCTGTTTCATGTGCACCTTCTATGTCTTCCTCATGTGTTTTTTCTTCATCTTTTTCGAGAAGTTCTTGATATCTGTTCAGTGCCTCTTCATTGATTCTTTCTTTTTCTTCGATTAATTTTTCTTTTTTATTTTCTAAGTTTTTAAACGGTTGAATGTCAGAAATGGTAACCATCTCCTTTTTCAATAATTTTGTCTACATTAGAAATAAAACTCATACCCCTCTTTGAGAAACAATTTGGTTACGAGAGTGTTCTATGCGCAAAGTTCCTCTATTATTTAAAAGCGAATTGTTTATTCAATGGGCTCAAGCTCCTAATCCAGTTAAGACTATACTTACATGCGCTTTGAACTGGACTTTAGAGAATCTTAACTCACATTAAACATGGAATATGCCTGTGAAATTACCGTGATACACATCAAAAATAAGAGACTAAATTACCAAATATATCTATAAAGTTTACATTATGTATATTTTTTATTATTTTTTTGTTCTAATTATCAATTAATTGTTTTAGTCACGGCTCATTATACACCGATATCGACAAGATGCAATGAAAAACACTTGGTTTTTTTAATTTTCAGAAAACTTCATCTTTCTTATATTTCATTTATCTTTTATTTATGAAAGTTATTAACGAAAAACCAGCCATAAACTCTCTCCCAAAAGAGACTCTGTGGCTGGTTTCATTTAGCTAAAATATTTTTTTATTTATCCTTAAAGCCCAGGCAATATTCCCGCAAACAAGTTTAAGATAAACACCGTGATTAAAGCTGTCACGCCTGCAACAAATCCTCCACCTGTCCATGCTAATAGAGTTTGTGGGATGGTCAGTTTACCAAAACGGTTAACGACCCAAAAGCCCGAATCGTTTGGCAGTGATAGACCGATACCCCCCGCACAAATCGCTAGACCTAGTAGAATTGGCGAAACGCCAAGTTCCCCGACCATTGGTCCAAGAATACTCGATGTCGTAACCAGTGCCACCGTTGCTGAACCAAGTGAAGCACGCAAAATTTGAGAAAAGATAAATGCTAGTAACAGAACTGGAATGCTCCAACTTTGCATTGTCGCAATCAAGTGATCGCCAATTCCACTGCTGTTAATAACCGCACCAAACGCACCACCTGCTCCGGTGATTAAGATGATCATTCCTGCTGAGTTAATTGCTTCAGCATATAAACGATTGTTTGGAATTGCGATGTACGGGCGTAAAAAGATAATGGCTGCGAATACACTGATTAAAAGTGCTACGTTTTTCTCTCCAACAAAACCGAAGAAACTAGCAATTGCGGTACCCGGCAACAATAGTTGAGAAACTGTATTTGTTAAGATTAAAACGATTGGTAAAGCTAACATCGTGAAGCTTAAGCCTGTGCTAATTTCTTTTTTCGGTAAATCTGCTTTTTCGATGACGATTTCTTCTACTTCTCCTGAATGCTTGATGCGCTTTCCAATAAACATCCCGTATAAGTAACCTCCAACTAACGTAGCTGGAATGGCTACGATAATGCCATAGATGATAAAGAGACCAAGTTCTGCCCCCCGTATTTTCTGCAACCACCAGTGGTCCTGGAGTTGGAGCAATCATATTATGTGACACGATCAACCCGACACCAAGTGCCGTTACAAAGCTAACGACTGAAATGCCTGTTTTTGTAGCAAGCGAACGAATCAACCCACTTAAAATAACAAATGCTGCGTCAAAAAATACTGGAATCGAAACAGCTGTACCTGTTAAGGCTAGACCTGCAGGAGATCGTTTAATCCCAAATACATTTAAGACAGCTTGTGCAATTTTTTCAACCGCACCTGATGCACCTAAAAATTGACCAAAAATCACGCCAAGACCAATTAAGATCCCGACACCCGCGAGCGTATTTCCGAATCCTGCTGTAACAGTCGAAGCGACTTCTTTTAAAGGCATGCCAATAGATAATGCAGTTAAAATAGCGATTGTGATTAACGCGAGAAACGGTTCGATTTTCAGCTTAAGAATTGCAAAAAACAAAATAGCCAGTGATAGAACAAAAATCAAAATCAACAAATTACCAGTAATCATGGAAACCTCTCCCTTTTCAATTCAGTTTTTATGAGGTACAGCAAGTATAAATTTAATTAGAAATGATAACGGTTTCATTAGACCTAACCCTTCTCTTTTAAAACATGAGCGCTATCGCTTATATCCGCAAGAAAAGGATTTTCACTCGGGTTGTTATTTTTTGAGCACTTGTATAAATTTCGCTATTACTGGCTCTATTGCTTGTTGCATACCTGCCATTACATCTGAGAGATGCATTGTTTCTTCCTCTTTCAAAACTTGCTTGAGGTAAGAAGTTGCAGCTATCGAGACTTCTGTATTAACATTCACTTTGCAAATTCCTTTTTCAACCGCTCTTTTCATCACATGTTCTGGCGTCCCAGAACCTCCATGTAAAACTAACGGGATGCTGACAGACTGTTGAATTTCCTCTAGCAGCGCTAAGTTAATATTCGGCTCCCCTGTATACATGCCGTGAACCGTACCAATCGCTGCTGCCAAAAAATCAACGCCTGTTTCTTCCACAAACTTCTTAGCATCCTGTGGATCGGTCAATGTGCCATCGCCGTCTTCTTCATCTGAAAACGCACCACGCGCAACTGAACCGATTTCGGCTTCTACACTAACTCCTGCCATATGGGCAATTTTTACGATTTCTTTTGTGTAACTTATATTTTTTTCAAGATCGTATTTAGAACCATCAAACATCACCGAAGTAAATCCACAATTGATCGCTCGAATAACTGATTGTTTTTGATAAGCATGATCTAAGTGAAGCGCAATCGGAATAGTCGATTTTTCAGCCAATACTTTGGTTAAAGCGGCAAAGCCCTCTACGTCTACCGTATCAAAATACCGTTCGCCTAACGCAATAATCACTGGATGATTTTCTGCTTCTGCTACGCGAATGACTGCCTGCAAAGTCTCAAGGCTGTAAACATTAAAAGCGGCTACGCCGTACTGTTCTTTTTGAGCTGTTAAAAGAATATCTTTTGTATTTAGTAACATTCACAGTCCACCTTCTTCTTGTATTTGCTTGCCATACGTATGAATCATCAATTTATTGGTGCAACAGCTCAGCGACTTCTTTTAAGGTTGTTTTCGAACCGACATTCCCTGGAAAAATAACATAAGCTAAGCCGGGAAACTTGCTTTCACTGCCAGTCAGCCATACCGGAATTCCTGGCTTGATTTGACCGGCAACTGTTGCTCGCTTTACGCCAAGTCCATTCGTTCCAATATCACTAGAGGTAATGCCTCCTTTGGCAATAATAAAGCTCGGTCTTGTTTGAATGTTTTTGACGATACTTGTGACAGCATCCGAAATTTTCACGGACAATAGCAACTCTTCTTCTTTTTTATCTTCACCAAGATCGAGCCGCTCCCGCTTCGTGTATACGGCAACCGTCTTTCCTTTTTGAATCAGTTGTTCGCTCTTTTGAATGACTCGCTGAATTTCGTTTTCAAACTTCTCTGGATCCAACACCAAATGAACATCGAACTCGATAAATTCTATGAACTTGCATGTTTGCAGTACATTAAATTGTTCGGTTGTTTTTTTCACATGGGAGCCAATCATGATTAACCCGCCATTGCCAGAATGATCTTTGACCAATTCGTCTCTTGTTAAAAGCGCTTTGTCTTCAATACCGCCAATAATTTTCGTTAATGCGGCAGCACTTCGGAACATGAAATTCTTTCCTGCTTTCATCGCGCGAATCAGAGCGATTACGACAACTTTCACGTCCACATAGTCTGTCGCATTGATAATTACTTTGTTAAAGTCTTCTACTGCCATAAGCTGCTCTACCAGACGGTCAATTTGGAGTCCACGTATGTCTTCTAAAGAAAGATATGTCGCATCGGATGCTTTAAAGGCACCAGCTGACTTTTCTTCTGCCCATTCTCCAAGATGCGAAGACGCATAACCAAATGTGCGATCTTTTGCAAATTCGGTTTCCCCTGCTGGAATTAATTGATCTTCATCTTGCACGTAATGAATATTTTCGATTGTGAAACGTCCGCCTTCTTTGAAAAACGGCATAATCACTTCTCCATCAAACAGACCATTTGATTGCGCTTCTATCGTATTTTTTAATACTTCTGTTTCAAGCGGATAATGACCACGTAATGTCGAGTCCCCACGACTAATGATCATATAGTCTTTTTGTTGTTGCTCCGCCGTTTGCAGAATCGTCTTTGCTATTTCTTCGTGTGCGACTTTTGTTTCCGCAGCTGTAAACCCTCTTGAGTTGGTTAAGATAAAAAACATCGCGTTCTCTTCAGCAAAACCTGCTTCTATACTTTCAGCCGTCCAGTCTGTGTAAACGGAAATGCCGTGTACAGTTTGAACACCTGTCGGATCATCATCTAGCACAATGATTTTTTTATTGAAACTTTGCAATTCATTTGCGAGTAGTTGATTTACTTTTTCTTCATCCGGAACGGATGGCAGATGGCTAAATATCTCGGTTGTATTTAAAGTCTTAGAATTGGCCATGATCAGGTTACCCCCTTTTTACTTCAACGTTTGCCAATTTTTCGTAGTATTGAATGATGCCGCCATGATCATCGCCAGCTTTTCCATCTACTTTTAATGCATGAAAAATTTCAAGCAATTGGCTCGAAAGTGGTAGTGGCACGCCAATATCATGTGCTGTTTCCATTACGTTTGTAATATCTTTTAAGTTGATGTCAATTCGTCCACCTGCTACGAAGTTGCGATCTAATATTAAAGGCACTTTCGCATCTAGTACCGCACTTCCAGCAAGGCCACCTCGAATTGCTTGATACATTTTTTCAATATCAATGCCTGCTTTTGCAGCAAGAATAAGGGCTTCAGACATTGCTGCGATGTTTAGGTTTACGATAATTTGATTTGCCAGTTTGGCTGTGACACCGCTTCCACTTTTGCCAACGAGTATAATGTCTGAACCTACCGCTTGTAGTACGGGTTTCACGGATTCGAATACCGTTTCTTTACCGCCTACCATAATCGATAGCGTGCCATCGATTGCTTTTGGCTCTCCACCACTTACCGGAGCATCTAGCATTTCGACGCCTCGCTTTGCAGCCTCGTTAGAAATTTCAACCGAAGCCACAGGAGAAATGGAACTCATATCTATAATCACAAGTCCTTCTTTTGCCGTTTTCAAAATGCCATTTTCCCCAGTCACTACTTGTTTCACATGCTGAGAAGCTGGCAACATCGTAATAATTACCTCACACACAGATCCCATTTCATCGGGCTTACCTGCTGTTGCTCCAGCTTCTACTAGTGCATCTACACTTTCTGTATTGAGATCATTTACCATTACCTTGTATCCTGCTTTAAGTAGGTTCAGTGACATCGGCTTTCCCATTATCCCTAAACCAATAACTCCAATAGTCTGTGCCATTTCAATTTCCCCTTTCAGTCTTTAAATAGATTTGTTTAGATAGCGCTTTCATAACTCTTAAAATGAATTGTACACACAATTTTATATTTTGTATACATTTTATTTTAAATTGTATACAAAATATCCATCCTTTTAAATTTTGGTTATTAAACTTATACTTTAAAATAAGACAACTTACTTTAGGAGACGATTAGATTGACAAAAAAACCAACACAACTTGCTTACGTCCATGCTTATGAATATATACGGGATCGAATTTTAAGTGGAGAGCTCGAGCGCGGTACAAAGTTGGTTGAGGAACGGCTAGCGGAAGAGATGGGCATTAGCCGTACGCCGGTGCGAGATTCTATACGGAAGCTTGAACAAGAAGGTTTGATCAAACAAAAATGTGTTGTAAATCCTAGCGATATGGATCTTCGCCACGTCTTTCAAGTTCGTACGTTACTAGAAGGTTTTGCGGCGAACTATTGTGCCACTTATATAACAGATGAGGCATTGGCCAAACTGAAAAATTGTGTAGACATCGGTCGAACAGGCACGATCGAAGAAGTCATGGCGGCAAATAAAGAATTTCATGAAATCATTGTAGGCGCTACCAACAATCCTGTAATGATTGATATATTTGACCGCATGCAATCGATTATTTACTTGTTCCGAAAAACAGTGGTCCTTCACAAGCGTCCTCTATTAATCGAAGAACATCATGATATTTATGAGGCCATCCGTCAACACCATGCGGATGAAGCAGAGCGGTTGATGAAAGAACACCTGCAACTCGATTTGGAGTTTTGTCTAAATCGAATGAAAGGCTAATAGATTTGTTAGACGCATGAAAAAAGAGCATGGCTTGAGTGAATTCAAGCCATGCTCTTTTTTGCTTATTTTTTTGTTCAATTTAGTGATTATGAAGATTTATGATGGGAATTTCGGAGGAAATCCGTTTGAAATCAATGCTTTTCGCATGCTTAGCGTATGTTATTTCCAGTTATTTGGATATACTGTCGAGTTTAGTAGAAATACTGTCCGTTTTGTAGCAAATACTGTCCAAATGAGGCTGAATACTGTCCAAATCACGCTATTTACTAGCGAAATTTAAAACAGCCACAAAATCTCTTCAAAAGAGACGTTGTGGCTGGTTTTATTTAACTACATTTAGTGATTGGTTTTTGGAAAAAGCCCTTTGTCGTTTTTAACAAATGTCCACGCACTCGCAATTAGCAATAAGACGATCCCGGCTACTAACACGGCTTGAATGGTTGTTGCCATCGATGCGTCTAAGACCCCGCTCGCATATGCGCTATAGATGCCAAAGAAAGCCCAGGCGATGGGGAGCGGAAATGCGGCATTTTTGTATAGCGCTAAGTAGAAAAATACAAATCCAATGGCGACAAACAAGATGACGATTGTCCAAATCGAATCAGATAGTCCAAGTCCGTCCCACTCTTGCTGCACTAAAAATAACGACGTATTGACGATTGAGGCGATAAACACCCACGAGCTGTAGAGCGTAAAACTGATGCCTGCTAATGTACTTGGAAATTGAGAGCGATTGTTGGTGATCTGTTTGACGATCAAAATCAATGAGAACAGCAATCCCAAAATCAGTAGCGTTGAAATCCCAAGTAATTCGTATGAGAACACGATAATCCACGCCATATTGAATACAGCGCTGGCGATAAATAAAGGCGATACCAATCGAATGAGTTTACCTACACGTTGATCTTTTCGTTTAATAAAGAAATAAACTAATGTCACTAGCAGTAGCGTGTAAATCACGCCCCAAATTGAAAACGTGAATGGTGCTGGTGAGATGAGCGTCATGTATTTGTCTGACAGGTCTTTTTGACTCATGCCATTAAAAAACCCGGATGACCCGAGATAGTTTACCCCTAAGGTTAGGAAATAAAAAACTAAATTCAAGATGGAGAACAGCTTTGTTTGCTTACGTGTTTTATCGTCCATAAGGATTGCGCCTCCTGATTTGTAGTGTTCAAAAATTGCATTGCTTTAATAAGTTTTCCCTTATGGAAGATTTACTAAACAAAACATTGAATAAGGTCACTGCATTTTATAAGTCGGCATGTGATCGTCATTCGAAAGTTTCATCATAAATGGATACAGCCCTAAAAACACAATCATTAAAGCGGCCGCAAGAAAGAAAATGCCCCACCCATCGAGGTCTAAAATTAGCGTCAATGTAATAATGAGAAATGCTGGCATGTAGCTAAAAATGGCGGTTCGCTTTCTCGACTTTGGTATGAGGTATTGGGTCTTTTCGCAATAAGGACACTTGGTTTTATTGCTAAGCTTGACTGTATTTTTCACTACTGTTTTCCACGGCCATTTTTGACCACAATTTTCACAGTTCGGCATGATTTCGCTCCTTATTTGATTGATTTTCCTTATGATCTGTTTGCGTATAGCGAATAAAGTAAGCACCGGTAATTAACAATGCGACGGTTAGCACCATAGTGAACACACCAAGTAAGTCGAACCAGTAGCCAACTAAGTTAACACCACTAATTAGAAAAAAACACATTGCGGTTACTGTACTTTTGGGATCTGTATTGGATGTTTTGATTTTATAAATTGAGATGCCTAATGCTACGACTGTCAGTAACGTAAAGACGATTGCCCACACAACAGCGCCCCCCTTATTTCTTATACCAGTATTTACGAGTTGAATCCGAAGAAGTTTCGGTTTTTTAAGGATTTTACTTCGCATATGTGGGTGAATTTTCTTTGAAATCAACGCTTTTTGCTTGTGGTTCATTGTTTATTTCCAGTTATTTGGATATACTGTCCGATTTAGTGGAAATACTGTCCGATTCGCATCAAATACTGTCCAAATGGGACTGAATACTGTCCGAATCATGGCATTTACTAGCGAACGGCGCTTTTTAAGCAATTAATCTAAAGTAATGGCTCGATGGTCTTGAAAACGACACATGGCCAATTAACGCAAAAAAGACTGCCAGTTTTTTTATGACC
Organism: Planococcus donghaensis MPA1U2; assembly: GCF_000189395.1. Lineage (GTDB taxonomy): Bacteria > Bacillota > Bacilli > Bacillales_A > Planococcaceae > Planococcus > Planococcus donghaensis_B. The sequence goes on along the minus strand of NZ_AEPB01000001.1, from coordinate 176,899 downwards.
TGGCAGTCTTTTGGGGTACTCATTATAGTATAAGAGTTCCCTCGTGTCTTCTTTATTAAACCTGCTGACTAGTCATCGATGCCCATCGATTGTTTATACCCGGTCAAATACGTTTTTTCAGACTCACTGCCCATGTCAAACGAGTTCATGGCGCGGTGCCAGTTCGGATAAAGTGGCGCTGGTCGCGCGACCGATTCAATCTGGTCGTGCTCTTCTTTTGTTAACTCGATTTCAAAAGAAGCGATGTTTTCTTTTAGCTGCTCTTCGTTACGCGCTGCGATGACAATCGGACCGACGTTTGGCCGGTCTCGAACCCATGCGTAAGCGATTTGCGGCACTGATGCATTGTGATTGGCTGCGACTCTTTCTAACGCATCGATTACTTGGTAAAGTCTTTCCTGATCTTGCACCCATGGCTCTGGCCATCCAGCTCCTTGGCGTGTATTCGCCGGTGCTTGTTTATTGCGGCCGATTTTGCCGTTTAGCAGCCCTTCTCCGAGCGGACTCCAAATCATCGAGCCAATGCCGAGCTCACTGCCCGCGGGAAGTAGTTCGTATTCCGCTTCTCTGGCTTCTGGTGTGTAATAGATTTGTTGCGTAATCGGCGGAATAAAACCAGATTGCTCAGCGATCGTGAACGTTCGGGCCAATGCCCAGCCGCTATAATTTGAAACACCCCAATGGCGGATTTTGCCGGACTTGACGAGACTTGTCATCGTATTGACCGTTTCTTCGACCGGTGTTTGCCCGTCCCATAAATGAACAAAGTAGACGTCAAGGTAATCTGTCCCCAACCGCTCAAGTGATTGATCAATAGATGTTAAAATATTGCTTCTTGAAGCTCCTCTTGCGTTAGGGTTTTCCCCGAGAGGAAAACCTGTTTTCGACGTCAGCAACAATTCGTCACGGCGTCCTTTAATGGCCGCACCCAACACGCGCTCTGCATCGCCTTTTGAATACAAATTAGCAGTATCAAACATGTTGATGCCGGCTTCAAGCGACATGTCCACCATGCGACGAGCTGTTTTTTCATCAATATTCCCTGCGGCATTAAAGCCATTTGTTCCGCTAAAAGGAACTGTTCCGAGTATGTACTTTGGAACCCGCAAACCTGAGTTTCCTAAATAGATATAATCCATAATTGCCTCCTTCTGAATATGTATTTTCTACTAATTAGATTCCCCCGACCATCTCCGGCTAAACTGAAAAGCCAGGCTTTCCATTTCCAGTTGTTTACTTTAATTCGACAACGGGAAGTTCTACATTAATACTGTTTTACATTAAAGGAGGAGAACTAGTTGGGACATTATATTGAAGTAGAAGATGGCGTAAACGTTTATGTAGAAGACATCGGCTCAGGACAACCGGTCGTCTTTATTCACGGCTGGCCTTTAAATAGCAAAGCATTTGAGTCGCAAGTAAGTGTGCTTGCGGAGCAAAACTTCCGATTTATCGGCATTGACCTCAGAGGTTACGGGAAATCAGATAAGCCGTGGTCAAGCTATGATTACGATATGGCAGCAAACGACGTCAAAGCTGTCGTCGATTATTTGAAACTTGATCATTTTGTGCTTGCCGGATTCTCTATGGGCGGACCGATTGCCATTCGTTACTTAACAAATTTCAATCAGCAAGGCGTTGATAAACTAATGCTTTTAGCAGCGGCGGCTCCATTGTTCACGCAACGCGAGGATTTCCAATACAACTTAAAGCCTGAAGAAGTCGATGGCATTATCGATCAACTTAAAGAAGACCGCCCCGCTTTTCTTGGTCAATTTGCGGATATGTTCTTTGAACAAGAAAAATCACCTGAATTTCTGCATTGGTTCCAAACGCTTGGACTCGAAGCCGGTGCTCACTCAACCATTAAATCCGCGATTGCCTTACGAGACGAGGACTTGCGCGATGAGTTAGCAGGCATTACTGTGCCAACGGCTATTTTCCACGGGAAAAAAGACCAAATTTGTACTTATGAATTAGCTGAAGAACTGGACAAACAAATCTCCAACTCCGTGCTCGTTCCGTTCGAAGACAGCGGACATGGCATCAACGCAGATGAGCCAGAACGTTTTAACAGTGAGTTGTTGAAGTTCTTGAAAGGTTCCGATGCAAAATAAAGAACTTATGCAGCATGGAAGTTGTTAGGCACTTGGATGACAAATCGTGATGCCTTGTTTTAAACAGCTTTTATTCCAGACCTAGTTGCTAAATCAAAAGGAAGATCAAGAAAGAGGAGGAAATGTTTTAATGACAAACGATCAGTTTTTCACATTTCACAACGGCGTATCAATTCCCAAAATTGGTTTTGGTACGTGGCAAATTCCAAATGAAGAAGCTTACGACGCAGTAACGATTGCGTTGAAAACTGGATATACGCACATTGACACGGCGTTAGCATATAAAAATGAAGAAAATGTTGGGAAAGCGATCAAAGATTTTGATATTTCCCGGGAAAACGTCTTTATCACAAGCAAGCTACCCGCTGAAACAAAAGGCTATGAAGAGACCTTGAAGGCTTTTGAAGAAACGATTTCAAATCTTGGTGTCGACTACCTAGACCTTTATTTGATTCATGCGCCGTGGCCTTGGGATGATATTGGCAAAGATTGCACAGCAGCCAATATTGAATCGTGGAAAGCGATGGAGAAGCTTTATAAAGAAGGCAAAATCCGTGCAATCGGTGTTTCCAATTTTGCGGAAAGCGATATTCAAGCACTTATCGATGCTTGCGAGATTATGCCAATGGCCAATCAAATTTCGTTTTATGTTGGGCGCGATCAAAAGAGCTTGCTGCAGTTTTGTGCAAAGCATGACATTGTGGTCGAAGCGTATTCTCCGCTCGCAACTGGCCAAATTTTAGACAGCCCAGACATTAAAGAAATGGCTGCTAAATATAATGTAACCCCTGCTCAATTATGCATTCGTTACTGTTTAGAGAAAAACACATTGCCCCTTCCAAAATCGACAAACGAAAATCGCATTTCAGAAAATAGCCAATTGGATTTCACGATTTCTCCAGAAGATGTGGAAACACTTGATGCATTTGAAGATGTTCGCGCTAAATCGTGATGAAAACCGCCCTCGAGCGGTTTTTTTCGAGAGAATTCGTGTATTTTTTTCATGCGTTTTTCCAGTTATTTGGATATACTGTCCAGTTTAGTAGAAATACTGTCCGATTTAGATCAAATACTGTCCAAATGAGACTAAATACTGTCCAAATCACTCTATTTACTGTCGAAATGAAATTCCTAATTATTTTTTACGGAAAATGTGATCTAAACTTCAACTCTCTCCGTTATGTCTATTAACAGATCAAAAAACGAGGAGTGTTTTTATATGAAATGGAATAAAATCTTAGCACCTGTATTAGGGGCAACGCTTTTAATACCGGGCATGGCAACAAACGTATTAGCAGCTGAAGGTTCACCAACTGAAACGACAGGCGTGGAACTTCGCGCAACATTGGATTCATTATTATCCGAGCATTACGCATTGGCAGTAGATTCAATGATGAAGATTTATGACGAAGATGAAGCGGCTGAAGCGGCAATTGCAGCGCTTGATGCCAACGCAGCAGACATGGAGCCAGTTATTGCTTCTGTATATGGCGAAGAAGGCGGCGCAGCGTTCACGGAGATTTTTGATAAGCACAATACTGGGACAGATGATTATGCCGCAGCGGTTAGAGATGGCGATGACGCAATGAAAGAAGAAGCGTTAGACGAAATTCAATCTTTCGTTGACGACATGGGAGCATTTCTTGGTACTGCGACAGAAGGCAACCTTCCTGAAGATGGTGCCACATCAGCTCTTCGTGAACACGAAGATTTTGTGCAAAACACATTTGACCTTTATGTAGAAGGAGATTATGTGGCGGCTTATACGTCTTACTTAGATGGATTCACACAAATCTTTGGAGCAGGCGGCGCAATTAGTGGCGCCATTTCAACTCAGTTCCCTGACCAGTTTTCAGATCCAAATACGCCAGCTGGTGACTTCCGTTCGACAGTGAACCGAATTGCGGCTGAGCATTTCGCTTTAGCGCAACTTAGTATGACAAAAGGTTATACTGGTTCTGACGACTTTGATTTTGCCGATTGGGCGCAAGATCAAAATACAGAAGAATTCCGTGCAGCACTTGCTACGGTTTATGGTGAAGAAGCAAGCAACGAATTTGTTCAACTTTGGAACAACCAACACATTTCTGTTCAAGGTGACTTAGTGATTGCTGTAGCAGCTGACGACAAACAAGCGGCTGAAGAAGCAACAAACACATTAACAAGCACGTTCGCAAAAGATTTAGGAACATTTTTAAATACTGCCACAGAAGATCGCATGCCTTTGGATGAAACTATTGCAGGTGTGAAAGCTCACGAAACGTCAGTTATCGATACATTCCAACAATACGTATCTGGTGATTACACAACTTCTTATGAAACATATCGTTCAGGATATGCGATTATGTTTGATATTGGTAAAGGGTTGAGCGGCGCAATTGTTGATCAATTCCCTGAGAAATTCGAAAACACTGCACCTGAAAAAATGCCAGCTACTGGACTTGGTGGCACTGCGAATCAATCAAACACAATGGTTCTTTGGATCACATTGAGCATGATGATTTTATTAGCAGCTGGAACGATTACTTATCGCCAAACAAAAAACCAACAATAAACTTATCAGGGAGAGCCCGAAGCTCTCTCTGTTCACGATTAGAAAGGAGGAATGACAAATGAAGCAGCTTGTTACCATTGGGACTGCGTTAGTATTGTGTCTCGCTTTGTTTATCATATTAAAGCCTTTGGCCGCTAGCCCTACTTTTGAAGAGCAAATTGAACAGGTCAAAAAAGTAGAAGAAAAAGAACCGATTAAAAAAGAAGAAGTAACTGGCAACTACGTAGACAAAATTGCTGAGTTTCCCATTCTTCCCGAGCAACGTGAAAAGCTACAAATGTTGCAACGCGAACGTCAAGAAAGCATTAAAGGCATGGAGCCTTTTCAAATTAAAATCCCTTCAATCGGCGTTGATGCAGCCATTGAATCGACTGGTATTTTAGACAATGGTGAAATGGGTGTACCTGAAGATGTTGACCAAGTTGGCTGGTTTGAGCCTGGTTATAAAGTGGGCGCAAAAGGTCATGCAGTTTTAGCAGGACATGTCGACAGCTTGACAGGGCCCGCTGTTTTTTATGAACTTGAAAATATAAAAATTGGTGAAACCGTTACGGTAACAGGTCCAGACGGACGCGAAATGGTCTATAAAGTGACCGATTTAACTAGCTACGAAACAGATGATGCACCGATTGAAAAAATATTCGGTAGCTCAGACAAACGTCTCTTGAGTTTGATCACGTGTACAGGCGATTACAACCGCGATATTGGTTCACACGAAGAGCGTCTAGTTGTAACAGCTGAATTGATTTCTGATTCAAGCGTTACCGATAAACAACCTGAACCACCGGCAAACGTTTTTGCTACTGCATTTAATATTTCTTGGCATGCAGTGCGTGACGATGCGATTATCGGTTACCGCATTTATGAAGAAGACATCCAAACGGGTGAAACAACGAAAATCGAAACGGTTTCGTTGTTTGACCGCAAGAAAGTAAACATCCAAACAGATGATACAAAACGTTATTTTGTTACTTCTGTTGATGTTGATTTGAATGAATCTAAAAAAGCATTAGCAAAAACGAAATAAGTTTTATAATCGAAGAAATCATTCTAGCCGGACGCTTTCCAGGGACACAGCTCACGCAATTAGCCCTTGGACGCGCCCTCGCTTAGAAAAAATTTAAAACCTGAGAAAGAAAAGCCCTCCACTTTTCTCTCTCAGGTTTTTACGTATAAACTGATTGACATGCAGGCGCCGAAATCAAAGCAAGTGATCCTTCTATGACCAACAAAAAGCTGTCACCAAAAATCATTTCACCTGATTTTCGGGACAGCTTTTTTAAATTCACCATTAAACTGATTGATTTTCACTGCATGCTTTTTCGTGACGCAGTAACCATTCTTTTCGAGGCAATGTGCCGGCGTAACCCGTAAGCTTGCCGTTTGCGCCGATAATGCGGTGGCATGGCACGACAATGCTCAATTTGTTTTTACTGTTGGCATTCCCTACTGCTCTGACCGCTTTTTCGCTACCGACTGCTTTAGCAATCGCGCCGTAAGACACGGTTTCTGCATACGGCACATCGGTTAACGCAGTCCACACTCTTTGCTGAAATTCTGTTCCTGCAGACTCACAAGCAAATGTGAAATCCATGCGCTGTCCTTGAAAATATTCTTCAAGTTGCTGTTGGCAGTCTTTCAACACTTGTGGGCTATCTGGAGAGAGCGGCATTGTCACGTCACTTTTTTCACTAAACAAAATTGACCGAATGGCTTTGTCTGTTCCGGTAATTTCTACGATGCCGATAGGTGATTGAAATTCAATTTGGTGCACGTGATTCATAATAATGACCTCCATAAATAGAATGTGGCATAGGCTTCCCACCCGCTCCAATTTGCCGAGAGCTCGGTAATTTCTGCGAGTGTTGGTTTTCGCTCCATGTCTAGTTGAGCTTTTAGTGCATTATGCAGCCCCACATCTGCAAGCGGGAAAGCAGATGCATCGTGCAAGCATTTCATCATGACGTAATTGGCCGACCATGCGCCGACTCCTCGAATTTCTAACAATTTACTTTCCATGTCTGGCTCTTCTAGCAATCGCTCTTTGTTTAAGACGCCTGTCGCCATCATAGATGCAATGCCTAAAATATATTCTGATTTCCGTCCTGTTAACTGTAACGCTCTCAATTCTTCAAGCGGCAATACTGCGATTGTTTCAGGATGCGGGAAAGTCCAATACGTTTCGTCTTCGTAAACAACTGAATCCCCATAACTTTCGACAAATCTTTTCTTTAAAGTATACGCAAATGTTAAATTGATTTGCTGCCCCATGACAGCCCACACTAATGCTTCGAACAAATCCGGGACACCTATTATACGCAAGCCGTAATATTGTTGGACTACTGGATTTAAGATGGGATCCGTTTCTGCCATTTCGTAAAATTCTCGTAGATCGGTGTTCAAATCAAACCAGTCTTCTATATACGCAACGACTTGCTCTGTTTCATCTAGAGTAGGTGCATTTAGCGGAAACTCGATACGTAAAGCTCCGGGAACTGCTGTTAGTTGAAACAGCACCCGTTCTCCGTTTATTTTGAGCAACTTAATCACTTTGTCTTTTTTAATCCGGTATAAGTTTTCTTGCGAAGACCTGCCAAGATGAACGAGACATTCGTCATAATTAAAATCAGCAGGTGTTGCAATTTCTATATACTGCGTACTTTGTATAGGCTTCATAGTAAAACCAACTCACTTTGCTTTCGATATTCTGATGGCGAACGGTTTGTTAGCTTGCGAAATACTTTATAGAAGTTTGACGGGCTTTGAAATCCTACTTCTAGCGCGACTTCAAGATTTGATAAGTCAGTACTTGTTAACAAGTATAAAGCTTTATCAATGCGAATCTTCTCAAGACAGGCATGTGGCGTTTCTGCAGTTTCTTGTTTAAAAATGCGCTCTAAGTAAGACGGACTCATACCGACATGGTGTGCGATTTGTTGAAGGCTAACCCGCTCTTTATAATTGGCAGTTAAGTAAGTCATAACGTTACGCGTAAGTTCTTCAGCAGGAGAATAATTGGTTTCTGGCTGACACCGCTTGCATGCGCGGAACCCGTTTGCCTCAGCCTCTCCTATCGTCAGACAAAACTGCACGTTCACTTTTTTCGGCTTCCGAGAACGACAAGAAGGGCGGCAGTAAATTTTGGTGGTTTTCACGCATGTGTAAAAAAGACCGTCATACTTGCGGTCGCAAGCTATTACTTTGTCCCACATTTCATCAAAAGACAACCACATACACAAACCTCCGTTCACACTGTTTTAAAGTTTTGTCTTTAGTTTATCCCTTTTACCTATAAAGATGCATCCTCAATCTTGTCTTTACGGTCTATAATTACTCTAGTAAAAGAAATAAGCTAAAAAATTACTCTAACATCGATTTACACGAGTGCAGAGTGATTTTCTTAGTACCCTTTAGAACTGACACATAAATTCAGCTAGCAAATCCAAAGTTTTAATATTGTCATTGCATACCTTGGCATCTTGGCAAACATAATTGCCACGTTTAATAAATTGCTCGTTTCCTGAGTTTTTCGTCTTGGCAACAAACAGTCCCACTTCACTGTGACGATTGCAGACTCTACAAATTCCTTGTTTTTGGCTACGTGTGAAACTCCCTTGAAGACCTATCAATTGATCATTTAACTCCACAACTAAATAGCGCAAATTAGAGCTTTCCGTCCATCCTAAATAAGAAGTTTTATGGAAATTAATGATTTCTACATTTGGCCCTTTCAGCTTTTTCGCTTTAGGGAATAGTTTTTTTAAGTCTTGATCGGTAACCGATTTAAAAGGAATAAGATATGGTTGCAGTTGTTCTAAAAATCTTTCTGCCTCGCTCAGTTCTTTTATTTGGACGAGCGGATGAAGAATTTTCTTTTGCTCTTCGGTAAGAACGGGAAATAGATTCTGGACTTTCTCATACGCTAGATGCCTCAGGACACTTAATACTTCAACGTCATTTGTGCTAGTTTGTGCCGTCAGCAAAACTTTTGTTTGGTCTTTAATAAAGTTGTATTGGTCATTTCGAATAAACGCTTTCGAATGATTGGCATTTTGGTTTTCTATCGTTTCTTTTGCATGAATCATGAGCACCCACTCCTTACGTTTTAATACGTGCCTGTACACGGAAGAAAGAGGTTTTCTATATAATAATTTCCGTTTCTCTCCACAGTTCTTTATGATTTCATCATACTTTATCCATTGTTTCTTTTCCATCTATCAGATTTTAGTTGCCGCTACCTGTGTCAAAAATGTCCAATAAAAAAAGCTGCACATTGCAGCTTTTTGGGTCTCTTGTCTATTGAGTTGTATAACCACCATCCACCATGATTGTGGTACCTGTAACAAATTCGTTTTCGACTAAAAAGACGATGGCATGTGCAATTTCTTCTGGTTGGCCCAATCTACCAACAGGATGTTTGTCTACTAAGGCATCGTAAAAGTCGCCTAACGCTTCTTTGCTGACCATACCGGTTTCCACATATCCTGGTGCTACTGCATTCACCCGGATTTTGTGTTCAGCATACTGTAAAGCCAGTGACTTGGTCATTAAGTTTACAGCTCCTTTTGAAGCATTATAGGCAAAAGCTCCCCCCTCACCAACAGATCCCAAAATTGATGACGTGTTGATGATGACACCTCCGTCACCATGTTCCAACATATTTATAATGGCATGCTTGGCACCGAAAAAGACACCGTCTTGGTTTATAGCAATTACTTTATGATAATCTTCGTACGTCAATTCATGCGTGACTCCAAGCACTCCAATTCCCGCATTATTCACAATAATATCCACTCTTCCAAAATGTTCAACAGTTGTTGCTACCATTTGTTTAACTGATTCTTCTATCGAAACATCTACGTTAACAAAAGCCACATCGCCACTGCTTTTCTTTAATTGTTGTTCTGCTTGCTGCCCGCCTTCTTCATTATAATCGCCAATTACCACTTTAGCGCCTTTATCCAAAAATGCTTTCGCTGTTGCAAACCCGATTCCGGATGCCCCACCTGTCACGATCGCTACTTTACCTGCTAGTTCCACTCGTTCCGCCTCCTTGTATTAAAAAGATCTCACCTCCTATTAAACACCTATTATCTGAATATTACAATTTCAATAACTATTTATGAATGACACAAAAAAATTCTAACCGAGACATTTTCACGGTTAGAATTTTTTATTTCATTGTATTTACTCACTTAACTCCACAGCGAGCCATCCTCGTACACCATTGATAAACCAAATAGCATCATATTCTTTTAACTCTTCTTTTAAAATGATTTTTTCTTCAATCTTTTTTTCGTCTAACAAGTGCTGTCTGAAAGTGCCCGCTAACAAACCACATTTTACTGGCGGCGTGAAAAATCGACCTTCTTTTTCGACTACCACATTGCCGATTGTGAATTCCGTGATTTGCTGTTTTTCATTCCATAATAAGACTGAAAAGAACTCTTTTGAAAGCTCAGCACTTGCCTGTTTATATACTTCACGGTGTGTTGTTTTATGAAACAAAAACGGATTTTTACTATCTATAGGAGAACTAGCTAAGGCACATGTAAGCGGCTCTTCCATCATAACCGTTTCTTGCGCTTGCAGTTCCAGTTCACCTTTACGATCTACTAAAAGACGCACTTTGTAAGTTCCTTGCGGATATTGTTGGGCCAGTTTAACCAATTCAGCTTTCACTTTTTCACTATTTCCCGGGAAATGAAAATAACCCGACGAATCTTTTAGACGCGCCAAATGATACGACAATAATGGGTACTCCCCATCTTTTAGTTTTAATGATTCGAGTAATTTAAATACAGGGCGTTTTGCAGTAAGCACTTTTGCTTTAGTCTGCAACTCACGGTATTCTCCTTCAGCCGTTGAATCCCACGTGATGCCGCCGCCTACACCGTAACGTGCTACACCTTTTTCTGCGTCAATCACAACGGTCCGGATAGGTACGTTAAAGACCGCTTCCTTGTCAGGCGTAATAAACCCGATAGCGCCGCAATAAACTTCTCTTGGTGTTTGCTCTAATGCAGCTATGTATTTCATCGTACTAATTTTCGGTGCCCCAGTAATCGAGCCACATGGGAACAAAGCATGAAACCAGTCCCAAATCGTCGTATGGTCTTTTAAATCCGCGGTGACCGTTGACGTTAGTTGATGAACTGTCGGATAAGTTTCAACCGTAAAAAGAGGATCTGCTTTTACACTGCCTTTTTCGGCTAAGCGACTCATGTCGTTTCGCAACAAATCCACAATCATTACGTTTTCAGCTTTTTCTTTTTCAGACGACAACAAGGATTTTATATGTTCTTGATCTTCTTGTGTCGTTCGTCCTCTTGGCGCTGTGCCTTTCATCGGCTTTGCAATTAACTTGCCTCCTTGAACTTTAAAAAACAGCTCTGGGGATGCTGACAAAAGACGAAATCGCCCTAAGTTCAAATAAGCTCCGTAATCTGCTTGTTGGTTTCTTGCTAATTGGTGATAAAAGGCTAAGTCGTCCCCGGTAAAATCTGCAGACAAGCGTTCTGTATAATTCACTTGATACGTATGCCCTTCTTCGATGGCTGTTTTGATTTGTTGGATACCGGCTTTATACTGTTCAATCGAACTCGCCATTGCCCAATCTGACACCTGATACGTTTGTTGCTTTTTAGAAATTGGAGGCATTTTTTGTGGCTCTTTGAAAATGCCAAACCAAAGAAGCGGCATTTCGCCTCCCGATTGAACTTGCATTTCCGGTCGAAAAGCCGGAGCTGCTTCGTACGACACATAGCCAGCTGCATAAAAACCATCATTCATTGCTTTTTCGACTTTTTCCAACATATTAGCAACATCTGCTAGTTCATGTGTTTCAAAAACGTTGACTGGATCGCTAAAATACAAGGGTTCAATTTCTCCAGCACTGTTTTTAAACTCATACATTAGGTGAGGGTTCGACATATTCAGTACCTCCCTTGTTTGTTTCTTTCCACTCTTTAGCTTGTTCATAACTATTTTTCAACATATGAAAGCCTTCCACTGTTAATATCGATTCTGGGTGAAACTGGATGCCTTCAATTGGCAGATTGCGATGACGAACGGCCATGATCGCACCGTCTTCAGAACGAGCCGTCACTACTAAGCATTCCGGTACCGCATTTTCAGCCACTAATGAATGGTAACGAGTAACCGATGTTGGATTGGCGATGTTTTTAAAAAGTCCTTTTTCATCATGTGTTAGAGTCGAAACTTTGCCGTGCATTGGCTGGTTTCCTTTTGTCACTGTGCCACCGAAATGTTCCACAATGGTCTGATGCCCGAGACATACACCTAATATCGGGATATGTCCGCTTAATTTTGTTAATACATTCTTGCTCGCTCCCCTTGCTGCAGGGCGACCCGGCCCTGGGGACAGGACGATTAAATCGGGATTTAACGTTTCTAATTGTTTTTCTATTAATTCATCGTTTTGAAATATACGGACGGATGGATCTAGTTGCTCAAAATAATGAACCAGATTATAAGTAAATGAATCTTGGTTATCGATGATGACAATCATGGTGCACACCTCTTACCTTCGCTTTTATAAAATCATTCAGGTGTTTTTATTATACGCTGTAGATCGCCTCAGATGGAAATATATCCATTAAAAAAGCCGTTTGTGCATCGCCACAACCGGCTTTACTGCTACTTCTTATTTACGCTATTTCTTACACTTATTTATACTCTGCACTTCATCATAAATGCTTTTGTGGCCTCAGAAGGTCTTGCTTTAAGATTTACCATCAATTTTTCAACACTTGCCACCATTTTATGGCCAATTCCTTCTCCTCTAAACGATGGAATAACGGTAATGTGCTGCACGGTAAAAAACTCGTCGTCTTCTATATGAACACCAATGATGCCCGCGTAATCATCGTTTGCTTTCCAAAAGAAAAGCTGCCAATCTGGGCGTTCATTGTATAATTCCATCGTTTTTCTCAGTTGTTTTACATTTCGCTCTTCGGGCATGTATGCCAGCAAGCCCATCGCCACTTTTTCATGCGATCGTTTATATCTAGTGAGCATTACACTCTTCCCCTTTCAGTCGTTACTTTACTAGTGATTTTTGCTCTATCGCGCTAAATACAGCAGATAGTCTCGTAGCAAAATCTTCAGGTGATTCTTCTGAAGACATGTAGATGCATACAATATTCGGATTTATGTCTACGCGTTGCTGGTAGTTTATCGGCAACGGTATCGGATGCTCGTGAAGCGCGTTTGTAAAAAGAGTTAACTCTTCTGGAAGCAATAATATTTCTGCCTGGTTAAGCGCAGTGCCATCTTCTTTCAGATTTTTAAACGAAATATCATGATCTAGCACACAATTAAAGTTTTTGTTTTGAGACGAAATATTGATGGCCCTCGTTTTTTTGATTAAACATTCGCCATTTTGCGCTTCCACTTCTGCATTCAGCAAAACGCCAACTTGTTCGGCCAATCGCTCTAAACTTTCCATCCAATTCACCCTCCTGTTTCTCAAATTTAATATGATTTAGTAAAGAATTTCAGATATAAAAACACCGGAAAGAATCCTTAGATTCTTTTCGGCGTTTTTTCGTAGCCAAAATCATTAACGGATTGTATTTTACTGCGTTTCAACTTCTTACTTTAAAAGATGATGTAAATGAAAACGCCGATTTCTCATTTAACAATCTTTTCAAAAGTAATAAAGGTGTTTATCTTTTTTGAACGATAAAAATTCATGACAAAAATTTCTAACAGCTTCTGCAGCTAGAAATGGTAAGAATTTGCTTTCTCATTCTTTTCTATCCTATACCCCGTTTTTAAAAAATAAACACTCATAGACAAAATAAAAAAACCGCCTTACGGCGATTTTTTATCTTCTATTTAATGAGCGCTGCTAATTTCTCACAGCGAATCAAGTCTTTTGGTTGAGGCATCAATTCCACTTTTAAGCTAGCTATCAGCGATGTTTTAACGTATAACATATCTCGAAAACGATCAACCGCACCACAAAATTCTGCAAAAAAACTATCTCCCGTTCCGAAAACAGCTGTTCTCAGCTCTTTGTTACCAAGCTGTTCAATCGCTTGATACAACTTATGCATTTCTTCTGGAATTTCTCCGCTCCCCCATGTATATGTGCCAATTATCACACTATCAAAACAAGGCAATTCTTCGAGCGAAAATTCATCTATTCGGTAAAGCTCCACCGGAATTTTCCGTTTGAGCATGGCCGTTTGCAACATTTCTGCCAAGTGTTCCGTGTTCCCACTAACCGAGGCATAAACAATTGCGGTTCTTGACTTAAAGTTCGTCAAAGCCATTCGTTTGTGACACTTTCGTATACGTTCTGGACTTTTGTTCAAAGAAATCAGATTTGGTATCGTTCATCATATCGTCGCCAAATACTTGAATCCATGGCATTGGGTTGCTGCGCTCTTCGTATAAATTGTCTAGACCAAGTTGACGCAATCGTTTGTTGGCTAAGTACTCTACATACTCTCCAAACTCTACCAAATCCAATCCTTCTATATCAGCTAAGATGTACTGTGCCCACTCTTTTTCAAGCTGCACCGCTTTATCGATGGTCGTATAAATGTATTGAATGTTTTCGTCTGTATGGAGTTCTGGATTTTCCGTCAGCATGATGCGGATAAACTGCGCGATAAAATACGCATGCTGCATTTCGTCGCGTTGAATATAGCTAATCATGGTACTGGTTTTTAGCATTTTTTGCTGACGCGCCAAATGATAGAAAAACGCAAAGCCGGCATAAAAATAAATGCCTTCTAAGTTAATCGAATTGACGCTTAGCTTAAACAAGTTTTGCGGCGTTGGATTTTGACGAAATTCTTCGTATGCATCCAAAATCAACTCATTGCGCTTTTGAACAACCGGATCGCTTTTTGCTTGATTGAAGCGCTCATTTTGTTCGCTCACGGAAACAAGTGAACTTAAAATATACGAATACGACTCAGTATGAACGGCTTCTTGTTGAGAAATTACCGCAAATATTGCTTTAAAGCTTGAATCGGTCACGTAGTCCATTGCTTGACTCATCGTTGGTGTTTGCAAACTGTCGAGTGATGCGAGTTGTGTATTGATACGTAAAAAGACGTCTTTTTCCACACTGCTCAAGCTATCCCATTGCTTTATATCGTCTTGCATATTGATTTCTTGCGCTTTCCAAAAGTTTGCCAACAACGCTTGGTACAAATCGTACATTTGCGGATACGCAATATCGTTCCAATTCAATAACCCCGAAGACTGACCGTTTAACACGCCAGTCGATTTATTTGGATGTTCTGGATTTAATAATTTAATCTTTTTTAATGGTTCATGTATTGTCATGATCATTCTCCTTTAGCTTTGACATGCTTCGCATTCTTCGATCTCCGCTTGTGATGTACTGCGGACATAATAAGTCGTTTTTAAGTTTTGCTTCCACGCTTCTAAATGCAAATCCAGTAATTCTTTTGCTTTAATCGTGTGCGGCACATAAAAGTTAAAGCTAATCGATTGATCAATATGGCGTTGACGTGCTGCATTTTGACGAATGCTCCATTTTTGATCCAGTACGTGACGAGAACGACGGTAGAAATCATACGTATGGTGATCCAAGTCAGGCGCAGTCACTTTAAATTTGAAGTTCTTTTTCTCTTCAGCGTATTCAACAGCATAGAGCGGATCGATGCCGTCTGTTGAACCACCGATTTTCGCAGTTGATGAGTTTGGCGCAACGGCCATCATCCAGCCATTTCGAACTCCTGTTGTTGCCACTTGCTGTTGTAAGTCGTTCCAACGCTCACTCGTGTAGTTGCGGCGTTCAAAATACTCGCCTGTGTGCCATTCTGATCCGGAAAATTGACTGAACGCCCCTTTTTCTTCCGCTAATTGCATAGAAGCACGAATCGTTTGATAAGCAATTTCTTCGTATAGCTTATCGGCAAACTCAACTGCTTTTTCGCTTTCCCAATGAATGCCTTCAAGCGCAAGCAAGTGGTGCCATCCAAATGTTCCTAAACCAATTGCGCGGTATTTTTTATTTGTTACTTCAGCTTGTCCAACCGAAATCGTATTTAAATCAATAACGTTATCGAGCATACGCGTTTGAATCGGCACTAAACGCTCTAATACGCCCGATTTAACTGCTCTCGGCAAGTTGATCGATGACAAGTTACACACCACAAAATCGCCTGGCTTGCGAATCATAACAAGATTGCCGTCTTCATCAGTATATTCTTTAACAATGGTTGTAGCTGACATGTTTTGCATAATTTCTGTACACAAATTACTGCAATAAATTGATGTTAACCCGCGACCTCTCGTGTGTTTGTTCGGGTTTTGACGATTGACTTCGTCGCGATAAAACATGTACGGGGTGCCGGTTTCTAGTTGCGACACCATAATGCGTGCCATAATTTCCATTGCACGGTACGTTTTGCGCGGCAATAATAGATGATCGACTGCCTCTTGGTATTTATCGCTAAAGTATTTGGTGTCTTTTTCATCGTAAAAATCTTCGAGTCCTAATGCGTTGCCATTCGCATCTTTCCAACCCATCACTCTTTTGACTTGATGCGGACAAAACGTATGCCACTCACCAATGCTGCGACCATTTTCATCTTTTTCTTGCAAACGTTCCATAAACAAATCTGGAATTGATACGCCTGTAAAAATGTCGTGTGCTTTACGGCGCTCATCGCCATTGTTTGTTTTCAAATCCAAAAAACCGTTCATGATGTCTTTATGGAAAACATCTAAGTAAATCGCGACAGCGCCTTGACGCTGACCAAGCTGATCGACACTAACTGCCGTATCGTTAAGCAAACGAATCCACGGCACGACGCCTGAAGAATTGTCTTTGAATTTTTTAATATCTGAGCCTAACGCGCGCACTTTGCCGTAATAAATGCCGATGCCGCCCCCGTCTTTACTAAGACGAGCGATATCCCAATTGTTTAAATAAATACCGTCTAAAGAATCGTCTACCGTATCGATAAAGCACGATGACAACTGCCCAAAACTTTTACCAGCATTTGATAAAGTTGGTGTAGCAACCGTCATATACAAATGACTCATCGCCCAATATGCTTCTTTTACTAGTTCTAAACGCTGTTCTTTTGGTTCGTTTTGCATCAATGTCATGGCAATGACCAAAAAGCGCTCTTGCGGCAGTTCAAACAAACGCCCTTCGTAATCTTTGGCTAAATAACGGTCTGCTAACAAAAACAAGCCAATGTAATTAAACAATAAGTCCCGCTCTGGTTCGATTTCTTGTCCAAGTTCTGTGATTTCTTCTTGCGAATAAGAAAACAATAATTCTTTCGAATAAATTCCAACTTGCGTTAGCTCGTGAACGAGTTTGTAAAAATCTCCGTATTTCTCAGAAGCAGAATACTCACGATGTTCTGCAGCTTTCTTATATAAATCACTGGCATACAATTCGGCAGCTACATAGGTCCAATCGGGCTGATCCATCGTAATATGGTTTAGCGCATACAATAACGATTGTTCGCCTTTTGCTTGTTCCGCAAGTTCTCCTGCTCGCTCAAGTAGCTCTCGTGTATCTAAACCGTATACTTCTGTTGCCCGTTCAAGCGCTTTTTCGACTGAGGACATTTCCGCCGTCTCAATTTTCATGTTCATATCAGCACAACTCCTTTGAGTATTCGTTTAATTGCATGCGTCGTTTTTTTCGTTCTTGTGAACTTTGGAATAACTTTTTCTCTGCGTCCGTTTCAGGGATTACGCCTTTAACAGGGATTGGTTTGCCATCACTATCGACTGCAACCATTGTCAATATCGCGGTTGTGGTTAAATTGGTCACGCCCGTTTCAATTTGTTGGCATTCTGCTTTCACATAAACTTCCATCGATGTTCTTCCGGTCGAAATGACAACTCCTTCTAAAATAAAGATGTCTCCTACTTTGGCAGAAGATAAAAAGTTCACGGTATCGATTGAAGCGGTCACAACTGCTTCTCCACTGTGTCTCATTGCGGTAATCGCCGCGATTTCATCTATGTATGCGAGTACCGTTCCCCCAAATATTGTGCCTAAATGATTGGTATCGGGTGGCAACACCAATTTTGTTTGAACTGTTCTGGCTACACCTGCTGCTAATGCTTCTGTCATACCTTCCATTCCTCCATCTCTACAAAACAAAAAACCCATCCTCTCGAGGAGAGGATGGGTTTGAAAACGCAGAATAACATACCAAGACAGCTAAACTTAACTGCTTGCGCATCATATCTTCGTTATCTCTCTCTACTCCCGGAGAAGATCATAAACTTGTAACGAAGACAGGTCTCCTGGCTCGTGCGTCATCCTTTGCTATCTCCTTCCCGTCCATTGGACAGTGGATTGTGATAGCTCGTCAGCACTTACAGTTGCGGGTACAGCTCCGGAGTTTCACCGGATTCCCTATTAAGCCTATTCAGGCACCTTCGTTATCGATTTCTACTATATATAGTTATTTTTTAGAATAAAACACTAAATATTGTATTAGTAAACTATAAACCACTTTTACCAGTTTAACAAGTTGTTTTAGAATTTCAAAGCATTTGATGAAAAACGCATTATTTCTAACGACCTTTTTTAAGGTATCCAAATAAAAAAAGGATGCCCTGTTGGACAACCCTCACCATTTATCTATGCATCGATCCATACAGACGCTTTTTCTTTATCTGTTTTTGGTTCGTCTGCTTTTTTATTGTTTTTGCTTGTGTACGGTTTGAAACTCTTTGCTTTGTTGGCGCCAGATTTCCAGCGAGTCCAGCCTTTTTTGCCGGTTCCTTGACCCGTACCGCTTTTTGCTTTCGCTTTTGCTTTGCTCATTTTAATCACTCCATTACTGCTACGATGATGTACAGCTTATCACATCGCGGCCGCCAGTGAAACAGAAACCTTCTCGTTACGCGCGATCTAGTACTTTTTCAACGTCCTTTTTAAAGGACTCTGGTGTGTCTTTCGGAGAAAAACGGGAAACAATATCGCCATTTTGGTCAACTAAAAATTTTGTGAAATTCCATTTGATATCACTTGTTAAAAAGCCTTTTGTGTTGCTCGTTAAATAGTTGAAAAGTGGGTGTGCATCTGTACCATTCACTTTCACTAAATCATGCATCGGGAACGTAACCCCATAGGTCATGCGGCAAGCTTCTTGTGCTTGTTCACCTGTAGCTTCTTCTTGCTTAAACTGGTTCGATGGAAATCCTAGAACGACTAGACCTTGTTCTTTGTATTCTTCGTACAATTTTTCGAGACCATCAAACTGATCGCGTAGCCCGCATTTTGTTGCTGTGTTCACGATTAACATGGCTTTACCTTTGTATTCACTTAATGAGTATGCTTCGCCGTTCGGTTTTGATACTTCAATATCGTAAATAGTCATTTCACTCACTCCTCATTTACTGATTCATGTGATCTTTTACAAATTCATCGTTTTGAACGCTGCATTCAACTCTTTTAAGTTCTGCATCAACGTTATTGCATTAACACCCATAAAATTGCAACTTTCCACTTTTTCAAAAACGGCTCTTTCAATAGCTGGTTGATCTTTTTTTGCTTTGTCGGTCAATGAAATTACAAATGCCCGTTTATCATTTTCCGATTGTTGCTTTGATAAGTGACCATTATCTATCATTCGTTTAATGATTGGATTTAATGTACCGGTACCAAGTCCCAACCTTTCCCCAATATCTTTCGACAGCAGTTCGTGCTCCTCCCAAAGGACAAGCAACACTAAGTATTGCGAAAAAGTTAAATTGAACGGCTCTAATGCTCTTGCATACATTTTCGAAAAATTGCTAGAAGCTTTATACACTTCAAAACACAATTGTTGCTCGAGTTTTGTCGGTTTTTCCATTTACATCTCACCTATACTGGTTATTATAAAACGGTTATCTCTACATCTACAGATCCCGCAATAGCTTTTGAATATGGACATGTTTTGTGTGCTTTTTCTACATATTCTTGCTTTAATGCTTTATCAATGCCGGTAATGTCGACCACTAATTTTATCGCTAGTTTTACGCCACCATCTGCTTTGTCTCCGATCAACGCAACAGTTGCTGTTACTTCACTTTTCTCTATCTCTACTTTACCAGCTTCTAGCACCAATTCCAACGCGCTGTTAAAGCATGCGCTATAGCCAGCCGCAAAAAGCTGTTCCGGGTTTGTTGCAGTTGTTGCAGAGCCTCCAAGCGCTTGAGGTTTTGCTACGTCCATATAAAAAATATTGTCCGGAGAATATACCGCTCCTTCTCTTCCGCCTGTATTGATCATTGTTGTTTCAAATAGTGTTTTCATTGTATGTAGTCTCCCATCCATTTATATCGTACACGACCTACATTAGACTATATCGTACACGATGTAAAAAGAACTGCTTACAAATGAAAAAAGCTTTTATTTTCCGTTAAGAAGAATAAAAGCTTTTGGATCGTTCTTATTAATAAACGAATGGGATTAATCGGGCACGTTTCTTCATCCAAAGTTCATAATCTGCACCGAATTTTTCAACCAGTAGACGCTCCTCGTAATTGATACGCTGAAGTAAAGCCCATACCATTGCAATGCCTCCGATGATTGTCGCAACTAAGCTACCAAAAAACAGGGCCATGCCGAGCGTGATTAAAAATAGACCCGTATATAGCGGATGACGTAGTTTCCGATAAGGTCCGGTACTGACAATTTCGTCACCCTCTCGAACAGTGACGTAACGTGTGAATTGAGATTTCAAGTGCAAAATCCCCCAAAAACGCAAAAACACTCCTGTCGCGAGAAAGATGATACCCACTACTTGCCCTATAAACGAAAGAGTTTGGAACGGCTTGAGTTCTTGTAAAAAATACGCCACTCCAATGGTGCCGATCAATACTCCAAAAATCGCAACAAAAGTACGTTTTTCCAACGAGTCTCCCTGACCAACTCCGCGATTGCGAAAAATCAAAAATTCACAAAGCCAAAATACGCTTATTGCTGTAAATACCCATTCCATTATCGTCATCACATAAGCCTCAACTTCCTGTTTCTTTCCTTTTATACTATAGAAGGTTTTCATGTAAAACAATTTCTACTTCTTACAAATGAACTCGCTAACTAGAAGATTATAAGTGACTAAGAAGGAACTCTATTCTCTGATGGCGAATGTTTACATAGAGAAACAAGGAGGAATGCTAAATGACATTAAAATATTCTAATATTTTAGTAGCAGTCGACGGCTCGAAAGAATCGGAACTCGCTTTTAAGAAAGGTTTAGCTGCTGCTACTCGAAACAATGCAACCTTACACCTTGCACATATCATCGATAACCGTTCATTTGGCTCTATTGAAGCTTACGACCGCACAATTGCAGATCGTACAAAAAAAACGTCTCAAGAATTATTAGCCAAGTATAAAGAAGAAGCAATCGCTGCTGGTGTGGAGAATGTAAATGTCATTATTGAATACGGCGTCCCTAAAATCGCCATTCCGAAAGAACTTGCACCTAAACTAAATATTGATGTCATCATTTGTGGAGCTACCGGATTAAATGCGGCTGAACGATTTGTCATGGGCAGTGTCTCTGAACGAATTGTTCGTACAGCAAAATGTGATGTACTTGTTGTTCGTAGAGAACAAGAAGATGTATTAGCAGATGAATAACTCAAAGCCTTTCCTAAATTTTTAGGAAAGGCTTTTTTCTATGCTTTAAGTCATTTCTATTACATAAGTTTCTCTAAAATCCACTCAAATGGTTAATAAAACCATATATATTTACAGAAAATTCGAATATAAATCGTTTTTTTAACAAAAAACAACACATAAATGCTATTTTCTGATAGTTTGTCATCTACGCATTCAAATTGATAAGAAACTGTAATAAAAAATAGGTTTATGTGGTGTTACAATGATTCTGCTGGATTTTTCCTACCTGTCACAAAAGTTGTAGGAGAAACCATTTTTATGTAAAGAATTTCACGATAATTTATAAATCGTCACGGAAAACTTATAGATAGTCACGGATATATGAAAGGGGAGCAACAGTTTTGAATAGATCATCAAAATTTTTAACAATCGCTTTATCATCTATATTAGCTTTTACAATGGTTTTGCCTACCGCAAATGCTGATAAATTAAGCGATTTAGAAAAACAACAGCAAGAGGCTCAACAAAAGCAAAGCGAATTGAACGCTGGCATCCAACAAAAAGCAAGCGAAATTTCGCAAAACCAAACCACTCTCGAGAAAATCATCGCAAAAATTAGCGAGTTAGATAGCCAAATCGTTGAAACTCAAGATAAAATTGACGTTGCTCAAGCTGAAATCGATCAAACAAAAGTTGAAATCGATGAATTGAGAAAGTCTATTGAAGAATTGGAAAGAAAAATCGCAGAACGTGAAGAATTATTAAAAGAACGTGCACGTGCCATTCAATTAAGTGGTGGATCAGTAGACTACATAGATGTTCTACTAGGTGCAAATAGCTTTGTTGATTTTATTGACCGTTTTTCAGCAGTCAATATCTTAATCGAAGCAGACCGTGAAATTATGCGTGAACAAGCAGCTGACAAAAAACTTCTTGCTGAACAAAAAGCTGAAGTTGAAACTAAGCTAGCAGAACAAGAAGCTACTAAAGCAGAACTAGTGGACTTGAAAAACTCCCTAGCTGCTCAGAAAAATGAACAAGCTCAACTTGAAGAAGATTTAAAAGCTGAACAAGCGCGTTTAGCAAAAGAAAAATCAACTCTTGAAATGGAACATAATGAAACAGCTGATATTAGTGCATCTCTTGAAAAACAAATCGCGTCAGAACAAGCACGCCTTGCAGAAATCGCTCGTAAAGCTGAAGCAGAACGTTTAGCGAAAGAAGCAGCAGCACGTAAAGCAGCAGCGGCAGCAGCGGCTAAAGCAACTGCATCTACTTCTAAAGCACCTGTACAAGCGGTAGCATCATCTGCTCCATCTACAGGCGGTTCAACATTCATCCTTCCTGCATCTGGACGCTTTACATCAGGATTCGGCGGCCGTGACATTGGCGTAGGCGCAGAATCTCACTTGGGTATGGATATTGCAAACGTACCTGGTACGCGTATTTCTGCTGCAGCTAGCGGTATGGTTTCATACGCTGGTAACATGGGCGGATACGGAAATGTTGTTATTCTTACACACTCTATTAATGGACGTACTCACGCTACGGTTTACGCTCATATGAGTTCAATAAATGTATCAGTAGGACAATCCGTATCACAAGGCCAACAAGTCGGCGGTATGGGTAACACAGGCCGTTCAACAGGCACACACCTTCACTTTGAAATTCACGTAGGACCTTGGAATGGCTCACGTTCAAACGCAGTCAACCCTGCTCCTTACGTACGATAATAGATAGACCCTCGAATTCTCGAATGAGAATTTGGGGGTTTTTTATTTTGGTCTTTCGATTGAAAAAATTTCGCCTATATGCGCATAATTTGCACCTGCTAAACGGCTAACTGCCCCTAAACCTCTAGGGTCAATGCGACCACTCTCATATATTTTTTCATCTACATGAAACTGAATTACTTCTCCAATAAACAAATCACTCCCAGGTCCATCTCCGCCTAAGGGAATGGCTTGTACTAAACGACATTCCATACGCACTTTCGATTCTTTTACACCAGGCACTGAAATTTCCGTACTAGGAACGAGTGTTAAATTGACTTTTTCTACTTCACTTTCTGATGGTGGTAAAGTTGCTGCGGTTTCATTGATTTGTGCCACATTTTTATCATCTACAATATGCACTACAAACTCACCAGTATCATAAATATTTCGAGCAGTGTCTTTCAACTTTCCGGCCGGCCGTTGTATAGAAACAGATACCATTGGCGGATTGGAAGAGACGATGTTGAAATAACTAAATGGCGCTCCGTTCACAACACCTGATTCAGATTGAGTTGTGATAAACGCAATAGGTCGAGGAACGATCGAACCAACTAATAATTTATAATTTTCTCGCTCACTATTTTGTTTAGGATTGATCGGAATCATTCAGAATAACCTCTTTTCTATTTGAGTGTTTAACATTTTTCAAGTTATTCAAACATTCCTTCTTTGAAAGATTGATCAACTATTTATTAACTCATTAAGGTAGCCAAATAAACTTGGCTACCTTACTTTTTTCCTTATAATGGTCTTATTTAGTAGCTAAAACATCATCAAATTCCGGACGATTTGAAAGTTCTTTTTTGGCAAATGGACAACTTGCCGTAATTTGTATGTCTTCTTGTCTCGCGTAATCTACCACTTTCTCCACAAGCATCTCACCTACGCCTTGCCCTCGTAAGTTCTCACTCACATATGTGTGATCGATGTTTATTAACTTAGAGTCGGTTGGTTCATAGTGAAGCTCTGCATCCGGGTCTCCTGAGTCATTCCCAATATAAAATTTGTTTTCTCCAGTTTTAATTTCCATCTTCCATTTCCTCCTCTATTCCATTTTCAGCGGTATAAAGTAATGAGAACAGCCTTCCCACTCTAATTCCGCCTGTAAGACATCAAAAGTCGTGCGGAAAAACGCTTGAACTGTTTCACTTGGATTGTCTGATTTCATCACGCTTTCTAGATCTAAAAAATATTCGCTCAAACTTGCTTCGTAATATGCTTCAGCCGGCTTAACACTCGGATAATTTAAATCTTTGTTGATAAATGGATAGGGCAATACAAAGAAAGAAGGTGTATCGGTTTTCTCGTCGCCTAGCCAACATCCATACTCGATCATATGCTCGTCAAATGCTGCTTTTTCAATCACTTTATCTTCCGGAAACTCTTCCATAATTCCATTTACAATAATAGCTGAAACATCAAACGTCCCCCAAAAAAGAGCCGGTTTTATTTTACGGCATCGTAATGGGGCCAAAAATTTCAGCTGCTCATTTAGGACGAATTGAAAAAGCGTTAATCCCCTCACTGCATCTTGCTGATGGAACGTTAACGGGGTCTCGTCTTCATTTAATAGCTTTTTGTACGCCATTTCCTGTGGTTTTGGGTTTATTGTTACGTCGACTCCTCGCGAGTGCAAACTGTGAAATATTTCATCAAAATAATCTTTAATCGATTTTGACGTTTCAATCGGGATGTCTTCGGTTGTTCCATTGACATTTATCGAGATCAAACTATTTCTGACATCTACATCCAGTTGCAAAAGGTCATCCCCTGCAAATAACAAACCCGTAGTAAAGCCGTTTGGCGTTAGCGGAAGTGTTATATGTGCCCATTGAGGTTCTTTATGAGCCGTGACTAGTTTTATCTTCCCTAAAATCTGAGAGATTAAATGCAGCGTAAACTTCGTATCTGCCCATTCTGAATGCTTAATAATACTCGCTTTCATCGTGTCTCCTCCCCTCTATATTTTGTTCCTTATTAAATTCACATACCCGCGAGAAATTTTTTCTAACATAGAGTAGGGAACTTAACGACAAAACACCCCCAAAGTTAGTTTTTATTGCTAACTTTGGGGGTGTACTATCTTTTTAGTGCTTATTCTTTTCCGCCATACAATTGCTTCAGTTCTTCTTCTTTCATCGTGAAGCGATGTTCTTCTGCAGGAAATACGCCTGATTTTACTTCATTCACATACTGAATCAAGCCATTTTTCATGCTCTCGCCTGTTTCAGCATACGAACGAACAAATTTCGGCAAATGATGCGAACCGTATTTTAAGGTATCGTGGTAAACCAGTACTTGTCCATCTGTTTCACTGCCAGCACCAATGCCAATGACAGGTATCGTAAGGGCTGCCGTTACTTTCTTAGCTAATTGGTAAGGGATGCATTCAAGAACCAGCATGCATGCGCCTGCCGCTTCACAAGCGAGGGCATCGTCGATCAGCTTTTGTGCAGCATCTGCTGTTTTGCCTTGCACTTTGTAGCCACCAAGAACCCCTGCCGATTGAGGAAGCAAACCTAAATGCGCCACAACCGGAATGCCGGTATATGTTAGGAGTTTAATCGCGTCTAGGACTTTGTCTGCACCTTCCACTTTAACTGCTTCCGCTCCAGTTTCTTGAAAAATTTGGACGGCGTTATCTAATATACGTTGGTCACTTCCATGAAACGAAGCAAAAGGCATATCGACAACTAAAAAGGTATCGGGTGCCCCGCGACGTACCGCTTTGCCGTGATGAATCATGTCATTTATAGTTACTTTTACAGTAGAATCGTATCCAAGAACGACCATTCCTAAAGAATCGCCGACTAAAATGACATCCACGCCTGCTTCTTCTGCAAGCTTAGCTGATGGGTAATCATAAGCCGTCAGCATGGCGATTTTTTCGTTTTGTGTTTTCATTTTGATCAGTGAAGCTGTATTCTTCATTTTTTCTCTCTCCTTTTGGGAGGGAAACCAAAAATAAAGCCCATCTTTCCAATTCTGGGCAGACGGGCAGGAAGTTTATTGTAGGTTTTCTCCGTCCCTGTCGATTTAAGATCAAGGCAGAACTATGCAGTTGTTGAGTAATTTTTACGGGTGCAGTTCAGCAAGGATACTGCCCTTAATTTCACTATAGCAGATGTGGGTGTGTTGGGACATGGTTTGGGTCTTGGCATATACGGATGTTGCCAAAATAAGCTATTGTAACATTTTACTCCCCCAAATACTCAACCATCAATTCCTCTTCCCCACCTTGAAATACGCGGTACGCTTTAGCTGCTGGTCTTGAGCTGACAACCTTTTTGATGTCTTGGTCGATATAATGGACTGCTGCTCCGTCATCTGCGGCAATGCCAGGTTGGAGCGTTCCTTGCTCCACAAATTGACGATAGGTCGGTCTTCTTTCGGCTTCGCCGTCGTAATGCGGACAATGGCTGCCCGGTAAAAACCCGAGCGCTTCGAGTGGTTCGAGCTTGTCGCCATAAGAATCGGTGACACCTTGTTCATACCAGCAAATCGAACCTGCGCTAAGACCCGCTAAAACAATTCCTTGATCCCACGCAGTTTTCAATAGTTGATCCAATCCCCATTCTTTCCAAAGCACCAATAAATTTTTAGTATTGCCGCCACCCACATAAATAATGTCTTGTTGTAATACAAACGCCTCTAAGTTTCGTGTATGTGGTTTGAATAAAGAAAAATGACTTGGTTCACAGTCTTGCTGATTGAAAAAGTTATAAAATTTTTCAATATAACTATCTGCATCTCCACTTGCTGTTGGAATAAAACAGATTTTTGGTCGAGCTTTGTTTGCTTGTTTTAATATGTATTGATCGAGTAGCGGGTTGTCCGGTTCCATGGAGAATCCACCGCCGCCCATCGCGATAATTTGACGCATGTAAAACACCTCTTTTTTAGAATTGGAACTTTTATCCTCTTCTGCTATAATAAAAAAATTCAGTCATTGGAGGAATTGCTTATGCTTACGCAAGAAATTGCCGTACAACAAATTACGGAGAGCTTAATAAAAAGCCCGTATGTGCGGGCCGTTTTTCTGAAAGGCTCCATGGGTAGAAATGAACACGACGAACATTCGGATATTGACCTTTATTGCTTAGTGGATTCAGAACATGAAGAATTGTTTTTGAAAGAGCGACTTGCTCACCTTGAAGCGTATCGACCGGTGTTGTTTCAAGACGACATCTTCATTATTGCGCCTCAACTGATTGTGGTTTTTGATAATTTGTTGCATATCGATTTGTTTACGGTAACAATTGAATCGTTTTCTACAAAGGATTTTTTCAAAGTGGTTTACGACCCTGAAAATTTACTCGATCAATTTGTCGCATCGCAAAACCTTGAGCTGAGTAAAGAAGAATATACAGACCATGTTATTGACGTTGCTTGGTTTTTATTTCAATACCGCAAAGCGAGCGGCAGAGGAAATGACGTATGGGCCGCGAAAATGTTATCTCATGTACTTGAGCATTTGGCACGGGTTTTACTGTACCGATATGCGCCTCATCGTGCTCAATTAGGATTAAAAACTATCAGTCACTCACTACCAGACATGGTTTTTTCAGAAATCGAGTCTAGTTCCAACTTGATGACTCCAAAAAATCATGCACAAGCTGCATCTCGACTCCGTCAACTGATTGCTGAAGAAGCAAAGTGGATCGACAACCACGTTGCAGAGCGCAAAACGATGATGCCGCTACTGACTGCGATGATTAACGATTCACATTAGATTTTTCTGCCATTCTGGTTTCAGTAAAGAAAAAACGTAAGCATCGTGGGACTGATTTCGCTGATGCAAATAGCCACGGAGGCGACCTTCTAATGTAAATCCGAGCTTTTCCAGTAGTCGGTTCGACGAAATATTTTCTGGGAAAGTGACTGCTCCCATGCGATATAAACCTAGTTCAGAAAAAGCGTAAGTTAATACGGCGCGATTCGCTTCTTGCGTGTAGTATTGATGCCAAAAGTCGGGGTGCAGTTCGTATCCAACTTCCGCTTTTTTTGCTTTTACATTCAAGTTGTTTAACCCAATCGTTCCAATAAATTCATCCTTTTCTTTCAAGCGAATCGCCCAGCGTATCCCTCGTTTTGCGTTCCAAACTGCATCGAACGAACGAATAATTTCAACTGCTTCTTCTTGGTAAGTCAAACTATCCATTCCGTAATAAACAGTTACTTCATCACGGGACATGATGTCGAAAAATTGTGCTGCATCTTTTTCTTCGATTTTATTTAATATCAATCTTTCTGTTTCCAACACCGGAAATTCCATCGCTCTTCTCCTCTTCTACTGCGTAAATATAAACATTTTTTCCATATAGGGAAATCTCTTTTTCTATGGTCATCCCAATATGTTCTGCTACTTTTTGTGAAGCCGTATTATTTTTTTGAATCAAGGAAATAAACCGTTTTTTTCCGAGTTGCTGTAGTCCGTAACGTCGTAGAGCTGCCGCTGCTTCTTTGGCGTAGCCTTGTCCCCAATATTCTTTAGCCACCCAGTAGCCAATTTCTAATTCTTCTACACCTTCAATGGTTTGAGTGACAAGCCCAGCATGGCCAATTTTTTTACCATCTTCTTTTCGAATTAGTAATAAAAGTCCTCTTCCTGGGGTTTCCTTGTAAGAGCGATAAATCCAATAAAGAAACTCGAGCGCTTTACTTCTATCTCTCGTTTCGCCTTTGCCAATATAGCGAACTATTTCCGGGTCAGCTAATAGTGACCATAGGAAATCAAAATCTTCGTCTGTATATACTCGGAATTGGAGTCTGTCAGACTGAAGACGCATGCAACCAACCCTTTCTTTGCGGCTTTTCTACACTTTAATCATCTCGCGGATTGATGATAGCCATTATTTGGTGATCTTGCCATTTCCCATTGATTTCAACGTTTTTAATGGCGATGCCTTCTTGATGAAATCCAGCTTTTTCTAATACTCGGATAGAAGCCATATGGCCAGGCATAACACCTGCTTCAATACGATGGAGCGCCAACTTTTTAAAAGCGTATGCCACAACTAACTTTATCGCTTCTGTCATATAACCTTTGCCGTTATGTTTTTTATCCAGTGCATATCCAAGAATCGCACTTTGCAAAGGTCCTCTCATCACTTGTACTAAGCTAATTGTGCCAACCAGTACATCCGTGTTGTTTTCAAAAATTCCAAAGCTATACGATTGATCATCTTCTTGTTGCTCGGTATAGATTTCGATTAATTCCCGTTGCATAGCAAGCGTATAAAAATCCGAATAACGCGTTACAGAGTACTCTTCAAAAAAATCTCGATTTTCAACTTCTAGCTTTAGTTTTTGTTCGGCATCTCCACGTTGAAAAAAACGAATATACACTTGTTCACCTTTCATTGAAGATCCCCCTCTACTTAAAACGTTTCACGTGAAACACATTTATACTTCTATCGTTTTGCGAAAACCATAAAAAGGACGGTAGTTTTGTGTTTCGTAAAAACTGCGTGACGTACTGCTAGCCAACAATTCTATGCGTGTTTTCGGGTATTGATTGTGAATATGACGCATTAACTTTTTCCCTACCCCTAATTTCCGATGTGCTTGATCCACCAATAATTCGCACACGTATAAAGTAATAAATCCATCGGTTAAGCCTCTTAAGCAGCCGATTACTTGTCCATCCCTTACGGCAACTACTGCTACTGTAGAGTTGCCCCAAGCCTGTTTTGTCTCTTGCTGCTTTTCTACAAGATTGGTCCAGCCTTGTTGTTTGTTCAATTCGTTAATTGTTGGAAAATCTTCATCCTGGTAAGGACGGATCAATACCGCTTCTTGGTTAGTCACTCGTATTCCCTCTACTTTCTTTTAATAATGCAATGATTTCATTATTTTGTTCAATCTGCTTTTCTGAATTTAAACGGATTTGACGAATCCAGCTGAATGCAAATGCCACAATCAAAATAGGGATAAAGATAAAAAGTGTTCCAATAATATCGCCCATGTTGTTACCTCCTTAATTTCAGTTAAAATCTTGGTGACAAAATAAAAAGCAATGTTCCCATGATCACAACAGTTATTGCCATCCCTAGTATCGTGAGCAAGTATTCATTTGGATTTTTTGCATACTTTTTCTCGAACCCTATCTGAACCAATATCGGGATCATTGTGATGATTGCAATTAGTAGAAAAAAATACATATTGATAGAAGAATCTAACCCAATAATAATGAGCGTTAAGATTAACAAACTAATTCCTGAGCCTGTGCTTACGATTCCGTCCCATTTTTTGTGTAAATCGTTGAAGTGCCTATCTTTTACAGATTTCTTTTTTCGACTCCTAGAATTTTTCTAAGTAACATATCCACTAAAAAGATACTCAAAATGCTGCCACCGATAAAAAGAATAAAACGGAATGCCATTTCACTTTCTGAAACTCCATCTCCAACTAGTATAGGAAGACTGTCTCTCACCCTCATCACGTCGAGATCCATCTGCATCATCCCCTTTGATCATGAATGACTTTGTAATTTCTTTTATCGTATCATGACAGTTTGGAAAATTATAGATATTTTCTGACAGTTTTATTTATTATGCAAACAAAGTCTATGGAACGCGCGTATTTTCTTTCTAGCGCGCGTATCGCCTTGCAGATCGCGCATATTTTCTCTGCACCGCGCGTATTCTCCCCGTTACCGCGCATAAACTTCCCGAACAAAAAAAAACACGCAAAACCAGCCTCCTAGTTTTGCGCGTTTTGCATATTTTCAATATATATTGAGGACGAACGTAATAAAGTCTGGAAATAAACTAAAGCCAAAGATCAACAAAATCATAACGGTCGTTACTGATTCTAAAATGGTGAACAAATAATCATTCGAGTTTTCTGCATGCTTCTTTTCAAATCCTGCTCGCAGCAAAACTTGCGCAACCCCCATCACAACAGTTAGTCCGAATACGATTAGGCTAGCTGTAGGTCCGTACTTAATTACTGCCATCGACATGCAAAAAATAAGAATTGCCGACCCTATACTTAATCTGTTTCCCCACTTTTTATGAAGATCGTTTATTGGCTTAGCTTTCTTTTTCTCAACCCCTAAAATTTTTCTCAGAAATAAATTCATTAAATAAATACTCGAGCCACAACCAAGTGCAAACAGAAAAATTTGATACGCTATTCCATCAAAGAGCACTTGCTGAACCTCCTTTACCAGCCACCGCTCTTCCCGCTACTCTTCCAGAAAACAAGCAGCCACCCAGAAATGTTCCTTCTAATGAACGGTAGCCATGAACGCCACCGCCACCAAAGCCAGCGACTTCCCCAGCTGCGTATAAGCCAGGTACAGGTTGACCTGCATCATCGAGTACCCGCGCGGATAAATCTGTTTGTAAACCACCTAAAGTTTTGCGACTTAAGATATTTAAACGCACTGCAATAAGCGGACCTTTTTTGCGGTCGAGTAATTTATGCGGTGTCGCCACGCGAATTAGCCGATCTCCTCGGTAATTTCGAGCACCACGCACCGCTGTGATTTGCAGATCTTTTGAGAATTCATTATCAAGTTGGTCGTCACGCGCTCTAATTTGTTGTTTGATTCGCGAAACGTCCAACAAATTTTCTCCAGTTAATTTGTTCATGCCAGCAATTAACTCTTCGAGTGTATCCGCGACAATAAAATCTTCGCCTTTGTCCATAAAAGCTTGGACTGGAGCGGTTGCCCCTGCACGAACTCGAGACAAAACTTGTGGAATGCTTTTGCCGGTTAAGTCCGGGTTTTGTTCAGATCCCGACAGCGCAAATTCTTTTTCAATAATTTTCTGCGTCAAAATAAACCACGAATAGCTATACCCCGTTTTTTGGATGGTTTCAAGTGTGCCAAGCGTATCAAATCCCGGAAAATTGGGTGCAGGAAAACGTTCCCCTTTCGCATCAAACCACATTGACGAAGGTCCTGGTAAAATTCGAATGCCATGTTTGTTCCAAATCGGATTCCAATTTTTAATGCCTTCCGTGTAATGCCACATCCGGTCACGGTTGACGATTCGCCCTCCTGCTTTTTCAGTAATCGCAAGCATTCGACCATCCACATGCGCCGGAACGCCTGTCAGCATGCTTTCGGGTGCTGTTCCTAAACGACTTGGCCAATTTTTTCGAATTAATTCGTGATTGGCACCTATCCCGCCACTTGTGACAATGACTGCTTTTGCTTCGCAGCGAAAGTTGCTGACGACGGTGCGCGAACTAGCCTCTCCACGCTTTGCATCACTCGCTTCTAGTAAAGAACCTGTCACACCAATCACACGACCTTCTTTTGTAATCAATTCGTCTACTCGGTGCCGTGGCTGATATTCGATCCGCCCGTTTTTGATATGTTCGCGAACGCGTCGCTCAAAAGGAGCCAAAATTCCTGGACCGGTTCCCCATACAATGTGAAAGCGTGGCACAGAATTGCCATGACCTTCCGCCAAGTAGCCACCACGTTCTGCCCATCCAACGACCGGGAAAAACTTAACGCCCATTGCTGCAAGCCAGCTTCGTTTTTCATGTGTCGCAAAATCAACGTATGCTTGGGCCCATTTTTTGCCCCAATAATCTTCGTCTTGCTCCCGATCAAATCCAGCTGCTCCAAGCCAATCTTGCCAAGCCAATGCTTTTGAATCCTTAATGCCCATCCGTCGCTGTTCAGGCGAATCGACTAAAAATAGTCCACCAAACGACCACCACGCCTGTCCGCCTAAAGAAGCTGCCGGCTCTTGATCTAGCAACAAGACTTTTTTGCCAGCGTCTGCGATTTCCGCAGCCGCCACTAACCCCGCAAGTCCCGCTCCTACCACAATCGCATCAAGTTCCATATCTACATCCCCTTTGATGTTACTGATTTCTTTACTGGTTTTATCGTATCACGAGCGATTGGAAGATTATAGATATTTCCTGTTGTTTTCTGATAGTTTTGTCTATTGCGCAAAGAAACTTGCTGGAACGTGCGTATTTTGGGTTTACCGCGCGTATCGCCTTGCCGTCCGCGTGTATTTTCTCTCCACCGCGCGTATCTCCCTGCGCCCGCGCATATTTCCTCTCCACCGCGCATATCTTTCTGCGCCCGTGCATATTCTCTCTCCACCGAGCATATCCCGACTCCACCGCGCGTATTTCTCAATCACCGCGCACAAGCTCCCATCAGCCCCATAAAAAAACACCCCAAACCAGCGAAACTGGTCCAGGATGTTGCTACTACTCTAAATGTTTTCGTTGGAAATCAGAAATGCTTTCGTACTCCGCTGTTAAAAGACGCGATAACCGGATATAAATCGGTAAAAGCTCTCGGTATATGCCCGCCGCTTCTTTTTCCGGCTCATGCGTATGCGTTTGGCCAATCATTTCAGAGACGATGCTAAAATCGTCAATTTCGCCAATTGCGTACATCCCTAGCACCACAGCGCCGAGGCATGAACTTTCAAAGCTTTCTGGAATAACGACTGGTTTGTCAAAAACATCGGCCAGCAATTGGCGCCACATATCCGATCGTGCAAAACCACCTGACGCTTGAATGCGTACCGGTTCGCCGGTCAATTCTTCAACTGCTAGCAGCACCGTATACAAATTAAAAACAATGCCTTCTAGCACTGATCGAATCATATGCTGCTTTTTATGGTGAATGCTTAAGCCGAAAAATGATCCGCGTGCATTGGCGTCCCAAAGCGGTGCACGTTCTCCCGTTAAATACGGATGGAACAATAAGCCGTCTGCTCCGGGATTCACCGTGTCAGCGATTTTCGTCAGAACGTCGTATGGATCAATTCCTAGTCGTTTCGCGGTTTCCACTTCAGACGATGCAAATTCATCGCGCAGCCAGCGTAAAATAATTCCGCCGTTATTAACAGGTCCACCAACTACCCAATGATTTTCAGTCAACGCATAGCAAAATGTGCGTCCTTTTGGATCTGTCTTTGGCTCAGTCGTTACTGTTCGAATGGCGCCGCTTGTGCCGATTGTAACTGCCAAAACACCCGGTTCGATGGCATCGACTCCTAGATTAGCTAACACCCCATCACTCGCCCCGATAATAAACGGCACATTTTCAGGAAGGCCCATAAACACAGCATGCTCTGTAACCAATCCGGTTAGTTGATGCGTTGTCGGAACCGGATGAGATAATTGTTCTGGCGTAATGCCCGCCACTGCCAACGCTTCTTTGTCCCAATCTAATTGCTCTAAATTGAAAAGTCCTGTTGCTGAAGCAATGGAATGATCCACAACGTACGTTCCAAATAGTTCATGAAAGACAAATTCTTTTATGCCAATAAATTTCGCCGCGTGCTCACAAACTTCCGGCTTTTCATCTTTTAGCCAAAGTAATTTTGCGAGTGGCGACATGGCATGAATCGGTGTGCCGGTACGCAAATAAATTTCGTGCCCGTTCAGTCGTTCTTTAATGTACTTGGCATGCTTTGCACTTCTCGTATCCGCCCATGTGATGCTTTGCGTCAATAAGCCTCCCGCTGCGTCTACGGCAATAAGGCTATGCATCGCTGAGCTAAACGATACCAACTTCAGCTGCTTTGTATCTATTTCGCTTTTACGAATTGTTTTTCGTACCGAAGTTAACACTGCGCGAAAAATTTCTTCTGGATCTTGTTCAGCTATTAACGGATTTGGTGTATCTAATGCGTAAAAGACGGTGTCCCCTGCGATTACTTTCCCCGCTCGGTCAAACAACACTGCTTTTGTAGACGTCGTCCCAATATCGACGCCTAAATAATACGACTGCTCAGGCATAAAAATCCTCCTCTATATACAAGAAAAAGAAAAAGGCAGTAGCTCCTTTTTCCTTTCCTGTTTCATTAGATAAAAAAGCTTATGATCAACACTACCACGAAACCGGTTAACCCGATAATGGTTTCCATAACCGTCCATGACTTTAATGTATCTTTAACATCCATACCAAAATAACGGTTAACTAACCAGAAGCCTGAGTCGTTAACGTGTGATAAGACGGTCGCACCCGAAGCAATCGCGATTACGATCAACCCAAGAGCAGGACCTGTCATGCCCACCATTTCAAGAAGTGGCGTGATCAAACCAGCAGCTGTTACCATCGCAACAGTTGCAGAGCCTTGTGCTACACGTACCGCAGAAGCAATTAAGAACGCCAAGACGATTGGTGGTAACGCCGAATCACCCATCATATCACCAAGTACTGCACCAACACCTGAGTCAATTAATACTTGCTTGAAAACACCACCCGCACCTGTTACTAGAATGATAATTCCTGCAGGTTCAAGCGCTTTCGTCGCAATATCTTGTACTTCTTGGCGCGAATACCCACGCTTAGTCCCCAACAAATAAAACGTCAGCAATGTTGCAATTGTCAACGCGACGAACGGGTGACCAAGGAAAGTTAAGATTTCACGTAATGTGTTGCCTTCTTCTAGCAACACACCTGATAAGGTATTCAATAAGATCAGCACAAGTGGAATCAAAATCAACGACGTAATCATGCCAAAGCTTGGTAGGTCTTTATCGTATTCTTTCTTTTCAAGTTCCATATAATCTGGAATTTCAATATGTAGCTTTTTGCCGATAAAACGTCCAAATACAGGTCCAGCTAAAATCATTGCGGGAATACCGGCAAGAACACCGAATAAAATAACCCAGCCAAGTTCTGCGCCAACCAACTCTGCAACCGCAATTGGTCCAGGCGTTGGTGGAATGAAACTATGCGTAACTGCAAGACCCGCTAATAGTGGAATCCCGTAATGTAAAAGTGACTTACCTGTTTTTCTAGCCAATCCGTACACAATCGGCACTAAAATAATGAAACCAACATCAAAAAATACAGGAATCGCTACAATAAATCCAGTAACCCCTAACGCCCATTGTGCTTTATCTTCCCCAAATTTAGCAATCATCGTAGCGGCTAAACGTTCTGCACCACCAGATACTTCAAGCATTTTTCCAAACATCGCACCAAGTCCAACTACTACTGCGACAAATCCAAGTGTGCCGCCCATCCCACTTTGAATAGATGCGATTACTTCATTCAACGGCATACCCGCAGCAATCCCGACAAGTAAACTAACCAATAATAAGGCCACAAAAGCATGTAACTTCGTGCGAATAACTAAGAATAACAATAAAAATATACCTGCAAGCGCTACCATAATCAACATTGAACCTGACATATTTTTTCCCCCTTGTTGTGTGCAATACATTTATAGTTGATCTTGTTTCATTTGGATATGTCGCAACCAGCAACACTGGTTGCGACTTCTTCATATTTTCAAACTAAATTCACTTACTTTTTCTCTACTGCATGACCGCCAAATTCGTTGCGCTGAGCTGCGACGACTTTTCCTGCGAATGTGTCTTCTTCTAACGAACGATAGCGCATCATCAGCGACAAGGTAATGACCGGCGCCGGAACGTTCAAATCTAGCGCTGTTTCTACTGTCCACTTGCCTTCTCCAGAAGAGTTCATCACCCCTTTGATGCCTTCTAGTTTAGCGTCTTTTGAAAATGCATTTTTGGTCATCTCCATTAAGTACGAACTGATAATAGAGCCGTTATTCCAAACGTCAGCCACTTTTTCAAAGTCATACCCAAATGGACTTTTGTTAAGGATGTCAAAGCCTTCTGCAATAGATTGCATCATGCCGTATTCGATTCCGTTATGAATCATTTTCAAGAAATGACCGCTTCCAGCTTCACCGGTATATAAATATCCATCTTGTACAGAAATGTCTTTCAAGAGTGGTTCGATTGTTTTGAATTTCTCAGCATCGCCACCAATCATTGAACAAATTCCGTGACGCGCGCCTTCTGTTCCGCCACTTGTTCCACAATCAAAGAAGAATATTCCGTGCTCTTTTAAGTTTGCTGCACGACGTACAGTGTCTTTGTAGTTGGAGTTTCCACCATCAATAATTGAATCTCCTTCTTCGAGTAGCGGGATCAATCCTTGAATAACAGATTCTGTAATTTCTCCAGCTGGTACCATTAACCAAAGCGTACGCGGGGCTTTTAGTTCTTTCACCATGGCTTCAATAGAAGAAACTTGGTTAAAATTGCTCTCTTCGATTACTGCATGACTGTCATAGCCGACGACTTTGTGGTTATGATCGATTAAATTAAGTGCTAAGTTTAATCCCATTTTCCCTAAACCGATAATTCCAATTTCCATTAAAAATCCTCCTCTTTGAAAAAGAATATTTTTCTTTATTGAATTCATTGTATCAAATATTTTTCCGTACGCAACATGTTATTCTATAATAGACAGATATTATTTAAAGAAATGAGGCGCGGATCATGAAACAACAGCAATTTGCGCTGGCTGCCATACGCGGTAGTTACCGCCATTTTAGTGAAAAAGAAAAAAAGATTGCCGATTATGTATTAAATGACCCAAAGAATATTATTCATTTGACGATCAATCAAATTGCGGATGAATTAGGACTTGCCGAATCTACTGTTTTTCGCTTTTGCCAACGCATTGGCTTTAAAGGATTCCAAGCTTTTAAAATTTCACTTGCTGCCGAAGTTGTCGCCCCTTTAAAAGACATTCATGAAAAAATCGAAGAAGGCGACAGCATTAATGCGGTTACGGAAAAAGTTTTCCGCTCCAACATCAAAACTTTGGAAGATACTTTGCAAATTGTCGATGATGAAGCGATGGAACAAGCGATTCAAAAATTAATGAACGCTCGAAAAATCGATTTTTACGGCAATGGCGGATCGGCGATGGTCGCGATGGATGGATACCATAAGTTTGTTCGTTTAGGTCTTCACGTTTCAATGAATTTAGACTCCCACATGCAACTTATGGCCGCTTCTCAGCTTCAATCCGATGATGTGGCAATTGTCATTTCCCATTCAGGTTCAACAACTGATGTACTCGATGTGCTCCGTGTATTGAAAGAAAAAGGTGTAACCATTATCTCTGTGACTAATTTCGCTAAATCGCCGTTGTCTAAAGAAGCGGATATTGCTCTTTATACCGTTTCCGAAGAAACAGACTTCCGTTCAGAAGCTCTTTCTTCACGAATTGCTCAATTGAGTTTAATCGACGCTCTTTATACCAATTTAATGATTCTTCGTGGCGATGATGGAAAAAAAGCACTCCAAGATATGCGCGAAGCAATGTCGCACAGACGTCTATAACACTAATAACCCGTTCCTTTCTCTTCAGGAACGGGTTTTTTTATATAAACAAGCAGATGCATTGACACTCCTACCCCCTTGATATAAATTAATAAGATGAATTCCGATAGACTTTATAGGGATTTAACTTTTGTAGAAATGAGAGGTACGTTATGAAAACCATCTGGGCGAAGTATTTAAATGCTTCATTGATTTTAAAAATTACGATTGCACTTATACTCGGCGTTGCCGTTGGGTTAATATTCGGAGAGCAAGCAGCTGTTTTGGCACCTCTAGGCGACTTATTGCTGAAATTATTAACCTTCTTAATCGTTCCTTTAATCTTATTCACCATGATGGTCGGAATTAATCAATCATCTATTGGCGATCTGGGACGAATGGGTGGAAAAGTGTTTATCTATTACACGTTGAGTTCTGCGTTTGCGATTATTGTGGGGCTTACAGTAGCTAGCTTATTAAAACCCGGTATGGGGATGCAATTGCAAGGCAACGAAACTTTTGATGTACCGGAAAACCCAGGCATCATCAGTGTGCTGTTGAACATTGTCCCTTCTAATATTTTTACAGCGTTTACTGAACTCAATTTACTCGGCATTATTTTTATCGCTTTTGCCTTCGGTATCGCCTTGTCTTACATGCGTAATTCCGCTGAACTGGCAAGTTTGGGCGAGCATTTATATAAAACCGTAAATGCGCTAAATGAAATGACTTTGCTCGTCTTAAAAGCCGTTCTTCAATATGTGCCAATTGGTATTTTTGCGATTATGGCAAAAACAGTAGGAAATCAAGGCTTAGATACCCTCTTTTCATTAGGTGAGATGGTCTTAGTATTATACGTCGCACTGATTGTGCAAATTGTGTTGTATGTAGTGCTCCTATTGGTATTCAAAATAAACCCATTGGATTTCTTCAAACAAGCTCGTACGCCAATGTTAACGGCATTTGTCACTCAAAGTAGCTCGGGTACATTGCCATTAACCTTGAATGCTGCGAAGAATTTAGGGCTATCCAAAAGTTTATATGGTTTTAGTTTGCCGCTCGGTGCCACGATCAATATGGACGGCGCAGCCATTCGGATTGCCGTTTCAGCGGTTTTCGCAGCCAATCTCGTTGGAGACCCGTTAAGTATTTCTGAAATGCTGATGGTTGTTCTTATCGGAACACTTGCATCAGTGGGCACTGCAGGTGTACCGGGTGCTGGTATTGTGATGATTGCAACGGTATTTGTTCAATTAGGCTTACCGATCGAAGCGGTCGCATTGCTGACTGCTATTGATGCATTAGTCGGCATGGGTGCCACAGGGCTTAACGTTACAGGAGACTTAGTCGGCACTACCCTCATTGATAAAAACGAAAAGAAACGACAAACAGCTTAACAATTAAAACCCCTTAAAATGAGCAATTGCTCGTCTTAAGGGGTTTTAATTGTGACTTTAACTTCTTTTTTTAATCGCAAACAAATGAAACTCAGCATTCGCTTCTTTGTATTCAGTATAATCATCTAGCAAAATGTCCCATTCAAATGGTGACTTTTCAATGATATGTTTTAATGTATCTTCGCGTTGTTGCCCCTTAAGGAGACAGTTTACAAAGATGCCCCCACCCTTTAACTCTGTTAGTATTTTCTCCACAAACTGCGTTTCTTTAGCCAAGTCATTTTTATAAAAATGCAGCATGGAATCTAGTAACACAATATCAATTTCTGCTGAAATCGGATAATCGCAAACATTTCCAACACGTCCTTCTACCGGTAACTTTTGAAGTTTTGCTTGTTGATTTAGTTGTTCAATACCAACACTCGAGTGATCGACGCCGATTACTTTATAACCTAGATTGCCTAATGGTAAGGCATCCCGACCTTGCCCACAGCCTAAATCCAAAACCGTTCCTCTTATTTCGATATTTGTAAAAAATGCTACAAGACCTGGATAGGGATTTCCAAAATAGTTTTCTTCTTCATAATAACTATCGTAAGCTACTTTTTTCATTAGTTATCCTCCCTACTTAAAATTGGTAACTAAGCGTAATTCGCTTTAGCTTTTGTTAACATTTGTCTGCTCTTTCGGTTTCCGTTATCCTTTAAAGAAGTATAGCAAAGGAGATGGCTTTCATGACCACAATCGGATTTGTACGACACGGCATCACGGATTGGAATATACAAGGCATCGCGCAAGGGTCTGCGGACGTTTCACTTAATGATATAGGACAACAGCAGGCAGAAGCACTCGCAGAACGCTTAGCTCAAGAAGACGAATGGGACTTAATCATCTCAAGCGACTTGGCTCGAGCAAAAGAAACAGCTGAAATTATTGGCAAGAAACTCAATTTACCAGTAAGTCATTTTGATGTACGACTTCGCGAGAGAAGCGGGGGTAAAATCGAAGGCACGACTGAGCAAGAACGCATTGAAAAATGGGGAACCGATTGGCGAACTCTCGACTTAGACATGGAAGATTTGGACGATGCAGCAGAAAGAGGCATTTCTTCTGTTGAAGATGTGTTAGTCAATTTCAAAGGACAACGTGCGTTGCTTGTGAGTCACGGGGGATTGATTGGTTTGACGTTAAAAAAACTATTGCCTGAAAAATTCACAAAAAAGTCTTTAGATAATACATCCATTACGATTTTGACGAACGCTGAAAACAAATGGGACTGTTCATTATATAATTGCACGGTGCATTTGGAAAATAGTAAAAGTTTTTGATCGTTGGCGCAACTAGTTCGTTCGATGAATGTGATAAAGTAAGCAATAGTTAGTACTTTAAATACAAACAAAAAGGAGAGCTCTTTCATGTATATCGTATCGAACCGCATTAAAATGAAACCTGGATTTGCAGAAAAAATGGCTCCTAACTTTTCACGTCCAGGCCCGCTGCAACAAATGGAAGGCTTTATCAAAGTCGAAGTCGCGATCACGCAAAATTTGGCTGAATACGATGAGCTAAACGTTAATATGTATTGGGAAACGCTCGAAAATTTTGAAGCATGGAAAACAAGTGATGCGTTTAAACAAGCTCACAAACGCCCTGAACCTAGTGGCGACAGCAATGAACCAAAAAAAGAATCACCGATGCTCGGCAGCGAGCTCGTCATTACAAAAGTTGTCGGCCTGGTTGAAGCCACAACTTCAAACTAAGTGAAATAAGCAGATGGCCTAGTTTGGGCTGTCTGTTTATTTTTGATTTTTCGTACCATCTGATTATTATCTCTTAACAAGGAGCCTCTCATTATGAACAAATTTAAACCTGCTTTATGGACAAGAGATTTTATCCTGACTTCATTGGTAAATTTCTTTTTGGTCCTCATTTTTTACTTGCTAATGGTGACCATCGCCGTTTACGCAGTAACAGAATACGGCGCTTCAACAAGTGAAGCCGGATTGGTTACAGGAATATTCATCTTAGGCGCCTTAACTGGCCGAATTTTCATCGGCCGTAGCATTGATAAAATAGGTCGTAAAAGAACGATGATCGTTGGTACGACCTTATTTACGTTAACGACGTTTTTCTACTTCTTGAATTTGGGACTGCCGTTTTTAATGGCTAATCGTTTTCTTCATGGCATGACTTTAGGGATGGCCAGCACTGCTGCAGGAACCATTGTGGCGCAAATTATCCCCATGACCCGTAAAGGTGAAGGCATCGGCTATTTTAGTATGAGTTCGACTTTGGCAGCAGCTTTTGGCCCGTTTATTGGCTTGATGTTGAGTCAGTACAGCAGTTATGAAATGATCTTTACTGTTTGTTTAGTTCTTGGTGTAGTCAGCTTAATCGTCTCTTTGTTAGTCTATGTACCGCCAGTAGAAGCACCTCCGACAACTCACGTTACGAAAGGGTTCAAGGTCTCAGGATTTATTGAGCCCAAAGCCGTGCCCATCGCCATTATTTGTTTAGTTGTCGCACTTTGTTATTCGAGTGTTCTGTCGTTTATTAACTTTTATGCAAATGAAGAAAACCTTGTGCAAGCTGCTAGTTACTTTTTCTTGGTTTATG
This sequence comes from Planococcus donghaensis MPA1U2, assembly GCF_000189395.1. Lineage (GTDB taxonomy): Bacteria > Bacillota > Bacilli > Bacillales_A > Planococcaceae > Planococcus > Planococcus donghaensis_B. The sequence continues at coordinate 134,735 of NZ_AEPB01000001.1, read as the reverse complement.
CAATTGCCATTTTACTATCTCGTCCATTTACAGGACGACTGATGGATTTAAAAGGCGCCAACTTTATTATGTACCCAGCATTTGTGCTTTTTGCAGCAGGATTGTTTTTGTTGAATGTATCTAGCAGTAGTGCCGGCTTATTGGTCGCAGGCGCATTAATTGGATTTGGATTCGGCAATATGCAGTCGACGACTCAAGCTGTAGCCATAAAGTTAACGCCGACTCACCGAATGGGACTTGCGACATCGACATTTTTCATCGCGATGGATGCAGGATTAGGTTTTGGACCTTACCTGCTTGGTTTTATCATTCCACTAATCGGTTATTCTTCACTTTATGGAATTTTAGGCTTTGTTGTACTTGCTACTTCTATTCTTTATTATGTATTACATGGCAAAAAAGAACGCGCAAATGCAGTTGCGTTGGGTTATAAATAACTGCTCCGCAAAAAAACGCTTAACCTTTAGGTTAGGCGTTTTCCTATTTTACTGCTCTTTTTTCAACCTAGCTACTTCACTCTCAAGAAAATTTAGGCGTTTATGAATTCGATAAAAAATTGGCAAATACGCTATGACTATTATGATCATCCACCCCATGGCACATCCCCCTTTTACCACACTTTACCATACATTTTTTACAAATAAAGGTGCGTTTAAAGATTTTAAATGGATGTACCTTTCTCTCACACAAACAGTTGTTTGACCAACTCTTTGTTACGCTTTTTAAACACTTCGTTGTGCGAAGACACCATGGCAACTTTACGCGCGTCTGGCTGAATCCACTGTTTGGCTTTATTGACGGCGTTAGCAGCATCTTGGAATGTTCCCGCAATTAAATTCAGTTTCGCCTCGTGCTGTAAAATATCACCGGCTGCAAACAGACCTTCAACAGAAGATTCACTGCTTGGTGTTCCTGCAATGTAATAGTCGTCGGCGATGTCGATGTTTAAAGGACTGTTACCTAGCAAACTAATATCTCGTTCATAGCCATGATTGATGATCATTTCATCAATGGAGAGAATTTGAGTTTCTCCTGTTCCTTGATGAGTTAGCTCAACAAATTCAATAGCATCCCGGTCGTCCGATGCAATCAGGCGCGTAATGTTGGTCTCCAAACAGCAAATTGCTGATCCGTTCATCAACTGCGTTACTTGTGCTTCGTGCCCTGCGAGTTCTGGTTTACGGTACGTAATGTACACTTGCTTAGCAATAGGCTCGAGCTCGTTCGCCCAATCGATTGCTGAGTTGCCTCCTCCAGAGATGAGCACGGTTTTGTTTTTAAAGCGTTCTAAAGATTTTACGGTGTAATTTAAATTGGATACTTCAAAACGTTCTGCTCCTTCGATTTGTAGCTTTTGAGGGTTCAAAATACCGCCTCCTACTGCCACAATAACTGTTTTCGACAAATGCACCTCTCCTGAAGAACCTTTCAATTCAAAAAGTCCCTCTTCGTTTTTGGCAATCGCTTCTATTTTTTCATTCAATACCACTTCTGGCTGAAATGTCAGTCCTTGTGCTACTAGCTGATCAATCAATTTAGCACCTTGCATCGGAGGCTGTCCTCCAACATCCCAAATCATTTTTTCTGGATAAACATGAATCTTTCCACCCAATTGCGGTTGAAATTCAATAATCTTTGTTTTCATTTCTCGTAAGCCACTATAGAACGCAGAGTACAAACCTGCAGGTCCCCCACCGATAATTGTTACATCAAAAAGCACACTTTTCCCCATCTATACCTCACTCCTGTCCTATCAGATTCTGTATTGACAAGCTTAAAAATTAGTCTTATAGTGTGTATTGTACTGAAAATGATAATCATTATCAATGAAAAATACATTAAATATTGCAAAGGAGGATTTGGAAATGGTGCGCTTATTCACCGAGGAGCTAAATATTAGCTACGGAGATCGCTTGATTGTGAAGGATTTGTCTGTTGAAATTCCGGATAAAAAGATTACGACAATCATCGGTTCGAATGGCTGTGGAAAATCTACACTTTTAAAAGCAATGACTCGTGTGATTCCGCATCAATCCGGAACAGTGGTTTTAGATGGCGGCAATATTGCACAAGAACACACAAAATCACTCGCAAAGAAAATGGCAATTCTTCCGCAAACACCTGATAGTGCTGCCGGACTTACAGTTGGTGAACTCGTTTCTTACGGTCGTTTTCCTTACCAAAAAGGATTTGGCCGTCTGTCTAAAAGAGATTATGACATCATCAATTGGGCACTCGATGTTACCGGTACACAATTTTTTAAATACCATCCGGTCGATGCGTTATCTGGTGGTCAACGCCAACGTGTATGGATTGCAATGGCACTTGCACAAGAAACTGAAATGATTTTTTTAGATGAGCCTACAACGTACCTGGACATGGCGCATCAGCTAGAAATATTGGAGCTTTTGCAACAACTTAACAAAGAGCAAGAACGAACCATCATTATGGTGCTTCACGATTTAAACCAAGCCGCTCGTTTTGCAGACCATATTATTGCGATGAAAGACGGCAAAATCGTTAAAGCCGGCAATTGCCATGACGTAATTACGCAACCCGTTCTGAAAGAAGTTTTTCGAATTGATGCAGAAATCGGGCTTGATCCGCGAACGCAAAAACCGATGTGTACAACTTATAACTTAATCAAAGGAGTTTAACCCATATGAAAAAACTATTTTTACCTTTCACTTTATTTTCTTTACTACTTCTTCTTAGTGCTTGTAATTCTGATACTGCTGCAAAAGAAACGAGCGACACCAGCTCTGACACGATTACTTATGAATCTGAAAATGGTCCTGTAGAAGTTCCAGCTGATCCACAGCGCGTTATTGTTTTATCTACATATAGCGGAGACGTAATGTCTCTAGACGTTCCATTAGTCGGTGTCGATTCTTGGTCAAAAATGAATCCTCGCTTTGAAGAGCAACTAAAAGATGTAGAAGAAGTAGCCGACACAGACCTTGAAAAAATTATTGAATTAGGTCCAGACTTGATTATTGGTGGGTCCACTATCAATAATATTGACAAATTAAATAAAATCGCTCCAACTGTGACATTTACATACGGCAATTTAAGCTATTTGGAACAACATCTTGAAATCGGGAAATTACTGAACAAAGAACAGCAAGCGCAAGAGTGGATTACCGATTTCCAAGAACGTTCGCAACAAGCTGGAGAAGACATTCGTGCGAAAATCGGACAAGATACCACTGTTTCGGTTATTGAGAACTTCGATAAGCAATTATACGTTTTCGGAGATAACTGGGGACGCGGAACCGAAATTCTCTACCAAGAAATGAAATTAAAAATGCCTGAAAAAGTAGAAGAAATGGCGTTAGCAGACGGCTATTACATGTTGTCTCAAGAAGTATTACCGGAATACATGGGTGATTACGTTATCTTTAGTAAAGACAGCACGCAAGATAACTCCTTCCAAGAAACAGATGTTTACAAAAACACTCCGGCTGCCAAAAGCGGACAAATTTTTGAAGCCAACGCCAAAGAATTTTACTTTAACGACCCCCTCACACTCGAATACCAATTGGATTTCTTTATCGAAAACTTTTTAGGTGAGTGAGGCAATACTAGCGAGTCCAATTTATATAACAAAAAAAGAGGGATTCTGTTAAAGAATCTCTCTTTTATTCTTAGGAAAAGATGATGACTAATGACACCTAAAATTCCCTTTCCAATTAAATTAACTTTGAGTTTTGTCTTACTCGCACTGACCTTGATGATTTCTTTAATTTTCGGTGCGGCGGATATCAGTTTAAAAGAAGTCGGACTCGCTTTGTTTTCGACTTCTTCTAGCGATCATATTGGTGTGATTCGCGAAATTCGATTGCCACGTGAAGTCGCGGCCATTTTTGTAGGTGCTGCACTTGCTGTATCCGGTGCGATGATGCAAGGCATGACGCGCAACCCACTGGCTGACCCGGGGCTTCTCGGTTTAACAGCTGGGGCTAATGCCGCGCTTGCGTTTACTTTAGCGTTTGTTCCGGCGGCAAATTATTTCGGTATTATGATCGCTTGTTTTATCGGTGCCGCGGTGGGTGCTGCGTTAGTGTTTGGGATTGGCGCCGCTAAAAAAGGTGGATTTTCACCGTTTCGCATTGTGCTCGCTGGGGCCGCGATATCGGCATTTTTAACGGCGATTGCTGAAGGTATTGGTCTTTACTTTAATATCTCAAAAAACGTTTCACAATGGACCGCGGGTGGATTGATCGGCACTTCTTGGGGACAACTACAAGTAGTGGTTCCTTTTATCGCTGTGTCGTTACTCGTGGCCTTCGTGTTAGCACGGCAATTAACTATTTTAAGTTTAAGTGAAGAAGCTGCAATTGGCTTAGGACAAAAAACGGCGCAAATTAAAGCGATTCTTTTTATCGTCATTACTCTTCTTGCAGGTGCTGCTGTGGCACTAGCTGGCAATATGGCATTTATCGGGTTGATGATTCCCCATATCGTTCGTGCGATTGTTGGAACCGATTACCGCTTTATCATTCCGATGTCTGCCGTAGCTGGAGCGATTTTTATGTTGCTCGCCGATTTAATTGGCCGGACAATCAACGCGCCTTTTGAAACTCCAGTCGCCGCAATCATTGCAATTCTCGGTTTGCCGTTCTTCCTAATCATCGTTCGTAAAGGAGGCAAAGCATTCGCATGATTCATCCTAGTTTACGCAAAAAGCAACGAATTTCGTATTATGGTTTGCTGGCACTGATTTTACTAACAGCTATGCTCAGTATGGGCTTAGGTTATTCACCTATTTCTTATGATCGGTTAATGCCTGCTATATTGGGACAAGGAACATTTAAAGAAGAATTTATTTTGTTTTCAATTCGCTTGCCGCGAATTTTAATTACCTTACTAGCCGGAATGGCACTCGCTTTATCTGGCGCTATTTTACAAAGTGTGACGCGTAACGACTTGGCAGACCCTGGAATCATTGGGATCAATTCTGGAGCTGGTGTTGCCATTGCGGTGTTCTTCTTATTTATCCCAGTTGAAGTTGGGGCTTTTGCTTACTTGCTACCGATTGTCGCTTTTGGTGGTGCACTTTTAACGGCTATATTAATTTATGCTTTTTCTTATTCTCGAAGCACAGGGCTACAACCTGTTCGATTAGTTCTCGTCGGAATCGGCTTTTCGATGGCACTTTCTGGTGTTATGATTGTGCTCATTTCTTCTGCTGAACCAGAAAAAGTTGATTTTATCGCCAATTGGTTAGCAGGTAGTATTTGGGGAGCGGATTGGCCATTTATCATTGCTATTCTTCCGTGGTTATTGGTATTAATCCCGTTTACGTTATATAAAGCAAACCGCATGAACGTTCTTGGGCTGAGCGATCCTGTCGCTGTCGGGATTGGTGTTTCTATTGAAAAAGAACGACTTGTGTTGCTACTGGCAGCTGTCGCTTTAGCCGCTTCTGCGGTTTCTGTTACTGGTGGAATCGCGTTTATCGGGCTAATGGCCCCGCATATCGCCAAAGCCATCGTTGGACCGCGACATCAATTGTTTTTACCACTTGCGATTTTGATAGGTGGTTGGCTATTGTTACTAGCAGACACAATCGGACGAAACTTACTCGAGCCTTCAGGTATTCCAGCAGGCATTATGGCCGCGTTAATCGGTGCGCCTTACTTCATCTATTTGTTGTTGAGAAAATAAACAGCCGGGATTCTTCATAGTCGAAGAATCCCGGCTGTTTATTTTAAATCCGTTTGTTTCTTTTTGTTTTGCATTTGCACAGATACTTTCAAGATTAAACTCAACATAACGCCAATACCTGTAATCATATATAAGATGGTGAAAATTTTACCGAAATCAGTTGCTGGTTCTAGAGTTGCTGACCCAACAGTTGTTAATGTTGCGACACTAAAATACAATGCGTCCACTACGGTAAAGCCTTCTACTGTCGAATAAAAAATCGTGCCCGATAACAAAATCACTGCCGTTAATCCAAGCAATACTTGGAATTCTTTATCCTTAATCAGTTGAAAAAAGGCTTTTAGCATGCGTCTTAATGTCAAAATAAAGGATATCATTTTATCGCCTCTTCTTTTTATTTATTCTCTCAGTATAAATACTTTGATAAAAAACCCCAACAACTAGTTAAGTTGTTGGGGTTTGAACTACAGTTATAGGCGTTGCTGCTGGTTTTCCAAAATAATACCCTTGGAATAATTGATAACCGAGCTGCTTTAGCCAATCAAAATCTTGACGTGTTTCTATACCTTCTGCTAATGGAATCGAGCCAATTTCTTGAGCTTTTTCCAGAAACTTTTTGGCGATTTCTTGTTTTTTGGTATCCGTTGCAACGCCTTGAACAAATTGCATGTCGAGTTTCATATACTTAGGCTTTAAATCAGCCAATAATTCAATCGTGCTATACCCTTCGCCAACATCGTCTAATGCGTAGTCAAAGCCTCTCGATTTATAATAACTGAGAATTTTCTTTAAGTGATCGATGTCGTCTACTTTTTCAGTTTCCACTACCTCAAACACTAACGAATTTGGGTTTACCCCTAATTTCTCAGACAATGCGATGGTCGACCGCAAACAAAATTCGGGTGAATAAATCGAGGTCGGGATAAAGTTGATAAACGCTTTTGTTCCATTTAATGCGGCTGCATATTTCACCGCAGTCATCCTGCAAACCCGGTCGAGTGCATATAAACGACCACGTGTTTTTGCCGCAGGAAAAATTTCATTTGGATAAATCATTGAACCATCTTCGTTTTGGAAACGCGCTAGCATTTCAAACGCATAAATATTTTCATCGCCGTCTACAATCGGTTGATAGTGACAAACAATCCGCTCCTCTTTAATGACGGCATCGATCCATTCCATAGCGAAAACTTTTGACATCTCTTGTAGTGGCTGCCAAGCTTCCTGGTTAATACGAAAAGTAGCAGTCTCCATCACTAGTAAATCATTGCAAAAATCGAGGAATTCTCTTGCACCTTTTTCATCTATTTGCAGCTTGTTGCCTTTTAAAACAACATCAATTTCTCTTCTTTTCAAGTGCTCTATGACCATTGGCAACGCCGAAAGATTTGTTTGTCCTTCTAGCTTAATTTCAAATTTGATGGCTGCAACTGTGCAGCTATTGCATTGCATTATTTATCACTCCTATTTATACAGTAGTTATAGTTTACTTGAAAAATACTAAAAACTGTTATTTTTTATAAAAAAGTAAATTTATTCTTTTTTATTATTTAAACAGCTGCTAATTTCCAAAAGAACTTTAAAGGAGTTTTCTAATTGAAATCGAATTAAAGCTATAGACAACCTAACTATCATGCTTCAAGAACCGCCCGCTATTAATTCATTCACAAAGGAGAATGATTATGGGAAAAATTATTGTGGCTATGTATTTAACACTTGATGGGGTTATGGAAGAACCGTCTTGGACAGCACCTTACTGGGATGACGAAATTGCTAAATTTCAATTGGATCTGCTGTTTAGCAGTGATGCCTTGTTGCTTGGACGCGTAACTTATGAAGGGTTTGCCGCCGCTTGGCCTTCTGCAGAAGATGAAGAAGGCTTTGCTGAACGAATCAACAAATTACCAAAGTATGTTGTTTCGACAAGCTTAAAGCGTACAGAATGGAACGCACGTCTAATCACGAGCAACGTAGCCCAAGAAGTGGCTAAACTTAAAAAAACCGGTCAACGATTATTGGTCTATGGAAGTGCCGAACTTATCGAAACCTTGCTAAGACATGATTTGATTGATGAACTTCATTTAATGACATTCCCACTTGTATTGGGTGAAGGAAAACGGTTATTCAAGGAAAATGCCGATCAGAAAATGTTCAACCTACAAAATGTTCGTTCAACCGATTCAGGTGTTTTGATTGCTAGTTATGCACCGGATAAATAAGTCGATATTAAAAAGGCTCCTATATAAGGAGCCTTCAGACTGTAGACAAAGTCTTATTAAACTGAATAGTGATGCATACTCTTCAACTGGGCTGGCCACTTCGCTTTCCGTGGACCAGCCCAGTTGAAGGCTTCTTGCTACAAATAAAGTGAGATCCTTTAAGACGCTTCATATTAAAAGTAACTTATGGAAAGATTTTTTCTACTCACTAAAGGATTCGGAGCAGCCAGTGGCGACTCCAGCGGAAAAACGAAGTGATGAGACCCCGCAGGAGCTTGCGACGAGGAGGCTCAGCGCGGAGTCCGTGGAAAGCGTCCACTGGGGGCGGAGAATCCCATCTGCATACAAAAAAATGAGTAAGTATTCTTTTGTCTACAAGCTGAGGCTCCTATATAAGGAGCCTTTTTTTGTAGAAATTATGTTCTGTTGAGTTTCTTTTTAGCATAAATATAAGTAACAGCTAAGGCAGCGACTAATACACTTCCTTTAATAATATCGAAAGCATAATAGGGAAGGTTCTGTATCGTCAGTCCGTTCAACAAAATCCCAATAACTGCTGCACCGAAAAATGTACCTAAAGCATTTGGCTTACCTGCTCCTAAAACTGAATATCCCACGAAGACAGCCGCCACCGCCTCCATCATTAAGGGAGCTCCCGCATCAATTTGTCCCGAACCTACACGTGCCGTAAAGAGGATACCGGCCATTGATGCAAAGATACCAGATACCACATAAGCTGTAAATTTCACTTTTTTAACGTTAACTCCTGACAACGTAGCAGCTTCAGCATTCCCACCCGTCATATAAAGAATTCGTCCCCAACGAGTGTGGTGCAGTACGATATAAGATGCCGTAACCATCACTAGCATAATCCAAACAGGAACTGGCAGGCCCATTAATTGTCCTTGGCCAATCCAAAGAAAGGCGTCCGACAATTGACCAGGCGCGGTGCTCCCTGAAGTTAGAGGCATATTATTATAGATTGAGTAGCCTTCCGTATAAGTTCGGTGCAAACCAGCTACGATATACATCACGCTCAAAGTTGCGAGCAAGTCTGGAATGCCAATAATCACAATGAGAAAGCTGTTAAATAGACCAACTAAAACTCCAATTAATAATGGCAGAATAAGAACAAGCCACAACGGCATGTCGTACCACACCATTAATGATGCAGAAACGACGGTTGAAAATGACATTGTCGAACCCACTGACAGATCAAAGCCACCTACTACAAGCGTGAACGTCACGCCTAAAGCTAATAATGTCACAATGGAAATCGAGCGTAAAATGTCCGTGAAATTATCATATGTAAAAAAGGCATCACTGATTGTACTAAAATAAAAAATGATAAACACCAGCAAAGCAATTGCGCCATATTTGAATAGAAACTGAACCGCATTGTTTTTTACTGAGCTCTTGTTTTTCTCAAAATTGTTCTTTTCCACCACTTGCATACAACAAAATCCTTTCTTGGGTCGCTTCTTGCCGTGACAATTCCTTCACGATTTGACCATTGTGCATAATGAGAATACGATCAGAAATTCCGATCGCTTCATGAATTTCACTAGAAAAATACAAACACCCTTTGCCTTTTTCCGTCAATTGACGGATCAATTTAAAAATATCCACTTTCGCTCCAATATCCACACCTTTAGTCGGTTCATCAAATAGATACAAAGCAGAATCGAGCGAAATCCATTTACCAATTGCTACTTTCTGCTGGTTTCCACCACTTAGATGAAGAAGCGCAGTGTCAGTACTGCTAGTTTTAACGCGCAAACGTTCAATAATCTCATTTGCATACCTTTTTTCAGCTTTACGGTTTATGAACAAACCTTTAGAGAATTTTTTCAAGTTTGGAAATGTGGCGTTAATCTCCAGTGATTCCTGAACAAATAACCCTTCTTTTCTCCGTTCTTCAGGAATTAATGCCATTCCTGCTTTGATGGCGTCAGCTGGGTGCTTGATTTTGGTCACCTTGCCTTCAAGCTTTATCGTGCCTGACGTAAGAGGAGTTGCTCCAAATAAAGCTTTTGCAAGTTCCGTTTTTCCGGCACCGACGAGACCGACCACACCAACCACTTCGCCTGATGAAACCGTAAGCGACAAGTTTTTAAGTTTGTCACCATCCGATAAATTTTCCACTTGCAGAAAAGGTGCACCTTGAAAGTGCGTGCTTGGTTCCAATTCATGGCTCAGTGCCTCACCAAGCATTGCTTCTATCACCTGACTTTGATCGGCAGCGACTGTAGCATAAGTTTCAACCCAGGCTCCTTCACGCATCACGGTAATCCGGTCACTAATTTCAAACACTTCTGGCAACCGATGCGAAATAAAGACACATCCAACGCCTTTTCGTTTTAGTTTCGAGATAACGGCATACAATTTTTCCGATTCATGAATTGATAAAGGAGCTGTAGGTTCATCAAAGATGATGATTTTTGCTGAATGGACCAATGCTCTTGCAATTAACACCATCTGTTTTTCCGCTAAAGTTAGGTGCATCGCTTTTTGTTGCACATTAATATGTTCTACTTGCAACTCATGTAAGATCATTCGAGCTTTGTCGTTGAGTTTTTGTCTTGAGATAAACAACTTACCCTTGTTGGCAAATGTATCGAGCAAGATGTTTTCTGCTACCGTTAAGTCCGACACAATTGCAGTGTCTACTTCCTGATAGACACAATAAATCCCTTTTTCTTTAGCTGACTTTGGCGTGGCTAGTTGAACAAGAGAACCATCCAAATAGATAGTTCCGTTATCTTGTTGATAAACACCGGACAGGATTTTAATCAATGTGCTTTTGCCCGCACCATTGACGCCTAGAATGGCATGAACTTCACCTTTTTTTAAGTGGAACTCTGCATTTTGCAACGCTGTCACTGTACCGAATTTTTTTCCAATCGCCGACATCGAAAGTAAAGGTTCCGCCATAACAATGCTCCTTTCTGGTAAAAAAGCTGTCCTACTTTTCAGGACAGCTCAATTTGATAAAAATTATTGTCCTTCTAATTCACGCAAATCATCTGTATAACCTTGGTCACTTGACCCCCAACCTTCTATATAGTCGCTCAGTTTATCGGTTGTCACCGCTTCTTCCGGTAAATTCTGTGCCTCAATAAATATAGGTTCTAGAATTACTTTTTCTTCCGGCTGTTCTCCATTTAGCAATTGGTATAAATAGCGCACTTGAATGCGCCCAATATCTGTTGGGTCAACCGCTGCAGAAGCTAGCCAAGGGCTGTTTTCTTTTTGCATTAACTGAAGATCCTCATCACTCATATCGATTCCATAAACTTTAATATCTGTCCGACCAGCCTGTTCGATAGCACGAACAGCGCCTTTAGCAAATTCGTCCCATGAAGCCCATACTGCTGTAATTTCTCCTTCATTTGGATATTGCTTCAATATTGCTTCCATTTGTGACTGCGTATCCAATGCCGTATTGCTAGTTGCAGATCCAAATGCTGTGACTTCTTGGATATTCGGGTTATCTGCCAAGAATTTTTCATATGCTATTTGACGTCTTTCCATCGGTGCAAAACCAGCAGTCCAAATTTTGACGATATTGGCTTTGCCCTCATTGTCTTGTGCTAATTTTTCCAAAGTCATCTGTGCCATTTGTTGATCGCCTTGTTCCAAAGAAACGACGCCGTCCATATCAATCCCTGCATCAAATGCCACAACTGAAATCCCTTTTTCTAGCGCTTTTTCCACACCTTGGTTTAACGCTTCTTTTGTGCCGTGATCAATTAAAATACCATCGACGCCTTGGTTAATCGCAGCATCTAAGTTAGAAGCCATTTTTGCCAAATCTCCTTCAGAAGTGAAAACCGTCACTTTGCCTCCGAAATTTTTAATTTGCTCTTCAACACCTGCTATGTATTGTGCAGAAAAAGTACCGAGGTTGATCTGCATGATTAAAGCAATTTCTTTACCTGCAAGCGGATGAGCTGAGGTTTTTGCTTCTGTTTCTAAAGAAGTTTTTTCTTCTGTAACCTCTCCTTTAGGTTGACAAGCACCCAATACAATACCGATTAATAATAAAGTGACAAGTAGCCAGAACGATTGTTTTTTCATATTTTTTCTCCTTTTCTTATAGATGCGGCAAGCAACCTAGAGATATTTTTTTGGTAGTCGGCGGTAATAATGCCTTTTTCGGTAATAATTGCGGTAATCAGCTGCGACGGTGTCACATCAAATGCGGGATTAAATACTTTTGTGCCAAGTGGCGCAATCGGCCGTCCATTCATATGAGTAATTTCCTCCGGGTTGCGCTCTTCAATCGGAATTGCCGTCCCGTCTTCAATCTCCAAATCGAATGTCGAAACTGGCGCCGCAACATAAAAAGGAATATTAAAAGCTTTGGCCAATAAAGCCAAATTAAAAGTACCAATTTTGTTTGCGGTGTCCCCATTAGCGGCAATGCGGTCTGCACCGACAATAATAGCTTCGATGCCTTTTGCTTTAATCGTATGTGCCGCCATGCTGTCAGTGATTAAGGTCACATCAACGTTTGATTGTTGCAGTTCCCATACCGTTAAACGCGCACCTTGATAAACTGGACGAGTTTCGCAAGCATAGACATCAAAATGAAGGCCGCGTTCACTGCCTAGATGAAACGGTGCCAGGGCTGTGCCATATTTTGCAGTCGCAATGGAACCAGCATTACAAATCGTCATGACTTTTGTGCGCCCTTCTAACAACGTCAACGCATGCTCACCGATACGTCGACAAGAAGCTTCGTCTTCTTCATGAATCTTAATGGCCTCTGCTAACAATAGTTGCTTTGCCTGCTCAACATTAGTTGCTTCACTAACTTTATCCTGGAGACGATTCAGCGCCCAAGCTAGGTTAACGGCTGTTGGTCTTGAAGCGTTTAAGTAAGATACATCTTTTTTTATGTATTGCTGAAAAGCTCCCAGTGAAACCGTTTCATGCCGCTGAGCTCCAAGAGCCAATCCATAGGCGGCTGTGATGCCAATGGCTGGAGCACCTCGAACTTTTAATGAAAAGATGGCTTCGTAAACATCTTCTATAGTTTCAAGTGTTACGTATTCGATAAGGTGTGGTAGTTTTTGTTGGTCTAGAATAGTCAGTTGTTGACCATTCCATTTGATAGATAAAGGAATGCTCATTTGTGCACCTCCTGTAAAATCTTTAGAAAATCAGTGATTGAGTCAATTTGTTGACGCTGCAAGATCAATGCTCGCCCTATAGATAGCGCTTGTTCTTTACTGTTAATTCTTTTTTCTGTCTCCGCTATACTGTCTAAATCTTTCACGTGAGCTAAACCAATCGTTCGGCGAATCAATTCACAGCCCGCAAAACCTGCCGCATCTGTTAACACTTTATCTAGAACAAATTCTAAATAACCTTGAGTGTCTCTAAACGATTCAACGCTCTCCCTTTTCCATAGATCACTAAACGAAAAAGCAAAAACTTCCCACGTTTTCTCAATATGTGAGGCAATCACCTGACGCTCAATACCTTCACGCGTAATCCATTGGAAAATCAAATTGCCTAGGAATAAGCCAACATCGAATCCAATTGGACCATAAAAACCAAACTCTGGATCGATAACTTTGGTTTCAGTTGTATTGGCAAAAATACTGCCTGTGTGAAGATCGCCGTGTAACAAAGCTTCTGATTCAGTTAAAAAGCTCTTTTTCAATTTAGCTACTTCTAATTGTAATTTCTGGTCTTTCCAAATTGCTTCTGCAGTTGATTGAAGCTGTGATTCGTAATTATTGGTTTCAAGATCAAAAAATGGATCCGTAAAAATAAGATCTTCTGTGATCTTGCAAAGCTCTGGATTAGTGAACTCGGCAGCAAGACGTTTTTTTTCAAAAGGATGAAGACCATAATCTGATGTATGGAACAACGTCTGCGCCAAGTATTCTCCAATATCCTGCGACAGTTTAGGAAAATTTTGTCCGTTGATCAACCCTTCTCGTGCAATAACAAGGTGAGACAAGTCTTCCATCACCGTAATCGCCAATGTTTCATCTGCCGCATAAACGACCGGTACCAAGGATGGCACAAATTCCCCGTGCTTTCTAAGAACATTGGCTTCAATCGTTGCACGCTTTAAAGTCAGTGGCCAACTTTCGCCAATGATTTTGGCATATGGCAGTGCTTGCTTAATAATTACACGGTTGCCTGTTTTCGAATCTTCGATTTGGAAAACATAATTCAAGTTGCCGTCTCCAATTTCTCGGCAACTCAATTCGGCAGTTGGCTCGAAGGTATGGACAGACTTTGCTAAAGCAATTGCCGTCGCTTCAGTTAATCCTTTATACGTTGTTGGAATAGTAAGCGTCATTGTTTTCTCTCCTTTTTCTCTGCAATATAAAAAGCCTCTTTCTAAAAGAAAGAGGCCAGAATAAGAGAGATTCCATGCCTCTTATCTTTCAGAAATTACATTTCTGATGGAATTAGCACCGTGCCTTGCAGGAATTTCATCCTGGCGCCAAAGCGCCCCGTCTCACAACGGTATTACGGTCGGTTGCTGGGCGTCATCGGGCCAAAATCCCTCTGCCAGCTCTTGATAAGAGTACTACTAGTCACGCTATTAAGTTCTGAAAAGAATCCTATCATGTTTCAGAATTGACTGTCAATCCTATTTTTTAAATAAAAACAATTTTGCAACAATAGAGTTGACAGACTCTTGTACACGTGAAATAATCAAAATTACTTCTAGACAGCATCTCAAGAAATCTGAGTGCGCTCATGAATAATCACTACTTAAATCACTTTATAAAAATAAGCTATCCAATTTCATATTCTTTCTTATTTAGAGCAGGTGGAGGGACAAGCCCTATGATACCCGGCAACCGGTCCAGCAATGGACACGGTGCTAATTCTTGCAGTCAGAAACAATGACTGAGAAATAAGAAGTTGTTAAAGCCCTTAACCTCTTCTTATTTGAAGAGGTTTTTTATTTTTTAACATTACATAGGAGCGTGAATTCAATGAGCACTTTAACTGCTATTTATCAATTATATGGAAATCCTGGATCTTTTGAGCAAAAAGCTGAAGGCATAGCGCTAGGACTGACAATCGGGTCTTGGACCAACCTGCCACTTCTTGAGCAAGAGCAATTAAAACGTCATAAAGGAAATGTTATTTCCATAAAAGAATTTGAAGAAAATCCCCATCCAGTAAAGCCAGGTTTGATAAAAGCTGAAGTTGCGATCGCTTATCCATCAGCAAATTTCTCAGCGGACCTTCCGGCCATCTTAACTACCGTTTTCGGAAAATTATCTTTGGATGGTGAAGTAAAGCTATTGGATCTGGAATTCAGCGATGACTTATTGAAGCATTTTCCCGGACCTCGCTTTGGTATTGAAGAAATCCGCCATACACTTGGGGTTACTGACCGACCACTTCTCATGAGCATATTCAAAGGCGTCATCGGCCGTGACTTAGAGTACTTATCTACTCAATTGCGTCATCAAGCATTAGGCGGCGTAGATCTCGTTAAAGATGATGAAATTCTATTTGATAACCCTCTGACTCCATTTGAAAAGAGAATTACTACAGGCAAAGAAGTATTAAAACAGGTTTATGAGGAAACGGGTCACCGTACACTTTATGCAGTAAACCTTTCAGGACGAACCTCTGAGCTGAGAGGAAAAGCCAAAAAAGCGCGCGAACTAGGTGCTGATGCGCTATTGTTCAATGTTCACGCATACGGCTTGGATGTTATGCAAGAGCTCGTTGAAGACGAAGATATTGCTTTGCCTCTGATGGCACACCCCGCATTCAGCGGTGCTTTTACTTCTTCTGCTTTTTATGGACTTGCCACATCACTGGCACTTGGCAAACTGACCCGTTATGCTGGCGCAGATTTCTCACTTTTCCCATCTCCTTACGGAAGTGTCGCATTGGAAAAAGCTTCTGCCCTGTCACTCGGTGAAGAATTAACTAAGGAAAGCCCCTTAAAACGCAGTTTTCCAGTTCCATCAGCCGGTATTCACCCAGGACTTGTTCCATTGCTAATGGCTGACTATGGCATCGATAGTGTGATTAATGCCGGTGGTGGTGTTCACGGACATCCAGCTGGAGCGGTTGGCGGCGGACAAGCTTTTAGACAAGCGATTGATGCCGTACTGCAAGGAGAAACCTTACAAAATGCCAGTAAACAGCACGAACAACTACAAACAGCACTTGAGTTATGGGGGTCAAAAACTTGAACAAACCAATTATTTTTTGCGATTTTGATGGCACAATTACAGCCAACGATAACATCATTGCCATCATGAAAAAATTCGATCCGCCTGGTTGGGAGCCCATTAAAAACCAAATTCTCGACCAATCTATAACTATACGTGAGGGTGTAGCGAAAATGTTTTCACTACTTCCCGTCGCAGAAAAAGATGACATTATTTCATATGTTCTCGAACAAGCGGAAATACGAGAAGGCTTTCGTGATTTTGTGTCCTATGTAAAAAACCATGAACTTTCTTTATACATTGTCAGCGGTGGCATTGATTTTTTTGTGTATCCTCTTCTTGACCCTTTCGGTCCGTTTGACGACATCTATTGCAACAGCGCAGATTTTTCAAAAGATCTGATCAATATCGAGTTTCCGCATGGCTGTGATGACATCTGTACGAGTCAAGGCTGTGGATGCTGTAAACCATCTATCATTCGTGAACTTTTAGTCGAAGGCACTAACAGCATTGTTATCGGAGATTCGATTAGTGACTGGGAAGCCGCTAAAGAAGCTGATTTTGTCATCGCTAGAGATTTACTGGCCGAAAAATGCAAAGATGCTAGAATCGATTATCAACCATTCGAAACTTTCCACGAAGTGATCGCTATAGTGGATAAATATATAGGGGTGAAGTCATGATTGCAGTGAATGAAAAATGGCTTGAACTGGCGGACGTTAAAGATGAACTAGCAGTTCGCGATTGGTTTATGGGGACGAGTGGAAATCTTGCTATTAAAGTCGCTGATGAACCACTCGAATTCTTAGTCACTGCTAGTGGCAAAGATAAGAAAAAACGTACAGATGAAGACTTTCTACTAGTGGATGGAAATGGACAACCTATTATCGAAAGATTTTTAACACCCTCTGCTGAAACTTTATTGCATTGTGCAATTTATAAAAAAACCCAAGCCGGTTGCAGCCTTCACGTCCATACAGTTGCTAATAATGTCATTTCAGAATTATATGGTGACGCTGGAAAAATCGACTTCCAAGGACAGGAACTGATTAAAGCTTTTGGGTTGTGGGAAGAAGACGCGGTCCTAACAATTCCTATTATTGCAAATCACGCAGATATTCCCACACTCACGCGGGAGTTTGAGTCCACTATTTCTGCAGATAAAGGAGCTGTTCTAATCCGTAACCATGGAATTACTGTTTGGGGGAAAAATAGCTTTGAGGCGAAAAAACTACTTGAAGCTTGTGAATTTTTGTTTCAATACCAATTGGCCTTACAACTACAATTAAAGTAAGAAAGGGAGATTAACATGGCTATCATTAAAATTCAAGGAACAGAAAAAACGATTAAAGCGCAAAGCGAAGTCGCTGCATTTTTGGAACAACAAGAGGTTGTTTACGAGCATTGGGATATCGATAAATTACCAGCGCATTTACGTGAAAAATTCGATTTGACGGATACCGATAAAGATGAAATTCTTCAAGCATTTCAAACAGAAATCAGTGATATCTCAGAACGCCGAGGCTATCAGGCAGCGGATATTATTTCTTTATCAGACTCTAACCCTAAATTAGATGAGCTGTTAAAAAACTTCCAACGCAAACATATCCATACAGACGATGAAGTACGCTATATCGTCAGCGGACATGGGGTTTTCATTATTCAAGGAAAAGATGAGAATTTCTTTGAAGTTCATTTGACGCCAGGCGACCTCATTTCGGTTCCTGAAAACATCACACATTACTTTACTCTTGCTGAAGATCGGAAAGTCGTGGCCATTCGTATTTTCGTCACAACTGAAGGATGGGTCCCTGTTTATCAAGAAGAAAGCACCGTATAAATCGACTAGCTAATAAGAAGAGACTCGACCAAATCGAGTCTTTTTATTTTGAGAAAAAAGGTAATTTCTTTCTATTTATAATGTCTTTTAAGCTATAATGGCTTGTGAGTGATATTTTAAAATTAGAAATGAGCGGTTCATATGAAAAAAATAATTTTGTCTATTGGTGGAGTGATACTTTTACTTGCACTCCCTATTTTAATTTGGTTTTTAAAAGAAGAAAAAATAGTTAATGTCGCTATTATCGATAAAACCGTTCCCACCGAAAGCTATAGGGAACATAAAGGTCTAACATGGCTTTTAAATCATCAGCGCTACGTTTCTGAAACAGAACAGGCCTATAATGCTACGACCGATTACTACGGTTTTGTTCCAGATGAAACAGACGAAAGTTATACGATTCGTGAATTACCTACAGATTATTCCGGAACTGACCTTATTTATTTGGCAGATTCTTATGGAGTTTACGAAGAAGATCTCCCGTGGCAGACTCAAGAAAAAACACCTGGTAGTTCATCTATGATCACAGGCGGACTTCAAATGGATGAGTGGCAAGCGATTAAACAGCAAGTCCAGTCTGAAGGTACAGACTTAGTCATGGAGTTCAACACGTTCGCTTCTCCGACTTCTACAGAAGTATCTAAAGATATGAATAAGTTTTTAGGTCTTGAATGGAGCGGTTGGAGTGGTCGTTATTTTGAAGAGCTCCAAACTTCTACAGATGCCGTTCCGCAGTGGATTGTTACTAATTACGAAAAAAATGGTGAGCAATGGCAGTTTGAGGGTGCTGGATTTGTGTTAGTTAACGACGATTCAGGTGAAATTGTTGTGCTTTCTGAAGATGCTGAGGAAATTGGCAGCAACGGTCTTAACCTTGCATTTACTGAGCAAGGCATTGCTCAGTTTGATTTGACAGAGAGCCCTTCTTTCGATTATTGGTTTGACATTAATTTGGCTGCTCCAGAAACGGAAGTTCTTGCAGATTACCAGTGGGACTTACAGGATTCAGGTAAAGAGAAGTTGGAAAAAGCGGGCATTCCACAGAACTTCCCGGCAGTGTTCCACCAATCGAAATACGGTGCCGACCTTTACTATTTTGCAGGGGATTTTGTTGATATCAATGATGTTCCGAATTTCTACCGCTTTGCAGGTTTCTCAAAACTACGTTCTTTCCTGTCTACAGAATCATTAGACGCTGAAAAGAGCTTTTACTGGAAAACGTATATCCCAATGATGGAGTCCATTTTGGCAAATGCCGAAGACAAAAAAGCACCTATTGAAAAAGCACAAAAAACGCTGGCTGTCGAAAATGGCATTTCATATCCTTCTCGTATAAACGATCAAACATTTGAAGTTTACGAAAACGGTAAATGGCAGCCTCTTACTATTAAAGGTGTAAACTTAGGCATGGCCAAACCTGGAACGTTTCCTGGTGAAGCCGCTATTACACGTGCGGAATATGACCGCTGGTTTAAAGCAATTGGTGACATGAATGCAAATGCGGTGCGTGTTTATACACTTCACCCCCCTACTTTTTATGAAGCTTTTGCAGCATATAACGCTACCGCTAAAGAACCGCTTTACTTGTATCACGGGGTTTGGATTGATGAAGAACCTTTAGTAGAATCTTTAGATGCTTTTGATCCTGAAATTACCGAACGCTTTCAAGCAGAAGTTAAAAAGATTGTGGATGTTGTCCATGGCGATGCTGTTGTTGAACAACAGCCGGGACATGCATATGGCAACTATAAAACAGACATCTCACCTTATGTGATCGGTTGGATGGTTGGTATCGAATGGTTCCCTATTATGGTCGATCAAATGGTGCAGGATTATCCCAATCTTGGCGATTACCAAGGCCAGTATGTCTACACGGAAAATGCCAACCCGATGGAAAATTGGTTAGCACAGCAATTAGACCTTCTCGCTTCTTATGAACTCGATACGTACGAAAGTATGCGTCCTTTAAGCTTTACTAACTGGGTAACAACCGATAATATCGATCAGCCTGCAGAGCCAAGCGCTCAAGAAGACATGGCTACTGTAGATCCAAATCATATTAAAACAAAAGATATTGCAGATACCGTGGGCATGTTTGCTTCGTATCACGTCTATCCGTATTACCCTGATTTCTTAAATTTAGAAGAACGCTATACAGAGTACGTTGATCACCGCGGAGAATTTAATAACTACGCCGGCTATTTAAAAGATTTAAATGACTCGCACGACATGCCGGTTCTGATTGCGGAGTTTGGAGTCCCTGCCTCACGCGGGATGACTCATGAAAATCCATTTGGTTGGAACCAAGGGTTTATCTCTGAAAAAGAGCAAGGTGAAATCGTCAGTCACATGTACGAGGACATTCTTGAAGAAGGCATGCTAGGTGGGATGGTCTTTACATGGCAAGATGAGTGGTTTAAACGGACATGGAATACAATGGACTACGACAATCCAAACGAACGACCATTTTGGTCTAATGCTCAAACAAATGAACAACAATTTGGCCTCTTGAGTTTCGATCGTCACAAAGTGAAAGTCGATGGCGTAGACGATTGGAAAGATGGTAAAACACTTTACGAAAAAGAATCTGGCGCACTTAATAGCGTTACGATGGATTCAGATGAGCGATATGTCTACATCAAAGCCCAATTCAATCCTACCAATAAAAAATGGTGGACTGAAAAAGATTTTAATCTTTATTTTAGTATTCGGAATAACAAAGGCATTGCCGTCGATGCTTTAGAAGAAACTGAATTTCTGGCTGACTTTCAGCTAAAGATTGAAAATCTTGAACAAGCACAACTGCAAGTAGCGGGCGATTATGATAGCTTTTACTATGATTATCATGAACGTTTGAAAATGATTCCAGCAGAAGAAAACATTGAATCGACATTCCATCCAGTTCGATTGGCTCTGAATAAAGAATTTGTGCGTCCGGATACCGGAGAAATCCTACCGTTTTCTTCTTATGAAACAGGTATTTTCCAATTTGGCATTGCCAATCCAGAACACGAAGACTACGATTCGTTGAATGATTATTATTACGATGAAAAGACCGGCATTATGGAAATACGTATTCCATGGATGTTGTTAAATGCGAAAGACCCAGCAAAACGAGAATTTACGGGTGACCTTTATAAAGATGGCATCGAAGCTTCTCAAACAATCAAAGGTATAGATATTGCGGCGAACTTAACAAGCAAAGACGGAGAAGTTGTAGAGGCTTTTGATTCTAAGAAAGTTGCTCAATATTCGTGGGAAACATGGGGATTGCCACAGTCTGAAGAACGATTAAAACAATCCTATTACATTCTCCAAGAAACGTTTGGAGAAACCGAATAATATGTAAAAAATTAAAAACTGACGGAGAAAAGGATTATCCTTTTCTCCGTCAGTTTTTTAGATTTTAAGGTTTCATTGTTTTCCAGCTATCCACATGATGAATAGCTACCCCGCCAAATCCAGCTGCTGTCGAATAATAAGCTGACACTTTCGCTAACTCACCATTCATGAAAGCTTCGCCTTCTTCAAAGAAAGAAATATTATTGCCTTCATCGGTTTGCCCTGTCTCCACTCCGACTACAACGGTTTTTCCATATTTCTCTGCATAAGCTACTTCATTTTTTACGAGTTCTGTAATCATTGCTGCTGAATCTCGGTATGCCATTAACGTAACACTATCTGTATTAGCAATTACCCATTCGGCGAGTACACCTTTGCCGTACGTATTTTTATAAGCGATTTCATCGAACCAGAAAGGCATATCCGCCTCAAGTGGTAAATTCATCGCTGCTGTACTAGTTGCTGCTTTACTTAAAAGAGATTGGTACGATTTGATCGTTGCCGCTCGGTTTGTATTCCACCCACTATATAAATACGGTTCGACATCCAAATGGACACCTGTAAATTTCTGAGCCGGTAAAGCCTCTTGCTGATACGTAGATAGCCAGTTCATCAATCGGTCTTGTTTGGTAAAGCCTTTAGGCGCTACCCAATCATTAGCCCCGTCTAATGCATATATTGTCATGCCGGATGCTCCCGCTTTTTCAATAAAGCTTTGGTAGACAGCCACTGGTATGTCTTCGTCAATTTGGACATATACTTTGTTGACTTCTTTGCTTTCTAAAAACGCTAGTGTGCCCGCTTCATCACTATAAATCATCCACGGATTCCACAACCATGTCGCTTTTACATCTAACTCCATCGCATGAGCGTTGACACCCGTTTGTGTCAGCATAAACAACAACAATACACCCGCCATCATTAGTTTTTTCATTTTCCCATACCCTCCCGTTCTGTAAGCCGTGGCTCAAAGAACGAGACCCTGGCAACCTGACGACCTTGCGTTTTTCAACGGTTAGGCTCATGGCTTTGCGTCCTCCTCTTTCGATGGAGTTTGCCTTTTTCAGATTTTTATCATTATATGTTAAATAATGCATTTTTGCCATCTTTTTTAAATAATTCTTTTCATATGAAAGATTTAACGTAATAATCAACAATAGCATCTCAGTATTTTATACAAAAGGAGTGAATCCCATGTCCATAGCATTACGTGAAGACGAAATCACATTGGCTTTGATCAAGTCTTTAAAAGAAGGCAAACTAACTGAATTTCAAGAAATTCTAGATGAGTTGCAACCATACGATATGGCAATTCAATACCGTCACTTACCAGAAAAGCACCGCAATAAATTCTTGCTCTATTTATCCATTCGCCAATTAACCGAATTGATGCAAGAACTTCCAAAAATCGAACAAATCGACATTCTTCAGAAATTAGGCGTGGAAAAGTCCTCAAAAGTACTCGACCGCATGGATAATGACGATTTAGCATTGCTGTTGGCCGACCTTGAGCCGGAACGCATTGAAGAGCTTTTGTCTCAAATAAACCAAGACGATTCTAAATTTGTCCAAAGTACAATGACCTACCCTCCTGAAACAGCCGGGCGACTTATGAATAACCGTTATGTTTGGATTCCACGTCATTATACAATTCGCGATGCTATTGATAAGATCCGGCACTTTGCAGAATTAGCGGAATACCTCAACTATCTTTATATTGTCGATGAAGATAAAAAACTGCTTGGAGTGGTTTCCTATAAGGATTTAATCCTTGGGAATCTTGAAGACAAAATCGAAGAAGTGATGTATAAGCGAGTCGTCAAAGCTGACGTGTTGATGGACCAAGAAGATGTAGCCCAAATCATTAGCCGGTACGATTTTGTCACATTGCCAATTGTTGAAAATGACAATACACTTGCTGGGATTATCACTGTCGATGACGTAATCGATGTGGTCATGCAAGAAGCGAATGAAGATATTGAAAAATTATCAGCTTCTGGTAAATCGATTGACTTTAACACCCCTGCTTGGACAGCGGCTTACCGCCGACTGCCTTGGCTAATTTTACTCTTGTTTATCGGATTGTTTTCAGGCAGTATTATTAGTCGCTTCGAAAATACGCTACAAACCGTTGTAGCTTTAACGTTTTTTATGCCGTTAATTGCCGGGATGACTGGAAACACTGGTACGCAATCCCTGTCTGTTGTTGTTCGCGGACTGGCTTCGCAAAAGCTTGATTTTAAGCAAACCATTAAGCTGATCATTCGAGAATTATGGGTCGGTATCATTATTGGCGTTATTTGTTCTGTCCTTATTTTGTTAATTGCTTATATCTGGCAAGGTAATTTCGTATTAGGAATTGTTGTTGGTGGATCGTTATTAATGACGTTAATTATCGGAACGTTGGCTGGCACGATTATTCCTCTTATTTTGTACAGGTTCAATATTGATCCAGCGGTGGCTTCCGGTCCTTTAATTACGACCATTAACGATATTCTGTCTTTATTAATTTATTTCGGTATGGCGACTTTGTTTATTTCTCATTTGATGTAAAAAAATAATAAAAAATTCTTTTTTTAAGCATTTTTCTTTAAACCTAGTAAGTCTCTTGGTATAATAGGTTGAAATCGAAGGAGGCGTGTTTATGTCTATTCCAAAACCCCTTGTCCAAACCAACCAAGCTTTTATCGTCGTTACAGTCGTTATGGCATTATTGCTCCATCCAGCTATTTTATTGATCCCATTTGTTGTTGGAGCTTATACATTAATCACTAAGAAAAACCCCGTTATTTTATGGAGCCGCCGTTTTTTGAAAAAGCCCATGGCGAGCTATCTACAAGAAGACCGAGATCAACAATTGTTTAACCAATGGATAGCCACTATTTGTTTAGGACTTTCGTTCTTATTCTTTTCTATTGGTTTACCATTACTTGGCTTTGCCTTTAGTGTCATGGTCATTGTTGCGGCAGGTGTAGCATTGATGGGTTACTGCATCGGCTGTACAATTCGTTACCGTTATATGATGTGGAAACACAACCGTACTAAAGTTCAGGCATAAAAAAGGACCCGAAGCTTTTGCTCCGGGTCCTTTCAGATTTTAGATAAAGTTTATTTGTGCAGTTTGCAAAGCTATAAACCGCGCTGATCGCTTTGGGGATGACTCCCGCCAGAAGCCAGGAAGACCACCTGTCTTCTTGCTTCGTCTACCCCGTGGACGCGCCACCGCTAGCATCTATGAGAAATAAGCTTGTCTAAAAATAGCGATTTTCTTCTATATAAGTGAATCGATAGTTCTAAGAATATCAAGAGTTTTCACAACTAAACATGTCAAACAGAGGTATTGAAACGGTGCATCACCCCAATACCTCTTTTACTCTTTATTTTATTTGTCCATTGCCGCGTATAATGTATTTTGTCGATGTTAAAGCTGGTAAGCCCATTGGTCCTCGCGCATGAAGCTTTTGTGTACTAATGCCGATTTCTGCACCAAATCCAAATTCGAAACCATCTGTAAATCGAGTAGAAGCATTGTGATACACAGCAGCCGCATCGATTTCCATGAAAAATTGATCGACGTTTTCTGATGTTTTCGAAATAATCGCTTCTGAATGTTTTGTTCCGTACGTATTAATGTGCTCAATCGCTTCACTAACATCACTAACGGTTTTTATTGCTACTTCCAGTCCGAGGTATTCTGTACCCCAATCCTCTTTTTTCGCAGGTATCACATTAGGTGAGAGTTTTTGTACAGGTTCATTACCGTGTATTGTCACATGCTGATCTTGTAAAGCGCTCAACAAGAGCGGCAAATGCTTATCTGCCCATGCTTGATGGACTAAAATGCTCTCACAAGCGTTACAAACAGATGGACGTTGTGTTTTGGCATTTAGAGCGATATCAATCGCCATTTGAACGTTCGCTGTCTCATCAATATAAATATGACAATTTCCTGCACCTGTTTCCAATACCGGAACGGTAGAATTCTGAACGACCGTCTGAATCAACTTCGCGCCTCCACGAGGAATTAGCACATCTAAATATTGGTTTAACTTGAACATGTGAGATGCTGCTTCTCTGCTCGTATCTTCTAATAATTGGACCGATTCTACAGGCAACTCACTTTTCTCAAGTGCTCGATGAATAACCGCAACAATAGCTTTATTTGAATGGATGGCGGTCGAACTGCCGCGCAACACTACCGCATTCCCTGTTTTCAAACATAAACTTGAAGC
Organism: Planococcus donghaensis MPA1U2; assembly: GCF_000189395.1. Classification (GTDB taxonomy): domain Bacteria; phylum Bacillota; class Bacilli; order Bacillales_A; family Planococcaceae; genus Planococcus; species Planococcus donghaensis_B. Next base: position 109,255 of record NZ_AEPB01000001.1, on the reverse strand, counting down.
ATCTACCGTGACATTGGGACGCGCTTCGTAGATCATGCCTACAACACCTAAAGGTACGCGTATTTTGGACATCGTTAAACCGTTTGGACGTTCCCACTTCTCAAGCACTTCGCCTACTGGGTCTGCTAGTTTCGTTAGCTGAATTAAGGCATCCGCCATGTCTTTTATCCGAGACTCATCAAGCTTTAGACGATCTACTAAAGATTCACTCATTTCATTTTGACGGCCAACTTCTACGTCTTTGTTATTTTCCGTTAAAATATACGCTTGTTCTTCTAACAATTGCGCTGAAATAGCACGCAAAGCTTGATTCTTTTGCTTTGTCGTCGATTTTGCTAATATCGCTGAAGCGTATTTTGCCTTTTTCGCTTTTTGCAGAAGTTCGCTTTGGTCGGTTTCTTGCTCTTGAACCAGTTTCGTCATCCAATTGCCCCTTTCAATTTCTTGTTCGTTAAACACTCATTTTTGTTTTGACACCGATATAGGTACCATCGCCTGTTCCGTGAAAAATATCGACTAGCTTTTCACTACCCGTTCCAGATCCAATAAATACTTGGACCCCGAAAGCTAGTGCCGTTCGAGCTGCTTCTACTTTAGACTTCATACCGCCTGTTCCAACATCAGAACCGTCAGAAGAAGTAGCAGCTATTAACGCATCGGGAATGTCATGTAAGTGAAGGTATTTCTGAGCTTGAGGATTGGTTCTTGGATTTTCGAGATATATGCCATTAATGTCTGTTAAAATCATGAGGAAATCCGCATGAATCAGCCCACTAACTAATGCCGACAGCATATCATTGTCGCCAAAAGTAAGTTCTTCTGCTGAAACCGAATCATTTTCGTTAATGATTGGCATAACGTTCCGCTCCAATAGTTTGGAAATGGTCGCATTGGCATTTTTATAAAGATCCTTCGTCAGTAGCAACTGTGCCGCTACAATATTGTGTTTTTTGCATTCATCCGCATAAGCCTGCAATAACAAGCTTTGTCCGACCGCTGCAGCTGATTGTTTATCAACTAATGTATCAGGTCGTGATAAATAACCCATGCCCATACACCCTGCAGCAACGGCCCCAGACGAGATCAATACCACTTCGTGTCCTTCTTCTTTTAAACGAGCCAGTGCATCCACGTGCTCACGCAATTTCTCAATTGATAACTTTCCTTGTTCATCTGTTAACGAACTACTTCCAATCTTTACAACGATTCTTTTCTTCTCCACGCGCATTCACCACCCGTTTTTGATAAATAAAAAAAATCTTCCATTTGTTCAAAAACGGAAGAACCTTGCCCCCGTGACTAAATTTCTGTAGGCTTCTTTATTGTATTTCTTGAATAGAGTTATTATGCACTCTTTCGTATTTTAAGTCAACAATATTATTATTAAATTCCCATATAATAGTGTTTATATTTTTTACATATGCAAAATATATGAATATTTATTCAAGATACTGAAAATCTATTTACCCATTTTATAGTGCTAGTTGTTTATTAAGTAAGTATTCGAGAATATTTAATTTAATTATTCTGTATAAAAAGAAAAATTAAATTTTAAAAGATATATTAGTCTACCATATATTTTTTGATCAATACACGGCACTTTTGACGGAGAAATTACTTACATAAAAAAGCATGGGAAGCGATCCCATGCTTTTTTTCTCTCGTTTTATAAAGCGCGATAGTCTACTTCTAGTTGTTTCAAACTTCTGTACTTCATCACTTGAGTTACGTACCATCCAACAACTACTAATGTAATACAAGCTCCAATAATTGCAGATACTTGATAGTCCATATTCAAGCCTTCTGGCGCGTAGAAGATGTACATAGAAACAACTGCTGTCATAAAGACTGCTGGTACACTTGCTATCCAGTGGAATTTGAAATTTTTTAATAAGTAAATCGCTGCTGTCCACAGCATAAATGTCGCTACCACTTGGTTGGTCCATCCAACATAACGCCAAAGGAATGTATAATCGATTGTTGCCATGTAGAAAGTTGGAATCCCTAGTGGAATCGTTACTAACAGGACTTTCACTTTTCCTTGCATATTGACAAACTTCGCAAGCATATCCGTTAAGATCATCCGTGAAGAACGGAGTGCCGTGTCTCCTGTAGTAATAGGTAAGATAATTACCCCAAAAATAGCAAGCAAGCCACCAATCGATCCAAGTAAAGTGATTGAAATTTCATTGACTACTCCGGATGGACCTCCTGCAGCAAGCGCTGCTCCAAGTCCTTCAGTGCCATTAAAGAATGTCATTCCGGCTGCTGCCCAAATTAAAGCAATCACACCTTCAATAATCATTGCACCATAAAAGATTTTGCGACCGTCTGACTCTTTTTTCATCGTTCTCGCGATGATTGGGCTTTGCGTACAGTGGAAGCCAGAAATTGCACCGCATGAAATGGTAACCATCAACAATGGCCAAATCGGTAACGTTCCTGGGTGAAGATTTTCAAACGTAAGGTTTGGCATCGGTTTTCCAGAGAATACGAGTGCAACGGCTACTGCAATTGCCATGAATAGTAAAATCCCACCTAAAAGAGGGTAAATCCGTCCAATCACTTTATTGATTGGCAAAATTGTCGCTAAGATAAAATAGAAGAAAATAATGGCTAATGCCGTGATAAAGTTAATCGGTGTAATTTGTGCAATTAACTGTGCTGGACCTGCCGTGAAAGCTGCAGTCACTAGCAACATCAGTACAAGAGAAAGACCATTGATAAATACTTTTGCATTTTTCCCTAGGTATTTTCCAACTAAGGTTGGAAATTGTGCGCCTCCATGACGCATCGACATGACACCTGAAAAATAATCATGTACCCCTCCGGCAAAAATGCTGCCTACAACGATCCAGACAAAAGCTACTGGTCCGTATAATGCACCTGCAACTGCTCCGTAAATTGGACCAAGACCCGCAATATTTAATAATTGAATCAAATTCCCTTTCCACCAGCTCATTGGGACAAAATCTAATTTGTCGGTTTTAGAATAAGCGGGCGTTGGTGTATTGTCATCAATTCCAAAAACACGTTCGATGAATTTCGAGTAAAATACATAGCCAAGAATAAGTAATACAAGAGCAGCGAAAAAGGTTATCATATGCGGTTCCTCCTGATGTTTTGTTAAGTATAAAGAATGATAACATGTTTTTTAAATATATAAACATAATATTTAGAAAAAAACAAATATACTGTAAAATAACTATATTCAAGAGAATCGAATTGATTATGATGAATTCACGTACCTACATAGGAAATATTTCTTATACTACTATTACGAAAGCGCTATCAAACAAGGTAATTATATTATATTCCGACTTATTTTTGACTCTAAAAAGTGCACAGGCGATATTCCGCCTGTGCACTCATTATTTTGGATTTTCAACAACTTATTAAAATTAACCTTCACTTATTCGAAACGTGTATCAAATTGCAATGCATTTGCAATTTTTTCTTCACGATTATTAAAAACATCACTTGTTGTAATGGTTACCGAGTCAACGTCACTTTCTTCAATGATAAAGCCAATATTGCCTCGTTTAGTTTCTCCTGGTGCCAGTTCCCCGTTTAAGCTTTCTAAGTAAATATCATCTTCCCAAAGCTTGAGTTCTTCTCTGTCCGTCTCTAACAAAGCAGTTGGAGCGAAGTGTACGGGTTCATTGGAGGTATTGGTAATTTCCACGAACATCTTTACGACTTTGAACTCTTGTTCATGAGTGTAGGAGTGAAAAAAATCGATTAAGCTGTAATCCGGCTTTACTTGAAGAATTTTCGCTTCTTTCACCATTAACTCGATAGGACCAATCTCATAATCTTTCACGGTCATATTGACCGCTTCGACTATAGCTTCCCCTTTCGCATCTCGCTTGTTTTGGCCAACTTCCTGAAGCGTTCGGTCATCCGGGGCTTGAGGACTCAAGACATAGCCTTCGTAATACTCCGGAACTTCTTCTTTTTCATCGACTGGCGTCGAAGCTACAGCTATCGACTCATTCTGTTCGGAACATCCTCCAAGTATTGCTGCTGAAAACAGTAGTACATATATCGTTTTTTTCATGTCATTGCCTCATTTCCATACATTACTTATCGTTGATTTCTACTTTCGCTTTAAGTAAATCAAAAATGATTTTAGCATGATCTGTATTGTCGAGCTTTCCTGCAAACTGCTCACTTGCAGGACCGTATGCATAAACAGGAACGTCTTCTCCTGTGTGACCACCCGTTGTCCATCCCGTATGTGTGCGCTGATTGAAAATCTCTTCGATGGCGTTGTCGATGGCTGTATATTCCTTGCTTTCTGCTGCTTGTTTCACGGTTTTTATTTCTTCAGCTGTCAATTCAAGGTCAATAAACTCGCTCAATGTTTCTTCTACACCGGCCCCGTCTACAATTTGTTGCGCCATAAAGTCAGGTGTCCGTTTTGCAGCTTTGATCGGCTCTCCGAACCAGTTATAGATACCATCTGCTCCAATCGAGAAGCCTCCTGTCGAATGGTCGGCAGTTGCAACTACTAATGTATTGCCATCTTCTTCAGCAAATTTGATCGCCGCTTGAAACGCTTTGTCGTAGTCTTCCATTTCGCTCATAGCAGCCACGATATCGTTATCATGTCCTGCCCAATCGACTTGACTGCCTTCTACCATTAAGAAGAAACCATCTTCATCTTCTGACAAGCGGTCGATGGCGGAGGTCGTCATTTCTTCTAACGATGGCGCGCTGTCGTCACGGTCGATCATTTTTGGAAGACCTGCCGGTGCAAACAAACCAAGTACTTGCTCATCATCATTGTTTAATAGGTCATCGCGATCTGTAAGGTAGCTATAACCATCTTGTTGAAACTCTTCTGTAAGATTACGATCTGTTCGTTCGAATAGATCGACACCTCCACCTAATAAAACATCAACTTTATGCTCTCCGTTAATCAGTTCATCGTAGTAATCATCTGCAATGGCATTCATGTTTTTTCGTGCAATGTCATGTGCACCAAATGATGCTGGTGTGGCATGTGTGATTTCAGAAGTTGCGACCAGTCCTGTCGCTTTACCCTTTTCTTTTGCTGCCTCGAGAACTGTTTTCACGCTACTTTCATCATTATCGACAGCGATGGCACTATTGTACGTTTTAATACCGGCCGCCATAGCTGTCGCTGCAGAAGCAGAATCCGTGATATTTTGATCGGGATCTTCAGGGTAAGTTGATTGTTGTCCAACCAAATATGCATCGAGCGCCGTATCTTCCACCATTTTTGTTGAAGGGTCATTTTGCAAGTAACGATAAGCAGATGTGTACGAAGTGCCCATGCCATCACCGATTAGAAAAATAACATTTTTCACCTTATCCTTTTTTCCTTTTTTATGGTCTTGGCCGTGAGCTTTCCCCTGGTTTTTGTCTGGACTACCTGCTTCAGCTGACAAGTTAAACGAACTAACTCCAGACAATGCCACTACTGAAGCTACAGCAAGTGGTAAAACTTTCGTTTTCAAATTTCTATGTATCATTTTCTCTCCTCCAGTCATTTGATCTACACGCTCAGTATAGAAGTTGATTGTTAAGGATTTATTAGAGAATTGTTTAGCTTTTGTAAATTTCCAAAAACAGGTATTTTTACACAATACAAAAAGCCCAGAAAAAATTTCTGGGCTCCCATTAGTTGGTAATTGGTGAAGTTGCGTTTTTGGCTAACAGCAAATACGAAAGTAATGCGATCACACACATTGAAAAAATCACGAGACCCATTGGAACCGCCGTGTTTTCTCCTGCAATCCCTACTAAAGGTGCTGTTGCGGCTCCAAGGATAAAAGGTAATAACCCGAGCAATGCAGATGCACTTCCTGCCACATGCCCTTGGCTTTCCATAGCAAGGGTAAAAGAAGACGTTCCGACCACCCCAATAGACATAATAAAAAAGAAAATGGGAATAACAACTGCCCATAAAGGTCCATTCATTAATACGACCGTTAATAAGAGGGCACCCGCTATGGTTGCCGCATAAAGTGCAGTTTCTAAAAATCTTTTTTCAGACCAAATATGTGTAAATCGACCAACCGAGTAACTCCCGATAATTAGTGCAATGCCGTTCATCCCGAACAACAAACTAAACATTTGTGGAGAAGCGCCATAAATATTTTGGTAAATAAACGGTGTTCCGGATACGTACGCAAAAACTCCACCAATTAAAAAGCCCTGGGCCAATGCATATCCTGTAAATTGACGATTTTTTAAGATCCCTGCAAAGTTACCGAACGTGGAGGTTAAATTGCTTGGCACCCGTTTTTCAGGTGGTAAACTTTCTTTTAAACGAGAAGCCGAAAGCACTAACAAAAAGATTCCCAGTAGCGTCAGTAACATGAAAACCCCTTTCCAGTCAGCAACTAAAAGCACTCCGCTTCCAATTGAAGGTGCGATTAAAGGTACCAAATTACCGATAACCATCAATAACGCAAACAACCGGGTTAGTTCAGGTCCATGACTGACATCTCGTACGATTGCCCGGGAAATAACGAGTCCTCCAGAAGCTGCAAAGCCTTGTATAAAGCGTAAAAATATAAATACGTAAATGTTTGGAGCAAATATACAAGCAATCGATGCGCCGATATAAACGATCAAGGAAATTAATAAAGGTTTGCGTCTACCGTGCATATCACTCAAGGCACCTGCAACCAATTGGCCGATTGCTAATCCTAACAAGCAGGCTGTAAGACTTAATTGAACAGAGCTGGCATTTGTTTGATAGACGTCTGCTAAAATCGGAAATGCCGGTAAATACATATCAATCGTAAACGGAACTAATGTAGTCAACGCACCTACCAATAAAATAAAATGAGTACGCGTCAAACCAGTGGAACTTTTCAAAATATCTACACCTTCTTTTCTATCATCACTTATCTATATAACTCAATTCGAGCTTATGTAAATTACATCACCAAAAAACCCGCAACTATCAGTTTATCACAACGGATAAGCTGACAGCTACGGGTTAAAATAATGCGATTATATAGATTTATTTTACTTCCACAGTCCAACCAAGTGTATCTTCTACTTTGCCTGTTTGGATGCCTGTAATAGTATCATAAATTTTCTGTGACAATTCACCGATTTCGTGGTTGTTAATAATCATTTTTTTGCCTTTCCAGTTCAGTTCGCCCACTGGAGAAATTACAGCTGCAGTACCAGTACCAAAAACTTCTTCTACTTGACCCGCTTCAAAAGCTTCATAAAGCTCATCCACTGAAATTCGTTTTTCTGTAACTGAAATTCCCCAAGTGCCAAGTAATTCAATAATCGACATACGGGTAATGCCTTTTAGAATGCTGCCGTTCAACTCAGGTGTTACCACTTCTCCATTGATTTTAAAGAAGATGTTCATGCTTCCGACTTCTTCGATGTATTTTTTCTCCACACCGTCTAACCAAAGCACATCCGCATTGCCTTCTTTTTTCGCATTAGCTTGTGCTTGGTACCCAGAAGAATAGTTGCCGGCTGTTTTCGCCATTCCTGTTCCACCTTTTACGGCACGCGTAAATTTATCTTCTACATGAATCACAACCGGTTTAAGCCCGCCTGGGAAATAAGAGCCTACTGGCGATAAAATAACCATGTATTTATACGTTTGAGATGGTCCTACTGCAAGGTTCGCATCTGTTGAAATGATGTACGGACGGATATAAAGAGACGTTCCAGGTGTTTTAGGAACCCAGTCTTTTTCAAGTTTAATCAGCTCAGTTAAATGTTCTAACGCCAGTTTCTCATCGATTGGCGGAATGCTCAATCGTTCGCTTGAAAGGTTTAACCGTTCAAAGTTTTTTTCTGGACGGAACAATAAAACTCGTCCATCTTCTGTGCGATAAGCTTTCATACCTTCAAAAACAGTTTGTCCGTAGTGAAAAATCATCGCTGCAGGATCTAAACTAATCGGGCCATAAGGAATAATTTTTGGATCATACCAGCCTTTTTCCGTTTCGTATTCTAAGACGTACATATGATCTGTGAATGTAGTCCCGAATGGCACTTGGTCTTTTACCGGTTTTTCTTTTTTGTTCGTATTTTCAAGAACTTCTAGCTGGTATGTAGTCATCGTCAGGACTCCTTTTGTAAAAATAATTTTAATTATCAGTCATATGAATAATTATACACACATATTAGGTGCTTTAAAAGCGTATCGAGTCTCTAATTTTAAAATTACGATAAAAGACCTGTTCTTTTCCAAAAAAAAGACCATTCAGCGAATGATCTCGATAAAGTGAGCAAGTATTTTGGCCGTAAGTCCCCAAATTACTTTGTCTTCATAAATATAAAAATATTCATCAATTTTGCGTGCATGCCAATTGTAATTTTCTCCTCCTGCAATTAAATCATAGGGAAAATTTTTCTCAGGTTGGATATCAAAATTGATATGATACATTTTCGGCTCTTTTTCTAAGAAAAAAGAAAGCGGTACTGTAAAGATACTGTCGACTTCTGACGGATTAGGGTGAAATGGAACCTCCGGGTCAATTACACCTGCAAATGAGTAAATAATCATCCCAAACGGCGAAACAATATAATCGAGTGGAAAAATATTTGAGATATCAGCTCTTCTTATCCCAAGTTCTTCGATCGTCTCTCTAACCGCAGTGTCTTCCTCAGTCTGATCTTGGTCATCAATTTTCCCTCCCGGAAAACAGATTTCTCCCGGTTGGTTCCTAAGGTCGTGTGAACGCACTTCGAAGAGGACGTGGGTTTCTCCATCTTGTTCAATCAAAGGCAATAAAATTGCAGATTTTGAGAAATCCTTATTTCCTAATACTTCAGGAGTTCGATTTTTCATTTTTTCTAACATATTTTTCGGGTCCATCTCCACACCTCATCTCTTGTATCTATTTTACCAAATCCCCCAATATAATTCCTTTCAGGCACTAAATCGTTAAAATCTCTCGTATATCTTCTGCAGACATCGCCTTTAACGGCTCTTCTCCCGATAAAATTACATCGTCGATTAAGTTTTTCTTTTTCATTTGTAATTCGTTAATTTTTTCTTCAATGGTGCCTTTAGCAATGAGCCGAACAACTTGGACTTCCTTTTCTTGTCCCATACGATGTGCCCGATCTGCGGCTTGTTGTTCGACAGCTGGATTCCACCAGAGATCATATAAAACAACTGTGTCAGCACCAGTTAAATTTAAACCCGTACCACCCGCTTTTAACGAAATTAAAAACAACTCTCCTTGTCCTTCGTTAAAGCGTCGGCAAAGCTCTACACGCTCTTGCGGAGGTGTTTGGCCATCCAGATAGAAGTAAGGCACTCCTTCTTTCGCCAATTGATTGCCAATAATGCCAAGCATTTGTGTAAACTGTGAAAACACGAGTACGCGACGTCCGGTTGCGCGGCATTCTGTTAACAACTCCATTAGCTGATCAAACTTGGCAGATCCTCCGTCGTATCCTTCAACAAACAATGCAGGATGACAACACAATTGGCGCAACCGCGTTAGTCCCGCTAAAATGCGAATGCGGTTTTTTTGAAAGCTGTCTTTGTTTAAATGCTTGAAGGCGTCTTGTTTTAATTCTGCTAAATAGGCAGCATACAATTTCTTTTGCTCTTGTTGCAGCTCTGAAAAATGGATAGACTCTACTTTGTTTGGAAGTTCTGTTAAGACCTCGGTTTTAACGCGACGCAAAATAAATGGACGTACGCGTTTTTTAATATGGTCTCGTCTCATTTCACTAAACAGCCTGCGGTTTGGCAAAAGTTCCGGGAACACCACATTGAAAATTGACCATAGCTCATCTAGTGAGTTTTCAATAGGTGTGCCCGTCAATGCGAATCGATAATCCGCTTTAATGCCCTTTACAGCTTTCGCTGTTTGAGTAACGGGATTTTTAAAAGCTTGTGCTTCATCTAAGAACAAAGTGTGAAAGTGCTGATCACGGTATAACACTTGGTCCATACGTAAAGAAGGGTAAGACGTGATAACCACGTCTAACGTTGATATTTTTTTAATCAAAGAAGCTCTTGTTGTTTTATCACCATCTATAATTCCCGCTTTGATGCTTGGTGCAAATTTCGTCAATTCATTTAGCCAATTGTAAACAAGCGATGACGGCGCAACGACGAGTACCGGTTGCTGTTGTTTACGAACATTAGGCAACACGGAAACGATAAAAGCAATGCTTTGCAAGGTTTTGCCAAGCCCCATATCATCAGCTAAAATACCACCGAATTTATAGCTTGCCAATAGTTTGAGCCAGCGGAATCCAGCTTCTTGATAATCACGAAGTACCCCTTTTAAGCTTGTTGGGACATCTGTTCCTAATGCTTCGGGGCGATTTAAGTTTTGGAGTAAATTTGCAAAGTTCGTCCCTGGGTCTAGCAACTGCCCTTCATCTAAAGAAGAAACTAAATGCAAGCCATGAATGAGCGGAATGCGAATTTCTTCTCTTCCAAAATTAGCTGCATCGACATTCAACTCACGCAAAAAGTCACTTAAATCGAGGAATTCTTGAGTTTCCAACGACATTAACGTACCGTTAGGGATTCGGTAATAAGGTCGTTTTTCCTCTAAAGCTGTTAAAATTTTTTTAATCTCAGCTTCAGGAATATCTTGCATGTCAAAACGAAATTCCAGCCAATCTGTTCGTTCACTAATCTCAACTTTCACTTTCGGCCCACCATAGTTTTTTGAAACGCGCATTTTCACAGCAGTCGTCGCAAAGATTTGCATCCGCTCTTCTAACAATGGAATGACGTGATACAAAAAATGATATTCTGAATCTTCGTCTTGCATGTAAAAGCCACCATCGGTTTGCGTAAATGCACTGTCTTTCATTATGCGCATAATATTTTGCTCTTCTTCACGTTGTCTGCGAATTCCTGGATAATGCCGGAATTCATCTTCTGACTCTTCGCATGGATTGATCACTAAATGACCATAATGAAATTCTACGCCCGCTAGTAAGCGATGACGGATTCGGTCGAGAAACAATTTGGCGCGTAGAGGCGTTTGCTCAAGCCGCTCAGCTACTGCATCAGCGATATAGACACTCCCTAAACGCTCTAATCCCGGCACCACTGTTGCCATGAAATAATCTATTTCTTCTGCTGAAAGGAGCAATTGATCCAGTCCATTCGGCAGTAATGCCTTCAGTTCTGAAAGGCGTTTTGCATCTTCATTGGCCAAATAAATGAGCGCACCATTTGCAAATGCTAATTCATAAGCTTGTAGAACGAGTATTTCTTCAAGACCTTCTACATCTAACCGAAATCCACCCGATCGGTGTTCGCTAAAATGAAAGGACAGCGGCAATTGCTTTTCAATCGACAGACCATTTGTTACTCTCCCCGCTCCAACAAGTTGGACGCAAGAAGTGGATTGCAGCAAAGGCAAGAGCCGCTCCCAATCTGAAGCAGTAATAGTGAGCACATCGTTTTTTTCTGCTTTTCCCGCCCCTGCAATTCGGATTTTTGCTAAGTAATCAAGGACTTCCTCTTCGCTCTTTTCTAGGCGATGGTTTTCCGGGGAATAATCGATTCCAAACGGTTCACTGTAGCGCTTTTCGGACCTGACTGCATCTAGAAATCTATCAATATATTGAATGGGCTCATCACCTGCAGCCAGTTGCAAGGTAAGGTACGCAGTGTCTTCGAATAAAACTGGCAGTACACTAAATTCAATTTGCAGTAATTGACGTTGATCAAAATACTGGCGTCGCCCTTTCGTCCCCTCAGCCTGCCGCGAGAATAACTCCATCATTTTTCTTGTAGGATTTTCACGTTGTTGCATACTATCAATCGCTAGCAAAACTCCCGCAATATGATGACAGTAAGTCGTTACAAATCCAACCGGTGGGCAACTACAAGAAGCCAACACTTCCCCATCTGCCTCTTGTTTTACGCTGACATGAAATTCGTCGCGCCCTGCAACAAAACCTTTTATAAGTCGGTCGTCACTAGAGTCCGGCGTTAGCCGGATTTTTCCTGCTTGAAAAAAGGATTTTCCTTTTTTGAAAGCCACTTGGCCGCATAATTTTTTTATTTGTGATTCATTTAGTGAAAAGTTCATATGAAAAATTCCTTCCTGAGATAAGCTTCTCGGGACCATTTTGATGTTTTTACTATTATCTCTAACTGCATAACGTGAATCAACGATAGCTTCTCATTTTCTCATCTCTGATTCATTCTTTTACTAAAGATTCTTTAAGTATACACTCAATAGAAAAAGCACTTGTTTCCAAGTGCCTCAGTGTTTTGATTTCTGCGCTAAGGGAAATAAGTGATGAACTACTAAATTACAGATGCTTCGTAACTGAAAGGAGAAAATGACATGAAAGAGCTTTTTGGTTTGATGAAGTTCGGCACCAAGTCCGCTTTATGGGCAGCCATTATTAATACGATTGTAGCTATTCTCAAAACAGCTGCTTATTTAATAACGGGAAACGTAGCGATGTTTGCTGAAATGATGCACAGCTTTGGGGATGCCGCGAACCAATTTTTTGTTTTTATTGGATCTGCATTAAGTAAAAAAGAACCAACAGAGCGCTTTCCTGGAGGATTTGGTCGACTGGTCAACCTTGTACTACTTGGAGCTGTATTAATTGTTGGGGTTTTGGCTTATGAAACCATTGTCGAAGGGATTCATCACATATCAAATGCCACTCATTCAGAAGATTGGTTTTGGTTGAATATGGGCGTTCTCGGTGCTTCTGCCTTGCTTGAAATGGCGGTACTTTATAAAGCGATGAAGGAAATTACAGAGCACTTACCAAAAGAACAAACTAAAGGTTTTAAGTTAATTCCTGAAAGCTATAAAAACGTTAAAGATGCTAAGCCCGCTTCAAAACTTGTATTTTTAGAAGATAATGTTGCAGTTGGTGGCGCACTCCTTGCAATGCTAGCGATTGTTGTCGCTACCTATACACCCTTCCATAGTGCTACGGGTTATGCTTCGATTGTTATTGGTATTGCCCTTGTTTTTGTTGTGGGTCGTATCTTTATGGACAATGCAGCAGGCGCACTCGGAGTGGCTGATGTGAAAATGCAGGCACGTATGGGCGCACGTATTTTACAACATCCACATATTAACGATATTCAAAATTTAGACGTTATTAAAGAAGGCGAAAGCCTACATGTTGAACTAAAAGTCGAAGTTGATCCTCATATGACGATTAAAGAAGCTGATGAGATTCGAAATTATATTGATAAAAAGATTAAAGAAGCTGTGGAAAATGTCACCGATGTTATTATTGAATTTGATGATGACGATGATGTCGACACATGGAGTCAAATCTTAAATAATAATCCAAAGTAATTTTAGATATTGAAGCACCAGGAAAAAAGCAATCAAACCCGTGTAAGATCTACGGTTCTGATTGCCTTTTTTCTTATACTTTTGGTTCTTTCATAACCATATTGTTCAATACCACCGTTTTTAAGTAATGCGAAACGCCGTTTTCATCACAAGTAAATTCAGTAACTTCATTTACCTTTTCTTTAATGTGATCTGGGGCATTTTTCATTGCTACCGCATGGTTAACATATTCAAACATTTTCAAATCATTATCGCTGTCTCCGATAGCCAATGTCTCACAACCTGTTAAGCCGAATCGCTCTAACATTTCTTGGATGCCTGATGCTTTATTGATTTCGGCTACCATGACTTCTGCGTTATGCGGAGACGAAGGTGTCATCGAAAAGTTCATCTCTTTTTGTAAGTCTTTTAGTTCAGCTTTCCACGCCTCAATTTCATCGCGTGTTCTTGCGAAAAAATAAAATTTCGAAAAATGATCTCCTGTTATTTCTGATGTCCACTCAATATCTTCTTCTATGGCTTTCTGACGCGAAATCCATTCGTTAATCTGGACGGAATCAGGCTTTGGATCACGAATTGCCGCTTCGACAAATGATTTATCTTGCTCTAATACGACTCGCTGGCTGCCATGTGGGAACAGCTCATAATAGATTTTTCGTTCGCGTGCTTTCTCAATAATCGTTTTCACCAATTCTAGCGATAACGCATGCTCAAACACGATTTCATCGCCAATATAGCCTGCCATGCCGTTTGCGGTAATAACGCCATCTACTGCAAAACCTTCTGGCAACATTTCTGCTAGTTCGTCCGCTGATCTACCTGTCGCGATAAAAACAAAAGTTCCGTGATCCCGGAGTTGATCTATCACTTGCTTTGTTTCAGGACTTACTTCGTTATAATGATTTAAGATTGTTCCATCCATATCTAAAAAGATGGCTTTCGGGTTACTAGTCACTCAATTACCTCCTGTTGTTCTATGCGCTTGATACCTCTCAGTATACGCCGTGCTATTTCTAAACTCAATGAAAGCACAACTCCTTGTCGGTAAAAGGATTTGAACTACTGCAGAAAGGTAGAAAATGTTAGAATACTAGAAAGAGAAATTTTCAGATTTTATTTGATGTGGTAAAAAATTTGTTTAACTAAGCTAGCAATGGCAGATGGAGGTTAAAATGAAACAGGTCTTGACCATTCAAAAAGTATTAAATAATAATGTCGTGATTGCTCATAACGATGTTTATAAAGAAGTTGTATTAATCGGCAATGGTCTTGGTTTTAACCGAAAAAAAGGAGATTCTGTTCCTTTTGATCAAGCCGATAAAACATTTTTGCTTAAAGATGAGAAAGAAATGGAACAGTATGTAAATCTACTTCCATATATTGAAGAAAAACTCATCGCGTTTATCCAAGAATTGCTTCTTTTTATCGAAGAAAAAATGGGTAAAGAACTCAATGAACATATCCACGTTGCATTAACCGACCATATTGCCTTTGCTATTAACCGTGCAAAAAAGGATATCCAATTCTCCAACCCTTTTTTATTTGAAATAGAATCCCTGTATCCAAAAGAATATCTTGTTGCTAAAGATGTTGTTCAAAAAATAGAAGAGCGGACAGGCGTCTTTTTTCCAGAAGGTGAGGTTGGCTTTATCGCTCTTCATATTCATAGTGCAGTAACAGACAAGTCGTTACGTGATATTAAGCGCTATCATTCATTACTGTCCCAACTGGTAGAGATTATCGAAAACAACTTGGATATTCAACTGGATAAAAACAACATCGATTATCACCGCTTAATCCAATATCTTCACCGGGCAATTGACCGCGCCGATAAAGGCACTATTATTAGCGAAGAAAATAAATTGGCTGCTATGTTGAAAAGTGAATATCCTGTGTGCTATAATCTTGCTTGGAAGCTCATAAAAGTAATGCAAAACCAATTGAATAAGCCCGTAGATGAATCAGAAGTCATGTATTTGACGATTCACTTGCAGCGCTTGACACATAAATTCTGACCATACGTGTTACTGATTCGATCAGGCATGAGTATGAAAAGACGAAAGTTAACCAACAGGACAATACTGTCCTTTTATTGACTTTTCCCTTTTCTGCTCATGCCTTTTATTATGGATTCAATTGTTTTTTCATATACAACCCATAGAGGAGGAAATTACATGTCATTTAACTTATTTGGTACATTGCAAAAAGTTGGTAAAGCTTTAATGTTACCGGTTGCACTCTTACCAGCTGCTGGTATCTTACTAGCTTTCGGTACAAGCTTTGCACAAGAATCATTTTTGGAAGCGGTTCCTTTTATGGGAGCTAACTGGATTCAGCAATTATTATACGTAATGGCAGAAGCAGGCGGAATCGTCTTTGCTAACCTTCCTTTACTATTTGCTGTTGGTGTCGCAATCGGCCTTGCCGGTGGTGATGGTGTAGCAGGGCTTGCAGCCATCATTGGTTACTTGATCATGAACGTCACCATGAAAGCGTTTGGCGGAATCACGCTAGAAATGACGACTGATCCAGCTTATGCTAACGTACTCGGAATTCCTACATTACAAACAGGTGTATTTGGCGGGATTATCGTCGGTATTTTAGCTGCCTTCCTGTACAACAAATTCTTTAACATTCAGTTGCCTCAGTTTTTAGGATTTTTTGCAGGAAAACGTTTTGTCCCAATTATTACTGCGTTTTCAGCTGTTTTTCTTGGTATCGTAATGTTCATGGTTTGGCCTTTTGCTCAAGGCGGATTGAACGCACTTTCTCACTTTATGCTAGAAACAAACCGTACGCTAGCGGCTTTTGTTTTTGGAACCGTTGAACGCTCATTAATTCCATTTGGTTTGCATCATATTTTCTACTCACCATTTTGGTTTGAATTTGGTCAATATACAACAGTTGCCGGCGATATTGTTCGAGGCGACCAACGTATCTTCTTTGCTCAACTGCAGGACGGTGTAGACTTTACGGCTGGTACATTTATGACGGGTAAATTCCCATTCATGATGTTTGGTCTTCCAGCTGCAGCACTTGCGATTTACCACACGGCTCGTCCTGAGAACAAGAAAGTTGTCGGCGGCATCATGGCTTCTGGTGCTTTGACTTCATTCCTAACAGGGATTACAGAACCACTTGAATTTACTTTCTTATTCGTAGCACCTGTATTATTCGGTGTTCATGCGATTTTTGCAGGACTATCATTTATGACGATGCATTTACTTAACGTTAAAATTGGGATGACATTCTCTGGGGGACTCATTGACTTCTTACTATTTGGTGTTATGCCCGGCAGAACAGAATGGTTCTGGGTAATTGTCGTTGGGCTTGTGTTCTCCGTCATTTATTACTTTGGTTTCCGTTTCGCGATTCAAAAATTCAATTTACTGACACCTGGACGCGAAATCGCTGAAGAAGGCGATGAAGAGACAGAAGAAATTGGCGACTTGCCGTATGAAATTCTTGCCGCTATGGGCGGACAAGAAAATATTACGCATCTTGATGCTTGTATCACACGTTTACGTGTCAGTGTTAATGACAAAGGCAATGTAGATAAAAAACGTTTGAAAAAACTAGGTGCTTCAGGTGTTATGGAAGTTGGTAATAACATTCAGGCTATTTTTGGACCTGTATCGGATAGTTTGCGCGGTCAAATGCAAGACATCATTAATGGGAAATCACCTCGTCCAGCTGCAAAAACGGCAGCTCCAACTAAAGATTCAGTTGTTTCAGCAACGCCACTGGAGTTTAACAGCCCGATAACAGGGGACATCTTACCGATTTCAGAAGTCCCGGATCAAGTATTTTCCGGAAAAATGGTTGGCGATGGTTTTGCGATCAAACCAACTGAAGGAAAAGTTTTTTCTCCAGTAAACGGGAAAGTCGTTACAGTATTCCCGACAAAGCATGCAATTGGGATTGCAGCTGATAATGGCACAGAAATTCTAATCCATATCGGGATTGATACGGTAAACTTGAAAGGCGAAGGCTTTACTTCACATATCGAACAAGGCGATTTAGTTGAACAAGGACAACTCTTAATGGAAATGGACTTGGACTATATCGCTGAACACGCAGCATCAATTATTACGCCTGTTGTCTTCACTAATCTTGAAGAAGGACAATCAATTAAACTTAAAAAATCTGGTGCAGTAAAAGCTAAGGATTCGGATGTTATGGAAATTATTAACGGAGAATCTGTCGTTTAAACCAGAAATATTTATTAAAAGCCCGGTTGTATTTGGATTCTCCAAATGCGACCGGGTTTTCTTCATTTCATCTGACCCCTAAGTTTTATTGGAAATTGACGCTTTTAACTAGTCCAACCCTCTGCTAATCTTATCTGAAAAAGAAAAGATAGGATGGTTACTAACTATGCAAAAAACATCTAGCTATTCACCAGCAGCTAATTCTCGTACCTTTGATTTGATCTTAAGTTCGATGGCCATTGCACTTGTCTTCGTTGCCACGTTACTTTTGAATATTCGTTTACCGATTGCTGCCAATGGCGGACTGGTTCACCTCGGTACAGCTATGCTTTTCATCATCGCGATTCTTTTTGGTCCTAAAAAAGGATTGATCGCAGGCGCTATCGGCATGGGCTTGTTTGATTTAGTTTCTGGTTGGACTTTATGGGCACCCATCACCATCATCGCGCGCGGTCTTCAAGGGTACTTGGTCGGGAAAATCGCTTGGTCGGGTAACCGAACTGGTAACAGCACGTCTTTCAATATTTTAGCTGCTGTTGTTTCAATGCCACTAATGATTGCTATCTACTATATAGGCGAAGCTATCATTTTCAGCAGCTGGGTTATTCCAGCCGCTTCAATTCCAGGAAACATCGTTCAAAACGTAGTGGGATTAATCATTGCAATTCCTGTTGCGATTGCTTTAAAGAAAACACCTTATTTCAAATAAACTAGTTTTCCATAACAAAACCCCGTTCACCTTTTATAGGCGAACGGGGTTTTTAAAATGCATTTACACTAGCTTATTTTGTGATTGTGTTCTTTTCGTCCAACTGCAATGCTTTTGCAGTTGATGCATGGATTTCTTGAAGAAGCTCAGGGTTCTCAGACAATGATACGCCGTAAGACGGAATCATTTCTTTGATTTTTGGTTCCCATTCGCCTACTTGTTCTGGGAAACATCTTTGGAAAATTTCAAGCATCGCATGAACTGCCGTAGATGCACCAGGTGAAGCTCCTAATAATGCTGCAATAGAACCGTCAGCAGACGTTACAATTTCTGTACCAAACTGAAGTGTTCCTTTTCCTTTATCTGTATCTTTAATCACTTGTACACGTTGCCCGGCAACGACTACTTCCCAATCTTCTAGTTTCGCAGTTGGGATAAATTCACGTAACTCTTCTACGCGTTTTTCGTTCGATAACAATACTTGTTGAACAAGGTATTTGGTTAATGACATTTCTTTTGCTCCTGCAGCAAGCATCGTGAAGACATTGTTCGGTTTTACAGAGCCGATCAAGTCCATATTCGATCCTGTTTTCAGGAATTTTGGAGAGAATCCAGCAAACGGTCCGAACAACAATGATTTTTTGTTGTCGATAAAGCGTGTGTCTAAATGAGGTACGGACATTGGCGGAGCGCCAACTTTTGCTTTACCGTATACTTTTGCATGGTGTTGTTCCACAATTTCAGGGTCGTTGCAAACTAAGAACAAACCACTAACCGGGAATCCACCAATTTGTTTCGATTCAGGAATACCTGTTTTTTGTAACAATGGCAAGCTTCCGCCACCGCCGCCGATAAAGACGAAATCTGCACTATGGTATTCAATTTTGTTGTTATCTAAGTCCTGCACTTTTACTTCCCATGTGCTGTCACTATTACGTGTAATATCTTTAACTGTATGGTTGTAGTTCATTTCTACTTGCTGTTCGCCCAAGTACTCAAACAACATTTCTGTTAACGCGCCAAAGTTGACGTCAGTCCCTGTATCGATTTTCGTAGCTGCGATTGCTTCAGTTGACGTACGACCCTCCATAATCAGAGGCATCCATTCTTTTAACTTTTCTGTTTCCGTTGAGAATTCCATCCCTTTAAATAAAGGACTTTTCGTCAAAGCTTCAAAACGATTTTTTAAAAAGCGAACATTGTCTTCGCCTTGAACCATGCTCATATGAGGAATTGACATGATAAAGTCTTTTGGATTTTCAATGCGTTTATTGTTTACAAGGAACGACCAAAATTGTCTAGAAAGTTGGAATTGTTCGTTGATGCTGCTCGCTTTTTTAATATCAATTGAGCCATCTTCTTGTTCAGGTGTATAGTTCAGTTCGCAAAGTGCCGCGTGACCTGTACCTGCGTTATTCCATTCGTTTGAACTTTCAGCGCCTGCTTTTTCAAGTTTTTCAAACACTTTAATATTCCAATCAGGGGCTAGCTCTTTAAGCATCGCTCCCAAAGTTGCACTCATAACTCCAGCGCCGATTAAGATGATATTTTTATTTTTCTGTTGGTTGTCCATTAAAACCTTCCTTATCCCGTATATTTGCAAATAGGTGCAGCTTGCTCCTGATCAAATAATACAAAAAGCCAGGTTCAACCATAAAACACACCTTTTCTGCTTCAATTATATAATTATATCATATTTTCTGATTGTACCTATCTGCTTTTGCCTGTCCATTATACCTCACTTCATGCGTCTGCAAAAGCCAGACCTTCTTTTCTAATTGTTAAACGACAAAAAAGGCAAACACGCATTTTTAACGTGTTTGCCCTTTTTATTTTGTTTATTATTTACTGACTTGTAGTTAAGCTTTCAACGCATGGTAGCGGCTTACAACTTCTTTTGTAATGTCACTGTCTTCAGACAACCCACTAATAGTTGTTAAAACAGCCGCGGGTCCTTTGTCTTGAATTATTTTCTGAATTTCCATCGCTTCTTCATCTTCTGGAAAATCAAACAATAACGCCGCTGCAATCGCGTTTGCTAAGTGAGTATAAGACAATCCTGCTTTTTGTGCTTGTGTAGCAGGGCGAATCAATCGGTCTTCAGGTCCTAACTTCCGAATAGGCGCTCGCCCTACTCGTGTAACTCCATCGTTTAAGTATGCATTTTTAAAGCGTTCAATATTTTTATCGATATAAGCCAAATGCGCTTGTTCATCAAGTCCATACTCTTTTACTAAGTAAGCACCGGTCTCTTTGAGCGTTTCTCTGACTTGAGTAACAATCTTCTCATCCGCTAATGTTTCGTCGATTGTCTCTTTTCCTGCTAAATAGCCCAAATAAGCAATTACTGCATGTCCTGTGTTCACCGTAAACAACTTCCGTTCAATAAATGGAGCGAGGTCTTCTACCAAAGTCATCCCTGTTACTGGTGGAATCTTTTCTGTCGTTTCTACTACCCATTCAAAATACGGTTCTACTAATACATCTAAAGAACTTTGGTCTTGAATAGGTACAATGCGATCAACTGCTGAATTGAAGAAATATACTTTCCCTTCAAGTTTTGCTTTTACGTCTTCATCCAAGCTATCTAAAATATGTTGTTTTAAAATATCCGTTGCACCAATTTGGTTTTCACAAGCGATGATATACAACTTCTCATCTGTTGCCGAAACACGTTCCGTTAATCCTTGCGCAATTAACGGAGCGATTCTTGGTAAAATATTTGGCCCAATAGCCGTTGTTAAATAAGTCGCTTGTTGAATCACTTCAATAACATCTTCGGCATGTGTCATATTATTAATACCCGACACATTCTCAATTTTGATTTGCTCTTCCTGTGATTGAGCTAATTTTACGTGATAGCTTTTTTCTTCGTTTAATTTATTGATCACTTGTTCTGCAACGTCCACAAACGTTACATGATAGTCTGATTTAGAAAATAAAGCCCCTATAAATCCTCTACCAATATTCCCTGCTCCAAAATGAACGGCTTGTTTCACTGTCATCATTCCTTTATCAAATTATTTTGTAGATATTCCCAAAAAATCTCTTCTAACTTCTGTCGAATGGCTTTTTCATTGGAAGAAGTAAAAATCATCATTGATTGATCGCTTTCAATCAAGCTCGTGCTAATTAAACTCAATATTTCTTGCTGTCGTTCAGTCATTACCGTTGGCGCTAGCATTAACAGCAAATTTTTCATTTGCATGTCTTTGCCATCCATTCCTTTTACGATAAGCGGATGATCGATATGAATAACTTGGAATAATAGCTCTTGTATCGAGTCATCACGGCCGTGGAAAAGAGCCATTGTCGTATTCGGAATCCCAAGTCCGCCTTTTTCCTCTCGCTCTCTAAGTTCGCGCATTGCAGAAGCTACATTTGTTACAATGTCTTCTTTTCGAGCAGAGTTTAAGACTTCCTGTAAAATCTCCCAATGATCCGCAGCATACTGCTTTCGAAAAACTTTAAAATTGTTCAATAGTACATCCATACTATGTTGCACTTGTTTTATTTCCTGTAGCAACTGCTGAACATTTGGTCGATTTTTCGATATTATTGCTTCGCTCGTTTTTCCGGGATGTAAATAATTCATTTTGCTCGTAATTTTCTTCACATTATTTTGCAAGTAACTTTCAATATAGCCGATATCTCGCTCGTTTAATAAAGGACTTACTCTAATATAATCTACTTCTGTAACCGGTAGCCGAATCGTCGAGATAACTAAGTCATAATTTTTAAAGTCCGCTGCTTGAAAATCATTAATTGAAAGAATTTCTATGGAATTGATTTCGGGAAGTTCTTTTTGAATGCGGCTTGCCAGCATTTTTGAAGTACCAATGCCCGTTGGACAAATAACAACGGCACCAATTTGTACTTTTTCCTCCCTAATCAATAAAGCAGAACCAAAATGAAGAACAATAAAAGCAGTCTCGTCAGCTGAGAAATACAACTCTTCAAATTCATTTTCTACCCCTTGTTTAACCGCCATAAATAGGACTGGGTATTTGCGTTTGATTTCATCAGTTAATGGATTAAAAGATTCGATATTTTGGTTTAAACGGAAAACCAATGGTTCCATATGCGCTAGCAGTCCTTGATACAATGAGAAGTCATCAATAAGATCAACATCTAACTGTGACGATACGTTACGAATTAGGTTTTTCACTTTTCTTCCTAGCAAGACGCTATCATAGTAAGAGCCTTTAGCTTCTTGAACTTTAGACCCTTTTAAAATAATCGACAAAAAATGCATATCAGCTTTTGTTAACGGTACAAGAAGTTGCTCACTTAATTCATTGCATATACTTTCGATCAACTGATACTCGCTAGTAGAACTCTTCTCTACTAATTCTATAGTTCTCAGTAGAAACCCTTTTTCTGTTCGTTGAAGTGTCATACAACTATAAATAACTAGACCCACATAGTCACTATCGGCTAACTTTGTGTGGCCCCGGTTGATTGTTTGGTTGACTAACCGATCGACTACTGCCAAGTACCGCGGAAAAAAATACCCAAGAATGTTGTCTTTCTGACTTTTCCCTTGTTGGAGATGGTACAAACTTTCAATCATTTCTTCATAAAAATAAGCCAACATATAACTGCCTAGTGCATAACGCATATTGGCTTCCTCACCGTTAACTTCGATCCCAACACCTTTTGTTCGAGATACGGTAATGGAAAACTTATGTAGCCAGTCAGATAAGTCATCTAAATGAGTGGTTAATGCAGCATTACTAATTCCTAATTGACTTGCAAGCACTTGTTTTTTAAAAAACGGCCCTTCGTGCAATAAAATAATAAGCAGTTTTAACTTCCGTTCCTCAGGCGTTTCATCTGCTGGACTAACTGTTATCAAATTTTGTATGAGACGATAAATTTGATCGTTAGGCCCCGTAATTATAAGCCCTTCATCTGCGGTCCGTTCGATTTTCAGTTCAAATTCTACTAACGTTTTTTCTATCGATTTTAAATCTCGCTGAATAGTCCGAGCGCTGACATCTAAATACGAAGATAAGGAATGAACGGTATGTTTTCCAGAGGTTCTAACGATCGATTCAATAATAGATTTTTCTCTAAACGTGATAAACATCTTTTCCCCTCATTTCGTTTTTAACTGTCGATTTCGGACTTAAAAATGTAGATAGAACAAAAAGGCAGGAAATCCCGCCTTTCCATTCTTATTATTTAATTGCTGTTAATGATGTCGATTATTTCTTTCGCTGACTCTGCTTCTACTAAGCGATCCACGTTGGTTTGATCAGCACAAATCACTGCAATTCCAGAAAGAATTTCTAAATGTGTTCCATCTTTTCCAGCAATCCCGAAAATCATTTTTGCAGTCTCTCCATCAAAGTCTACTCCATTTGGCACTTGAATAACAGTAAAGCCTGACTTGATGACAGATTTTTTTGCTTCTTCTGTACCGTGAGGAATTGCGACGTTATTGCCCATATACGTTGTCGTGATTTCTTCACGCTTCAACATTTCATCCACATACGATTCTTCAACATAACCAGCTTTAACTAATGCTAATCCTGCAAAGATGATTGCTTCTTCTTTTGTCCGAAAGCTTTGTCCGATAAAGACGTTTTCTTCGCGTAACAATTGCTCATCTTCCGGGTTTTGCGGAGCGTTAGTTTCACTTTCTTCAACTAACACACTATGCTCTTCTATTTCACCGCTTTTTAAACGTTCAATCAACTGATCATATTCTGGACTTGATAGGAAATTATCAACTGAAATATGATAAGCATCTGGTATTTTGTTTTCAGCACGCGGTGTCAGTTTTTCTTGTGTAATAACAATCTCGGAATCTGAAGGGAGAGTGCTGATTGCCGTATTCGATACCGATACATTCAGTCCCGCTTCTTTTACTTTTTTGCGTAATAGAGAAGCTCCCATCGCACTTGAGCCCATTCCTGCATCACAAGCAAAGACGATTTTTTGTGCGCCTGCTGGGAAAGCTCCATTAGTAGTTGGGTTAAGTGAAGGTATTTCCCGGGAAATAGAACTTTTCTTGCCTTTCATTTGTTCCATTTTCTTTGTTGCTTCTTCCATGTCTTCATCTGTTTGTTTACTCGCTTTTAAAATGACTGCTGAAATAGCAAATGAAACTGCCGTAGCAACAAAGACTGCTGTAAAGTTGGCTAAGTATGCCATTCCTTCAGGTGGTGTAACAGCTGCGATTGCTAGAATACTACCTGGTGACGCTGGAGCAACCAATCCGCCCCCCATTAATACAAGTGTAAATACGCCACTCATTCCACCAGCTACAACAGCTAATAACAACATTGGTTTCATTAATACGTAAGGGAAATAAATTTCATGAATTCCACCAAGGAAGTGGATAATTGCCGCACCTGGTGCAGATTGCTTGGCAATTCCTTTTCCAAATAACATAAACCCAAGTAACACACCAAGACCAGGTCCTGGGTTGGCTTCTAGTAAAAACAAGAGTGATTTACCGGTTTGTTGAACTTGCTCTAGCCCAATAGGTGTTAACACACCGTGATTGATCGCATTATTCAAGAACAAGATTTTTGCCGGTTCGATTAAAATACTCGTTAGCGGTAGTAATCCCGCTTCTAATAACCAGTCTACACCCGCAACAAGAACACCTGTAAACGAACTTACAGCCGGTCCGATTCCGATAAATGCAAGAAGTGCTAATATCCCACCTAAAATACCTGCTGAGAAATTATTCACTAGCATTTCAAAACCTGTTTTAATTTTTCCTTCTATCAATTGGTCAAACTTCTTAATAGCATATGCACCAAGCGGCCCCATAATCATGGCACCTAAGAACATTGGCGTATCAGGAGCTCCGATAATAACCCCCATTGTTGCAATCGTACCAACTACAGCGCCTCGTTGTTCGTAAATCAACCGGCCTCCTGTATATCCAATAAGAAGTGGCAACATGTAAATAACCATCGGGCCTACTAATTTGCTAAATTCCTCATTTGGGAAAAACCCTGTTGGAATAAATAGGGCAGTGATTAACCCCCATGCAATAAACGCACCAATGTTAGGTAAAACCATCGAACTTAAAAAGTTACCGAATTTCTGTACCCGTACTTTCATGTGATCCTCTCCTTCGAAACTGAATTTTTTTCTAAAATTGTGTGTCATGATGTACTACTATCATAGACTGTGAATGGAAGCGCATTCAACAACTAGGAAAGTCAACTTTGTCGGGCTTGTCACGACATGATTGTCGTTTATCGAAATAACCGAACAGCTATTACGATTATGATTCTTACTTTTGTTACTGAGTATATTAAGATCCCTTTTATCAATTACAAGTCTTTATATGAGAAAACACGGCACTTTTAAATATTAATAATATTCTGAAATTATTATTCCGTTTTAGTTATTTTCTTTTAATTTCTACTATAGAATCTTTTGAATTTAATCGTACATGCTGTGTTCACTCTTTATTCAAAGGAATTCCAGAAGATGGCATAAAGACAATGGGTTCTCTTTGACAAAATGTCAATTTCATATAACAATGAGAATAGCATTAGAATAATTATAATCAAATAACGATAATCAATTGATTACCATATTTACATCGTTATTCATAATTGTTCTAAAAACATTAGGAGGTCATTATTTATGTCATTAATCGGGAAAGAAATTCAACCATTTAACGCTTCTGCATACCAAGCTGGAAGCGGAGATTTTATCGAACTAACAGAAGAAAACTTAAAAGGTCAATGGAGTGTCGTATGCTTTTACCCAGCAGATTTTACATTCGTTTGCCCAACTGAGCTAGAAGATCTTCAAAACCAATATGCAACGCTGAAAAGCCTAGGAGTCGAAGTATACTCTGTTTCTACAGATACTCACTTCACGCATAAAGCTTGGCACGACCATTCAGAGGCAATTGGCAAAATCGAATATACAATGATTGGCGACCCGTCACAACGTATTTCTCGTGGCTTTGATGTACTTGATGAAGAAGCTGGTTTGGCACAACGCGGAACATTTATCTTAGACCCAGAAGGTATTGTTCAAGCTGCAGAAATTAACGCAGACGGCATTGGCCGTGACGCAAGTACGCTTGTCGGAAAAATCAAAGCAGCACAATACGTGCGCAACAACCCAGGCGAAGTTTGCCCTGCAAAATGGGAAGAAGGCAGCGAAACACTTAAGCCAAGTCTTGATCTTGTAGGTAAAATTTAAGGAGTGCAGGACATGATATTAGATACAGCAATAAAAGCTCAATTAGAACAGTATCTACAATTGCTTGAAAACGATGTGTTGTTAAAAGTCAGCGCAGGCACTGATAAAGTTTCTCGCGACATGACCGCATTGGTAGAAGAAATATCTGCAATGTCTTCTCGCATTGCTGTAGAGTCTACAGAGCTTGAAAGAACGCCAAGCTTTAGCGTTAACCGTCCGGGACAAGACACCGGTGTTGTATTTGCTGGCATTCCTTTGGGGCATGAGTTTACGTCCCTTGTTCTTGCGTTATTGCAAGTGAGCGGACGTGCGCCCAAAGTTGAGCAGAACGTAATCGATCAAATTCAAAGCATCCAAGGCTCGTACCATTTCGACTCTTATATTAGTTTGAGCTGCCAAAACTGTCCTGAAGTGGTTCAAGGACTCAACTTAATGAGTATTCTCAACCCAAATATCACACATACAATGATTGATGGCGCGGTATACAAAGCAGAAGTTGAAAGCAAAGACATTCTGGCGGTACCGACTGTATTTTTAAACGGGGAATCGTTTGGTAGCGGACGCATGACACTTGAAGAACTGTTAGCTAAACTTGGCAGCGCGCCCGATGCATCCGAATTTGCAAACAAAGAACCATTTGACGTACTTGTTGTCGGTGGCGGACCGGCTGGAGCTAGCGCTGCAATTTACGCAGCGCGCAAAGGCATACGCACTGGCATTGTAGCGGAACGCTTTGGCGGTCAAGTCATGGACACGTTGAGCATCGAAAACTTTATTAGTGTGAAAAAGACAGATGGTCCGAAATTTGCGGCCAGTCTTGAAGAGCATGTGAAGGAATACGATATTGATGTTATGAACTTGCAACGCGCTAAAAAGTTGGAGAAAAAAGAACTTTTCGAGCTTGAACTTGAAAACGGTGCTGTCTTAAAAGGCAAAACGATCATTCTTTCAACAGGTGCGCGCTGGCGCAACATTGGCGTGCCAGGTGAAGAAGAGTTTAAGAACAAAGGTGTCGCTTACTGTCCACATTGTGATGGTCCATTGTTTGCGGACAAAGACGTAGCGGTTATCGGCGGCGGGAACTCCGGCGTCGAAGCAGCCATTGATTTGGCAGGTATCGTAAATCACGTGACTGTTCTGGAGTACAACGCAGAACTTAAAGCCGATTCTGTTTTACAAGATCGACTACGTAGCCTACCCAATGCAACAATCATCACAAATGCGCGAACACAGGAAATTACCGGCACAGAAAAAGTAAACGGTATTTCTTATCTCGACCTTCAAACCGGAAACGTTAATCATATCGAATTAGCTGGTGTCTTTGTGCAAATCGGCCTTGTTCCGAACACAGACTGGCTAGGTGATTTGGTAGAACGCACACAGCATGGCGAAATCGTCATTGACCAACGTGGCGCTACCAACGTTTCTGGGGTGTTTGGTGCGGGAGACTGCACCAATATTCCTTACAAACAAATCATCATTTCAATGGGATCTGGTGCGACTGCCTCACTGAGTGCTTTTGACCACCTTATTAGAAGTGAAGTTCCTGTTTTAGCTTAATAACAAAACTAAGGACGGTAGACAACTCGAGCCATTCGAGTTGTCTACCGTCCTTTTTTAATTTAGTTATTGTGTTAATCCCCGCTTATTTCAATATCATTTTCACTCGCATACTGTTTTGTCCACTCGCATAAGTCATGTATCAACGGAATCAAACTCTCTCCGTAAGCTGTCATCGAATACTCAACCGTAACCGGAACTGTTGGATACACTTTTCTAGATATAATCTGACTGCTTTCTAACTCTTTGAGTTGCTCAGTAAGCACTTTCTGACTAATGTTCGGGATGCTTTTTTTAAGCTCTCCAAACCGTTTACTGTCCTTGATCAAATACCAGAGAATCATCAGTTTCCATTTCCCGCCGATCAAATCGATTGTCAGTCCTAAAGAACAAACATAGTTGTTTTTAACTGCCATTGTATGTCTCCTTTTTCTCTTTCGTAGTCACTTTTTCGTAACTATACCACTAAAAAGTGCCGTATTGTACTCCGCAGAACTACTCTGTATGATGAAACATATCATGACGATAAAAACAGACAGGAGCGATAAACATGGCATATCCAAGAGCATTTTCACACATCGGTTTATCCGTTACAGATTTAGATAAAGCTGTCACTTTTTATAAAGAAGTGATGGGTTGGTACGTTATTATGGAACCATCTGAGGTAAAAGAAGAAAATGATACGCCTATCGGTCAAATGTGTATCGACGTTTTCGGCGCGGGTTGGGGAACTTTCCGAATTGCGCACATGTCGACATCTGACGGCACAGGTATTGAAATCTTCGAGTTTCCGAACAGCGAAAAACCTGAAAACAACTTTGAATATTGGAAATCAGGCGTCTTCCATTTTTGTGTCCAAGATCCAGACGTAGAAGGATTGGTTAACAAAATAGTAGAACACGGTGGCAAGCAACGAATGCCAATTCGAGAATATTATCCAAACGAAAAACCTTATAGAATGTGCTACGTAGAAGATCCATTTGGTATTATCTTCGAAGTCTATAGCCATAGTTATGAAATTACGTACTCTTCAGGAGCTTATTAACAAACTAAGAACCGTATCCTCCAAAGGGATACGGTTCTTTTTAGGTTTTTGAGTGCTTTAAGGTTTAATTTCTTTTCTTATAATAGCCTCATTGGGTAAAGAGCGAGATGCTATTTTGCTCTATTCACCCACGTTTTTTTGACGTTGCGTTAAAACGGTTTCCATATATTCTTCTCCCCACTCGCGCATCAACAGGACGATAGGCTTTAAGGACTGTCCAAAATCAGTGAGAGAATACTCTACTTTTGGCGGAATAACAGGATACACTTCACGGTGAATGATCCCGTCTGCTTCTAGTTCTCTCAGTTGTAGCGTTAACATTCTTTGTGTAATGCCACTATTTAACCTTTTTAATTCATTAAATCTTTTTTTGTCCTCTAACAGATGGAAAAGGATTACACCTTTCCATTTGCCTCCGATAACATCTAAAGTCCCTGCTACAGGACACGAATATTGATTTAAAAAAGGATTAATCGTATTTTCTTGTACTTTCCCCGTACTCATTTTCAACACTCCTTTTGTATCAATCGCATTTTATCTATTTCAAGTGTGGCTATTTCATTAGTAGCGGTAGTTACTATAACACATAGACTTTCTAAAACGTTAACGGTATACAAAATGATACTATAGCACAAAATTGTGCGTACTTATACTCAAATATGTTATATGCTATTATCAACTTATCAAAGGAACGCGGTATGTGTTTTCTGTTTACAGAAACTGCAACTACGGCTAGTTCTACTACTATAAGAAAAGGAAGTGTATTGAAAATGACTAAAATGAAAGCTGTTGGATTATATAATCATTTACCAATCGATAACCAGGAGAGTTTAGTAGACTTAGAAATAGAAAAGCCCCACCCAACAAAACGAGATCTCTTGGTACGTGTTGAAGCTATAGGTATGAATCCAGTTGACTCCAAAGTACGTGAGTCGAACGGAGAAAAGTTATCAGAACCCAAAATACTTGGATGGGATGTTGCGGGTATTGTAGAAGAGGTTGGTCCTGAATGTACGCTCTTTCAGCCAGGAGATAAAGTTTATTACGCAGGAGACATTACTCGTCAAGGAGGCAACAGTGAGTTCCATCTCGTTGATGAAAGAATTGTTGGCAAAAAGCCAGAGTCTTTGAGTTTTGCCGAAGCTGCAGCACTCCCCCTCACGACAATTACGGCTTATGAAAGCTTATTTGATCGCCTTGCTATCAGTTCAGATTCTGATACAAACAAAGGGAAAACCATTTTGATTATTGGAGCTGCAGGTGGTGTTGGCTCTATTGCCACTCAATTGGCTAAAAAGGTTGGCATGACTGTAATTGGAACGACTTCTCGCCCTGAAACAAAAGAATGGGTGCTAAGTCTTGGTGCCGATGCTACCATCAACCACTATGAACCTTTTACTGCACAATTACAGGAATTAGGTTTTAATAGCGTCGACTACATTCTTTGTCTCAATGCTACACAAAAACATTGGGCAAATATGGCTGAAGCGATTGCTCCTCAAGGGAAAATTTGTTCAATTGTAGAATCAGACGAGCCTCTTGATTTAACTTTACTAAAAAACAAAAGTGTAAGTTTTGTTTGGGAATTTATGTTTACGCGCTCTATGTTCCAGACAGAAGACATGATTAAACAACATCATTTATTAAATGAAGTAGCCGATTCAATCGATCAAAACGAACTAAAGACTACCTTGAACAAACGATTGACTCCTATAAATGCTGAAAATGTCAAAGAAGCTCATCGATTGCTCGAGTCCGGTGCTGCTATTGGAAAAATTGTAGTCGAGAAATTCAACTAAATAATAAGCCTCATCACGAGCTGTTAACTTTAAACCCCCGTCTCTGCCAAAGCAGCGAGGGGGGTTTTTATCCTTCTATGGCGTGAATATCCTACTGTTTCAGGTAGTAATAAAACTTGGACAAATCCGATTTCTGCCTGTACGTTTTGCTGTATACAAACAGTCATCCGCAACATCCACAATTTGCACAGTGTCGCTCACCGTTTCTGGATAAGTTGCCACCCCAATAGAAACCGTTATATGAATTTCTTCTTTCAGTGATATTTCAAACTTATGCTGTTCTACCGCTATTCTTATACGCTCTGCTATTTCTATGGCGTATTGATGTGGGCAGTCGGGTAACATGACGGAGAATTCCTCTCCCCCATTTCTAGAAACCACATCAAATGAGCGAGTACTATTTTTTAGAACTTTCCCTAACTCAACCAAAATCTTATCACCAATTGGATGACCATACGTATCGTTTACATGCTTAAAATGATCAATATCAATCATCAATAAGGATAGTCTTTCATTTTTCTCTGCAGCATTACTAATGAGCGTATTCCAAATGCTATCGAATTGACGTACATTGTTCAAACCCGTAAGAAAGTCAGTAGTAGAATCTTTTTCATATTTCATCAATAAATATTGTGTTTTCCGTATGTATCCGACGAATACAATGGAAGTTAGTCCACCTATTGTCGAAACCATCCAATACGAAAAGATTAAGCTTTTTAAAACCGTAACGTCTTTCACTAAATATGAAATAATCACACTAAATACAATATTTGATAAAATAATCATGAAAAAGCTTTGTTTGTATGCATTCTTTTTAAAATCAGCACTTTTACATAATTTATGAATGACAATAAAGCCTAAAATTAAAACAGTCATTAAAACCATGGCCGCAATCGCAGACGTTGTAAAACCAAACATAAATCTAGTTAAAATAATTAAAAGTGCACTAATAACAGCTTGAGGTACTCCGATAAAAATAATTAGCAACATAACAGGTAAAAAACGCAGATCAACCATAGTTTCAGTTGTTACTTGAATGGAAAAAAACATCAAAACATAGCCCAACAAGCCCCCAGCGAAACCATCTATTAACATTGAGATGATACGATTTTTCCGCTCTAATTTAAGTTTCATTCTAATCTGTAAGTAGATAAAAATTAGTGAAACCATAATACAAAGATTCACAAATAAATCAGTTAATATCGTCGACAAAAATAATCCTCCCTAATCTCCCAAACTGCAACATTTCATCTTAAATTTCTTTGTATTAATCATTTTTTAAGACTCTTGTTTATTAGATAAAAAAGCCGTGTAATGCTCCTAGTAACGTAAAGATAATTAAATGATCCCCAATCGCAATCGCACAGTTTTTTGCACTAACAAGTCCAAACAACGTATTTTTTAAATACACGATTGAAATCAGAAAGCCTACAATACTCCCCACAGCAACACCGCTTAGCCAACTAGTAGATCCCGTCGCTTGAACAAGAACGCCAATAAAGATTGAACTTATAAATGCTACGATTCCCGCAACCACATATTTTAAAGGACCTGTGTTTTGATTTTTCTTTCCGACTAGGACGGTGTAGTAAATCCCCCCATAAATCATATACAAAATTCCACCAGCCAAAATTGCCCAATAATTTAACGAGCTCACGTCTACTAGCATATTCTTACCTCTTTTCACTGGAATTTGTAGTCGTAATAAATAAGTAAATGTTAAGTATTTTATATAATTTAACATGTGCGTATCTATCACTATACTCTATTACGTTAATTTTTTACATATGCTACATTTTAGTGGAATTTATTGATAAACTCCTATTGTACTAAAATCTTTAACAAAAATTTTGTTATTTGAACTTACATGATATCTTTGTAACTTTCCTCATTGACTAGGTCAATAAAAGGCCTTTTTAATACTACTTACTTCGTGTTAACAGCGCGAAAATGTTATTATGAATAGTATATGAATACATTTATTATTATAACGACTGAAGGAGGTTTACGATGACCCAGAATGTCTTAACTCGAAACAACGTGAAAATTACAGGTTCCGGAAAACAAGCCATGTTATTTGCGCCTGGATTTGGCTGCGACCAAACTGTTTGGAGTTTAATCTCCAAATCATTTGAAAAAGATTATCAAGTTATTTTATTTGATTATGTAGGACTCGGACTTTCAGATGTTAAGGCATATGATTCTGATAAATACAGTAAACTTTCAGGGTACGTACAAGATGTATTGGACGTGTGTTCCGCTTTAAATTTAAAAGACGTTATATTAGTTGGCCATTCCGTGGGAGCCACGATTGGGATGCTTGCTTCATTACGTGAGCCAGTATATTTTTCTCAACTTATTATGATTGGCCCCTCTGCTTGTTACTTAAATGATCCGCCTGGATATATTGGTGGTTTTGAAAAAGAGGACTTGCTTGGATTAATGGACTTAATGGCTAAAAATTATATAGGTTGGGCAACTGTTTTTTCTGCAACCGCTTTAAATAACCCAGATCTGCCGGATATAGAAAAAGATATTGAAGATCGTTTTTGCTCAACCGACCCGGTTATTGCTCGCAACTTTGCTGAAGCTTGCTTTTTTGCCGATAATCGACAAGATTTATCAAAAGTAACGATTCCTGCATTGATTTTGCAATGTGCTAATGATGTAATTGCACCAGAATCTGCCGGCGAATATATAAACAAATCTTTACCTGCTAGCACCATTAAATACATGAACGCGACAGGTCACTTCCCGCATATGAGTCATCCCGAAGAAACTGCACAATTAATACGCGAATATCTTTTAGAAACCTCTGTTTCTGTGGAAAAAGAGGATGTAGGTGGTCTTACGTAATGGACGAACAATTAAACCAAGCACCGTGTGGATTTCTTACACTTACAAAAGATGGTGTCATCTTATCTGTAAATGAGACATTGCTTCGCGTGCTTGATTACACTTCAGATGAACTAGTTGGTCAACACATTAATTCTATTCTTACCAAATCAACGCGTATTTTTTTTCACCTATATTTTATGCAACTTGTAACAGTTCAACATCGAGTAGAAGAAATGTACCTCTCATTAAACACTAAAAATGAAGAGGAGACCCCCGTTCTTATTAATGCAGTCTTAAATGAACAAGAAAACCAACAGGTGATTGCATGTATTATTGTTCCGATTCGAAAACGAAATGAATTTGAAAATCAATTGCTTATTGCTAAAAAAGTAGCCGAAGATGCCTTTAAAGAAAAGGAAAAGGCACATCTTCAATTAGAAATTGCTCTTCGAGATCTTGAAGCCAATCAAAAAGAGCTTCTAGAAATCAATAAACAAAACCAAAAGTATAATTTAGACACTTACCGGGAACTACAACTTGCCAAAAAAATACAAGAGCGTTCATTAACTAAACCAATTTGTAACGACAGCATTCACATAGAATCGTATTACAAAGCCTCAAGTGGACTGTCTGGTGATATTTATGGTTTCTATAAAATTAATGATCACCAATACGGTATTATCTTACTAGATGTAATGGGCCATGGTATTTCTTCTGCACTTATAACAATGTCGCTACAATCCTTATTTCAGCGACTTATTTCAACAGGCGTTTCAGCGAACATGGTCATGAAAGAGCTAGATAATCATTTACACACCTTATTCCCTAGCAATGAAAGTGTGTGGCATTATTGTACGGCTATTTATTTGTTTATCGATACGGCGAACCACACAATTGAGTATGTTAATGCCGGACATCCGCCATTAATCTACCAAGACCCAGAAGGGGAGCAACTCGAGTTGTATGCAAGCTCTCCTCCTCTTGGAACTTTTGAAAACATTCACTATAAGACTAAGACCTTTTCATATAAAAAAGGCTCTCGAATCTTCTTATATACAGATGGTGTCTCCGAATCTCTCGAACCTGAACCTATAAATTCTCTCTTATTAAAGCATTCTGCACTTTCTTTAACGCAATTTAAAGAAACGATTTTGCAAGCACTTAAAGACCAAAAAGACACTAATTTAAAAAAAGACGACCAATGCTTTATACTGGTCGACTTAAAATAAAAAACGCTTGAAATACAAGCGTTTCAGGCTGTAGACACCCTTGAATCTTTTCGAGTGTCTACAGTCTTTTTTGTATTGAATATGATTGCTTTCAAGCTTGTTTATTCTCATCACGCAATTGGAAAAAACAATTACTGCGGATCATTTCAGTGGCATGTTCTTTAGAAACAGCTGCACTATAATAATAGCCTTGAATTTGATCGACTTTATACGTTTCCAGCAACACTTTTTGTTCCTCTGTTTCAACGCCCTCTGCAACGAGTTTGCAACCCAAACCGTGTCCCATTGTAATGATTGCTTGTGTGATGCTCTTCATTTCTTTTTTATCAACAATATCTTTAATAAAAGAACGATCGATTTTGATGGTATCGATTGGAAAACGCTTTAAATAACTTAAAGAGGAATATCCTGTTCCAAAATCATCAATTGAAATTTTAATGCCTAGCTTTTTTAAACTTTCAATCGCCTTTAATACGTATTCTTCGTTATTAATGAGCAGACTTTCAGTTAACTCTAATTCTAACCATTGGCCTTCTAAACCCGTCTCTTTTAAAACTTCAGTAACTGTTTGGACAAGACTTCCATAATGAAATTGATAGGCCGAAATATTGATAGCCATCACTACAGGCGGAAGTCCTTCATCTTGCCATTTTTTATTTTGAATACAAGCTTCGCGCAATACCCATTTGCCAATGGGGTTGATCAACCCCGTTTCTTCTGCGAGCGGGATAAACTCACTCGGTGAGATTGTCCCCATCTCGGGATGAAACCAGCGAATCAATGCCTCCATTCCTCCAACTTCTTCATTAGGCATTGTTAGTTTCGGTTGATAATATACTTGAAATTCTTCTAGCTCCAATGCTTTTCGTATATTATTTTCCAATTGCAACCTTCTTATTGGTTGATGATTAAATTCATTTTGATAAAAAACATAGTTTGACTTTCCTGACTCTTTTGCTTTATACATGGCTATATCTGCATTTTTTATCAATAGTTCACTATTGCTTCCATCTACCGGATACATGCTTATCCCAATACTAGTACTAATATAATACTCATTGTTTTTTAATAAGAATGGTTTTAAAATGGTTTCATTTATTTCTCTTGCCATGTCGTGCACTGCTTTTTTACTTTTGATATCACTAAACAGGACTGTAAATTCATCTCCCCCAAACCGTGAGACAATCGCGGTGTCCGTTATACAGTTTTTTAATCGACCGGCGACTTCTTTAAGCAAGGAATCGCCAGTCGAATGCCCCATTGTATCGTTGATTATTTTAAACCGATCCAAATCAATAAATAACACAGCAAAGGCTTTGTTGTTTTTTTCATTCTTGATGGAGTCGATTAGTTTATCGACTTGCTTTTGAAATAAGACACGATTTGGCAATTCGGTTAACGCATCGTAATGAGCTTGTTTTGTAAGGTCTTTTTGATACCCATTAATTTCATTAAATATTTTATTAATAATGCCCCATGCCCCTAAAATAAATAAGAACAAAATAAGAAACGTGACGTACATCAATACATTGGAAAATGATAAAAAGGCATTACGGGGAACTGGTTTAATCAATCCTACTACCCAATTCATATCATCACTAAATTTCACATTTTCATAAGCTACAAAATAGTCTTTTCCGTCCTTTTGAATTACATGAGTCCCATTTGTCGTGTTTTTAATTTGGTCCCATAGCTCTGAGTTTCCAGTCAGTTCATTTACTTGTGGAAGCATTACCGCTCCTTGGAACTCTGCAAATTCTTCTTCAGAAAGATCATTTGCTTTCACGACTGTCGCGGCAATAGAATCTCTTTTTTCTTCATCACTACTAGCGATTAAATCACCCGTATTATTCACTACAAAAGCCTCAAAGTCGTTGTTTTCACTATCTATTAATTCATTTGATAAATACGATAAGTTAACTTCATAATGGATAAGTCCTACTTTCTTCCCTTTAGAAGGCCCATCTTCTTGTATGACAACAGGGGTTACGTTTCCAAAAACCCAACGCCTACTATCTGCTGACACATAAGGCATAGATTGATACACTTCTCCGCGATTTACCGCCATCGCTGCTTGGTAAAATGGTTGCGCTTTTTCAGAAGGCGAAAGATCATGACTATGAGCAACTACTTCATCGACTCGAACGACTTCTGCTCCGTTATGTGTG
This sequence comes from Planococcus donghaensis MPA1U2, assembly GCF_000189395.1. Classification (GTDB taxonomy): domain Bacteria; phylum Bacillota; class Bacilli; order Bacillales_A; family Planococcaceae; genus Planococcus; species Planococcus donghaensis_B. The sequence continues at coordinate 72,220 of NZ_AEPB01000001.1, read as the reverse complement.
TCATCTAGAAAGCATGCTTCATCCGTTTCAGGAATTTGTTCTTTAACATATTGGAATGCTTTTACTTGCTGTTCTTTCCAATACTCTTTCCGTTCTGGCTCGGTATAGTACTTTTCCCACGCCGGATTGTTAGCTAATAATAATACCGTTTGGCGCATTTTTGCTAGCTCTTTATCAACCGCATTCGCCACTTGATTGTTTTCGGTTTCTAGTTCTGCCAAGGACAGCTCTTCAAATTTTTTCTCATTAATAAAATACAAAATTAATACAGGTATGATGCATATGACGACAGATAAGAGCATTAATCTACGTTTTGATGCCTTTTCATTAAACATAATGAAATCTACCTTTCTTAGCTGCGTCATGATTACATGAAAATTTTTCGCATTTATACATTTTCTAACTAATAAGTTAAAAGAAAAATACACTTCTTTTTAAAAAAAGTTATTTATACCTAATAGATTATACTATATACGTAGTCATTTCTCTTATTTTTTTAAACAATTTTAGTATAATATATCTACTTATTATCATTTTATATGATTAACTATTTTATAAGCTAGCTGTGAATTAAGTGAGCGCATATATTTAAATCTTCTAGGTTAAATGTTATAGTAAATAAAACTTCTACTATAGATTCGCCGTACAGGAGAGGATTGTATGACACCTAAGAAAGAAAAAATAATTTATGAAGCTTCATTACTTATACATTCTCTTGGTTATACAAATACAAAGTTAAGTGATATTTTAACTTCGAGTGGTATTGGAAAAGGTCAGTTTTATCATTATTTCACTTCAAAACAAGATCTTGCTGATGCTGTTGTAGAATATTTAATCGGTACTATGAAACATGACATTTTCGAAGAAGTTTTGGATCAACCAACTGCTCCGAAATTGAGATTAAACCAAATGTTAGATAAATTGTGTGCTATGCAATTTGAAAATCAAGCTCAAAGTGGCTGTGCTTTAGGAAATTTAGCAATTGAAATTAGTGAACACGAACCAGTACTTAGAGATAAAATTTCTTCTTTTTTTAAACAATGGGAGGAGAAAATCCAACGAGCTTTAGATGAATTGCAGCAACATGGAGAACTGGATAAGAAGGTTGATACCGCAAAATATTCACGGGCAATGATTGCTATGATTGAAGGGGCTATTTTGCTTATGAAAAACAAACAAGATATTCAAGTTCTATATGACATTACTGATGTTATTCGCAACGAGTACAATTTAAATGAAGAGTAGAGAATCATAAAAATTGACTCTATTCTTCTTTTTTTGTTATCCTTTTTTGTACCGACTGGTAGGTACAACTTTTATCCCAGTTTACTCTTTCTTTTGAAGGGAAACCAATTCATATATATGAGGCGCTTATAAATTTTAAAGGGACGGTGATTATTTTGACGAATAACCAATTTCAAACATTATTTTCTGAATTAAAAATAGGAAATGTCACATTAGATAGTCGTGCTGCACTTGCACCTATGACAAGAACAAGTGCAACTGAAACGGGATTAGCAACTGAAGATATGGCTCAGTATTATGCTAATTTTGCTAAAGGTGGATTTAGCCTTATCATTACCGAAGGCACTTATACTGACAAGCTGTATAGCCAAGGCTATTTTAACCAGCCTGGAATTGCTACCCCTGATCAAACTGAGGCATGGAAACCCGTGGTTCAAGCCGTTCATAAACAAGGGTCGAAAATATTTTTACAACTAATGCATGCAGGAGCACTTTCACAAGGAAATCGCTTTAAAGAAGATACGATGGCACCTTCTGCTGTTAAACCAAAAGGAGAACAATTGGCATTTTACGGCGGTTCAGGTGAGTTTTCAATGCCTAAAGAAATGACAAAAGAAGATATTTCTCAACTTATCACAAGTTTTGTTAGCTCTGCTAAAAACGCAAAAGAAGCTGGCTTTGATGGAGTTGAAATTCATGGAGCAAATGGATATATTTTAGATCAATTTTTAACCGACTATACAAATCATAGAACCGACGAATACGGTGGTTCCACAGAAAACCGCCTGCGTTTAATTATAGAAGTTATTGAAGCCGTACGTGATACTGTAGGAAGCGATTTCCCAGTAGGTATTCGTATTGCTCAAGCCAAAGTGAACGACGCTGACTATAAATGGGCAAATGGAATTGACGATGCTAAACTAATTTTTAGTCGAATTGGACAAGCTGGCGTCGATTATATTCATACATCTGAACCAAATGCGACTGAGGCTGCATTTCCTGAGTCTCCTTCAACATTAGTCGAACTTGCTAAGAAATACGGAAATACAGTGGCAATTGCCAACGGGGCTTTAGAAAATCCTCAACTTGTTGAATCATTGCTTAGTAAAGGCAAAGCAGATCTTGTCACAATCGGTAAAGGAGCTCTTGCCAATCAAGATTGGCCTAATAAAATATTATCAGGACAGGAATTAGAGGTATTTGATTTTCAAAAAACTCTTCTTCCAAAAGCAACGTTAAAAGAATTTGAGATCACTCAAAACTAAATTAGCATAAAAAAACCAATTATTTATCGGGATGTAAAATAGGAGGCTATCAAATGAAAGCAATTGTTATTGACCAATATGGAGAAAAAAATGTATTAACCGAAAGAGAAGTTGAAAAACCCTCAATTCAAGAAAATCAAGTACTTGTTGAAATACACGCAACATCGATCAATCCAATCGACTGGAAAGTGCGTGCGGGTTATTTAAAAGATATGTTACCATTTGAATTTCCAATTATCCTTGGATGGGATGCTGCAGGGGTTATTGTTGAAAAAGGAAGCAATGTAACTAATTTCGAAATTGGGGAACGCGTTTTCACTAGACCCGCAACGACAAACCAAGGAACGTATGCTGAATACGTTCCCGTAGATGAGAATTTACTTGCTAAAATGCCGGCTTCAATGAGCTTTGAAGAAGCTGCTGCGATTCCGCTTGCTGGATTAACCGCTTGGCAATGTTTAGTTGACTTTGGCGGCGTGAAAAAAGACGACAAAGTGCTGATACATGCTGGTGCGGGTGGCGTTGGGAACTTTGCGATTCAAATTGCAAAATCTCTAGGTGCCTATGTAACAACAACAGCCAGTGAAAAAAACGACGAGTTTGTAACATCACTAGGTGCAGACCGAGTAATTAATTACCAAACAGAAGATTTCAGTGAAATGCTTGAGGATTATGATTTCGTTCTAGACTCAATGGGCGGAGAAGTTCAATCTAACAGCTACAAAGTATTAAAACCAAAAGGCAAACTTGTTTCAATTGCACAACCGCCAAACGAAGAAGAAGCTAAACAATATGACGTTGAAGCAGCTTTCTTGTGGCTTGATCCGAAAGGTGAACAATTGCAAAAGCTGGCAGACATGTATGATGCCGGCGAACTAAAAGCAATTGTCGGAGAAACGTTTAAGTTTACTGAAGAGTTTATGCAAGATGCACATACGTTGAGCGAAACACACCATGCTCGCGGTAAAATTGTAATCACATTAAAATAATTCTTTTAACACCATTCAAAAAGCAGCTCCCATCAATAGATGAGAGCTGCTTTTTTTCGATTAATGACTAGCACTGTACATTCTTATTCAACAAAAGTCCATACTGTTAACGTCGCTGAATCAGTACCTGCGGCTAATATAGCCTGATTGTCGGTAGCTACAGAAACTAGGTTTGTACTTAAATTACCTTGTAATGAGAATTGTGCGATTGGATCAAAACCATTAGCAGTTCGTTGAATACCAATTAGTTCATCTTTCCTTTGACTTGGCACCCACAACTCGATTTGATCATCAAAATTAGAATCCACTGATGCATGCATATCGAGGTTTTTACTCCCTATTGAATGAGTTGAGTATTCAATCCCCGAAGCCACTATTTTCAAGCTATTACTTTCTTGGTCCCATTCTATAAATTGTAAAGTTCCACCAATATGAGGAGTTGTAATCTCCGCTAGTTCTAATTTGCCTTTAGAATGAAATGCCTCTACTGTTAATGCATGTCTCCACCGATGACTTTGACCGAGGGGCTTGCCTTCAGCTAATTGTTTACCGGCTTCATCATACAACACCAATCTTGCTCCTTCTTGGTCATTGCTTAACGTTAAGACAATTTCTTTTGTTCCATTTTGATCCCAATCTACCCATATTGGTTTCAAGCTTTCAATGACATCGTTTTGAGGAACAGAGGCTTCTTGAACCACTTCTCTTTTATTCCCATCAATAATTGCAAAGCCACTTGCTTCTATTTGATCTCCAAAAATACCGTGATCATATCGAGTAGACGGTTGTGTCAGCACAAGAATTTGATTTTTGTCATCAACTAATAAATTTGAATCCGGTAACGCATTAATCGCAAGCCGCTCAATTTCTTGTTCTTCATTCCAAAAAACCACATCGCCATTTTGATCGATATAAACAAATTCATTTGCTTCTAACAGAAGAGGTGTCATCTCTAGATTATCTTTTGGTTGAGGATCGGTTTTTGCAGCCTGTTCTCCCGTAAGCTCTGATAATTGATCACTTTCCGCTTTTACTCTAAATCGTTGAATTTGCCCATTATCCAATACAACAGTAAACTCTACATCTACGTCATTGTTTACTTTCTCTGCTTCGATACGAATTGGTATACCATTTAGTTTAATCGTTGTTTCTGAATCCTTATTTGTACTAGTTTCTTCTGAGTTATCAACCGCTTCTTGTTCCACTTCTTGAACACCTTCCTCAGATGAACAGCCTATTAGACTAACCAGCACTGTCAATAGAAGTACGAGTAATTTCTTCATTTAGTCACTCCTTTTAACTAATGGTCGTACTAAAAATTTAGCTAAAAAAAATCCTGATCAGCCTTATTAAGTCTGATCAGGATTTTTAAAAACTAGTTTTTCAAGTCAAAACGATCGGCATTCATCACTTTGTTCCAAGCTTTGATAAAGTCACGAGCGAATTTTTCTTTGTTGTCATCTTGTGCATATACTTCGGCAATTGCGCGAAGGATTGAGTTTGAGCTAAATACTAAGTCAAAACGTGTAGCTGTACCAACTGCATCTCCAGTTGTACGGTTTTTTCCTTCGTATTTGTTAAACTCAGCTGGTGTCCACTCAACGTTCATATCCAATAACGTAACAAAGAAGTCATTTGTTAATGCACCCGCATTATGTGTAAGAATTCCTTCTGTTGCGCCTTGGTAATTTGCATCTAATGCACGCATCCCGCCAAGTAAAGCTGTCATTTGTGGTGCAGTCAAACCAAGTAGTTGTGCTTTATCAACAAGCAGTTCTTCTGGGCTAACTGAGTATTCTTTTTTCTGGTAATTTCTGAAGCCGTCTGAAATCGGCTCTAATACGTCAAAGCTTTCTGCATCTGTTTGTTCTTCAAGTGCATCCCCACGACCTTGAGTAAATGGCACTGCTAAATCAAACCCAGCTGCTTTAACAGCTTGTTCAACTGCAACATTTCCTCCAAGTACGATTAAGTCAGCCATCGACACTTTGTTTCCAGTGCTTGCTTTAATGTTTTCATAAGTCGCTAGTACTTTTTCCAGCTCTTCTGGTTCGTTAACTTCCCAGTTGCGCTGAGGTGCAAAGCGAATACGCGCTCCATTTGCCCCACCACGTTTATCTGAATCACGGTAAGTGCTAGCAGATGCCCATGCAGTTTTAATCATTTGTTGTGAAGTTAACTCACTTTCCAAAATCTTCGCTTTTAGCTCATCGATTTCGTCAGTTGTTAATGTACTTGATGCTGCTGGAACTGGATCTTGCCAAATCAATTCTTCTGCTGGTACTTCTGGTCCTAAGTAACGCTCTTTTGGTCCCATATCACGATGAAGAAGTTTGAACCATGCACGTGCAAATGCATCGGCAAATTCATCCATGTTTTCATAGTAGCGACGCGAGATTTTTTCGTATACCGGATCTTTGCGAAGCGCCATGTCTGCAGTTGTCATCATTGTTTTCACTTTGATGGAAGCATCTTCTGCATCCGGTGCCATTTGCTCTTCAGACAAATCTTTTGCTGTCCATTGGTAAGCGCCAGCTGGAGATTTAGTCAATTCCCATTCGTATTCAAACAATTGCTCAAAATAACCATTGTCCCATTGTGTTGGGTTGGCAGTCCAAGCTCCTTCAACACCACTTGAAATGGTATCGCGGCCTTTTCCTGAGCCGTATGAGCTCTTCCAACCAAGACCTTGGTTTTCCATTACCGCTGCTTCTGGATCGTCCCCTACTTGATCAGGGTCCCCAGCGCCGTGTGCTTTACCAAAAGTATGTCCACCTGCAATTAGTGCAACCGTTTCTTCATCGTTCATACCCATTCGTGCAAATGTCTCACGAATATCTACAGCACTGCCTAGAGGATCTGGTTTACCGTTTGGTCCTTCTGGATTTACATAAATTAGACCCATTTGAACAGCTGCTAGAGGGTTTTCTAAATCGCGATCGCCAGAATAGCGATTGTCTTCTAACCACTCTTTTTCATTGCCCCAATACACATCTTCTTCTGGTGCCCAAATGTCTTCGCGTCCTGCTCCAAATCCAAATGTTTTAAAGCCCATTGACTCAAGTGCAACGTTACCAGTTAACACCAATAAGTCAGCCCATGAAATTTTGTTGCCGTATTTTTGTTTGATCGGCCAAAGCAGTCGACGTGCTTTATCTAAGTTTACGTTATCCGGCCAGCTGTTAAGCGGCGCGAAACGTTGATTTCCTGTAGAGCCGCCTCCGCGACCGTCTGCAGTACGATATGTACCTGCAGCATGCCATGACATACGGATAAACAAACCGCCGTAATGACCATAATCTGCTGGCCACCAGTCTTGGCTATCAGTCATTAACTTATGCAAGTCTTGTTTTAATGCATCAAAATCCAATTTCTCAAATTCTGTTTTGTAATCAAACTCTTCCCCTAAAGGGTTTGTTTTTGTATCGTGCTGGTGAAGAATATTCACATTCAGCATATTTGGCCACCAGTCTTTGTTTTGCGTTTTTCCTGGCTTGTTTGAAGTTGTAATTGCACTATCTTTATGACCACCTGTTACTGGGCATTGGCCTTCGCCTGCCGCTGTGTGGCGCTTTTCTTCATTGTTTTCCATCTTAGATAACCTCCTAGTAGTATGAAAAAATAGTCTGTTTTCATCAAAATCGATTACCGCTATGTGTTACTCGTGTAAAAATGATTCTTACATTAGAATTATACTAAAGTAGAGCGTAGCTGAACAGCAATAAGACTGTCAATTTAAAGCTATTATTTCTAAAAAGCAAAATAGAACCTCAAAAAATAAAGTGATAAACTTAAAAAGTAAACTTTCTACTTTTAAGTCTAGCACTTTTATTAGGAACTTTTTTTATCGTAATGCTTAACTAATGTCTACTCTGTTTAATAAACTAGCATTGTAATTATTCGTTAAAAACTCACCCATGTTATCTCCGGTTAAAGGTTCTGAGTATAAGTATCCTTGCACTTCGTTGCAGCCAATTGATTTTAAATACGCTTCTTGTTCTACTGTTTCGACTTGTTCAGCAAGTGACAGCAACTTTAAGTTTCTCGCCATGACAATAATGGTATCAATAATCGTTCTAGCTTTTTCATCCGTTTCAATATCTCGTACAAGCGAGCCGTCAATCTTCAAGCGATCGATGGAAAAATTCTTCAAATGGTTTAACGAGCTATAACCTGTACCGAAATCATCCATACTAATTGAAATGCCAAGATGTCTTAACCTATCAAAAATGTCTTTTGCATACTCTACATCTTTAATCGCCATGCTTTCCGTTATCTCTAAGTCTAGCCGTTCCAGATTGTAGCCTGTCTCTTCGAAAATCTCTTCAATCTTCCCAATAAAGTTATGATGGAAAAATTGTTTGATCGAGACATTGACACTCAAATACAAATCTTCGCATCCTTGTTCTTGCCAACTTTTTACTTGTTTACTAGACTCACTTAACACCCATTCGCCTAGCTCAATGATTAACTCACTGTCTTCGACTAGTGCAATAAAGTCTTCTGGCTTTATTAGGCCTTCTTTTGGATGGTTCCATCTTAGTAACGCTTCTACACCAAACATTTTTCCTGTGGCATAATCTATTTGGGGCTGATAATAAATCTCGAATTGTTTTTCTTTAACTGCTTTTCTTACGTCCGCTTCTAACGATAGCTGTTTAGGGTTTTTTTCTTTTAAATAATTATGGTAAAACTCATACATATTTTTCCCTTTTTCTTTAGCACTATACATAGCTGCATCTGCGAACTTCATTAAGTCTTCTCCAACTCGGCTATCTTCAGGATATAGAGCAATCCCAATGCTTCCTGTTATGTAAAGCTCCTGATTTTGACTTCCTAATAGGAAAGGTGTTTGAATTTGAAGCAAAATATCCTCTAATTGCTTTTGGAAAACTTCATAGTCTGAGACATCTGGAAAAAGGAAAGTAAATTCATCTCCGCCTAATCTTGAAATGACTACGTCTTTATCTACTAAAGACCGGAAACGATCGGCTAACACTTGAAGCAATTGATCACCGATTTGATGTCCTAAAATATCATTCACTAATTTAAAGCGATCTAAATCCAAAAAACAGACAGCCATTTGCGAAAAAGCTGTGGAATAAGTAATTCTTCGGTCTAGCTCTTCTACAAAATATCGTCTATTTGGTAAGAGCGTTAAAGAATCATGATATGCCATATGGTGCATCTTTTCTCTTGCTTCTGCGATTTCCGTTATATCTTTTACAAACACATTTATGTGCGTCAACTCTTCATCTAAAAAGTTGGGGACTAACGTAATTTGTACATCAATATGATTTTTGAACTTAGTCAGTAATTTTGTTTCAAACATTTGGGAATCGCCATTAAATGCGATTTTTAGGAAACTTAAAAATTCAGCTCGTTGATGTTCATCAATTAGTTCACTAAAGGAAGAATATTCATCTAGTTCCTCTGGACGAAAGCCTGTTATTTTTTTTGTCGCTTCGTTCACTTTATTGATTTCGCCTTTATCATCTACTGAAAATATAGCAATTGCTTGGTTTTCAAAAAGTGCTTCGTATTGATGCTTATTCTTATAAATAAGCTCTTTTTGCTTTTCGCTATACAACTCGGAAATAAAACTTGGAAACAACTCTAAAAACACCAAACCAAATATATTAATCGTTAATGGCAATAAGGTGTTATTAAAGTAAAGCCAGTCATAGATTTCAATGTCATGATTGTTAAATAAATCAAAGTTGGAAAATAGCGTAATACTCGAAAACAAAGTGTACCGAATACTTGCAAAGGCAAGTCCAATCGCTACACTTCCATAAATAATCCACTTCACATGGATTTTCTCTATTTTCCGTAACTGTCGAATAAATCGGAATGTGGCTATCGCATTTCCTAACAACAAAATGTTTGCACTGATAAACAATAGAAGGTTCATATCTAAATTATTTTCGATCATTATTTTTCTAAGATCAATGTAATTGACTAAACTAATACAAAACGCAAAAATCATCGAACCGATTAGCAACCGCTGAAATGTAACTTCTTTATAACAAATTGTACTAATCGCTGAATAAACAGCAAAAGAACAAAAAAGAATAATGGATACAATCAATAATAAATTAATCGGAGTCATAGCACCGGTGAAATATGTATTAAGATAAGCAAAGTAAATAACGAATCCTGCCATAAACGATGTGATGCGCACTTTGTTTTTGTTTTTATCAACAAAATCGATTTTCATGATAATACTAACGCCTATAAAAGCAGCTATACTGGCTACTACAATTGACAGCATGTAATCATTAAGTAAAAAATAATCCATAGTTAAACCTCTTTCCTAACTAATTACGCATGCCAAAAACAGAAGAACGATTCTCCCACTAGTCATTTATCCTACTTTAGAATCAAAAATGTAAAAATTATAAGTTTTTTCAATACATTATGCTTATATAGGACATATTACAGAGTACACCTAATGAACTAAATTATATCCATAATACAGGTATATTCACCAAATTTCAATAGAAGATTCCGATAATTCCGCAAAAAATAAGACATCTATACACTTTTGGTTTATTAGCCCAAAGTTGTATAAATGCCTTTACCTTTACCCGTATTATTCTAGTACAAAAAAATTTAGTAGAACATATCAAACCAACCATTTTTTATCGTTTGTTTATACCAGTAATAACTATCTTTTTTCGTTCTTACTAATGTGTTGAAATCCACGTGAATGATGCCAAAACGTTTGTCATATCCTTCTGCCCATTCAAAGTTATCTAGCAGTGACCACGTTAAATACCCTTTAATGTTGACGCCATAATCCATACTTCTCTTTAAAGCAGTTAAATGCTGCTTTAAATACTCAATTCTTCTTTGATCGTGAACTCTTCCATTTTCCACACCATCATTATAACAAGCACCGTTTTCTGTGATGTAAATCGGAACAGCACCATATTGATCTTTTATTTTGGTTAACACACGATAAAATCCTTCAGGATAAATAAACCAATCAAAGTCAGTTTTCTCAAACCCAATATCAACTCTTTCTAAATCAAAAAAATCTTCATCTTTTTTATATCTACCAACACTGCCCGTATAATAATTGATCCCTAAGAAATCAATAGGTTGATTGATAATTTCCATGTCCCCTTCTTCAATTTGAAGTGTGGCACCTTTTTTCTCAAACCAATCAATCATAAACTGCGGGTAACTTCCTTTAAATACTGGATCGAAAAACCATTCCATTAAGTATCCCATACCTCTGTTACAAGCATCAATATCTTCTTGCTTGTTACTAAAAGGCTCTAGCCATTCAACGTTAGGTGCGTAACCAATGCCGCCTTCAATTCCCGACTCTCTAAATCGAGTAACTGCTTTACCGTGCGCTAATAGCAAATGATGAGAAATATTAGTAGCCAGTTGAAGATCTTGCTTACCAGGTGCATGTATACCAATAAAGTTAGATAAGAAAGACACACACCAAGGTTCGTTAATCGTGATCCAGTTTTTAATCTTTCCATTAAACTCTTTGAACATCAATTCAGCATAATCAGCAAAGGCATCTACTGTTTCTCGGTTGCCCCAGCCGCCAGTATCTTGTAAAGTTTGTGGCAAATCCCAGTGATAAAGCGTACACATAGGCTCAATATCATTTGCCAACAATGCGTCTACAAAATTATGATAATACTCTAACCCTTTTTGGTTTACTTCACCAGTACCCGTAGGGAAAATGCGTGGCCATGAAACAGAAAAGCGATACGTATCAATACCCAATTCTTTCATCAATTGAATATCTTCTTCGTAACGGTGATAACTATCAATTGCTACATCCCCGTTGTCACCATTTAATACTTTTCCTGGTGTATGGGAAAAAGTGTCCCAAATCGACAGTCCTTTTCCATCTTTAAAAGCAGCACCTTCTATTTGATAAGCAGCTGTTGCGGCTCCCCATCTCATGTCTTTCGGAAATTCCATAATTGCCATTTTTATTACCCCCAGTCCCCTTATTTACAAATCGTGCTCGTTTTTCACTTTAATGGTTTCGTAACTCGAACTCTTTTAGGACTCTCTTACAATTAGTTCTGAATCAATAAAAACTGGTTTCAATTCGGATTTTCCGTTGATCAAGTCGTTTAACATATACGCTGCTAACTTTCCTAACCGCTCTTTGTCTTGTTTTACAGTTGATAAAAGAGGAGCGCTATAGCGACAAGCATCGATATCATCACATCCAACAAGACGAATGTCTTCAGGCACCTTTAGCCCAGCTTCTTTGATTGCTCTTAATGCGCCGAACGCCATCATATCGGAGGCCGCGAAAACTGCCTCAGGACGCTTTGGTGCTCTTAGAATTTCATTCATTGCGATGTATCCACTTTCTTCATAATAATCTCCGTATTTAATCCATTCGTCTCTTACTTCAAGTCCAAATTGATTCATCGCTTCTAAGTAACCTTGCCCTCTTAACTTGGTGACGACCGAATCTTGTTGGCCACCTATAAAGCCAATATTTCTAATTGAACTAAGGTATAAATGTTGAACAACTTTACTCCCTAACGAGATATTATCGGTCATCACATAACTTGAGTTTGGACCGTCTAATACTAAGTCAATGCCCATACAAGGAATTTCACTATTAACTAACTCATAAATCGAGTCTTCAATTTCTTCTCCTGTAATAATAATGCAGCCATCTACATGGAAATGTTTGCAGCGGGCTAAGTAACTACCATTGTCTTGCGAAAAATTTTCATTTGAAAACATGAGTATGTCAAAGCCTAATTGGCCAATGTTCTTTTTAAACGCTGTCACAACTTCCGTAAAAAAAGGATGCGTAAATTCAACATTTACTTTTCCAGCGTAAATCAAGCCAATCAAATTGGATTTTTTGGTTGCAAGTGATTTAGCTGAGAAATTTGGCTGATATCCTGTTTGCTTTATAATATCCAATACCTTTTTCTTTGTGGCTTCGTTCACACCATGATAGTTATTTATTGTTTTGGATACGGTAGCCGGTGATACACCGGCCATTTTTGCGATATCTTTTATTTTTAAACTCATTTGTACTCCCTCTTTTGCTCCTATAGTAAAGGCTCTTATCCTTAATCATAATGAATCAGTGAGTATTAAAGTAGTTTTAGAAACGAAAAGATTATTTAACAGATCCTTCTGCAATACTTGAAATAAACAACCGATTAAACAATAAGAAGATAATGATCAATGGAACAGTGGCCCAAAATACACCAGATAAAATCATTCCGAAGTCTACATTAAACGTATTGCTCAAAGAAGCTAATGCTACTTGGATTGTGTAGTTTTCTGGATCTCTTAAGATGGTAAACTGCCATAAGAATTCGCCCCATACAGCTGTAAACACAATAATTCCAAGTGTTGCGAAGGCCGGCAAAATAATTGGCAACACGATGCTTCTATAGATTTTAAAATTTGAACAGCCATCTAATTTTGCCGCTTCGATCAACTCATCTGGTACAGAGTCACTTACATATTGTCTCATTAGAAAAATCCCGAGTGGATTCAAAAAGAATAAAATCATAACACCTGACAAGGTATCCAATAATCCCGCTTTCGCAATCAAGAAATATTGTGGAATCAATCCAAGTTGAGGTGGAATAATCATCGTCAACAAAATCGTAATAAAGAGAAAATTTTTAGCCGGAAAATGAAATTTCGCAAAAGCAAATCCAGCTAGCGAACTGATAAACAACACGACAAGTGTGACAATCGTACATAGCAAGAACGATGTCCATAACGCCCCGAAAAAATCAATTTGAAGAAGAACTTTTTGAAAGTTTTCTACCATCAAGTTACCAGGTGTAATGGTCGGTGGAATTGAGTTATACGCCGAGCTTGTTTGAGTTGCCATAACAAACATCCAATAAAACGGGAAAAGGGAAAGAGCAGAAGCAAGAGTTAGAAACAAATAAACAAACACTTTACCCATAGATAGTTTTCTTTTTTTAGCTACTGTATTCATTTGTCTAGCCCCTCCTTCTCTTTTTGCCAATTCCAGATGTTAAGTACGTATTGATTGCAGCGAAAATAATGATGACTACTAGTAAAATAATCGCTGTTGCAGAAGCTGTTCCAAACGATTGAAGTTTGAATGCGTCACGGTACAGGTACATAACAACCGTCATCGCTTCGTCTCTCGTAAAGGCTGATGCTCCTAAAAACACCGTTGGTTCTGAAAATAGTTGAAGTGCACCGACGGTTGAAAAGAATACCGTTAAAAGAATGAACGGCTTTAGTAAAGGCAGGGTAATGTGAATCACCTGTTGGAACTTACTGGCACCATCAATTGTTGCAGCTTCGTAGACATCATTTGGAATACTTTGAATACCAGCTAGATAAATAATCGTATTGTATCCAACCCACCTCCAAAATACCATGATGGATATGGCTATCTTTGTTCCCCACTCTGAAGTTCCCCAGCTTACTGGATCAGCGCCGAACAATCCAAGCACGTAATTTGCCAATGAAGATTGGTGGTCACTGAAAATAACGCTAAAGATCAAGGCAACCGCAACCATTGACGTAATGTAAGGCATAAAGATTGTAACTCTGAAAAAACTTCTGAAACGAAGAAATGCTACGTTTAACAAAATTGCCAAAATAATACCCACTATAATCTGTGGAGCAGTACCGATTAACCCAATAACAATTGTGTTATAAAGTGATTTCCAAAAAAGAGGATCTTCCAATACAATTTTGAAGTTGTTTAGTCCAACAAAGCTCATTTCTCCTAGGCCATTCCACTTTTGGAAAGCCAAATAGAAACTAAAAAGGGCTGGATAAAGACCAATAACACCGAAGATGATAAAGAAGGGTGCGATATATAAGTACGCGGACACTCGGTCTTTCTTGCTTTCAGATAAATTCTTTTTCTTTCCTTTTTTCCCTTTTTGATAAGTAGAGTCCATTTTCACTCCCCGTTTCCGTTAAAAATAATAAGGATATGGCTTCCGTGAGGTCACCATATCCACTAACAAGTTTGTTTTGCTTGTAACTTTTAACGATTTACTAGATCTTGTGCACGTTTAACCGCTTCATCCCACTCTTTTTCAGGGTCTGCTCCGTTTTGTACGTTTTTCAAAGCTGTTAGTATTTCGTTGTTTACAGGGAAGTATTTTACGCCTTTGTAAACAGCTGTATCAATATCTTGTGCAGCTTCAGCAAATACGGAAGATGTTACTTGCCCACCAAAGAATTCATCTTCGTTCGACTTGAATTCATCCATCTCATAAACAGTTGGAGATGATGGGAATAACCCTTTGCTTTGGAATGATTCTAATTGGTTTTCAGCAGAAACTAACCATTCAGCAAAGTCATATGCTTCTTGTGCATGATCGGTTTCGTTTGGAATCGCAAGGTACGATCCACCCCAGTTTGCTGCGAATTCAGTAGGAAGTGTAGCAACTTTCCATTTACCTACAGCATCCGGTGCGTTTCCTTCCATCCAGCCTTTTAACCAACCTGCTCCTAGCTCAACTGCAAATTCACCGTTGTTAACTGCATTTGCCCATTCAGGTGACCACATATCAAATTTCCCTACAACTCCAGCTTCGTTAAGTTCAACTGCATAGTCGTATGCTTTTTTAACGTCGTTACCAGATTCTGTGATCAACAATTCGCCTTCTGGATTCAAATATGTTGTTTCTGAAGCATCCAAGTAAGCTCTGTAAGCCATTTCGATACTATCAACAAAAGGTTTTTCAGTTTCCGCTAAAACTTTTTCTCCAGCTTCTTTAAACGCTTCTGGAGAATTAATCAATGCCTCTACCTCTGAAGGATCTGTCGGTAATCCAGCTGCTTCAAATACATCCGTACGGTAGTACAATGCTTTTGGTCCAATGTCTGTAGGTAGACCGAAAAGGAAATCACCTTCTGGGTTTTCTCCAGCATTCCATTTCCACTCTAAGTATTGGTCTTGAACATCTTTAGCGCCAAGGTCGTATAGGTTTTCAAAACTACCTTGTGCTTCTTTAAAGCGGTCAAATTGGTCAACTTCTAACATTGCGATATCAGGTGCACCACTTCCAGCTGATAAAGAGGTAAATAATGCATCATGATGTTCTGCTGTTTCTGAAGCTTTTACTTTAATTGTTACGTTTGGATTTTCTTCTTCATATGCTTTTGCTAATTCTTCATAGTTAGTAGCACCAAAAGACCAAAAGTTTAATGTTACTTCTTCGTTGCCGTCACCCGAACCTTCTGATTTCTCATCTCCGCTACATGCTCCAAGTGTTAAAGAAAGAGCTAGTGCTGCACCAAGTACAGGCCATTTTTTGTTAATCAATGTGTTTTCCCCCTTGTATTTAAATAATTTCTCCTATCCCAAATGTAAAGACACTTTTTCGATAATTAACGAAACCGGTTTCGTTAATTCGTAAAAAAAATAGAATTAAACCGCTTACATGCATAATATATAATGATTAGTTAGATAAATCAATCTTTTTTTAAAAATAAATGTAAACCGGTTTCGTTAACTGTGAGAAATTTCTGTATTTTCGGCTGTAGGACTTCTTTTGTAGCAAAAAAAGAACGAGGTAACTATTTCGTAAATAGTTTTAATCACTCGCTCTTTTGTATTACATTATTAAATTTGGTGACGGATTACTTGTTAATCACTGGATTTACTCCAGTAAATCTTCAGAAATCAATTTAAATCCTTCAATCATTGTATCTTCTTCTACTTCAATCAACACACAACGTTTGCCGTTGTAATTAACTTGTTTAACGTAACGTAAGTCTTGCGGGTTGATGGCAATATCCGCTACTTTCGTGCTGATTTTGATGGATTTTGATGTGTAACTCGGTACGATATGGCTTGCTTTCATCTCATAAGTTTTGTCTTCAACCACTTGTTGAAAAGCTCTTTCCACTTTCTCCGTACTAATGTCTTTCATGCCACTTGCTTTTAATACACGCTCAACTTCTTTTACATCCATCATTGGTGTCTCTTCATCATCGTCATCACTGTCGGCTTCGATAACTAATAGGTGATTGATTTCATCGTACACACCTGCCAGTGTTCTTGAATCGACTTCATCCCCAATCACTGCTTTCACGATTTCCTCAAACACAGCTTTATCTTCTTCAGCAGTGACGATCTCATTGCCATTTAAGACATTTTCGATAAATTGAAAATCTGGTTTATTGGCTTTGCTTGCTGCATACAAAACGTGATTGATGTCAGCTGCATTGTCTGTGAAACTTGGAAACAAGAAGCCCCCAATTGGTGAAGAAAGCTTAATAACGGGATCGACTAGCACGTTCGACTTAAACTCTTTTTCCATGAAGTCAAATACCAACGAACTTTTTGGCAGTTCGGTTTGGTTCATGCTGCTTAAAATAAACGGCGTTGTATACGTTTCGTCTCGGAAGTCCATTTCAGACTCATCTGATTTGCGCTTAGTTGTTTTATGGTAATTTCCACGAATGAACGTAACCACGATGTCTTTTTCATATTGCACATCTTGAACCATCTTTAACGCAATTTGCTGCATATTTTCTTTCCATTCTGCGACCGCTTTTGACTCGAGTCCCTCATACAACAAGTGTTGCGTATGATCGGTTTGTCCTTCTTCTTGAGGTTGAAATTTCACCTCAAACAACTTGATGTCAAGCTTGCCACCTAAAACCTTTTTGAAATTGGCAAGAAACAATTCTTGTTGTTCGCGGTCCAACAAAGAAAACGACCGACTTTCCTCGTGATAAATCTCACTACTTTCTTGCTGAATGTAGACATTATAAATATCAGTGATTTTCAGTAAATCACTGTCTAGTTTAAATCGTTTGCGAATATCGGCTATATCTTTATTATTCATTGTTATTCCAACTCCCTAACTAATAAAATCCGTGTAATCAAAAAAAAAAGAGCATCAAAGCATTCATTAGCTTTTGACACTCTTTCAGTATAACAAGAATTAAGATGACACATCTCTTCTAGCAAATAAATTTCACAGACACTCTTTTGCTTTAAACGAACGCTGGTGAAGTTCGTACATACGCTCTGCCAGTTCAGGAACAGGACCCTCGACAATCGTGTCTTTAATGACCTCTCTAATAGCCAAATTTCGAACACGCGATGGCGCAGCTCCCATATCACTTAACCACTCAGCTAATTGCTTAGAAGAGCTAGCATAAACGATTCTCCCCAGTCCGACCCAGCCGTGGGCTGCTGCACACATCGGACAATGTTCTCCTGACGTGTAAACCGTTGCCTTGCTTCGTTCTTCAAGAGATAAGTTTGTTGCTGCCCAGCGTGCAATCGCAAATTCAGGGTGCTGTGTATGGTCACCTCCGGCCACATGATTATGGTCTTCATAAAGAACGTCTCCAGTTTCTGAAACGAGAACTGACCCGAATGGTTCATCGCCCTTTTCTAAAGCCGTTTCCGCTAATTCCACACAACGCTTTAAGTGCATTAAATCCGTTTCGTTAATCATTTGGCTCCTCCTTTACGCATCACTAAACAAGCTATTTATATATTTCACTATCATACCGCAAACTAAAAAAACGGACAGCGAAAAAGGGCTCCTTTTTCGCTGTCCGCTTTTATTTGATTGGCTTATTGAAAAATCATTTCGCAGCTATTTCAATTGCTTCAAGCACTGCCGACATATTATCATCTACTTTTTCAATATCCCACTCTGTACGATCAAGTAAAGAAGCTATTTGATCTACAGGTACTGGCCGACTGAAATAATAGCCTTGTGCTAAATCGCACCCTTCTTCTTTAAAGTAATTATATTGTTCTAAAGTTTCTACTCCTTCAGCAACAGACTTTAAATCCAGCTTCTGTGCCAAACTAATAATTGTAGAAATAATAGAGTTTGTTTTTTTGCTTTTAGATAGATTTCTAATAAAGGATTGATCAATTTTGATCGAGTCGATTGGAAGATCCTTCAAATAAGATAAAGAAGAATAGCCTGTTCCAAAATCGTCAATCGAGATTCGAACCCCTAACTTCTTCAATTTATTCATAATAGCTATCATAGATTCAGTATTTTCTAGGAAAACACTTTCGGTTAACTCAAGTTCTAGTATGTTTGGATTTAAGCCAGTTTCCTCGAGAACCCGTTCGACGGTATCCACAATATCACTGTTCACAAATTGTTTAACCGACAAGTTGACAGCTATATGGAAAGGACGGCCATACTGGTCGTTCCACTCGACCGCTTGTTTACAGGCTGTCCTCAATACCCATTCTCCTATTGGAATGATGAGTCCCGTTTCTTCTGCAATCGGAATAAAGCGATCTGGTGGAACAATTCCCCACTCTGGGTGAATCCAACGAATAAGAGCTTCTGCACCGTACATACACCCTGTTTTAGGATCAATTTGCGGTTGGTAATACATAACTAACTCATTATTATCTAGTGCAGTATGAAGATTTTCTTCAAGATTTACTCGTTCTTCAAAAGAGCTATTCATCGAGTTTGTAAAGAACTTGTAGTTGTTCCCGCCCAATACTTTACTATTGTACATTGCAATATCCGAATTTTTTATCAATGACTCGATGTTCTCACCGTCTGATGGATAAAAGCTTATCCCAATACTCGACCTTAAATACAATTCATGCTGATCGATAAAAATTGGTTTTCGAATTTCTTCTAAAATCCTCTCTACAATACGAGACACTTCAAATTTTGTTCTTCCTAACAAGATGATAGTAAATTCATCTCCACCTATACGAGACACGATATCACCTCTAGAAACACAACTAATTAATCGTTTTGCGATTTGCTGCAATAGTTTATCACCAACTGTGTGACCTCGAGTGTCATTGACCATTTTGAATTTATCCAAATCAATGAACAATACCGCGATTTCCTGCTCTAATTCTACAAAGCTATTCAGTTTTTCTGTAAACTGCAAACGGTTAGGAAGTCCAGTTAATGTATCATGATACGCCAGATAGGTACTTTCCTCTTCGGCTTTTTTGCGATCAGAAATGTCTTGGATGGCACAAATAGAGATTTTCTTTCCTTCTCTTTCTACAAAGTTCACATTGACTAGCGTAGAAATGATATGCCCCTCTTGATCAACTAGTTCTGCTTCAAAGTTATGAATAGGAGTCCGCTTTAAAAAGCCTTTAAGTAAAGTCATCCGACGTCGCTCAGAAGGTGCTAATAAGTCGATTAAATACTGCTGCTCTCTGCCAAAAAGTTTATTTGAAGCTGGATTGGTTTCCAAAATTTGATGATCTTCCTCAGCGACAATAATCGGTACAGAAACTAAGTTGAACATATTAGTTAGAAACTTGTCTTTATCAAGGTTTTCCGCCTCAGCGATTCGGCGTAATTTGTTCTGAAGAAATGTTTTGCGGTTTGCTCGTTCTAAAATGTTTCCTCCCACGATGCAAGTGATTAATAACATCCACATAAACAAAGAGAACATAGCAACTTCACTTGTACCTACTAAAAGAATTTGATTCACAATGGCATATATAAGAGTCGTCATAACCGAGATTTTAAAGCGTTGTCTCAAAATGAAAAAAGAGAACAAACTCACTACAGTTATCCCGCAAATCGCCAAAATATCATTTTTTAAAATGATGTGTCCAATAAAAAGTATACCGACTCCTGCAACTCCATTGGAAATCGCTGTCATAGGCTGATAATATTTTTTAAATCGATGCGAATGTAAAATAATTAAATTGATCGTAAAGATAGGGTACAATAAAAAAATTATTAAATAAGCAATTTTGGGATCATATAGTTCTAAGTTTACATACGAAAATATTCCTAAAGCAAGCCAAGCTAAGTATGATAGAACAATTCCTATTTGGTTAAATATACGAGCTTCACCATCGTTAAAAGATTTAAACTCTTTTTCTATGGAGCGATCCAGAAAACTCAAGGTCAATGGATGAAAAGAAAATTTAAGCTGGCCTCTACTGTTATCCATAGGCTCACATAACTCTATACATATTTAATAGTCTATTTTCATTATTGACTTCGTGCTTACGGCAAACGTCTTCTAGAGTCTTGACTGTGTAATCAATTTGCTCTTTTGTGTGATTGTAGTTCACAATTAATCGAATTCTTCCTTGATTCATTTTTACTGCTGGATAAAAAATAGGTGTTGAATAAATACCAGCAAGATACAAATCATTGACAACTAATCTTAATTTATGATGATCTTCGATAAATATAGGAATAATTGGACTTTTGCTTTCCCTAAGATCAAACCCTTTAGATGTCAAAGAATTTCGCATATACATACTTTTAGCATGAAGTTCATCAATTAAGGAAGAGTTGCTCTCTATTTCTTCCAGCGAAGCTAAAACAACTGCAGCATCCACAGGTGTTAAGCATGCTTGGAACAAATAGGAATCAGAAAATCGTAGCAATGAGCAATACTTTTTATCCGCTGCAAGAAAGCCTCCAATAGAAGCCGTTGCTTTTGACAAGGTGGACATAATAAAATCAACTTCACCACTTACTCCTTGTTCGAAACAATAGCCTTGCCCTTTATCTCCATAAATACCAAATGTATGCGCTTCGTCCACATACAAGTAAAATTTGTGCATCTTTTTTAAATGAATCATTTCTTTCAAAGGAGCCAAATCGCCACTCATTGAATAAGCTGATTCAATGATAACAAAGATATTTTCAAATTGACCCTCATATCTTATTAGTTTCTTTTCAAGATCGGCTACATCATTATGCTTAAAAGAAATTGTTTTTTTAGCGTTGGCTAATCTTATACCATTAATAATAGAAGAATGACTTTCGCGATCAAAAAGGATCAAGTCTTTGCTGCCGACCAAAGTTGAAATAGCACCTAAGTTTGCAGTAAAACCTGTAGGAAATAGAACCGCACTTTCTTTCCCAGTCATCTTGCTTATTTTTTGTTCTATTTCTTTATGCAACGTTGTCATGCCACAAGAAGAAGCAGAAGTCCCAGCACCCGTACCAAATTGATGTAAAGCTTGAGTCGCTTTTTCAATTACAGTCTTATTGCGGTTTAAGCTAAGGTAATGATTTACATTCCACAGAATACATTCTTTTACTTCTCCAGAATGATCCGTTATAACATTGGCCGATGTTGCGGGCCCACCTGCTAAATACCGGTCATATTCGTTACCGCGTACAACAAAATTTTGAATCGTCTGAGCTCTTTCTTCTAAATCATCGACACCTTTTAAGTGAGCCAAAACTTCCCCCATCGAAGCGAATTCATTTGTCATTTAAATACCCCATCTCATCTACTATTTATTATAAAATTAAATTTTAGTTCTATCGTAGTGTATTATAGTCCTATTGTAACACTATTGTAAATTTATTCAATTTATTTTTTTGGAATTCTCAAAAATATACTAATTCTATTTTCAGATTAATAAAAACCCTTTCAAGTCAACGTTTAATCAGTTAACCACACCTATATATTCTTGTATTAAATTGTCTTTCAATCTATTTTTACGCTAAAAAAATTAATATAGGTTATTTATATTAAGTATTTAGACCTTAAAAATTCTCGTATTTTCTTAAATAATAGATAAAAAACCTAACTGACTTATCTTTTAAAAAGACTATGTATCTATATAAAATTTATTTAAAAAGGACAAATAGCCCCCTAATATCCAAAAAGATGTCTCATGTCTTTCTAATCTATACAAAAATAGCGTCTAAAAGTCGGTTATCCCACTTTTAGACGCTATTTTTATATAACCTTTAACCCTTACTTATTATTCCAACCTATCGGAAATAATTTCTACTGCTTTTACAAATTCAGCTACAAATGCTCCGCGGTCGACTGTGTGTAGAACATGCACGTTCGGCATTTTACCGGATCTATTCGTATAATCGACCACTGTGGCTCCTGCTGTTACACCTTCTAATGCTACTTCCACATAACAATCTTGTCCTTTAAAGTATTCAGGCTTCAATAAATACATTACGGCGCAAACATCGTGAAAGTGTAGCACTTGATCGTAGTTTGCTTCGTGGAAAGGAGTTCTTTTGATAACATCTAAATAATAAGTCACCAAATGATAAGCTTTTTCTGCAAATTCCGTACCAATAGCTAAAATATTTTTTGCTTCCTCAATTGTTACAAATGCTTTATGTGTAACATCTAATCCACTCATTACTATCGGTATACCTGACCGAAAGACGATTTCAACTGCATGCGGATCCACATACGCATTAAATTCAGCACTTGGCGACATATTACCGCCTACTGCAGCTCCACCCATCCAAGAAATCCGCTCAATATTCGTCTTTACTTCAGGGTGCGCTAGTAATAACGCTGCGACATTTGTTAATGGTCCGGTTGCGACAATCGTTATTTTCTCATCGCTCGCTAAAATCGTTTCGAGCATTGCTGTAACGGCTGGTCGGTTGCTTACCAGCAAAGTTGGCGTTGGAAATTGCACATTTCCAAATCCACTTTCGCCGTGTATATCTTCCGCTACTTCTAACTCTCGAAAAATCGGCTGTTCCAGTCCACGCGCAATTTCAACATCTGCCCCGATATAACTTAAGAAAGACCGTGCGTTATAATTTGTTTTGTCTTGTGAAATATTTCCTGAACACGTTGTCACGAGTCGCACATCCAATGCGCCTTCATTAGCAAATGCTAACGTGAGCATCATTGCGTCATCAATTCCCGGGTCTGTATCGATAATAATCGGTATTTTAGTCATTGAAATAAGCCACCTTTTCAAACAATTTTTACGCACTCTAAGTCTTTTTCGATAATAGATAAAAAATATTGAAACAGCAAATTACCATTCAAGCAATTCCTGCTTTATACTAATCTTACTTACTAAAGGGGGCAGACACAATGTCCGAAATGGCAAACGATTTTAAAGAGGCGTTAATCGCGAAAGTAAAATGTCTCTCTACTAGTTCACTGTATATGCTGAAGTACATGGCGATTGTTTTAGTGCCACTATACCTTATTTATTTATTTCTAAATTAATGCACTTTAAGAAAGGCGATTCCGTTTTGAACGGGATCGCTTTTTTGCATTTAACTGAGCGAATTTGGTGAAAGAACTCATCTTCAAATCACTTACTTATGATACGTTTCCTCTACAGAGGACTTTTTCTTTTGGACGCATTATATTTTCGATTTAAATTAACACAACACTAGTGTAAGATTATATTTTACAAAATAACAAATGGTAGGCTCTCGCATTGTAAGCTTTCTTTCCATCATAACTACCTATTTCACTAGGAAGGAAGGTTATACTAATTATAGAAAAGACGCATTTATTTAGAAATGTAAAGCTCATTCTAGTTGTGAGTATCCTCATGTTCGTTTTCGTCATACAACTATTCGCACCTACAGTCATGTATGCCGCAGAAGCTCCGCCTACTGTAAAGCTAGGCTCTTATTACGATATTTTTCTTGATTCAACCAATGAAGTAACGATAGAGGAGCTCTTGTCTGGTGAATATACTAATTCTTTCACACCAAGTACACAAGAGTATTTAAACTTCTGGCATACAGATGATACCGTTTGGCTTAGATTGGACGCAGACGAAGTTATTAAGGACAACGAGGAGTCATATTGGTTAGAATTCATAGACAAACTTGAAACGATCGAGCTCTATTTAGTCAAACAAGACGGTTCCTATGATAAAAAAATTGGTGGTTTTTCAAATCTAGAGGAACGCCAAATCAAATTCCGTTCCATTCTATTTTCAATTGATGATCCTTCCATTGACGAAATTTATCTTAAAATAGAAGGTTCAATGCCTCTTACGGTCATTTCTTCTCTCTCTACAACAACGGGATTTATAGAAAAAATTATTTCTTACAAATTTTTTGTTGGTGCTTTTTATGGATTTTTAACTGCTTTGTCTATTTATAACCTATTTCTTTTTTTCTCTTTTAGAGAAAAAACTTACTTGTATTACGTTTTTTATATGTGGAGCTTCATGGTTTTCCAAGCGACGATGAATACGTTTGACATCGAATTGACCGGACACTTTCTGCCCGAGTGGTTTTTCACACGATCTTTAGTCTTGAGCTGTAATTTATTGCTTTTATTTATGACATTATTCGGAAGAAACTTCCTCGAATTGAAAAAGTATTTACCTTTGCATAACCAGTTACTAACGATTGCATTATGGATAAACGCAGTCTTATTTATCGCAGTTCTCCTTACGCCCGACGTAATGGCGATCAATAATATTACAACGATATTCACAATGCTTGTACTCGTATTACTTTGGATTTCAGGATTAACTTTATTGCTGAGAGGTCATAAAGCAGCTCGTTTTTATATGGTTGGATGGACGATTTTACTATCCTCCATCATCATTCAAGGATTGGGGTTTTTAGGCGTCATTCCATTGCACCCTCGAATTTATGAAGACATTCCAGCAATTGGGGCGATTTTCGAAGCAATCTTCCTATCCTTGGCACTTGGAGATAAGATTAATATTATCAAGAAAGAGCATCAAGAAATGCAACTTCAATTAAATGCTAACTTGGAGCACAAAGTAAAAGAACGGACACAACAATTAGAGTTGGCTAAACAAGAACTTGAGCAGTTAGCAAACACAGATAGATTAACCCAAATTCCGAACCGCCTTCGACTTGACCAGGTCTTGGAAACTGAATTGCGACGTGCCCAACATGATGCAGTACCGTTGTCCATCATCCTATTGGATATTGATCATTTTAAAAGTGTGAATGACCAATTTGGCCACCAAATAGGCGATATCGTCTTAACCGAAGTTGCTAAGTTATTAAAAGATCATATTCGAGCTGGGGATACTGTGGGAAGGTGGGGTGGTGAGGAGTTCTTGATCATCTGTCCTGACACCACAATCGACGATGCGATCCGGCTTTCTTCCAAGATTCGAGAACAATTTGAACAGTATCATTTTCAAGAGGTTGAACGAAAAACAGGTAGCTTCGGCGTTACAGCCTATATGGCGGGTGACACATTGAACACATTCGTATCGAGAGCCGACCATGCCCTGTACCAAGCGAAAGATAAAGGACGAAATCGCGTGGAGTATGCAATTTCATAACAAAAAGAGTAAGCCAATAAGTTTATGGCTTACTTTTTTTATTGTTGTCTTTACTAACTACAGCTGAACCCATAATGATAAATCTTCTGTTTCTAGCAGCCTCAACTATTCTCTATGCTCCGCAGAATTCCAACAAAATTTATATAATGGATAAAATGAAAATGAATCACTGACAATGCAGTAACAATAGGAGCAGCGATGTATAGGGTATAAATTGTAATGTATTGTAAAAATCGTTAGCATATAGGGGCGCGATTTTTAAACTTATAATAAATGCCACTCATCCATTTTTCGCAACAGGAAAGTGTTTGATGTTTTTCTTTCCCCATTCGTCCATCATTAAAACGATTGGAATTAGGCTTTCTCCTAAAGGAGTTAATGAATATTCTACTTTCGACGGAACTTCAGCAAATACTTCCCGATGGACAACCCCGTCCTCCTCTAATTCTCTAATTTGAGTAGTCAGTACCTTATGTGAAATTTTGGGAAGTAAGCGGTTAATCTCACTAAAACGCAACACACCTTCTGTCCCTAAATAATAAATAATAATGATTTTCCACTTGCCGCTAATAATTGATAAGGTCAGTTCTTTTTCGCAATTAAATTCGCCACTCTCAATTTCCCTTTTTATTTCTGACCGCAGATCACTCATGAGACTGCCCCTTTCTTCCATTTCTTCCTGAAAGTATCCTTTAGGTAACCTTCTCACAATAAAGTGCGTTATTCCATTAATAAGAATTATAATTTAGAATAAATCGAAGATAGAGAATATTTAATATAAATACTTACAGTTTTGTCTCTTCTCCGATGCTGCCCCGGTGTAAAGATTAGATCTTTCTATGTACAAAATTAGATAGGAGCTGACAGAAATGGCAGGAAACAGAGCGGTTGTATACAGAGGTGCTGGAACAGTAACAGTTGAAGACATTAGCTACCCTGAATTAATCATCAGAGACGGTCCCGGGGTAAATCCGTTGAATGTAGGGCGTAAATGTGAGCATGGAGTAATTGTAAAAGTCGTTACAACGAATATTTGCGGAAGTGATCAACACATGGTGCGTGGCCGGACGACAGCTCCTGAAGGGCTTGTACTCGGCCATGAAATTACAGGAGAAGTCATCGAAGTTGGCCGTGATGTTGAATTTATAAAAAAAGGTGACTTAGTATCTGTTCCATTTAATATTGCTTGTGGCCGCTGCCGCAGCTGTAAAGAACAAGACACCCATATTTGCGAGAACGTAAACCCGGATCGCCCAGGTTCTGCTTATGGTTACGTCGATATGGGTGGATGGGTCGGCGGGCAATCGGAATATGTGATGGTCCCTTACGCAGATTTTCAGCTGCTCAAATTTCCAGATAAAGATCAGGCAATGGATAAAATACTTGATTTAACGATGCTTTCCGATATTTTCCCGACAGGCTACCACGGCGCTGTGAGTGCTGGTGTGAAACCAGGAGCTACTGTCTATGTTGCCGGGGCTGGTCCTGTAGGTTTAGCCGCTGCCCATTCTGCTCAACTATTGGGTGCATCTGTTGTCATCGTGGGGGATTTAAACAAAGAACGCCTTGCACAGGCCCATAGTTTCGGCTGTGAAACTGTAAATCTTCGGGAACATCCGAACCTTGGGGAACAAATTGCTCAAATCCTAGGTGTTCCAGAAGTGGATTGCGCGATTGATTGCGTAGGCTTTGAAGCTAGCGGACATGGTGAGGGCGCTGGTGAAGCACCAGCTACCGTATTAAATTCAATTATGGACGTTACGCGTGCAGGTGGGCGTCTTGGTATACCTGGACTTTATGTAACCGGTGATCCAGGTGCCTCCGACGAAGATGCAAAAAATGGAACCTTGAAGGTGCGCTTAGGACTGGGCTGGGCAAAAGCTCATACCTTTGTAACTGGCCAAACTCCGGTTATGAGATACCATCGTGACTTGATGAAATCGATTTTGAGCGGAAAAGCACAAATTGCCAAAGCCGTAAACGCAACCGTCATTACTTTAGATCAATCGCCAGAAGCATACGCTGAATTTGACCATGGCGCTTCCAAGAAGTTTGTTATTGATCCGCACGGGCATTTTAAAAAGTAGATTGTTTTAGGCATGCATGATGCGTAGTTGGCTATTAGATTCCCCAAAACAAAGCATCACTATTTCGATATGAAGAAGCGCCAGGATGATGATCCTGGCGCTTTTACGAGGTTACGTTACTAAAAAGTCTACTAGCTCTTTACAGAATTAATCTGTCCTTGCTTAATTCAATTTTAAGCAGAACAAAGACACCGCAAGTTCAAAATAATCATCACTCTATAAATGAAAAACACCTGCCTCAGACTCCCATGTAAGAAGAATAAGGTAGGTGTTTTCTAAAATCTAATTGTAATACAGGTTTTCAGTTGGATAGACCGAATCATTGGTGATGTCGATTCCAAGCTTCTTAAAAGTCTGTTCGTTTTCTCTATTCAATATGACCGTGGAATGAGCTTGGGTGTCTTTTAAATTGGGCAATTGCTTATAAGCCAACTCAGAAGTAGGGTTGGTGACTGCACTGATTGCCAGTGCAATGAGCACTTCATTGGTGCTTAATGTTGGGACACGGCTGTTCAAGTCATCCGTTTTCAACCGTTGAATCGTCTGTAAAATCATCGGTGACAACAAATTAATTTCATCGGAAATATTGGTCAATTTCTTCAACCCATTTAAAATCGCGGCTGCCGAAGCATCCATCAAAGTTGTCGTGCGACCGGTGATTATCTCGCCATTCGGCAGTTCTATCGCAATTACGGCTTGTAGATTCGTGCTATCAATTTGCTCTTGGATTACTTTCGCATAATTACGTGCTGGCAATACAGGTGCCCGATCCTCTTTCTTTAAATCGGTCTCTTCTAGAATCACTTGCATGTGGCTTACACTGTCTTCATCGGCAAGCCCTTTTTTATAGTCATTCTCTACGACGAAACTGCGCCGAATGATTTCCTGCTTGGCAGCTTCCTGAACAACCCTATCGTCGGTGATGCCCGATTTCAGACGGTTGACCCCCATATCAGTCGGTGAGCTGTAAACAGACGCTTTACCGGTAATCCTTTCGATAATCCGTTTGATGACAGGAAACGTCTCAATATCACGATTGTAATTAATCGCTACTTTTCCATATGCTTCATAGTGATAATTATCAATCATATTTACGTCTTTCAAATCGACGGTAGCCGCTTCATAAGCGATGTTAACCGGGTGCTTTAACGGCAAATTCCAAACCGGAAAAGTCTCAAACTTGGCATAACCGACTTCATTTCCAAGTTTATTCTCATGGTACATTTGGTTAAGGCAGGTGGCAAGCTTTCCGCTGCCGGGGCCAGGGCCCGTTACTACCACGATTGGCTTTGTCGTTTGAATATAAGGGTTTGTCGCAAATCCCTCTTCCCCAAGGACGGCGTCCACGTTTGTCGGATAACCTTCGATTTCACGATGAATACAGACGCTAATTCCGCTTCTCTCAAGCTTAGTCATAAATACTTTGACTGTTGGTTGCCCTTGATAACGAGTGATTAAGACACTATTGACAGAAATACCATATGCCCGATATTCATCAATTAAGCGCAAAACATCTTGATCATACGTGATGCCGTAATCTTCACGGACTTTGTTTCGTTCGATGTCTCCAGCGTAGACACAGATGATGATTTCCGCCTTTTCTTTCAGTGTATGCAATAGTTTGATTTTGGCATCTTCATCAAACCCAGGCAAAACACGCTTGGCATGTTTGTCGCCTATCAATTTTCCGCCAAACTCCAAGTAAAGTTTATCGTACTGCTGCACCCGTTCTAGGATGTAAGCTGATTGTTCTTGCAAATATTTCTCCGAATCAAATCCAATTTTTTTCATTAATTTTGGTCCCGCTTTCTTTGCTTCAAACTTTCTCTTAACGCGATAAATAAAAACGCCTTAAGAGAAAATTTCAGCTAAAATTCATCTTCTATCATTAATATAGCTTTTTAAAAAAAGAGAACGAAAAACCGTCTCGGTCCATTCGATGATTGCGTGATTCTAATAAGCGCAGTCATATCCTTATCATCGATGTATTCAAACAAAATAACGAAATTTAGACCCGTATTTAGCAAATCCAAATAGCCAAAAGCTTATTTCCTTTTGATGGTTTTCAATAATTGAATCATTTTTAGCATCTGGTAATGATATAAACCTTACTTACTTATGGTACGGTTCTCCATAATGGCTCTAAATGAGGTTTTATACAATTTGTTCTACTTTAAACAAAAAGAGCTAAGTCAGATGACTAAGCTCTTTTGCGAGATTGCGTTACTAAATAAGTCTATTAGCTCTCTACAGAACTAATCTGTCCTTGCTTAATTCGATTTAAAGCCGAACAAGGACACCGCAAGTTCATAATAATCATATACTCATTAATATTGAAAATCAATATCCTTCTTTTAACAATTTTTCCTCAATTACAATAGATTCTATCCTTAGCTACGTCTCATCAATTCTATTACATCATTTGCAAACTCATTGAAATCGTATCCTTGTTTACTTATAGTTATTTTTTGGTCCCTTATCCATTACAACCTCTACCATATTTGAAGGTCCCATCTTAAGTTTAGGTCTATATTCCGAGTTCGACTTACTGTACAGCTCTATTGGACTGATAATCACACCGTCTTCTGTATTTTGAAGAATTCCGGGCACACAAGTATAAATTCTGTCATTATTATTTGCATTTTTGGAGGAGATGGTAACGGAAGTCCCGTTGTGATTATCTATACTCATGGATACTTTGTATCTGTAGAATGAGCCTGTTCCATTTGACTGAGCAGAATAAACCACAGGAACCACTGCGAGAATATCATTCGTCAATCTTATTTTAATTATCTCTTTCTTAATTGAACCACTGTTTCGCCCAACATCCCCCATATGTTCCACTGCGCCGTTGCCAAACTGGCTGAGAGGTGGGGTTCCCGTTGCACCAAACATAGCGACATCCACCTGCTTACCGTTCTTTGTGTAGACTAAAGCATATATATCGTAGTCTGTCCCAGTCTTCCATGATACTGTAGCTGTAATCTCAGGTGTTTTATCAATTATAATCGGCTTTTGACCTTTATCAAGATTTATCTTACCTTTTACTTTTTCAAGATTTATCGATGAAAATGCATTCTGGCTGTTTTTATTTTTAGGTTCCCCGGGGAGTTTCTCAGGCTCTTTTGGCTCCGAAGGCTTTATTGACTCCACCGGCTCAACTTCCACACCGTAGTTCTTACATAGCCCTTCAAGACCGGAATCAAATCCACGCCAGATTGATTTGGCCTTTGTTTGACCATTCCTTAAGTATAATTCCAATACTACTATTCCATTTTCCTTTGAGAAGTTAGCAGGGGTTAACTGGATACTACTATCACCGCTTCGTATCTCTGCCTTTAAGTTTTTTACATTTGAAAAACCAGTATTATTATCCTCTGTAAGTGTAACAGCTATTTTAGTAATACCTGGTGGGACTTTACTCAGATCAAAATCAATCTTATGTACTTTTGTATTTCCCACTTTTGCAGAAGGTCTAAGAGTGGCTGCTCCAGAAGAGCTCTCTGGCTGATTATAAAATATAATTCCATTGTCTCCTTGTACCTTTTCTAAATCAGTTAAAAGGAAAGCCGTTAAGGAAATATCTATTGCATCTGAAATTTCGTAGCTTACCGTAACATCACCTTTTGGAGAATTCAAAGCGGTATTTGCTCCCATTTGAAGCAATTGATTCATTTAAATCACGCCTTCCTCATTTATGGATTAACTAGGTATTACAAAGTTTCTTTTTATTATTAATTCTTTTTCATTGTAACAAAAATTTACATTTCGATGGAATATATCTACTTGTATTTAGCAAATAAACTTCAATAAAAAGAAGCATTAAATTTCTTTAATACCTCTTTTTGCTTCCTTATTTTTAAAACCTCATTCACTTATGATACGGTTCACCCTTCATAATCCGAAACGCCCGATAAACCTGCTCCACCAAAATCAACTTCATCAATTGATGAGGAAACGTCATCTTCGAAAACGATAATTTTTCATCCGCCCGCTTTAACACTTCATCGTGCAATCCGAGCGATCCGCCAATAACAAAGACAATTTTGCTGCGGCCATAGGTCATTAACGATTCGATGTCTTTTGCAAGCTGCTCCGATGTTTTCATCTTTCCATCAATTGCTAATGCAATGACATACGCGTCAGCAGAAATTTTCGCCATAATTCGGTCGGCTTCTTTCTTTTTGACAATTTCCATGTCCGCATCACTCAATTGCTCTGGTGCTTTTTCGTCTGCAACTTCGATTTCGTTAATTTTTGAATAGCTTCCCAGTCGTTTTGTATACTCTTCGATTCCAGATTTCAAATATTTCTCTTTCAACTTTCCTACACTGATAATTGAGATATTCACAACTTATCCCCCTTCACATTAAATTTACAAACAAGTTATGCACAATAGTTATACACATACTAACACCCATTTTCTACATATTGTGCTCGATCAGGTGTTTGCCACAAGATACGTTGCAGCCTCTTTGCAATAATCACAAGTTGTGGATAACTTTTCTGTTTCTGATAATTCTGTTAGTATAGGATAATTTTTAGTCTCTGCTACGAACACGTCCAACGCATGCTCCACGTGGGTTTTACAGCATTTTATCTCCATTATTTCCACCTCTTTCGATTTCCGAATATTCCACATAGTTATACACATTTCATTCATCTTTATCCACACCCTATTTTAACAGACCTAAAGAGTTCCGGATAGCGAAGCTTTTATCCTCTTGTGGATTGTTAACAATTTATTTATACATAAAAAGTTATCCACATGCTATTTACACCTTTCCGAAAGTTCCTTCTTCTACTTCGCCTTTCAGACTTTAATATTTGAATAGTATTAGTTCAAGACAATAAAAGAAAAGTAGGTGGCCATTTCTGCAAAAGAACGAAAAAATGAAGTAATAAGTCGGGTTGAATGCTCATCATAAGTACCGATCTATGCCTCCCTAAAATGGCGTGTACTTAGATTTCCTTTGGTTATACGAATGTTATATACTGATTTCACATACTCATCACTTTACTATGATATTTGGAGGAGATCTCATGATGTTCGAAAACAACGTAGTAATTGTTAATGGTGGAACCGATGGAATTGGTAAAGAAGTGGTTCGTTTCTTTTGCAAAGAAGGAGCTACCGTTCATTTTACTGGAAGAGATCGCAACAAAGGCTCTCAAGTAGAGAGTGAATGCAGCGGAATGGCTCATTTTTACCAAGTTCATAATGAAAACGTGGAAGAAATCGAAAGCTTTTTTAAAACACTTGAAAATAACGGACACAATGTGGATATTCTATTCAATAGCGCTGGTATTCTGTCTACAGGAATGGGGCCTTTGTCTCGAGTAAAGCTAGATGACTGGAATCATTTAATTGCGGTCAATCAAACAGCAATTTTCGCCTACATGAAATATTCTTTAGTTGTGATGAGTAAGCAACGAAGTGGCGTTATTATTAATAATGCAGCCATCCTTGGAAACGACAAGGTTAATCCTATGTTGCCAGCTTATAGTGGAACAAAAGCAGCAGTTGTCGCGATGACTCAAAGTACGGCACTTCGCTTTGCTAACCTAGGCATTCGCGTAAATTGCATATCTCCTGGTCCTACAGAAACCGACCTAGCCATTAATGCATATGGCGGAACAGAGAAGTATGAAGAACAATCCAAAAAACACCCTAGAGGAAGTTACGGAAAACCAAGTGAGATTGCAGAAGTCGTTCTATTTTTAGCATCAGACAAAGCATCCTATATAAACGGTGCGGAAATAGTCGTAGACGGCGGTTACTCCTTAAAATAAACAAATTCAGAGTATATTTCCTATCTTAAAAAAGAACCTTTTACTAGCGAAGGCACGTCTATCCAAAGCGACCGAAGCGATAAATTTCCACAAAAAAACTGCAGACTACTCGGATTACCTGAGTTTGTCTACAGTCTGAACCGGCATAATAACTTTTATGCCGGTTTTTATTTTACAATGCTGAATTATCCACAAGCTTTAAGTTGAATTCGATTAACTCCCCATCTCGATACGCTTTAACGGTCAGTTCATCACCGATTTTCTTTTTATTGTATAAATGCTTTCGCAACTCGATAATATCTTCTATTGCGGTACCATCCATTTCAATAATTACATCAAACTGCTCCATACCCGCTGCAGCTGCAGCAGAACCTTCTATCACTGAATTGACAACGACGCCCGTTACAACGTCTTCAGGAAGTTTTAATGTGTCTTGACGAGAAGCTTGGGGCACTTGAACCAAATCCATCAACGTTACACCCATTGCAGGTCGAATCATTTCCCCATTTTCTTCAATCGACTCGATCACAGGAATCGCAGAATTGATGGGAATCGAAAATCCAATGCCTTCTACTTGCGAAGTCGCAATTTTCATCGAATTAATACCAACCAGTTGCCCTGCTAAATTGACCAATGCGCCACCACTGTTTCCTGGATTTATCGCTGCATCTGTCTGCAACACTTCTGCTTGCCAATCTTCTTGACCATCTCCATTCAAATCCACTGGCACCGCTCGATCTTTACCAGAAACGACACCCGTCGTCACGGAACCTGAAAAATCTAGACCTAACGGATTACCAATTGCAATCACTGTCTCTCCTTGTTTTAAAGCATCAGAATCCCCAAATTGAGCAATCGCCTGCACTTTAGCGCCGTCCATTTCAAGTACAGCCAAATCGGTCCAAATATCACTTCCTACTAGCTCAGCTTGAACTTTAGAACCGTCCGACAACGTCACTTCAATACCACTGGCTCCATCAATAACATGATGATTGGTAACCACATAAGCTGTGCCATTGTCATTTTTATAAATAACACCAGACCCTGTGCCAACAGCTTGTTCTTGTTGCTCTGATTGAGACCAAAAATCCCCATTTGCTTGCAAATTACTAACCCCTACAACCGCATCCGCCGCTATATCCACAGCCTTCGTCACATCTGTCATGATATTAACCGAAACCGCTTCAGAATCTTCTTTCGCACCTTGCTCTACAATTTGAGTCTCACTAGTAGTGCCATTATCCGGTCTCGGCTCTGGTAACGTATAAAATAATACCCAGACCAATAACGCACCTACGACCACTCCGCCTAGCCCTGCAGCAAACGCACCAAACCGACTCGGTCTCTGCCTGCCGTTCGGTGTTTGATTGTAATAACCCACCGCACTCATCCTTCCTTTATCTTCTCTCTCTATTTACCCCGTTTGAACCATTTATAAGACCTTTATAATTTCAGTTTAAAAATTTCGCGTGACCAATGCAAGCTGAAAAAATTTCATATATTTAACTTTCCACTAGTATCAACGAACAGAGTATTCAACACACTCAGAAGAAAGAGTGGAAGGCGGCGACTCCTAGGGGATCAGGACGAGCTGAAGACCCTGGACTGAGCAAAGCGAAGGAAGCGGCTAAAGCCGGCCCCCCTGGCAGCTGGTACCGCGACGTCCTGTCGCACCTGCTGCATGACTCACATCCTATGAGCCCGAAAGCGTCCGCCTGGAGCGCTTTCTTCTTTTAATACACTAAAAAAAGCCATCCAAAAGTCACTTTCACGACCTTTGAACAGCTCTTCTCTTACACAACGATTAATTTAGTCGGTATGTTGGCATCCGTATCAAACAGATTCACGTATTCTCCCGTGATAATCCCTTTTGACTGCAATGTTTGCTCAACACTCATACGCGCTAAATCTTTCATATTATTATCTTTACTCAAATGCGAAAGATAAATGCGCGTCGGTTTTTCAGCAATCACTTCACTCATCGCCACTGCCGCATCTTCATTCGACACGTGACCCACGTCACTCAAAATCCTGCGCTTGATCGACCATGGGTAACGGCCCATCTGCAGCATTCCCACATCGTGGTTGCTTTCAAACACATACGAATCAGATGCTTGAATAACACCTTTCATCCGATCGCTGACATAGCCTGTATCCGTAATCAACGACAACTTCCGGCCATCTGCATGAAACACATAAAACATAGGATCTGCCGCATCGTGCGACACCGCAAACGATTCAATATCCATCGAACCGAAAGTTTTCACCGTATCCATATCAAAATGGAATCGCTGCTCAACAGGAACCGCTCCGATCAATCCATCCATCGCAGACCATGTTTTAGCGTTAGCATAAATCGGCACCTTGTGTTTGCGTGCTACAATCCCAAGCCCTTTAATGTGATCGCTGTGTTCATGTGTGACTAAAATGCCATCCAAATCGCTCATTTTTTTACCGATTGCAGCAAACAATTCTTCCATCTTGCGGCCACTAAGTCCAGCATCGACTAAAAAAGAATGTTCTCCGTTTTCGATATATGTGGCATTGCCGCTTGAACCGCTGGCTAATACACTGAATTGCATAGTAAAAATCTCCTTACTCTACTTCTTCTGGTGGTTTGTTCAATTCAATAACTCCGTCTTTTACAGCATTCACAAAATAATCTTGTCGACTACCATCTTCAAGTTCGCCTCGAACATGCCAAGTCGGCACAAACATTTGGCGATCTTTTGATACTTGTACATGCACCGAATAACCTAATTCTGTATTGACAATTTTCGTGCCATATTCCAGCATGTTTTTTTGGTAAAGCGTGTGAATGGCGGTGACCGCTGTCACTAAACTTTTTGGCTCTTCGTTTTCGATAATATTGGTGAACATCGTTTGTTCATAGCGGACAATATTTCCTTCGTTATCCCAATACACCGTTACTTTGCCATCATCACTAAAGTAAAGAACTTCCCCAGCAAGCTTTTGAAAATATACCGCTTTATTTAATTCTTTATCAATTTCCCATAATTCATAGGAAGTGCCTTCATACACATTTTGTTCCATAAACGTAGTTAACGCTTTTACACTTTCAGGATCACCTACTGGTGAAACAGCTTTTTCATACGAAACCTGTAGTTTTTTTCCGTCTTGAATATTAACCTGAACATTTACTTTTGGTGCTTCTTTCGCCGTGAATATTTTCGTTTCTCCACGAATATAAGGCATCCCTTCCACATTTTCAGGAAGGTTTGAATAGGTGATTTTATCAGCCTGCAACTTTTCATCCACTGAGGATTCAGAAAGCACTTCTACATTTTTAGCTTCTGTATACCGATTCAAATACAAGGAATACAAAAAGACATTTAATATAGAAAAGACAATGATAAAAATGGTCTTGGTTTTATTCCAATCCAAGTTCTCGCCCTCCTGTCAATTCAGTTGGCAGCTCTGTCCAAATACCATTTGTTTTAACATACCAAGTTGGCTCAAAAATGATAAAAGCATCATCTTCGCTTGTCGTAACATGATAAGCCGGCGTAACATCCGTTATCGCGGATCGTTCTTCTTCTTCCATTTGACCGAGAGCTTTTAATACATCTTCTCCTGCGGCCAGTACAACAACTCTTTTTTCTGCTTCTGAATCTAATTGATAAGCCGGTCGAACATAACTATAAACTTGTTCTACTCCATCATCTATTCCCCACATAATTTCAAGGTTTGTGGTTGTAGAATTACTAAAAACCGGTAAATCCGCTACATATAATTGATACTTGATTTGCTGGTTCACTGAATTCATGCCTGCGTATAAATATTGATCCGTCCAGCCACCATGTGCATTGATATAGTTAAGCGAATCGAACAACAAATCAGATGGAATAGCAGGATCTGTAGTTTCAGCTTTTGGCTGAATGTAACTTATGCTTTTAGTATTTTCGTTTTCTCTCATAAATGCTCCAGAATCATCCGTGTACTCTTGCGTTTTTAAATCCGCTGAAAATACTAATTCAGGACTTTCCAGTAGCGCATCCGCAAATTTCGAAGTTGAAATTCCATCGAGTAAAAACCCAATACTTGTTTTTTCGACTTTATCTTTTTGCACATAAATCGGTAATACACCAATGGCATCGTCTGTGACATAGGTTTCATAATCAACCGCTTGATCTACAATTTCTGTTTGAAATTGATACAAGTCTTCTACACGAAGATCCCCTTTGTAGATTCTTCCTGACAAGGTATTGATAAAATACAAAGCGGGCCGATCATTAGCTGGCGCTTCCCATTCAATAACGAGTCGATCAAAAGAAGATTCTGGAATTGTGGTATCCACAATGTTATTTATCGAATCAAACACCGGCAACGGAACCAATCCTGGATAATACACAAGCGCTCGCTTTGAACTGTGCATATAGGATTTGATCGTCGCTGGAGTTGCTTCATCTTGCACCAGTCTTATATTGCTAATTTGCCAGTTTTTTACCGACTCTACCAATACATCAATACCGGTTTGATCGCTAGTGCCAGTGACATTTTCGTCATTATGAAATAACAGTTTTACAGGGCGTACAATTTCTTCTGTGTTTTTTGTGTCTGAAATTGGCATTTCTACCGTAGTAGTGGGCTCAATAATTTCATGTGTCGGTGTGAATGTCCAAATAGTAAAAGTTAACGCGAGACTCAGTAGGATGAGTAAAAACAAGGCGATCGACTTGATATGTTCTACATATTTCAATCCCACTCACCCCCATCGTCTTCTTCAAATGGCAACGTAAAGAAAATACTTGTTCCTTTTCCTAGCTTACTCTCTGCCCAAATGACGCCTCCGTGAGCATTGATCATTTCTTTGGAAATGGCCAATCCTAATCCCGTACCGCCCATTTCACGAGATCTTGCACGGTCTACGCGATAAAACCGGTCAAAAATTCGATCGACATTTTCTTTTGGAATTCCCATTCCTTCATCACTAATTTGAATCAGTAAATATCCTTCTTCAACCGTCATATTAAAGCGAACTTTTCCGCCTTCAGGAGAATACTTCAATGCATTCGAAATGATGTTATCAATTACTTGTGTCAATTTATCAGGGTCAATTTCTACAAAGTACTGCTCTTTAGGCAATTGACGCATAAAATTCACTTTGTGCGACTTCGACATTTCAAAACGATCGATAATGCGGTTGAAAAAGACGTTAAATTCAACCATTTCTTTGCTTAATTCAGTTTCACTCGAATCCATTTTCGATAATTTTAGCAAATCGTTTACTAGGCGAATCATTCGCTCTGTTTCTGTTTGCGTTACATTTAAAAAGTTTGGAGCTAAGTCTGGATCTTGCCATGCCCCATCAGCCAATGCCTCTAAATAACTGCGCATTGTCGTCAAAGGTGTCCGCAATTCATGCGATACATTGGCAACAAATTCACGGCGTTCGATATCAATTTTTTCCTGTTCCGTATTATCATGCAAGACTGCGATCAGTCCGTTAACAAAGCCTGTTTCTTTTTGGATGACCGAAAACGTAGTACGTAATAAGGTACTTTGCTCATACGAACTCAAATCTAACGTAACAGACTCTTTCATATCAATTAAATTTTCGAATGTATATTCTTCTTCAAGACCTAATACACTCGTTACGGGTCGATTTATGACCGTTTCACGTGAAACATTAAGCAATTGAAGCGCAGGATCATTGATTAAAATAATCCGACCTCGCCTGTCCGTCGATAACACACCATCTGTCATATTGGAAAGAACAGATGCTAATTTACGACGCTCACTTTCTGTCGACTGTTGAGATTCCTGCAATCGATTTGTTAAATGGTTAAAAGCTCGGGCAAGTTGACCAATTTCATCGTCACTATAAACCCTTACCTTACGTGAAAAGTTTCCTTTAGCCATCGCTTGTGCTTGTCTTCGCATATCTGCAATAGGTCGTGAAATGGTTTGAGCCACTAAAATCCCTAAAATCGCAGTAATGACTAAGGAAATTGTTGTACCTACTGCAAGAATCGAGTTGATATCATCCATTTGGTCATAAACATTTTCAATTTCGGCTTCCACATATAAAGTCCCGAGTAAGGTGCCACCTGTCGCAACAATCGGCAAGGTTCGCACCCAAATTCGCTCTTCGCTTTCCTTATCTACATAGGTCTGTTCTAAATCGACTTCTCCTATGATGGATTGCCGAACTAAGTCATTTGTTGAACGCTGACCAACCAGTATTTGGTTTTCGATAACAGAAGATGCCAAAATGCTATATCGTGTATCCACAACGCGGATTTCATTAATATCATCTGATTGAAATCCATATAATACCGTTCGCAATGTTTGTTCAAGCGTTGAATCTTCTTCTGTACGTTCTTTAATCATTTCTTCGCGCACACTAAATTCAATAATTTCCATACGATCTTTAATGGAACTTTCAAAGTTCCCTTTTAAGGTTTCTTCAAGCTGCTGAGCAAAATACAGACCAATAATCTGCATGGCTAGCAAAATCAGCAAAATATAAATTAACACAAACTTCACATGTATCGACTTTAAAAAATTTACTTTTGACATCTAACTACTCCTGTTCAGGATTTCGTAAATAATACCCTACGCCACGACGTGTCACGATCCATGCCGGATGACTCGGATTGTCTTCAATTTTTTCACGCAGACGTCTAACGGTAACGTCCACAGTACGGACATCGCCAAAATAATCATAGCCCCATACCGTCTGCAATAAATGCTCGCGCGTCATGACTTGTCCGATATGCTTGCCAAGGTAATGAAGCAATTCAAATTCACGGTGAGTCAATTCGATTGTTTCTTCACGTTTTAACACAAGATACGCATCTGGCTGGATCGTTAACACACCTACTTGAATATCATTAGAGTGTTGTCCCTCTTCTTCAGCAGGCGCGATGTTTTGTCGACGTAAGTTCGCTTTTACGCGTGCAATCAATTCACGTGTAGAAAAAGGCTTGGTCACATAGTCATCCGCACCTAATTCTAGACCTAGTACTTTATCAATTTCAGAGTCTTTTGCTGTTAACATAATGATTGGAAAATCGTACTTCTTGCGAATTTCACGACAAACTTCCATCCCGTCGCGATTTGGCAACATAATGTCCAATAACATCAAATCGGGTTGGATTTCACTTGCAATCTTAATCGCTTCGTCCCCGTCATACGCACAAACTACATTAAACCCTTCTTTTTTTAAGTTAAATTGTAAAATATCTGCAATCGGTTTCTCGTCGTCTACAACTAAAATTGTTTTACTCATCATTTTTCTCCCCTTTTTCTTCCCATCTATACCCTTTTTTCTTGTCATTGCTCGTTCTTTACTACCCTATACTTTATCATTGTTTAGGGCATTTCGCATCTATCAGTAGCTACCCCCGCTCTGCCACAACCGCTCAAAACGTAAGCGCAATCCACAAAACGGCAAAAAACAGCCGCCTAAAGGCGACTGCTTAATCTCATATCATAAGCTTAAATTATCTCCAAACACTTGTAACGATGTTTGTTTGGTTACGGTCAGGACCGACAGAGAAAATTGAAATTTGAACACCCGTCAACTGAGAAATACGCTCTAAGTAATGACGTGCATTTTCTGGCAATTCATCTAATGATTTGCAGCTTGTTACATCTTCAGACCAGCCTGGAAGCTCTTCGTACACTGGTTCGCACTCATCAAGCATACGTAAGTTTGCTGGATATTCTGTGATCAATTCCCCTTGGTAACGGTAAGCTGTACAAATCTTAACTGTTTCAAGACCTGACAATACGTCGATCGAGTTAACTGTTAAATCTGTTAAGCCACTTACACGTCTTGCATGACGAACAACTACGCTGTCAAACCAGCCAATTCGGCGCGGACGTCCAGTAGTCGTACCATACTCTTTACCAACTTCACGGATTTGTTGACCTACTTCATCGAACAATTCTGTTGGGAATGGTCCGTCTCCAACACGTGACGTGTACGCTTTACATACGCCGATTACGTGTTGAATTGTTGTTGGGCCAACGCCTGCTCCGATTGTAACTCCACCCGCTACTGGGTTTGAAGATGTTACAAATGGATATGTTCCTTGGTCGATATCGAGCATAACGCCTTGAGCGCCTTCAAACAATACGCGACGGCCATTATCAATAGCATCGTTTAATACTTTTGATGTGTCCGTTACATATTTAGCAATTTCTTGCCCATATGCATAATACTCTTCCATAATTCCTTCTACCGTGAATCCTTCTGTTTCATAAAACTTCTCGAATAAACGGTTTTTTTCGATTAAGTTCATGCGTAGTTTTTCTTCGAACACAACGTGGTCCAATAAATCCGCCATACGAATTCCGACACGTGCTGCTTTGTCCATATAAGCAGGTCCGATGCCTTTACCTGTTGTTCCAATTTTATTTGCTCCGCGACGTGCTTCTTCTACCTCGTCTTGCTTAATGTGGTATGGCAATAACACATGTGCGCGGTTTGAAATGCGCAAGTTTTCAGTTGTGATGCCACGCTCGTGAAGGCCTTTTAATTCTTTAACAAGCGCTTTTGGATCTACGACCATGCCGTTTCCAATTACCGATGTTTTCTCTTTATAGAATATCCCTGAAGGAATCAAATGCAATTTATACGTTTCTCCACCAAAAATAATCGTGTGTCCAGCGTTATTACCGCCTTGATAACGTGCAATTACTTCTGCATGTTCTGATAGAAAATCAGTGATTTTCCCTTTTCCTTCGTCTCCCCATTGCGTTCCAACTACTACGACTGACGTCATAATTCCGCACCTCCGTTAGGCATATGCCCTATCTCAAACAGTGTTTATTGTACCAATTAAACACGAAACCGTCAATACAAAACAGAAGAAAACACGAACATATAAATGTGTTGCCACATTTAATGTTCGTGTTTAAAAATCTCCGCCAGATTCATGTTGACTCCAGTCAATGGTAACAAATTTATTATATTCTTTTACAAATGCCAATTTAACAGTGCCTGTTGGACCGTTACGTTGTTTGGCGATAATGATTTCAATCATGTTTTGGTCTTCTGTTTCTTTGTCGTAATAATCTTCACGATACAAGAACGACACAATATCGGCATCTTGCTCAATACTTCCAGATTCACGTAAATCCGACATCATTGGACGCTTATCTTGTCGTTGCTCTACTCCACGCGATAACTGCGACAACGCGATAACCGGTACTTCAAGCTCACGCGCTAATCCTTTTAATGAACGGGAAATATCCGATACTTCTTGTTGTCGGTTTTCACCAGATTTACCGGGTCCCTGGATCAATTGAAGATAATCAATCATGATCATGCCGAGTCCATATTCTTGTTTTAAACGACGGCATTTTGCCCGAATGTCATTCACGCGAATACCTGGCGTATCATCAATAAAGATTCCGGCATTGGATAAGCTGCCCATTGCCATCGTTAACTTACGCCAATCTTCGTTTTGAAGTGCTCCTGTACGCAGTACTTGTGCATCAATATTGCCTTCCGCACAAAGCATACGCATAACCAACTGTTCAGCACCCATCTCTAAACTAAAGATGGCGACATTTTCGTCTGTTTTGGTCGCGACGTTTTGTGCGACGTTCAAAGCAAAAGCTGTCTTACCAACAGAAGGCCGTGCAGCTACAATAATTAAGTCGTTTCGCTGAAACCCTGCTGTTACCTTATCAAGGTCACGGAAGCCAGTAGGGATCCCTGTGACGTCTCCTTTACGAGTATGCAGCAATTCGATGTTATCGTAAGTTTTTACTAGTACATCTTTGATGTGGGTAAAGTCACCGGCCTTTTTCCGGCTCGATACTTCCATCATTTTCTTTTCTGCTTCGGAAAGCAACGCTTCTACTTCATCTTCACGTGTAAATCCATCTTCTACAATTGTAGTAGCTACACGGATCAATCGGCGAAGCAATGCTTTTTCTTCC
Organism: Planococcus donghaensis MPA1U2; assembly: GCF_000189395.1. Classification (GTDB taxonomy): domain Bacteria; phylum Bacillota; class Bacilli; order Bacillales_A; family Planococcaceae; genus Planococcus; species Planococcus donghaensis_B. The sequence continues at coordinate 28,917 of NZ_AEPB01000001.1, read as the reverse complement.
ACTATATGCGCATAATGCGCAACGTTTGCCGCCGTTGGGACAGCGTTAGCGATTTCCGTTAAATACGATAAACCGCCAACGTCTTCTAATTCTTTTTTGACAGAAAGTTCTTCTGTCACGGTCACCACATCAATCGCTTTTCCGTGATCTGCTAAATTCAGCATCGTCTGGAAAATCTTTTGATGCGCAATGCGGTAAAAATCTTCTGCCATAACGATTTCAGCAACCGTGATTAAAGATGGCGGTTCTAAAAAGATGGCGCCAATAACCGATTGCTCGGCTTCATGGTTGTGCGGGGGGACACGATCTATCGCTTCGTTCATCGGTGTCTCACCTTACGCTTCTTCAGTAACATGAACTCGAAGTGTAGCGGTCACATCCTGGTGCAATTTCACAGGAATATTCGTATAGCCAAGCGCACGAATGGCATCGTCCAATTCCATTTTGCGTTTGTCTAATTTGATGCCATGCTTTTTCTCAAGTGTTGTTGCTACTTGTTTTGTTGTAATTGAACCAAAAAGACGTCCGTCTGCTCCAGATTTCGCAGTCAATTCGATAGTCAAACCTTCAAGTGTTTCTTTTAACTGTTCTGCTTCTTGACGTTCTTGGTCAGCTTCTTTTTGCTCTTTTTTCTTTTGACCATCTAATTTACTGATAGTTGCTTGGTTTGCTTCAATCGCTAAATTATTTTTTAATAGAAAGTTATGTGCATAACCATCTGCTACATTTTTAATTTCACCTTTTTTGCCTTTACCTTTTACGTCTTTCAAAAATATTACTTTCATTCGTTTGTTCCTCCTTCAGTATCTTCCAAAATTACCGCTTTTAACTGTTCAACGGCTTCTTCTATTGTTGAGTTTGACATTTGAGTAGCCGCATTTGTTAAATGACCACCGCCGCCGAGATTTTCCATAATTATTTGCACGTTTACTTCACCAAGTGAACGGGCACTAATACCAATGCCGCCTTCTGAACGCTCAGCCACAACAAACGACGCATTGACGTCTTTCATCGTCAACAAGATATCTGCTGTTTGTGCGATTAATACGGGACTGTAGACACGTTCGGGTTCGCCTTTTGCAATCGCAATACCCTCGCCAACAAATTCTACTGTCTGCACGATTTTAGCACGTTCAATATATGTTTCTAAGTCTTCTTTTAATATCCGTTGAACGAGTACTGTATCCGCTCCATTTGAACGCAAGTAAGAAGCTGCTTCAAAGGTCCGTGCACCTGTTCTTAACGTAAAGCTTTTCGTATCGACGATAATTCCAGCCAACATCGCTGTCGCTTCTAACATAGACAATTTCTCATGCTTTGGTTGGTACTCAATAAGTTCGGTAACCAATTCAGCAGTTGATGACGCATAAGGCTCCATATAAACGAGCATGGTATTGGTGATAAATTCTTCACCTCTTCGGTGATGGTCGATCAACACAACTCGTTCCATCCGCTGCAATACGCGTTCATCAATAACCATGGACGGCTTGTGCGTATCTACAACAACTAGCAGTGAATTCTCGGTCATCTCAGCTAACGCCTCTTCAGGTGTTATAAACTGAGAAAACAATTCCGGTTCTCCTTCAATAGCTTCCATTAATCGCATGACACTGCGATCATATGCATCAAAATCAATGATAATGCGCCCTTTGACTTTGTTCATAGCTGCCATTTTGGCTACGCCAACTGCAGCACCGATTGAATCCATATCGGGCATTTTATGCCCCATAATAAACACTTGATCACTTTCTTGGATCAAATCACGCAACGCATGCGAGATAACCCGCGCCCTGACCCTTGTTCGTTTTTCAACCGGATTGGTCTTGCCTCCGTAAAACTTAACTTTTCCACTCGGATGCTTGATCGCCACTTGATCGCCACCACGGCCAAGAACTAAATCTAAGCCCGATTGAGCAAGACTGCCCAATTCAACTAAAGAAGCCGATCCGGCGCCGACACCGATACTCAAAGTTAATGCCAAATTATCTTTAGACGTAACTTCACGAATATCATCCAAAATAGCGAATTTTGATGTCTCAAGATCTTTTAAAATTGACTCATTAAATACAGCCATAAACCGTTCCGAAGAAATTCGTTTCACGAAAATCCCATGATCTGCCCCCCATTGGTTAACCAATGACGTAACTAAACTATTGAGATTGCTTCGTGTTTGATCATCCATCCCCTGTGCTAATTCGTCGTAATTATCGATGAATAAAATCCCGATAACTGTACGATCCGCATAATAGAGGGACTCAATTTCAACTTGTTCTGTAATATCAAAAAGATAAAACAACCGGTCATCCGCTTTATAATACACGCGGTATTTCCGATCGCCTAACGCAATTGTTAGTTCTTTTTCTTCTGATTTCACAAGCGGATGAAAGTCTTCAGACAATGTATATAGCGACTCACCGATTAATGTATCGTATTCTAGCGTCGAAGTCATATAAGGATTGGCCCATTCGATGTCATACTGTTCATTGACTAGCAAAATACCAATCGGCATTTCGAGCAACGCTTCTTCTCCGACTTTCTTCATTCGGTACGATAATGTTTCAATATGCTTTTCCGTCGCCTCGTAAACTCTTTTTTCGGTTACCCACGTAGCTGTAAAAGCCAGCACAAAAAGCAAGGTAAAAATACCTGCGGCCCATTCTGACCAAAGCGAAATTAAAATCGCTGCGGCCATGCCAAGAGCTAGAAGTGCGATAAGTGGATATCGAAGTTTTCTTTTTCTGAAAAAAGCCGACATTATTCTTCAGCTCCTTATTTTCCTTTAAACTCGTGTGCTCGTTTGACCCAACCTCGGATATCAAATCCAAGATCTACGATTCCGACAATACTCGTAAATGACTGCAAGGGAAATGCTAAAATTGTGACGAGCACTGTTACCCATTTTGGCCAACCTTCCTGGTGAATATAGTAGTGGTAAAAAGAAACACCTTGTAAAAACAACAGGAATTGGAGCAGCACGGTGGCATTGATAAAAATCATGTATGCCATTGTTCCAGGTTCAAACTCTGATAACAACGACACAAGCAACACGATTAAATAATACCATAAAACAGATTTTGGCAATTTCATGTTCCGAAAAGGTGGAAATTTAGGAGCCATAATTCCAAAGCGTTTTAAAATCGGCAATAGAATCAGCAATAACACCCACACAGTTGAGAAAACGACTAACACTAACAACACAGGCAATAAAGTTTCAAATGAAAACTGCAATTGTCCAACGAGTTCATTATAGTCTGCTATGGAAGCTTCAGAAGCCCCTAGCTTTTCCATCATAACGCCTGTTTGTTCATAAGATTTATCAAAGTTTGAAGAAAATTCTTCTAATACATTAATGCCAAACAACCAAATGGAAACCACGTATTGGAGCATTAATGACATCAATAACACTAAACTAGCACTCATGAACATAAATAATTTGCTTTTCTTATAATAAATTGAAATACCGATTGCTACCCCTAGAGGCACGTGGATCAATGCTAAAGGTAAAGAAAAAAGACCACCAATGATAAAGGCTAGTATCAAGCAGACCGCTGCGAAAAGCGCAGACGCTTTCCACGGATATTTCGCACTGTACCATGCAATTGGCAACGCTAAAAATAACGTACTTACTATACTTAATACAGGCACATAAACCGAAATTGCCAAGAGCACGGTAAATACGGTTGCCATCATCGCACCGTTGGTAAGTTGTCGCGTTTGTTGATTTTGCATATGACTGGATTTCCCCTTCTTTCGGGTATATTTCATCCTTGTAATTGTACCATGATTCAAGAACCTGAACAAAAGGAGCCGTCCCCTGTATGAAGATAACGGCTGTAAAATAGAAGTCGTATTAAAATTATGATTTTTGCTATCATTTTTTATATTTTCATCATGTTTCAACGCATAAAAAAAAGACCGGTTTCCCGGTCTTTAAAATCGTAATTATCTTTCTTCCGCAACAAACGGTAGAAGTGCCATGATACGTGAGCGTTTAATAGCGATTGTCAACTTACGTTGCCATTTAGCGCTAGTGCCTGTAACACGACGTGGCAAGATTTTCCCTCTTTCAGAAATGAATTTCTTCAAAAGATCAGTATCTTTATAGTCAATGTGCGTGATGTTGTTGGAAGTGAAGTAACAAACCTTTTTCCGTTTTTTTCCTCCGCGACGTGGTGCCATATCGAATTACCTCCTTTACTTAATGATTAATCGTTAGTTTCCGTCCATCTTAGAACGGTAAATCGTCATCCGATACTTCGATCGGGCCGCTACCGCTTGAGAATGGATCTTCATCTACACGAGTATGGTTTTGCTGACTTGGGCTCGGTGATTGGTTCTGTTGATAAGAAGGCTGCTGGCCTTGTGAACGATCCGTATTGGCGTTTTTTGGTTCAAGGAATTGAACGCTGTCCGCCACTACTTCTGTTGTATAGACGCGTTTCCCGTCTTGTCCCTCGTAGCTACCAGTTTGGATACGGCCTTCAACACCTGCTAAGCTTCCTTTTTTAAGGAAATTCGCTGTATTTTCAGCTTGTTTGCGCCAAACGGTACAATTAATGAAATCAGTTTCGCGTTCACCTTGAGCGTTCGAGAAAGTCCGGTTTACAGCTAGTGTAAATCGAGCTACTGCCGCGCCGCTTGGTGTGTAACGAAGGTCTGGATCTTTTGTCAGTCTTCCGACTAAAACAACTCGGTTAATCATCAGAATTCAACCTCCTTCAAGTCAAAAAAATTTCAGTGTCTGTATCCTGTTTACGCGTCTTTGCGTACAGCGATATGACGAATAATGTCTTCGTTAATGTTCGCAAGACGTGTGTATTCGTTGATAGCTTCAGAACCAGCGTTTACTTTTACGATTTGGTAGAAACCTTCACGTAAATCGTTGATTTCATAAGCTAAACGACGTTTACCCCACTCTTTCGACTCGATGATTTCAGCACCGTTTGTAGTAAGGATGTCGTTAAAACGCTCAACTAGAGCTTTTTTCGCTTCCTCTTCAATTGCAGGCTGAATGATATACATTAATTCATATTCTCTCATCGTGTTGTCACCTCCTCATGGACTTGGGCCCTGCTGTATCCAGCGGGCAAGGAGCAAGCAATTCATAAATATTACTCACATCACAGTATTGTATCATAATAACTAAGCTCCCGCAAGCATGTTTTTCACTTTCAAATCAGCTATACTTTTCAGCATAGATCCTAAAGGATGTGAAGCCATGACACCCTCTCGAATCATCGAGTTAAAGATGGATAAAATAGCTCCTCAAGCACTTTGGTTTAATGCTGCTTTGCTTGTTGTCTTCGCTGTGCTGTACCATCTTTTTAATGAACCGTTATCGTTCGGCTTTTCTTTAACAGGTATTTCTTTGTTTATAACGGGCTATTTGGTGCTGATTGTTTTACATGAGCTTTTTCACTTAATCGGCTTTGTGTTGTTCGGTAAAGTGCCTCTTTCCTCATTGAATTACGGTGTAAACCTGAAACTCGGCATTGCATATGCCACTACCAATAAACCTATCCGAAATTTAGCAATGCGCAAAGCGCTGCTCTTGCCTTTTTGGACAACTGCCTTTATCCCGACTGTTTTAGGATTTTGGCTCGATAGTCAAGTGCTTGTTTTTTTAGGAGCCATGCTGACTGCCGGTGCTTTTGGCGACTTTATCATGTATAGCGAATTGCGCAAAGAAAAAAACGCGGCATGGATTCTTGATGATCCTTCGCTGCCGCGTCTTCATGTATACGATCACTATCCGAACCCCGAAAGCACTGAGTAACCTCGGTGCTTTTTTATGCCATCGAATACCGTACTTCCCATTTCCCAGTCGGGATTAGGTCTTTTAATAACTTTTCATCTTTTGCAAGATAAGCAAGCGTTTCGACAACTTTGCCATCTACTTCTACTTGAATTTTCTTTTTATCGTACAAATCCATTTCTGGATTTCCCGAATAGTCTTCAAGGTAATCTAGAGCCGGCCATAAAACTTCCGGAATGTCGTATATTTCTCCTTCAACTTGGCAATCACTCGATAAAACCATTGCTGGATAACCCATGCCGGTGTCATACAAAGAGCCTTTTGCCGTTGCGCGTTTTTCCACTAATTCAGCTTCATCCAAATAACAATGATACTTCCCGCCTTGTTTCAGCGTTCCGTATACAAATAACAACATTTTCTATTCCTCCATGCAAAAACCGGATGCGGTAAGGCATCCGGTAGTTTTTAGTTTTGTAATCTTTCGTTCAACGGAGCATAACGGTCGCTTCCGCTTTTAGACGTTAAATCTAAATAGCATTACGTCGCCGTCTTTGACGATGTATTCTTTACCTTCTTGACGTACTTTGCCTGCTTCTTTTGCCGCTGCCATTGATCCGATTTCGACCAAGTCATCATAAGCAACTGTTTCTGCACGGATAAATCCGCGTTCGAAGTCAGAGTGAATAACGCCGGCACATTGTGGTGCTTTCATGCCTTTTTTAAATGTCCATGCACGAACTTCTTGAACGCCCGCAGTGAAATAAGTCGCTAATCCAAGTAAGCTGTATGAAGCTTTAACCAATAGATCTAAACCAGATTCTTTAATGCCTAACTCTTCAAGGAACATTTCTTTTTCCTCGTCTTCAAGTTCTGCCATTTCTTCTTCGATTTTCGCACAGATCACGATCACGTCTGCATTATCTTTTGCAGCGAAGTCACGCACGGTTTGAACGTATTCGTTGTTATCAGCATCTGCAATTTCATCTTCTGAAACGTTTGCTACGTAAAGCATTGGTTTGATCGTTAATAGGTTCAAACCTTTTGCAATCTTCAACTCATCTTCCGTGAATTCGATTGAACGTGCCAATTGACCATTTTCAAAGGCTTCACGCAATTTCATAAGCACTGGCTCTTCTGCCACTGCGTCTTTGTCTTTTTGCTTTATTAATTTTGCTGCACGCGTAATGCGTTTTTCGATGCTTTCCATATCAGCTAAAATTAACTCTAAGTTAATCACTTCAATATCCGAAATCGGGTCTACTTTACCTGTTACATGCGTAATGTTGTCGTCAGCAAAACAACGAACCACTTGGCAAATTGCGTCAACTTCACGGATATGAGACAAGAATTTGTTTCCTAATCCCTCACCTTTACTCGCGCCTTCTACGATTCCTGCAATATCTGTAAATTCAAAAGCCGTTGGAACGGTTTTTTTCGGATCTACCAATTCCGTCAACTTATCAAGACGCTCATCTGGAACTTCAACAATTCCAACGTTTGGATCTATTGTACAGAACGGGTAGTTTGCCGCTTCGGCACCCGCTTTAGTTATTGCATTAAATAATGTGGATTTCCCCACGTTTGGTAACCCTACAATCCCTGCAGTTAATGCCATAGGATGCACAACCTTTCCTCTATATAAAACGAATTATTTTTTACACAACCATTCCATTATAAGAACGAAACAGGAAAATGTCCATTTTTCATTCACTTTCAGCTTTTACTAAAACCTTTTTCATCTTTTTATTAAATTCCATACGAGGAAGCATGACACTATGCTGACAACCTTCACATTTAATCCGGACGTCTGCTCCCATGCGGATAATTTTCCAAGCATTTGCTCCACAAGGATGACCTTTTTTCATTTCCACTATATCATTCAGTCCAAAATCCTTCATTTCCATGAATTTTTCTCCTTTTATTCATTTTTAGCATTTTTCGTGATAGGTGATTCCCCTGGTGACCGTTGCACCATTAACATACGCGGATAAGGAATTTCGACTCCTCGCTGATCCAAGAAATCTTTCAAATCACGACGTATTTCACGCGCTACAGCAAAATGTTGCATCGGCATGGTTTCTGCTGTAATTCGCATGACCACTTCCGTTGTTGTTAAATTTTGCACACCTAGCAATTCTGCAGGCTTAATAATTTGTTCATATCGCTCTTGCAAGCTATTTAGAAACTCCATGATTAATTCTTCTACACGCTTTATATCCGATTCATACGAAATATTGATATCGACTACTGCGATTGAGTTATGGATTGAAAAATTTACTACATCCATTATATTGCCGTTCGGAAAAATAAATAATTCTCCGGTCCATGCTTTCACCTTGGTTGTTCGTAATCCAATTTCTTCTACAGTGCCTTCAGCAGTACCGATACGAACATAGTCCCCTACTGAAAACTGGTCTTCAAAAATGATAAAGAATCCAGTAATTACATCACGCACTAAATTTTGTGCACCAAACCCTACAGCCAACCCTAAAACTCCCGCACCTGCGATGAGTCCTGTAATATCGATTGTAAAAGTCGCTAATATAGAAACTACTGCTATAAAATAAACAACATACGCTACGACATTCGACAATAATTTCGATAACGTTTGCTGTCTTCGTTCATTGTAAACAAGCGGTCCTTTAATGCGAACAGAAAATGTTTTTCGTATTAACATGCGTAATACTTTCACCAACACAATTGCAGCTACCGTGATTAAAATTACTTTCAAAAATACAACGAACAACCCTACCCACATGGCTTCGTCAGATAGCACGGTTAAAATCCGTTGCGTTATTTTTTCAACATTCACTCTTTCACCTTCCCGGTTTTTACATCAAATTAAAATTATACATAACCGAAACGACTAATCCGACTACTACTATACCTGGCAATAAATTTGCGACTCTAATTTTTGTCACACCCATCAAATTTAACCCAATGGCGACAATCATCACACCGCCTGTTGCACTCATTTCTAAAATAAACATATCTAGCGCATCGGCAGGAATTGCCAAACTAATTTGAGTAGCAAACAACGCGATCAATCCTTGATAGACAAACACAGGGATTGCCGCAAGCATAACGCCAAATCCAAGTGTAGAAGCTAAAATAATAGAAGTAAATCCATCAATAATCCCTTTAGAGATCAGGACTCCATGCTCATTACTAAGGCCGCTTTCCATCGCCCCAATAATCCCCATTGCTCCAATCACAAATATTAACGTCGCTGTGACAAATCCTTGTGCTAAACTGCCTTTGCTTTCTTTTGCTCCGAGTATGCGTTCAATCCAATGGCCAAACGCATTCAACTTACCTTCTAAATCTGCCCATTCGCCAATAACTGTACCCAGCACTAAACTGATAATGACAATTACGAAGTTTTGACTTCCTAATCCCATATCTAGACCCAGCACAATGACCGATAAGCCAATTACATACATCACTGTCTCTTTCATCTTTTCCGAAATGTTTTGAAGAGCTCTTCCAAGTATGGTTCCCACTATAATCAATACTGCATTTATCAATGTCCCTAAGAGAACCATTCCGTTTCTCCCCCTTCGCCCCTTGCCCCATTTACAGCAAGATCCTCTTCTCCCTCTTTTGAGAGCATTATTTAGTTTTCTACCTATCAAAAACAGAACCTATTCCCCTGTTTCGGGAAATAGGCACTCGTCAGCTTAATAATTCTAAAATTCGTTCTAAATCATCTTCCGAGAAAAATTCTATTTCTATTTTCCCTTTGTTCTTGTTTTTCTTAATTTGAACTTTTGTACCGAAACGATCTCTCAGTTCAGATTGTTTTTCTTCTATAAAAATATCTTTCTTTTTTTCGATTGTTTCACGTGGAACATTCTCATTTAAACGTTGTACTAAATTTTCTAATTGGCGAACATTCAAGTTTTCTTTAACCACTTTTTCAGCAGTTTCTGGAATAAGTTTTTTGCTTCTTAAACCTAATAATGTACGTCCGTGACCCATTGACAATTCCTTATCAGAGATGAGTTTTCGGACATTTTCAGGCAATGACAAAAGACGAATGTGATTGGCGATATGCGGACGACTCTTCCCTAATCGGAAAGCTAACTGCTCTTGTGTTAAGCTCAAAGCTTCCATTAATTTTTGGTAAGCTTCCGCCTCTTCAATCGGGGTTAAGTCTTCACGTTGAAGATTTTCTAATATAGCAAGTTCCATCATTTGTTGATCTGATAGATCTTTAATAATCGCTGGAACTTTCTTTAACTTAACTGACTTGGCTGCACGGAAACGACGTTCTCCAACCACAATTTCATATTTTTCTCCTGCTTTACGTACAACAATCGGCTGTAAAATCCCATGTTCTTTAATAGATTCTGCCAACTCATCTAAAGCCACTTGATCAAAGATTTTCCGTGGTTGATATGGATTGGCTTGGATTTCGCCTACATTGATTTGATTTACTTTATCTGTATCGCTAATTGTCTCCCCTGGAAACAATGCATTAATACCTTTTCCTAATCCTTTAGCCATTATCAATCACTTCCTTTGCCAATTCTAAATACACTTCTGCGCCTCTGGATTTTGGATCATAAATAATAATTGGCTCTCCATGGCTCGGTGCTTCACTTAATCTTACGTTTCTTGGAATAATGGTTTTATACACTTTATCCTGAAAATACTTTTTCACTTCTTCAATTACTTGCACGCCTAGGTTTGTTCGTGCATCTAGCATTGTTAACAATACACCATCAATCATTAAGTCATGATTTAAATGTTTTTGCACTAAGCGAATCGTGCTCAATAACTGGCTTAATCCTTCTAACGCATAGTATTCACATTGTACTGGAATAATGATTGCATCAGAAGCGGTTAAGGAGTTTAAAGTCAGTAATCCCAAAGATGGCGGACAATCAATGATTATGTAATCGTACATATCTTTGACTTCTTCTAAAGCATTTTTTAAACGGGCTTCTCTTGAAATGGTCGAAACCAATTCAATTTCAGCTCCTGCTAAAGAAATAGTAGCGGGAACTACATGTAAATTTTCCACCTTTGTTTCCATTATTGTATCTTTTACAGCGATGTCATCGATTAACACTTCGTATATGCATTTATCTACATCGCCTTTGTTAACGCCTACTCCACTAGTAGCATTTCCTTGAGGATCGATATCTATTAAAAGAACTTTTTTGCCTAAATAAGCAAGGCAGGCACTTAAGTTCACTGAAGACGTTGTTTTTCCTACGCCGCCCTTTTGATTGGCGATCGCAATAGTTCTACCCACACTTGCACCAACTTTCTTTATTACTTTCTTTATTTTACTGCGGAATCTCTATTTTAGCTATTTTATTGTCGTTAAAAACAGCTTTATAAACTTTTTATTCGAAAGAAATCAGTAACTTGCGTTATAGGAGCTTCCTATTTTTCTATTGTATCAAAATTTTTCAACAATACGATGTTCTAATCAGTAAAAAAGCTCTCTCCAAACTTGGAAAGAGCTTTTCGTTATTTTTTCTTCGGAATTTTCACAGTGATTTGATAGTATTCTTCGTGTTCTTCTTCTTCTGTAGTCAAATCAATGCCACTTTTTGATACCATGCTTAATGATTCTTTGATCGTATTCATAGCTATGCGCATGTCTCTACTAAAGGCTTTTTTACGTGCTTTTGGTTTTTTTGGCTCAGTTGAAAGCAATTTAGTTACTTTCGCTTCTAACTGTTTTACGTTCAAGCTTTCTTCAATGGTTTCATCAAACAACTTTTTCTGTTGTTCTACATCTTTTACTTGCAACAAAGCTCTTGCGTGCCGTTCTGTCAGCTGCCGATTAAGTAATGCTGTCTGGATCTCTTCTGGCAGTTTTAATAAACGTAATTTATTGGCAACTGTCGACTGACCTTTACCAAGACGCTGCGCTAAAGCTTCTTGTGTGATTTCTTGTATATCCAACAAGTTTCGATAAGCATGGGCCTCTTCTATCGAAGTAAGTTCCTCGCGCTGAAGGTTTTCTATCAAAGCGATAGATGCTGTTTCTTTGTCGCTCAAGTTACGAATAATTGCCGGTACTTCTGTCCACTCGAGCGATTTCATTGCACGGAAACGTCGTTCACCGGCGATTATTTCATATTCGCCTTCCCTTTCAGAATTTCTGACTACGATCGGTTGAATAACGCCATGGACATGGATAGTCCGTGCAAGTTCTTCAATTTTCTCTTCATCGAAAATTGTTCTAGGTTGGTATTTGTTTGCGTGTATTTTATCGAGCGGCAATTTCATGACTTCTTCTGACGCTTTGTGTTCTGCTGTTTCCTTCTTCGCTGTATCATTTGCTTTATCTCCGCCTCCGAAGAAACGAGAAAAAGGACTTTTCATCCTCAAGCACCACCTTTTACAAGCTCACTTTATTACTGAGTACCGATCACCCTTGTTGCTTTTATAACTAATGTTCCACGTGAAACATTAAGAGATTGGTGACTTGTTTGGAACTCCAGCTTTCCGCGGATATTTCTTTGGTGTTTCTTTGAATTTCTTAAATACTTGAATGTAACGCTCGCTTTCTTCTATTGGCAATAAGAAAGAATGTACGGTTTCTAGCTTTACACCTAGTTTTTGCAATGCTTTTTCTGCGTCATCTAATTCATCCGAAGCCGTGGCTGCTTTCATCGCTACAAAAACGCCACCTTTTTTAACAAGTGGGACACATAATTCAGCGAGTACCGATAATCTTGCTACTGCACGTGCTGTTACAACATCGTAGCTTTCACGATGCGAAGATTGTCCGAAATCTTCTGCTCTTGAGTGAACAAACTGAACTTTAGTTAATCCTAGTTCCCCACTTAAATGCTGAAGAAATTGAATGCGTTTGTTTAAAGAGTCCACTATCGTAACCTCAATATGGGGAAAACAAATTTTTAGTGGGATACTGGGGAATCCTGCACCGGCACCAACATCACAAATATTCATCGGTTTTGTGAAATCTAAATAAAATGCTGCAGTAATTGAGTCATAAAAATGCTTTAAATACACAGTCGTTTGTTCTGTAATGGCTGTAAGGTTCATCTTGTCGTTCCATTCAACTAGTTCTTTATGGTAGATCCGAAATTGCTCGAGCTGTGTATCGGTTAAGACGATCCCTTTTTCACTGAGGGCATCTTTAAACTGTTGTTCATTCAAACTGGCTTCCTCCCTCTTTCGTACTCTTATGTAAATTAAGAAATGGACTGGTGTGAGCCAGTCCATTCTATTGTCTAGCTTATGCCTTTAGTTACTTAAAGTTCAAAAGAAAAACTTTCGTCTTTCCTCTTTAAACAGAGATTTTTGCAATCTTTCCTTGTTCAATATACACCAATAAGATGGATATGTCAGCCGGATTTACACCAGAGATGCGAGATGCCTGCGCAATTGACAACGGGCGAACTTCTGCCAGCTTGCCGCGAGCTTCCGTCGCAATTCCAGAGATTGCATGATAATCGATGTTATCAGGAATCTTTTTGTTTTCCATTTTTTTGAGTTTATCCACTTGCATCAATGATTTCTCAATATAACCTTCATATTTGATATGAATTTCAACTTGTTCTTTTACTTCATCCTCTAGGTCTACAGGAGAAGCGGTTAACTGTGAAATCATGTCGTATGTCATTTCTGGACGCTTCAATAAATCCGCTCCACGAATGCCATCTTTTAATTCACTGCCCCCTGCATCGCGAATCGTTTGCTGGGTCGTTTCATTTGGCTTGATCATAACGCTTCTCAAGCGTTTAATTTCTTCTTCAATCCGCTCTTTTTTCGAAAGAAACTTCACATAACGATCTTCTTTTACCATACCGATAGCGTAACCTAGTTCAGTTAAACGCATGTCTGCATTGTCATGACGTAGCAATAAACGGTATTCAGCACGTGATGTTAACAAACGATAAGGTTCATTTGTGCCTTTTGTGACTAAATCATCGATCAATACACCGATATATGCATCCGAACGACTCAAGATGACTTCTTCTTTGCCCAACACTTTTGCTGCTGCGTTGATTCCCGCCATTAGTCCTTGACCCGCTGCTTCTTCGTAGCCAGATGTTCCGTTAATTTGACCTGCCGTATAAAGATTTTCGATTTGTTTCGACTCTAATGTTGGCCATAATTGCGTCGGCACAATGGCATCATACTCGATGGCATATCCTGCACGCATCATTTCAGCCTTCTCAAGCCCTGGAATCGATTCTAACAGCTTCCGCTGGACGTGTTCAGGTAAACTAGTTGAAAGGCCTTGTACGTAAACCTCACGCGTATTACGACCTTCTGGTTCTAAAAAGATTTGATGACGCGGTTTATCATTAAAACGCACCACTTTGTCTTCGATAGAAGGGCAATAACGCGGCCCCGTTCCTTTAATCATTCCAGAATACATTGGTGACAAATGAAGGTTGTCATCAATTACTTGATGTGTTTCTTCGTTTGTGTACGTTAACCAGCATGGTAATTGATCCGTAATGTATTCAGTCGTTTCGTAACTAAATGCACGTGGCACATCGTCTCCAGGCTGAATTTCCGTTTTGCTGTAATCAATGCTGTTACTGTTTACACGTGGAGGTGTTCCTGTTTTAAAACGAACTGTTTCAAAGCCTAGCTTCTCCAGGTTTTCTGCTAATTTAATGGAAGGTTGCTGATTATTCGGCCCGCTTGAATAACGCAGATCCCCAATAATGATTTCCCCACGCAAGAAAGTTCCTGTCGTAATTACGACAGAGTTCGCACGGTAAATGCCCCCTACTTGCGTAATCAGACCTTGAATTTTACCGTCTTCAACGATCAATTCTTCTGCAATTCCTTGGTGCAAGCTTAAGTTTGGCTCTTCTTCCATCAAGCGTTTCATTTCTTGTTGGTAAAGAACTTTATCGGCTTGTGCACGCAGTGCGCGAACAGCAGGTCCTTTAGCTGTATTCAACATTCTCATTTGAATGTGTGTTTTATCGATTACGCGCCCCATGGCTCCGCCAAGTGCGTCTATTTCACGTACGACTATGCCTTTTGCTGGTCCCCCAATAGATGGGTTACATGGCATAAATGCGATCATATCCAGATTCATCGTCAAAACAAGCGTTTTAGCGCCCATTCGCGCAGACGCAAGAGCAGCTTCCGCTCCTGCATGTCCGGCTCCTACAACGATGACATCGAACGTGCCTGCTTCGTATTGTGGCATGTTCGTTCATTCCCTTCGAGTTTTATTTCCCTAGACAGAACTGAGAGAACAATTGGTTTAAGAGGCCGTCATCTGCGGTATCTCCTATAATCTCACCAAGAAGTTCCCACGTTCGAGTAACATCAATTTGAATCATATCTACAGGAACCTCCATTTCAGCAGCTTCAATAGCGTCTGAAATGGTTTTATGTGCCTGATGCAGCAATGCAATGTGGCGCACATTGGATACATAGGTCATGTCCCCTGCTTCGATTTCTCCTTTGAAAAACAAAGCAGCAATCGCTTCTTCAAGCTGATCAATGCCTTCTTCTTCAACTAGCGAAGTTGTCACTAACAATTTATCGCCAGCTAACTTCTGCACTTGCTCCAAATCGATTTTCTGTGGCAAGTCGGTTTTATTGATCACGACAATATAGTCCATATCTTTAACCGTTTCAAACAACAGTTCATCTTCTGGCGTTAGCGCTTCTGCATAATTTAACACGTAAAGGATCAAATCAGCTTCTTTTAACACTTTTCTTGAACGTTCAACACCAATTCGCTCGACAATATCTTCTGTTTCACGAATCCCGGCTGTATCAACTAAACGCAATGGAACACCACGGACATTTACGTATTCCTCTATTATATCACGGGTAGTTCCCGCTATTTCTGTGACAATTGCTTTATTTTCTTGAACAAGGCTGTTTAAAAGCGAAGATTTTCCGACATTGGGACGTCCTAGAATGACGGTAGAAAGCCCTTCTCTTAAAATTTTCCCTTGTGAAGAGGTTTGCAACAATTTCTCAATTTCTGAACGAACCCATTTCGATTTTTCCAACATAATTGGACGGGTCATTTCTTCCACGTCGTCATATTCTGGATAATCGATATTTACTTCCATTTGAGCAATCGACTCTAGTAAGGCTTGACGCAATGTGCCAATTAACTTTGACAACTTGCCTTCCATTTGATTGAGCGCAACATCCATGGCACGATCCGTTTTTGCACGAATCAAGTCCATAACCGCTTCTGCTTGAGACAAATCGATTCGGCCATTTAAAAATGCTCGTTTCGTAAACTCACCTGGTTCCGCAAGTCTTGCTCCTGCACGTAGTACCAATTCAAGCACTCGGTTTACCGAAACAATTCCACCATGGCAGTTGATTTCAATAACATCTTCACGGGTGAAGGTTTTGGGTGCTTTCATGAGTGATACCATTACTTCTTCCGCGATTTCTCCTGTCGCTGGATCTTCAAGATGCCCATAATGGATAGTATGAGTTGCTTGAGAAGCTAACGCTTTATTGCTTGGAGCCCGGAACAGTTTGTCTGCAATTGCAACAGCTTCAGGACCGCTCAAGCGGACAATTGCGATTGCTCCCTCTCCACTCGGTGTCGATATGGCAGCGATTGTGTCGAATTCCATGATGTTCCCTCCTCTTAAGAAAAGCAGCACTTTTTACTCTGTGGATAACAATCAGAGCATGAGCGCGGCTTGATTACAAAAATATATAGTCTTTTCTTTATTTTTTGCTTAAAAAAAGTTGTCCACATGTGGACAACCAGTAAATGCACATGGCTTTCTAACATACTACAATAGCATAAAGCATTTGAAATCGAAAGACACAGTGCTTCATATTGCTAAATTTCGTTAATTTGGCATAAAAAAAACCCGCCTAGATGGCGAGTTTTTTATTTATGAGGTTCGATAACAAGGTATCGGTTCGGATCTTTGCCTTCAGAATACGTATCGATGTCTAAACGTCTTGATAAAGTTTGATGGATCACTTTTCGTTCATAAGATGGCATTGGTTCAAATTGAACACGGCCACCCGTCCGAATTGCTTTATCCGCCATACGATCCGCTAATTGTTCCAGCGTTTCTTGACGTCGTTCACGATAATTTTCCGCATCTAATTGAATCATCATAAATTGATTTGAATATTTATTGGCAACGAGTTGAGCTAATTGTTGAAGAGAATTCAAGGTTTGCCCTCTTTTTCCGATCAACATGGCTACTTTTTCGCTTTCCAGATAAAAATTAACTTTTTTATTGCCTCGCTTTTCATGAGTAATCGATAAATCATCAATTTTCATGTCTTTCGCGATGGATAAGATGTAATTTTTCGTTTCTTGAATTGCTTTGTCATTTGAAAGAGCAGGAATTTCTTCCTCTTTTTCTTCTTCAATCGACATTACAGGTGTTTCAAGAATTTCAGTAGCTGATTCTTTTGGCGTCTGCTGTTCAGTGGCTATTGTTTTTTCAATAACAGTAACTTCAACTTCTGCTTTTTTGGCACCAAAACCGAAAAATCCTTTTTTCTCTTCTTGAATTACGTTAATGCTTACTTCTTCACGTGTAACTTGGAGTCTTTCTAATGCTTCAGATATCGCTTTTTCAACAGTTAAACCCGTTTGCGTAATCTGTTTCACTTTTTAGCCCCTCCTGCTTTCGTTTTAACAGGCTCTTGTACATCTTTTTTCTCCCACGGACGATAAATTACCAAATTTTGGATTAATGAAATGATATTTCCGATAACCCAATACAATGTTAGTGCGGAAGGTAATACAATACCAAATCCAATGATCATCACTGGCATGAAATACATCATAATCCGCATTTGAGGATTGTCCATCGCTGGTCCCGTACGCAAAACAACGAATTGCATTAATCCGGCAATAACCGCCAAAATAATACTTGGTTCTGCAAGTGGGAAAATAAGAAACGATCCTAAATCGATTTCTGGTGTATTGTTCATACGGCTAATTGCGTGATAAAAACCAATTAGCACAGGCATTTGAATAACTACAGGCAAACAACCTGCCATTGGGTTAACGCCTTTTTCTTGGAACAATGCCATCATTTCTTTTTGGTATTTCTGTTGTGTTACCGCATCTTTAGACTTGTATTTTTCTTTTAGCTTAACAAGTTCAGGTTGTACTTCTTGCATACGTTTTGAACTTTTCGTTTGTTTGACCATTAACGGCAACATAACTAATCGAATAATAATTGTTACTGCGATAATCCCAAAACCATAAGTTCCTAATAACCCTTTAAAGTATGTGATAGTGGAAACCAATGGCCAAACGATAAATTCATTCCAAAAACCTTCACTTTGGTCACTGATCGGCTGATCAAACTCGGTACAGCCAGAAAGCAGCAAGGTTACTGCAATCAGTGAAATAAGTAAAATTAATTTCTTATTCACCCTTTTTCCCCCAAACTAATCTCAATTACTTCTATAATAACATCTATTTTACGTAATCTTCTACTTCCTCGGTAATGTACGGGCAATTTTCAATACATGTTCGAGACTTTTCTTACTTTCGTGAAAATCCAATGTGGCCGCCTGTGGTCGGGCGATAATAATGTAGTCCGCATTTGGCAATAAATCATCTTTCAATTCCAAGAAAGTTTGCCTTATGTAACGCTTAATGCGATTACGTGCTACTGCGTTTCCAACTTTCTTGCTGACAGAAAGCCCAACGCGAAATTCAGGTTGCTCGTTTTTTAATACATAAACGATAAACTGCCGATTCGCAAAAGATTTTCCTTTTTTAAAGATGTGTTGGAACTCTTTGTTCTTCTTGATCCGTTGATCTTTATTCATTCTTTCACCTGCTTATTTTACTACTTCCCGCTCAAAACGAGCAGAAAAGAAAAAAAAGACCACTGATGCGGTCAGTGGACTTAAGCTGATAATACTTTTCTTCCTTTACGACGACGTGCTGCGATAACGCGGCGTCCGTTCTTTGTGCTCATACGTGCTCTAAAGCCGTGTACTTTGCTGTGTTTACGTGTATTTGGTTGGTATGTGCGTAATGTCATATATGACACCTCCTATATTGAGAGTTAACTATTTTTCTAAAGACAGTCTCGACTATTATAAAGGTGCAACGCCATAAATGTCAATGTCTCACGAAAAAAACACCTGAATTCCAGACGATAGACAAAGTCTTACTAAACTAAATCGTGATGTCTAATCTCACAGTGATCGCCACTGAAAGGCTTTTAGCTTCGATCAATGTGAGATTTCTAGGTATGCTCCCATTAAAAGATTTTTCCTACTCCCTCTCCAATCCGCAGCAGCTAGTGGCGACTCCTGTACTTCGTCTGCTTAGTGCAAAGAATTCCATATGCATATGAAAATTATATAAGTATTCTTTTGTCCATAAATTGCTCCATTTACTTTCTTTCCTTTTTGCTAAGTTATACACAATTCTTCTTTTTTTCTCTTAATCTCCTGTTTACTCTTTTTTTCCGAAAAATAATTATCCACATGCCTTATCTACAGTTTTTTAACATACAAACCCCTTGTGGATAGATTAATTGTGCAGAAAAAAAGATATGTGGATAACTTAAAGAACTTCTTGTATTGTCTACTCTTTTTTGGTAACATTAACTTGTTTTCACTTGTTAACAATTTTCAACTCAAATAAGTTATCCACAAATTGTGGGTAAGGTGTGGACAGTTATTCACCAGCTTGTTTATGAATGTTATCCACAAGCTGTGATTTTGTGTATGATATACTTTAAAATATCGTTAAATATAAAGGAGACGAGCTATTGGAACACTTAGACGAATTATGGTCAAGTGTCTTAGCCCAAGTTGAAACCAAAATCTCCAAACCGAGTTTTGAAACGTGGTTAAAATCGACAAAGCTTTTATCCTATCAGGATGATACAGTCACTATTTCAGCGCCTAATTCTTTTGCACGTGATTGGTTGGAAAACCATTATGTGCATTTGATCACCGGGATTTTATCAGATACTACCGGCGATGATATGATGATTAAATTTGTTGTGCCTAAAGATCAGGATATGGATGATTTTCAACTTCCTGCGCCTCGCGTTAAACCGGGACAAGACCAGCAGCACGAGTTTTTACCTGGCATGCTGAATCCAAAATACACGTTTGATACATTTGTAATTGGTTCAGGTAACCGTTTCGCACACGCCGCTTCTTTGGCTGTGGCCGAAGCGCCAGCAAAAGCTTATAACCCGCTGTTTATCTATGGGGGAGTAGGACTTGGCAAGACACATTTAATGCATGCAATTGGACATTATGTCCTCGAACACAATCCAAACGCGAAAGTCGTTTATTTATCTTCGGAAAAATTTACGAACGAATTTATCAATTCGATTCGCGACAATAAAACAGGTGAATTCCGTGACAAATATAGAAGTGTCGACATTCTTTTAATCGATGATATTCAATTTTTAGCGGGCAAAGAACAAACTCAAGAAGAGTTTTTCCATACCTTTAACACATTGCACGAAGAGTCAAAGCAAATCATCATTTCAAGTGATCGGCCGCCAAAAGAGATTCCAACACTGGAAGATCGGCTTCGCTCTCGCTTTGAATGGGGCTTGATCACAGATATTACGCCGCCAGATTTAGAAACACGAATCGCTATTTTACGCAAAAAAGCAAAAGCGGATGGACTTGATATTCCGAATGATGTGATGACGTATATTGCAAATTCGATTGACTCAAATATTCGTGAACTTGAAGGCGCATTGATCCGAGTTGTGGCTTATTCTTCTTTAATCAACCGAGACATGAGTGCAGAACTCGCTTCAGAAGCATTAAAAGACATTATGCCTAACTCAAAACCAAAAGTTATTACAATTTTAGACATTCAAAACGCTGTTGGTGAGCAATTCAACGTTAAATTAGAAGATTTTAAAACAAAACGCCGTACGAAAGATATTGCTTATCCACGCCAAGTTGCTATGTACTTGTCACGTGAGATGACGGATTTCTCGCTGCCTAAAATAGGCGAAGAATTTGGTGGACGTGATCATACGACAGTTATTCACGCCCACGACAAAATTTCTAAAATGTTAACGGATAATCAGCAGCTTCAGCAAGACGTCAAGGACATCAAAAGTGCGCTTGGCAAGTAAAAATGATTGTGGATAAACCCATAAATCATCAAGCAGTTTATGCACAGGCTGTCTACATGTGGATAAACTGCTTTTATTGACTTTTTAAGGCTTATCCACATATTCACAGGCCCTACTACTACTATTACTTTAAAAGCCCTTAAATAAAATATATATATAAGCGAGGTTCGAGAATGAAATTCGAGATAAAACGTGAGCGATTAGTTGAAGGATTAAACGATGTAATGAAAGCAGTAAGTTCAAAAACGACCATTCCGATTTTAACGGGAATTAAAATGGATGTTTCTTCAGAAGGAATGAGATTAACAGGAAGTGATTCCGATATCACAATCCAAACATTTATTCCTGCAGAAGAAGATGGGGAACAAATCATCCAAGTTACTAATGGAGGAAGTATTGTTCTTCAAGCAAAAGTTTTCGGAGAAATCATTCGTAAGTTACCGACAAACGAAGTTGAAATTGAAATTACAGGAAACTTTCAAACACATATCCGTTCAGGAAAGTCAGAGTTCCATTTAATCGGCTTAGACGCAATGGATTATCCACAATTGCCTGATATTCAGGACGATCGTTTGTTTACCATTCCAGCAGATCTATTAAAAACAATTAACCGTGAAACGGTATTTGCTGTTTCAAGTTCAGAAACACGTCCTGTACTAACAGGCGTTCATTGGGAAGTGAAAGATGGGGAATTAGTTTGTGTTGCAACAGATAGTCACCGTCTAGCTCGTCGCAAAACAAAACTTGAAACATTGCCAGAAGGGGAATACAGTGTTGTTATTCCAGGGAAAAGCTTAACTGAGCTCAACAAAATCCTTGATGACACTTCTGAAGCTGTTGAAATCGTGATGACGAACCAACAAGTATTGTTCAAGTCAAAGCATATTCTTTTCTTTTCTCGTCTATTAGAAGGCAACTATCCAGATACAAGTCGTTTAATTCCAGCGGAATACAAAACAACGGTAACTGTAAACGGACGTTCACTTTTGCAAGCAATCGATCGTGCATCGCTATTAGCTAGAGAAGAACGCAATAATGTTGTACGCTTTTCTGCAAAAGAGGGTACTGATGTTGAAGTTTCTTCTAATTCACCTGAAGTTGGTAAAGTAGAAGAGCAGCTGCAAGCTCAAAGTATCGAAGGCGAAGAACTGAAAATCTCATTTAGTGCTAAATTTATGATGGATGCACTTAAAGCGATTGATGGACAAGATGTGGTAATTCAATTTACTGGAGCTATGCGTCCATTTATTTTGAAATCAGCATTAGATGACTCAATTTTACAGTTGATTCTTCCTGTCCGAACATATTAAAAACAAAACAAACCCTCAGGATAGCCATATAGGCTATCCTTTTTTACTTTTTAGCTAAAATAGGGTAAAATAGAGGGATAGACTATGAATCGAAGGATGAGTGCATTTTGAGAGAAATCGGGATTGAGACGGAATATATAACATTAGGACAATTGTTAAAAATGACGGACACAATAAGTTCAGGCGGAATGGCAAAATGGTTTTTAAGTGAACACGAAGTTTTTGTAAACGGTGAAGCAGAAAATCGCAGAGGACGTAAATTGCGTGCAAGCGATCTTGTAAATATTCCAGGGTTTGGAGATTTTCGTATCGTGACGGCTGAAGGCATGAGCTTCGATGCGGATTGACCGCCTTGAGCTTGTCAATTATCGAAACTACGAATCATTAGAACTGGAATTTTCTCCAGAAATTAATGTCTTTATAGGGGAAAATGCGCAAGGCAAAACCAATGTCATGGAATCTCTTTATGTGTTATCTATGGCAAAATCGCATCGCACCTCTAATGATAAAGAATTGATACGTTGGGATGCTGATTATGGTAAAATTAAAGCTGATGTTTTCCGTAAATACGGCAAACTACCCCTTGAAATCACCTTGTCAAAAAAAGGGAAGAAAGCGAAAGTTAATCATTTAGAACAACGCAGGCTGAGTGATTATATTGGCCAATTGAATGTTGTCATGTTTGCTCCAGAGGATCTTCATCTTGTAAAAGGAAGTCCACAAGTGCGCAGACGGTTTATTGACATGGAAATTGGACAGATCTCTCCGGTTTATTTACACGATTTAGTAAATTATCAAAAACTCCTCAAACAAAGAAATCATATATTGAAACAACATTATGGAAAACAAACCATTAATGACGTCATGTTCGAAGTTTATACAGAACAATTTATCGAAGCGGCTGTCAAAATTATACGCAAGCGGTATCAGTTTATGGAGCTTTTGCAAAAATGGGCTGAACCGATTCATCACGGCATTTCTCGGGGGCTCGAACAACTTCAAATCCGCTATCAACCGATTAGCGGTTTAAAGCCTGAATGGACGCCTGAAGAAATGGCGTCTTTTTTAGAGCAGAAACTGATAGAAGTGCGCAAACGAGAAATTGAACGTGGGGTGACGCTTGTTGGACCACATCGAGACGAACTGCAATTTTTTGTAAATGGTTACGATGTTCAAACTTACGGTTCACAAGGTCAGCAGCGCACAACTGCTTTATCGTTGAAGTTAGCTGAAATTGAGTTGATCAAGCAAGAAGTTGGAGAAGCACCCGTGCTATTGCTTGATGATGTATTGTCTGAACTAGATGATTATCGACAATCCCATTTGTTAAATACGATTAAAGGATCAGTTCAAACATTTGTCACCACAACTAGTGTTGAAGGCATACAACATGAAACAATTCAAAATGCGCGTCTTTTCGAAGTTTCACACGGCACTGTAACAAAGTAAAAACACTTTAATATATCGATATAACGTTGATTGTGAATAGATACGGTTATGAAATGCGTAAGAAAGAGCAGGTGAATGGAATGGCTATGGAAGAAAAAGGTCTACAAGAATCATATGAAGCAAGTCAGATTCAAGTATTAGAAGGATTAGAAGCGGTTCGTAAAAGACCAGGTATGTATATAGGATCTACAGGTGCACGAGGGCTACACCATTTAGTTTGGGAAATTGTTGATAATAGTATCGATGAGGCATTAGCTGGTCATTGTACAGAAATCCGTGTATCGATCGAACCGGACAACTGGATTCGTGTAGAAGATAATGGACGTGGAATTCCTGTTGGGATGCAAGAGAAAATGGGCCGTCCAGCAGTAGAAGTTATTATGACGGTACTCCATGCAGGCGGTAAATTTGGCGGCGGCGGTTATAAAGTATCCGGCGGTCTTCATGGTGTAGGGGCTTCTGTAGTAAACGCTTTGTCTGAAACAACTGAAGTATATGTAAATCGTGACGAAAAAAGACATTATATTAAATTTGAACGAGGAGCGGTAACTGAAGAACTGAATGTAATTGGAGATTCAGATCACACAGGGACAACCATCCGTTTTAAAGCAGATGCAGAAATTTTCAAAGAAACTACCGTTTATGAATTTGATATTTTAGACCATCGCTTGCGTGAACTTGCTTACTTAAACCGTGGTTTGAAAATTGTGGTGAAAGACGAGCGCGAAGGCGAAGAAAAAGAAAAAATCTACCATTTCGAAGGCGGCATAAAGTCGTATGTCGAACATTTAAATAAATCGAAAGATCCACTTCATGAAGAAGCTATTTTTGTTGAAGCGGAAAGAGATGGAATTACTGTTGAAGTTGCGATGCAATACAATGCGGGCTATGCAGCAAATATTTTCTCTTTTGCCAATAACATTAATACGCACGAAGGCGGGACACATGAATCTGGATTTAAAACGGCTTTAACACGTGTAGTTAATGATTATGGTCGTAAAAAAAGCATGTTAAAAGAACAAGATCTTAATTTAACTGGAGATGACGTGCGCGAAGGGTTAACAGCCATTATTTCGGTTAAACACCCAGATCCACAATTTGAAGGTCAGACAAAAACTAAATTAGGCAATACGGAAGTTAGCACCATCGTCAATAATTTGTTCTCAAATGGATTTGAACGATTCTTATTAGAGAATCCTGCCGTTTCGAAAAAGATTGTTGAAAAAGGGATTATGGCTTCTCATGCACGAATGGCCGCTAAAAAAGCGCGTGAATTCACACGCCGTAAATCGGTGTTAGAAGTTTCGAGTCTTCCAGGTAAGCTCGCCGATTGTTCATCGCGTGATCCGAAAATCAGTGAAATTTATATCGTTGAGGGTGATTCGGCTGGTGGTTCAGCAAAATCAGGCCGTGATCGTCATTTCCAAGCAATTTTACCGTTGCGTGGTAAAATCTTAAACGTTGAAAAAGCACGACTAGACCGCATTCTGACTAATGACGAAATTCGCAATATCATTACCGCATTAGGCACTGGAATCGGCGAAGAATTCAACCTTGAAAAAGCTCGTTACCATAAAATCGTTATTATGACAGATGCCGATGTTGATGGAGCGCACATTCGTACATTGTTATTAACATTCCTTTTCCGTTATATGCGCCCATTGCTTGAAGCTGGTTATATTTATATTGCTCAGCCTCCATTGTTCCAAATCAAACAAGGGAAGCATGTAGAATATGTCTACACAGACGCACAATTAAAAACAGCACTTGAAAACTTATCTCCAACGCCAAAACCAAACATTCAGCGTTATAAAGGGTTAGGAGAAATGAATGCAACGCAATTATGGGACACAACAATGGATCCAGATGTTCGTACATTGTTGCAAGTCACATTAAACGATGCGATGGTCGCAGACGAAACTTTCCATATTTTAATGGGAGATGAAGTTGAACCACGCCGTAACTTTATTGAAGAAAATGCGAAATACGTTAAAAACTTGGACGTTTAAGTGATATAGAGTTGAGAGGAGGCTGCGGATATGGCTGAACGGCCGAGCAGTGGTGTTGAAGAAATAAATATAAGTACAGAAATGCGGACTTCCTTTTTAGATTATGCGATGAGTGTTATTGTGTCCCGTGCCTTACCGGATGTACGTGATGGATTAAAACCAGTTCATCGCCGCATTCTTTATGCAATGCATGATTTAGGAATTACAGCAGATAAAGGCTATAAAAAATCAGCGCGTATCGTCGGAGATGTAATTGGTAAATACCATCCTCACGGTGACTCAGCTGTTTATGAAACCATGGTTCGTATGGCGCAAGATTTTAGTTACCGCTATATGCTTGTTGACGGACACGGTAACTTCGGGTCAGTTGATGGAGATTCTGCGGCAGCAATGCGTTATACAGAATCCAAAATGTCAAAAATTTCGATGGAATTATTACGTGATTTAAATAAAAATACGGTTGATTATCGCGATAACTATGATGGCCAAGAAAAAGAACCAATCGTATTGCCAAGTCGATTCCCAAACCTTTTAGTAAACGGTACTTCAGGGATCGCTGTTGGTATGGCGACGAATATTCCGCCACACCATTTAGGTGAAACAATTGATGCGGTTTTGGCACTTGCTGATAATCCGGCAATCACAACTGAAGAACTAATGGAACATATTGAAGGACCTGATTTCCCGACTGGTGGTATTATCCTCGGCCGTAGCGGGATTCGTCGCGCTTACGAAACAGGGAAAGGTTCTGTTTTAATTCGTTCTGTTGTAGATATTGAAACAAAACCAAATGGCAAAGAAGTCATTATCGTTAACGAAATTCCTTTCCAAGTCAATAAAGCTCGATTGATTGAAAAAATCGCAGAACTTGTGCGTGACAAGAAAATCGACGGCATTACTGATTTACGCGATGAGTCTGACCGTAACGGCATGCGTATCGTCATCGAAGTTCGCAGAGATGCCAGTGCAAGTGTTCTTTTAAATAATTTATATAAACAAACGGCGATGCAAACGAGCTTTGGTCTTAACATGCTGGCACTTGTCGATGGCCGACCAAAAGTGCTGAGCTTAAAAGAAATTCTCTTCCATTACCTTGAGCATCAAAAAGTGGTTATTCGTCGTCGTACACAATTCGAATTGACGAAAGCAGAAGACCGTGCTCATATTTTGGAAGGTTTACGAATTGCCTTAGACCATATTGATGCCATTATTGCGTTGATCCGTGGATCTCAAACGGCAGAACAAGCGCGCAATGGCTTAATGACGGATTTCAATTTAACAGAACGCCAATCTCAAGCCATTTTAGACATGCGTTTGCAACGTTTAACTGGGTTGGAAAGAGATAAAATTGAAGAAGAATATCAAGCATTAGTGAAATTAATCGAAGAATTAAGATATATTCTTGCAAATGAATACCGCATTCTTGAAATCATTAAAGAAGAAATGCTTGAAATTAAAGACCGTTTTAGCGATAAGCGTAGAACTGAAATTACGACTGGCGGAGCGGAAATGTTTGAAGATGAAGATTTGATTCCAGTGGAAGCAACGGTATTAACACTGACTCATAACGGGTATATCAAACGTTTGCCGGCGAACACTTACCGTAGTCAAAAACGTGGTGGACGTGGTGTACAAGGAATGGGCACAAACGAAGACGATTTCGTTGAACATTTATTGTATACGTCGACTCATGACACAATCTTGTTCTTTACAAACAAAGGGAAAGTATACCGTAAAAAAGGATATCAAATTCCTGAATACGGCCGTACTGCCAAAGGCTTACCATTGGTCAACCTTCTGGAAATTAGTAAAGAAGAGAAAGTTACAGCTGTTATTCGTGTGAAAGAATTTAAAGAAGACTCATTCTTCTTCTTTACAACACGCGAAGGGCTCAGCAAACGGACACCTGTAACGAATTACGCCAACATCCGTCAAAACGGTTTGATTGCAATCAGTCTTCGTGAAGAAGATGAACTCATTTCAGTTAAACTAACAGACGGCACTAAGGAAATGGTCATCGGTACTAAAGATGGTGCGTTGATTCGCTTCCCAGAAACCGATATTCGCAGCATGGGCCGAACAGCTAGTGGAGTTCGCGGTATTCGTCTACGTGAAGGCGATGCAGTAGTCGGTATGGAGATTTTAGACCCTAACGACAATGTGTTGGTTATTACGGAGAAAGGATATGGTAAGCAGACAAAAGAATCTGAGTACCGTGTTCAATCTCGTGGTGGTATGGGGATCAAGACGTGTCAGATTACAGACAAAAACGGACCACTTGTTGCAGTGCGAACTGTTAATGGCACAGAAGATATCATGCTGATCACGGTTAATGGTATTTTAATTCGTATGGACGTTAATGATATTTCAACTACAGGTAGAAGCACACAAGGCGTTCGTTTAATTCGATTAGGCGATGACGAAGTAGTAGCAACTGTAGCTAAAGTCAAAAAAGATATCGACGTGCCTGAAGAATTAGAAGACGACAACACAGAAACAACAATCAACGAAAACGCTGAAGCAAATGAAAGTGTTGCAAACGATCAAGTTGATTCTATAGAAGAAACTCCAGAAGAAGACGGAGAATAAGTTCAAGCCCCTTGATTTAATCAAGGGGCTTTTATTGTGTAGAAATTCATGATGAGTGGCCACCGCAATGAAAGAGAGGCGTGAATCTTTCTAAGCTTAAGAGCGAGCAGCTAATTAACGAATAGAGGATCAATATTTTGGAGCGACCGGGTATGTGCGAAAGAAACTTGGAGAGCAATGACAAAAAAAGAGCAGCGATTTTTTATTTGCAAAAATTGTTTGAGCCCTACTAACTTAATAGGCGGATAATTAAAACGACTATTCGTTTAAAAAGATTTAGCTTAGTTAGTTGGACCAGTGAAAAAGGGATTTATAGAAAAACACTTTTAAAAGTAGAGCTCGAGATTTAAAAGAGCGCCACTGATTTTGCTAAATCATTTACAAAGCATTTATTGAAGAAACGCTTTACTTAGAAGTTAGATATTCAATTAGTTAGGCGTGTATTTTGAGATGAGTTTTAAGATAAGTAATTTCCGATAATAAATTAGCTCGGTTCTTTGTTGTATTATAAAAACGCAGAGAAGTAAATAAGACAAGAAAATCAAGTGATACCATGGGTTCGAGTGATCTTCGATAGATAGCTATCTCTATTAAAACGACCGTATAGAGATGGAAATCCTTATTTCGAAATAGACTTATTTTATAAAACTAAAGATTTCTTTGCATAAAGTGTTGACTCTTATATATCAGCATGGTATATTAGTTGAGTCGCCAATGAGCGCGACAAACAAAACGAAACAAAC
>NZ_AEPB01000002.1 GCF_000189395.1 Planococcus donghaensis MPA1U2 | reverse complement strand
TGAGTGGTTGTTACTAGTGAGTTTTGGGTTTATACATGAACTTTTGTTGCTTTTACATGAAGTTTTGACATCTTTACATGAACTTTTTCGTTCTATACATGAAGTTTTGAACTTCTTAAAAGGATTTGGTATCACACCGTGTATTAAGGTCCCTCTTTTATTGAGTAGCTAGTTATAAAAAGTGACACCCAGAAGAAAGAGCGGAATTCGGCGACTCCTGCGGAACAACGTAGTGATGAGACCCCGCAGGAGCTTGCGACGAGGAGGCTCAGCGCTGCGTCCGCGGAAAGCGTCCGAATGTAGCGATTTCTTCTTATTTTCACCCAAACAAAAAACCTGCTCCAGTATTCCATGAGCAGGTTTTATCGATTTATCTTATTGGATGAGTTCGCGTTTGGCTAGGAAGGTAATTTTTTTTTGCAATGTGCGAATTTTAGTTTTTTTAAGTCGTAGAGGTTCACAAAGTAAATGAATGCTTGTCTCGGAATACCAAGCTTTTTGGCACTAACCGATGGTCCTAGATCCTCGTTGACGTAGAGGTCTTTTATCACTTCTACTATGGCTTTGTTATGGTGTTTTTCTAATTTTTCTTTATAAGAGCTATACTCTGCCATAAACCATTCATCTCACTTTCAATTGTATTTTATAGGTCTGGTGCAACGCTCGTTTTTTGTTATTCCCAGTATAATACTTTTGTATACGGAATACTAGTCAAATTGACACATTCATTTAGGTAATATTTTGGTAATTGAATCAGAATATACTATTATTTAAATATAACATTCTGGACTAATCTAAATTACCCACTCTATTTCCTAGTGCAAGCGGAATGAGACTTTATTGAACTCTGCTTCTTTAATAAAGTTCTCCATCACGTGATTACTTTCAAACTCATTGGCTTTCATGCGTTCTCTTTTGGAAATTCGGTTGTATTCTTCTTTGCTCGATAACAGCTTCATAATTTGTTCTTCGACACTGAACAATTCGCTCGTTTCTGAGGAAGAATCTCCGCTTTCATAAGGTGGCAGTTGGTGAAGAAAACCTTCTGTTAATCCGAAACGATCGTTTACTTTGCCGACAATCCCGGGAATGCCACAACCTGCTGCTTCAATAAGTGGAACACCCATGCCTACAAAACAAAATGTGTTTTGCAACGCCGCTTTTTTGTGACTCGGTTTGAACTTTCCGTGCATGAAGATATGATCACGCGCTGGAGAGTTGGCAATTTTTTTGCGCAAACTGTCTTCCCCTTGCCCCGTTCCGTAAATGTGATACGTAAATTCCGGATCGATTTGGATGAGTCGTTCCATAATATCAATCATGTAATAGTTATAAGTGCGGAAACGCGCCAATTGACCAATCGAGACAATGCGACGAGATTCAGAATTACTTAATGGGTTCATCGCAGTGCAGAAATCCAATGGTAACGGGAAAATCGCATTTTCTAACGGTTGCCCAATCGCATTTTCTGTTCTTTCTTTGATCGACGGCGTCATGAACATCAATTTTTGAGCAAATTTTGGATCGATCAACTTTAATGCTTTGACCGCTCCGCCGATGCCTTTTTGTGCATAGCTGTCTGGCGAGTAAACTCCCGACATCCGTTTTCTCGCTGGCAATAAGTACGATAACAAGAACGACATTGGTCCAAACGAATACACCAAATCGAATTTCTCTTCGATACGTCTGCTCAACATTTTAGTGGCAAGCCATAAGTTGATTGTTGGGTCGCTTGTGTCTTCGTCAACGACAATCGTTACGCCTTCAAGCGACTCAAGTTCACGTAATAATGGTCCGCCGCTGCTATACAAGAACAACGTTACTTTATAATCGTGCGCGCTAAACCATTTCACCATTTTCACCACTAACATCTCGATGCCGCCCGGCTTCATGTTTTTATGGATAAGGGCAATTGATTTGATTGATCCTTTTGGTTTTTCAAAGTCGAAAAATTGGGCATTATTGAATGTGTTCATGTGTTCACCTCATCTTCTGGTTTATCTTCCATTACTTTTTTAAAAAATCCTCAGTTTTGTTTTTATTGGAGTACCAATTAAATGTGATGCGCAAGCCTTTTTCAAAGGGTGTAAATGGCGCAATTCCAGGCAGTTTCTGTTGCACCGGTTTCTCTGGTGAGTATGCGCTATTATCTATGTTGCTTTGTTTTTGATGTGAATAATTTCCCGGGAAATGAGTCCCCATCAGTGATGTGATGCACCACGCAAGCTCTCGGTCTCCCATGCGGGCATTGTAGCCAATTTCGTAACGGCCTCCGGCATCTCCTAAGTGAAACACCGTATCAATCGCTTCGCACAAGTCGCTAACAAACAACCAGTTGCGGATGTTTTCAGCTGATTCTTCAAAAATACCCAGTTTCCCTTTTAATGCTTGGTCAATGTATGCAGGGATGAGTTCTTCTTCTTTTTGCATCGGCCCAAAAACTTCTGGACTCGCAGTCGTGATGACATTTAATCCGGTTTTCTTATGAAACTCGCCAATCATGTCATCTGCTCTTTTTTTACTGTCGCTGTATAGCGATGGTTTGTACGCATCCGTAAGCGAAATGTGATGAAAACAAGATGTTGCGTATTTTTCTTTTGGCTGATGCGCTGATTCCATCCAAGCGCTTTGTGCCGCTTGCAATAAATTCATCGTCCCGAGCACATTGGTTTGCTCGTAAAGACGAATTTCCCCAACTTGTTTCTCGCTGCGCGTTTCTGCTGCGCAGTGGATAATGTCGGTTATGTCATAAAGCTCGAATAAATGATTGATCGCGTAAGCGTTTCGGATATCCACTCGGTGATATGAATAACGAGCTGCTTGATCGGATCCAGAAGGTTTTTCTGGGCTCACGGCTTCAGTATTGTAATCGATGTTCACGAGTTGGTATTGCGGATATTTGTTTAAGTAATAATGGATGAGATTAGATCCGATAAATCCGTGACCTCCGGTAACAAGTATGGTTTTAGCATTCAAAGCCGTTCACCTCTCTTGGGTCATTATTAAGTCCAGTACGGTTTTAAGTATTTAAATTTACCGCACACCAGACTTTAGTACCACTTACAATTACTATGTTATGACATTTGAGTTAAAACTAGGTTAAAAGTTTTTGTTTTCTAAATATTTAATTATTATAACCTTTAAATAGATAATTTGCATTACAAAATCGGAAAAAGATTGGTCATTAGTTGGATAATCGTTAAAAATGGTTATGAATATTTATTAAATTGGAAATTATTTGATGGATTTTTACTTTTTAAGGAACAGGTTTTTATTAATGTATCACTTATTAGGTCTTATTCATTACTTTTTAGCTGAAATTTTTTTAACTTTTTTTAACTACAAAAACCAGCCTTCTTGTTGAAGGCTGGTTTTTATGGGACTAACCGGTTAATCACTGGGAGTTTTTGCATAAGTAAGATGATCCCGAACGAAATACTGAAGATAACTATCCATACAAGCGGTACGCTGACGATTGGATTAAATGTTGTTTCATTGAAACCTACGAGCTTGTTTAAATAATTTTGGATTAGCGGGTGAATGATGTAAATGCCAAATGTTGCTGTACTAATTCGCGTGATTAAGGTTTTTGGTTTAATCTTGTTGGCCAACTGTTGGAAGCCGACAAAGATAAATAAGGTGATAAGCAAGTTGTTCGGCCGGTAATGTTCATAGAAAAATTCATCAAACTCACCTTCCGGTAAACCGATATTCAAGTAGTAAGTACCCCAGACAGTGGCGATGTAACTGATTAGTGCGAGTATGCCAAGTGTTGGGAGGTATTTTCTTGGTACTGGATAAAGAACGAGATAGGCTCCTAGTAAAAAGTAGCCGATGTACGGTTCGAATAGCCCTGCTGATAATGCGATTTCAAAGTCAAAGAATTTTGGTAGAAATGGTAGGAAACTTGCGAAGACCATCCAAAATAGTAAAAAGGCTTGGAAGGTTTTCTTATCCATGTATTGAACCAGTAGTTTTAAAAATGGCGCCATAATATAAAGACCGGTGATGGTGTAAAGAAACCATAAGTGGTAATAGATGTCGTCGGTCAGGAATTGAACAAAGATTTCGTAGGCGGTATAGGATTCTTCCAGTTCGTAAATATTGTACATGGTGTAGACAATGCTCCAGAAGATTAGCGGAATAACGACTTTGGCTAGTCGCTTTTTGAGAAATTCCAAAACGCTTTCTTCTTTGTCGCGTGTTAAGAGCAATGCCCCGCTTAGCATGAAGAAGACGGGCACGCACCAGCGCAAACCAGCGTCAAAGATGTTGGCGAAATGCCAGATCCAGTCGTCTGTTGTGGTGTTATTGATAATTTTTGATACTACATGGATGCCGACGACGACGAATATCGATAAAGCGCGCAACCAATCCATATAGTCGTATCTTCTGGTCATGGGGGTGTCTCCTTTGAGTGATCTTTTTAAAACGAAGAAAGCTCTCTGCTATGTTATTTGTATTATATAGAAGAAAAAATTTAAATAGATGAAATTTCAGTGCGACTTATCTTTTATTCGCTTTCTTATTTTAGCTTGTTGGCGGAAATAGAGCCACTACAAATTGATGGCAATTGTGTTACTCGACTAATTGTTTGCAGAGTTTTTGAATGTCTTCGCGCCGCGTGTCGATTAGTTCTTGGCCGAGGTTGAAGAGATCGTTAATGTTTTCTTCAGAACCATTGTCTAGTTTTTCAGTGCCGGGTTGAAGCAACTCGATTTGAAAGCGGTAATAGCGCTGGCTGTCTTCGCGGTTCGGGAGTACAAATTTTAGTTGATAATCGACGACGTCTGAGCTACCGTCGGACAAGACATACCATAAAGGCTTTGCCCAACTGAGCAGCCCCCATGTTCTGTATTTCTCAAATTGAATGGTGAGCTGCGGGTTGCCGGTCCCGAGCGATACGATGAGTAATTCTTCGTCCGGGAAAACTTCTTTCGCTTCGGCGTAAGCGCACATTGCAGGATTATTAGCAAATACACCGCCATCGATAAAGCTAGCACCTGGGTATTCTTTTATTTTTTTAGGTGTGAAGTAAGTGGGGGCTGCAGACGCAGCGCGTGCAACGTCTCTCATCTTTACGTCGCGTTCGATTTTTTTCGTGTGAATGTCACTACTTTTGAAAAAAGCTGTAAAGCGTCCATGGAGTTCGTAGCTAGGTATAACGACGTTCACGATTGCTTCTGAGAGCATTGTAGGGCCGAAATACTTTTTGAGTGCTTTTTCTAGCGCGTGTGCTTGATAGCGACTTGTGAAAATACCACGAGTGATTTTAAAAAATAAAGATTTATCAAAGATTTCGTGTGATTCTTCTTTGTAAAAGCCAAGGAATTGCTTGGCTGTGTAGCGAGGCTTTGTGTGATCTTTTGGGTCAGGTGCAACTAGCCCTAATGCTAAAATGCCTCCCGTTGATGCTCCGACAACCAAATCAAATAGCTCCGAAACCGGCTTTCCACTTTGGGCTTCTAGTTCTGCAAGCAGCATTGCTGGAATAATTCCTCGCACGCCGCCCCCATCTATCGATAAAATCCTTTTCATCTCTGCACCTCATTTTGAATGTTCAGACTTTAATTCATTGTAAGAATTTGGGGTCGACTTGTCAAAAACGATATCAAATCATTATTGTAATCTCATTAATCAGGCAATTAAGATATTAATTTGCTATCCTTAACAATTTATTGGTAAAAAGCTTTGGTAGCCATTTGCTTGGATCTCTTTTTATATTTTTTTGACTTTGTATAGGCTACGTATAGCTGTAATACTTTTAAAATATGGTTTTATTATCCTTTTAAATGTAATTAAAAACCCATTTTTTCTTGATTATTTGTTTATTTCACAGAGAATCACTTTTTTATTGTTGAAAAAAGCTTGATATTACAAGGTTTCTAGATTGTTTTTATTTTGTTATATAACTGTAATATAACTGCAATTGAATTGACGTTGTTTTTAAGTTGTTCTATCTATATAGTAAATGACAGAGCAAAATATTATTAATTCATATTCTTGGATAATAAAAAACTTGGAGGAACCAACAACAATGAAAAAGATATTCTTTACGCTATTTACAGCAGGATCATTGCTATTTGCTAACTCAGTTACTGACGCCCAGGCCGCTCAACCCGTACAAAACGAAATTTCTACTTCTCAAGAATCTACTGTTTCAACTATAGAGCAAGTTGCATCAAGCAAAGCAACTGCCAAATCAGGTACATTTAAAACAAAATACAACTCAAACATTCGCGCGGATGCGGGAACAAAAAACAAAGTTGTAACAGTTGCTAAAAAAGGATCAATTGCTACAGCAACTCACCAAAAGAAAGTCGGCAACTCTACTTGGTATAAAGTAAAAGTTAACGGCAAGTCTGGTTGGATTTTAAGCACATTATTAACTTCAACAACAGTTAAGAAAGCTTCAGTTTCTACCTCTTCTTCTGCAGTTGTGTCAGAAGCATTGGCATTGCAAGGCATTCCATACAAATTTGGTGGTACAACGACTGCTGGATTTGATTGCAGCGGATTTATCCAATATGCATTCAAACAAGCTGGTAAGAGTGTTTCACGTACGACGTTAACGCAATATGCAGAGAGCTACACAGTAAGCACTCCACAACCAGGAGATTTGGTTTTCTTTGCGAATACGTACCGCGCTGGGATCTCACACGTTGGGATTTACATCGGTAACAACCAGTTCGTGCATTCAGGCGGAGCGAAAGCTGAAGTTAAGAGCATGAATGATCCATACTGGGGCAAGAAATTCCACAGCTTCAAACGTTTCTAATTCCATCTGGATTTCCAAAAGGGTGACCCGAAAGTCTGCTTAAGAGCAGGTTTTTGCTGGTCCCCTTTTTTTATTTGGCTTTTTTAGGAAGAAATCTCTCTAGGTGTGCACTTTTGAAAACAAGCTTAACTTACAAGTTAACACAATTGGTGTAGAGGGAAATCGCTACAGATGGACGCTTTCCTGCGGGCTTGCGCCGAACTAACTCGGGCAAATGCCCGAGTGGATTTCGGCACTTCGCTATCCCGCGGGAGTCGCCATCTTTCGCTTTTTTATAGGTTTTTTCGCATAGTATTTAAATAGAATTCAGTGCTAACTTTTGTATCTATATTAGTATTGGTACGTAGCTATTTGTTTTATCGCGTTTCGCATGCGAAACGCTGGCATCTATTGTGGGTTGGGTTTGGGAGCTTTTATGCGAACTTTTTTGACTGTTACATGAATTTTTTAACCTCTTACCTGAACTTTTGAAGTCTTTACATGACTTTTTGGACGCTTTACATGAATCGGCTCCTCTTACATGAACTTTTCCGTTTTATACATGAACTTTTTCTCCCTTTACATGAACTTTTAAAGCCTTTACCCGACTTTTTCAGCTTCTTACCTGAACTCGAAAATTCTCAACCATAGTACATCACTTTTTACATCTTCATTTGGTTTATCACAAGTCCAAAAAACTGATTGGAAACTGTTCGCATAGCGAACAGCCCAACATAACAGCTGTCACGTTTTACCCATTCCACTTCACAGATAAGATATGAAAACTCTTAAAATACATATATAAAAATATAAGGCTTCCAAATAAATATTGAGTTTAAAGATGAATCATTACTCTTTCTCCATAAGTCCACTTTCCAGCCGAGGCGCGTCCACGGGCTAGGCGAAGCTAGAAGACGAGTGCCCTTCTCGGCTTCTTGCGGGAGCCATGCCCAAAGCGGCCGAAGGCGACTTCTAATACATCTCACTACCTACTACTCAAAAAAGAAACTCTTTTTATATTAACCACCTACCCAGCCAAGGAGCGACAAGGGCTAGACGAAGCTAGAAGACGAGTGCTCTTCTCGGCTTCTTGCGAAAGTCATGCCCAAAGCGAGCGATGGCGATCTTTAAAACTTCACTCGACCTATTACTCAAAAAAAGTACCTCTTTCTCTATCAACCAACTGCCCAGCCGAGGAGCGACAAGGGCTAGACGAAGCTAGAAGACGAGTGCTTTTCTCGGATTTTTGTGAAAGTCATGCCCAAAGCGAGCGAAGGCGACTTCTAACCACATAAAAAAGCAGACTCCCTAAGAGCCTGCTCCTTACTGATTGATAATACCCTCTATTTGATAATCTCCATACTCATCAATCACAACTGTGTAAATTCCTTTGTGCGAAATGGTAGACGTTTTGTCGCTTTCTTTGTCGTGATACGTGAACTCGGCTTCAGCTTCGACCAGTGCGCTATCGCCTTCTATTTCAATAGCGGTGATGGTTGGCTCGACGATGTCGTAAATACGACTCGGGTCACTGTATTCTTCGATTAGCCCAGTTGCTTGTTGTTCGGCGTTGCTGCCTGGGAAAATATAAGACAAGTAAAAGCTCGATTCTCTATCGTTCAGCGAATATGGCAATAACTCGTAATACGAAGAGATAAAGCTTTCAAGTAAATCATCGGCAAAGTACGCGTCTTTCACGTCTTGCAGCACAATTTCCTGCTCTTCCGGTAATATTGGGTTATTGATCCATTCTGTTAACTGATCCCATACGGTGTAGATTGGGATCGCGTAGCCGGATTCTGGGTTTTCTTCAATAATGATGGAGTTGATGCCCAGCAATTTTCCAGTGTCGGCTGCGATCAATGGTCCCCCACTCGAGCCTTGTGCGATTTCTGCACTCATTTCGTATAGATTGGTGTATTCAAATTGATCAGAGAAGTCTAAATCGGTCTCGGTGATTTCACCTGTCGTTGCCGTATTACTTTGGTCATTTGGGCTACCGATGGCGACGACTGGTGTGCCAATGTCGACAGGTTCCATTTCAATTTCAAGTGGTTCTTTGCCTGCTAGTTCGTCGACGCGAACGATAGCCAAATCTTCTGTTTCCGACTTGCCGATAATGTTGCCGTTAAACTCCTGGCCATCACTGTTTTTGACGGTGATGTAGGAGGCGTCTAATACGACGTGGCCATTGGTCAATATGTCCCCTTGGTTGTTGATGAGAAAGCCTGACCCTTGTTCGAGGTCGGTGTAGAGCGTGTAGACATGTGTTTTGGCGGTGGCAATCATGGACGCGAGTTCAGTTTCCGATTCTGGTGTGCTGCTTTCGGTTTGTTGTTGAGTGGATAAGGATGGCTCTGGTGAATCTGGTTTCATCATTACGTAAATGCCTAATGCCATTACGAGTACCAGCGCTACTGTTAAAGCGGCGATGATTTGATTGGTTTTTTTGATTTCCT
The DNA here is from genome assembly GCF_000189395.1 of Planococcus donghaensis MPA1U2. Lineage (GTDB taxonomy): Bacteria > Bacillota > Bacilli > Bacillales_A > Planococcaceae > Planococcus > Planococcus donghaensis_B. Next base: position 11,364 of record NZ_AEPB01000002.1, on the reverse strand, counting down.
TGGATGTTTTTCGGGTCATTTCAAATCAGCTCACTTTTTTTCGTTGTTGATTTTATTATAGACGGTTTGCTTCGGCAATGGTTTCATTTATTTCGTTAGTTCGCTGTTAATCTAGAAATAAATCATTGATCAGTTCTTGGGTTGAGGCATAGCTTTGACGTTCCTCGAGTGAAAAGCTCATCCCGCGTCCTTCTGCATCTAGTATTGATAAATTAACGGTTGCTAACGGCGGCTCAATGTTGTCAAAAAAAGCAAAGATGGCGTCAAAATCCGCTGCTAATTTAGGATTTTGTTTGCTGAGTTGATCCCTTTCAAAAACAATAGTTGTATATGTCTCGGTGCAATCTCCTTGTGCATTGACCGCCTGGCAATACAGCCACTGATCCCCTTCCGTGACGCTACGAAATTCGAAGCGTTCCGTTTGTGCTTGAGTCGCTGCACCTCGCCATTTGTCTTGCATCTGCAGGCTCACTCTTGATAAATCGCCGCGGCTCTCTTTTAAGATATACGCTTCAACTTCCTCTAAACTTCGATGATCGCCTAATTCGCGTAAGTCTACAAAAATTCCATACTTGTTTTCTTGATCGGTGATAAAAAACTTTTGGAAATCCAGCTTGTGTTTTTCTTGAAGATCAAGAAATTTTTTCACTGTTTCAATTTCGGACTTTTCAATGACGTCTAGTTGTCTATCTGTTTCTAAAATCACCCATCGAACTGAGTCTTGTGTTCGGAAGTCTTTTACCACGTGGTCGACGAAATCGCCATTCACTGGTTTTGTATATCCGAGCTCTTCTAATTCAGGCAATAGGTCTTCCATTTGTTCTTTTAATTCATAAAAAGCCAATTGCATTTTGTAATCATCTCGGTAAATGGTAGCGTAATTTTCGGTATCTACCGTGACCGTAAAAACAACATCTTTTTGTTCTTCAAAAGCCATTTGATAGCTATGTCCCACTACAAAATCAGCATTTGTTTCACTGATCACATTGACTTCCATACCATACTTTTCTTCGATAAATTCTTTTGCCTTACGGTCTTCAATTTGATCATCAATTATCCGATTAACGAGCCACCACATTACGACTCCACTGATTAAAAAAAACGGTATCATCATGACGATTAGGAAATTCTTTTTCACCCAGTATCATCCCTTTTCAGCCTATTATCCCTAATAAAAAACAGATTGTTCGAGTTTACCGGCTCCTGATACGTGCTTCTATTTCTTCTTCGCTTTGAACATCCTCTATTTCCCGCAAGTCTAAGACAACTTGTGACCGGTCCCACCGGTTGTAAAGTTTGATTTTCTGCACATCGATATTGTAATCTTCTACCAGATTTAACACCGTGATGATGGCTTCAACTTCGTTTTTTTCAATGGTTTCGTAACTCGTTTCGGTTTCTAACATTAGCCAACGAATGCGCTTCTCGTTTTTTATATTATCCAAACCCGTTTGTACGAGCAAACCACTTAACGGTTTTTCAAATCCAATCTCTTCTATTTGTGGCAAGATTTTTTCTGCTTGTTCTTTTGCTTCATACTCTGCTAACATAATTTCGTAATCATCATGGTAAACAGTCGAGTAATCTACGGTTTCGAATGTGACTGTGAAGACCACTTCTTCTTGCTCTTTAAAAGCCATTCTATAACTTTTGCCATCTACAAAATTGTCAGTAATATTTATAAAAATAGTGTCCATACCATATTTTTCTTCGATATAGGCTTTCGCTATCTCGTCTTCAGTTCGGGAGTCCTCAACCTTATCGAAAAAGAACATCCCTACGTACCAAAGTATGATTAACGTCCCTATGCCAATCGCTAATACACATACCGCTATGATTCCTAGGAGTTTCTTTTTCACATTCGCCGCCCCCTTTTTCATCTATTATAACCTGAAAAAAAGAAATAGCTGAGACAACTTCGTCTCAGCTATTACGGCATTATTTTTTAATGGTAAAGTTTTCTTCTGACTCGTTGCCTGCAGCATCGACTACTTTTAAGGTAAATTTGTTGTCACCTAAATCCGCCACAGGAACATCGATCGTAATGTCTTCATCAAAGCCATTCTCTCCATAAGGCTCGGTCATGGCGTGGCTGTATACTTCGCTATCGATTAAATAGACTTTGATTTGGTCCATATTGTCTGTCACGTTAAACGTAACTTCTGCACTGTCTTGGTCAGCTTCTATTATTTTAAGAACCTCCACAAGTTCGATTTCTGCAGGTTGTGTATCGATTAGCACTTGGCTGCGCACTTCGAGTTCATTGTTTGCTTCATCAATTGCTTTAACAAATATATCGTTACGGCCGTCTTCAAGCGTTAAAGTATGCTGGAAAAACAGACCGTCAAATCGATTGGCTTTTTCACCGTTTACTGTAATCGACACAATACGCGAACTGTCTTCTACAGTACCAAATACATCGATACGTTTCGTACCGAACACATCAAGTGGTCCTGGCGAAAGAATAGAAATGGCTGGTTTTTCTGTATCAGCAACTGCTTCCGTTAAGAACACGGTGGTTTTATTGCCAGCTGTGTCGTGAAAAACCGCTGTCAGTCGATCGCCTTTGTTGATCGTCACTGGCAGTTTGTAGCTGGTGGTTTTTGGTGCTAGTGATTCGTCTTCAAAGGTATCCAGGTTTTCGGTCAGTTCGACACCGTTATGGAACACTTCCCAACGGTCCGGTCCGCCGCCACCTGTGTTGTCGGTGAAACTTGTGACGTTCACGGTATTGGTTGTCCCGTTGAGCGTCGCCGTTGCCGTTGGTGCGACCGTGTCGACCAGAATTGGCATCGTTAACGATTGCCATTCTGCATCCGGATAGTCAATAACTGCACGCATTTCGATTTGATAATTGCCGTCTTTGACGGGTTTGCCAAGTACTTCACCGTTCCATTCGTTGAGGAAATCGTAATAATACGAAAAATAGTCGGTAAAGTTTTTCACTAAATTCTTTTCTGTTTGCAAGGTCCGCAGCTTTTTGCCGTTTGCATCAAGCACATTGACTTCTAGTTGCTTGGCGTTGCGAAGGAGCGAGAACACCGGAATAATCGATTCCCGGCTGCCATCGCCATTTGGTGAAAAAGCAAAGCTTTCTGGCACAAATTCAGCTTGATGACTGCCACCGTTAAGAATTTGGCCGAAATCATCGGTCAAAAATGTCATCGCGTAAAATGTTTCTGCATTCCATGCGACGTCATCAAAAACTGGCGCGTCATCCCATCCGCCGTTAAAACCGAAATACGGTACCGTAAGCGGTGTGTTGCCGGTTACTTCTTCGTTCGTATCCGTTAATGTAATAAACCCATCAATAAAGTAACCGTTTGTAAACGCTGCGAATTCTGGGCGTCCACGTAATGTCGCGATATCGATTGTTACCTCGATTTCTGCTGTGTCATTTGCTGGCACCGTAACGAGATCGGGTGATGTAATATTAACGAGGCTTGTCACAACGTTCGAACCGGCACGGTTTGGATCGGTAATATCAATTTTCCGCTCCGGATGTTTAATTGCGTAATCGGTTTGCACGGTAACTGCGACATTGTACGTCGCATCGGTATCCGAAAAATTCTCTGCTTGTAACGTCATAGTGATCGTGTTGTCTTTAATTTCTTTTAACGCAACTTTAGCGTCCCCTGTAGTTTCGTCTGTCACCATTACATCGGTCGATAGCGCGTCATGCAGTTGCATGAGCCCTGCACCTTGACGACGTGGTGACACATATTGCCCGGGAATGAGCTCCACTGGGTTAGCCGTATTCATCAATAAATTTTTCGCAAACTCCACGCGGTCCCGGCCTTTTAGCCCGAGTTCTTCAATGCGCTGGAACACAAGTGCAGTGCCGCCAGCTACATGCGGTGCTGCCATAGAAGTTCCGCTCATCAAACCATATTCATTGTCGTTAAGTGTAGAAAAAATATTGCCTCCTGGTGCGGTGATTTCTGGTTTAAAGTCCAAATTGGGTGTAGGACCCCAAGAAGTAAATTCACTCATTTTACCTGCATTCGGATTGGGTGTTTCTAGTTGCTGGCCGTCAAAAGCCACGGTCACTTCTTTTCCAGCATCCAACTCTGCTTTCATTGCCAAACCATCTTTTTGCAAGGTCGATAAAAACGGAATTTGAATATACGGATCATATTCCATATTGACCGGCCCCGTCGTGTTGTTGTAAATAATGACACCCGCCGCTCCCATTGATTCTGCTAAAAAGGCTTTTTCCGAAAACGGAATAATGCCTCGTTCAATCAATGCAAATTTGCCCGTTACATCTTTTCCGTCAAAGTCTTCAGGTTGTCCAAGACCTACTTCAACAACTGAATACGATTCCTCGGGTAACGTGGTCGGGTCGACATCATTTGCTGCTATATAGAGTGCCCGCCCTGTTTGTACACCGTCCACTTGATACGTAAAACTTTCTGTCGTGATTACACTATTTTCAAAAGACGCCACGCCTAACGAATCCATCGCGATTCCCGGTGTGCCAATTAACCCGTAATCTTGATTTTTTGCAAATGGTGACTGGAATCCTGATCCTAACATGTCTTCATTACCAGCAGATATGGCAACCAGTATGCCGTTATTTGTCGCGCGTTCCACTGCTTGTTGCTCTGGACTTGAGGTATCCACAAAGCCAGCCGTAGCACCGAGCGACATATTGATAACATCTGCGCCGAGTTTAATGGCATCATCCATTGCTTTAATGTAAATGTCACCAAAAGTCGTCGGATACATAGCATCGTTGCCGAACACTTTTAGCGCCAGTAATTGCGCTTCCGGAGCGACACCTTTAATGCCGCCATTTTCTTCATCGCCATTGGCCGCAATCGTTCCTGCTACATGCATGCCGTGCATCGACGCCGTTGGAGCAACGTCTCGGATTTCTGTGTTGCTGTCCATATAGTTATAACCAAAAGGCACTTTTTCAGTAAAGAACGCGCCTTCTTCAATGCTGTGATCCCAAACAAACTCTTCGACTTCCGCCTGCGTTAACGCAGCGGTTTCGTTGTCGCTCAGCACCATATCTCGGTGACCCGGATCGATTCCTGTATCTATTACGCCTACAATCATGCCTTCTCCTTTAAAGCCATAATCGCGCCAAGCTTGTTGTGCTTGCACAAGCTCTTTTGAATGCTTCATGAGCGGCTCTACTTCCGGTCGTTTGTACTCGGTTGCCTCGTACACTGCTTTTACATTCGGCAGCTTCTCGATTTCTGCGACTTGTCCCGCTTCTACTTCTGCAGAAAAGCCATTAAACACGGCCGTGAATGTTTCGAGGTAATCGATTTCTGGCGCCACTTTCACGATTGCCACTTGTGCAGCTTCCTGTTTTACGAGTGCTGCCGCTTCGATTTGCTCTTTTTGACGCTCTGGCAATTCTTTATACAAAACTCCTTTTGTTGTTGCCGCTTCAATGGTCGGCTCTTCTTGCAATTCGATAATGATGCGCACCTTTTCTTTTGGCGCCTGTGGTTTCAACATCGCTTTTGATAAATTGGTTTCTGGACTCGGTGCTTTTGACAGCGTTGGGCTCCCAAAAGCGGCAAAACTACTCCACACTAATAAAAAACATACAAACACACGCGTTTTCGCCATACATGATCCTCCTTTTAATCGATTATTATCTCAATTATCAAATAATTAAATCAACTTCATTTTTCCAGTAAAACGACCAAAAGTCTATGGTTCCAAAGCTATCTTATTTGTGGGATTTTGGTGGTGTTTTTAGGTATTTGGATTATTGAGGATACTGGTTTTTTCCTTTTTTTAGGTTGATGTTTCTAAGAAACGCCTTCGCTCGCTATGGGCATGACTTTCACAAGAAGCCGAGAAAAGCACTCGTCTTCTTGCTTCGTCTAGCCCTTGGCGCTCCTTGGCTGGGTAGGTGGTTGATATACAGAGAGTTACTTTTTTGAGTAGTAGCTAGCGTGAAGTTCTAATAGTCGCCTTCGCTCGCTTTGGGCATGGCTCCCGCGATAAGCCGAGAAGATCACTCGTCTTCTTGCTTCGCCTAGCCCTTGGCGCTCCTTGGCTAGGGAGTTAGTTGATAGTGAATTGGTGAAATAAGGAAGTTATTATTTTAGGCTGTTCGCCACGCGAACAGTTTCCAATCAGTTTTTTGAACTTAGGGTAAACCAAATGCAGATGTAGAAAAGTGGTGTACGGGTTGAGAATTTTCGAGTTTATTTAAAGAGCTGAAAAAGTCGGGTAAAGAGGTCAAGAGTTCATGTAAAACGCTAAAAAGTTCGTGTAAGAGGACTGGGTTCATGTAAGGCGTTCGAAAAGTCATGTAAAGAGCTGAAAAGTTCAGGTAAGAGGTTAAAAAATTCATGTAACAGCTAAAAAAGTTCACGTAAAACTCTCAAACTCACCCCATAAAGATGCCAGCGTTTCGCAGACGAAACGCGATAGAACAAATAGCTACGTATCAATAACCAATACAGCTAAAAAAGTTAGCACTGAATTCTATATAAATATTATGCGAAAAAACCTAAGAAAGAGCGAAAGATGGCGACTCCCGCGGGATAGCGAAGTGCCGAAATCCACTCGGGCATTCGCCCGAGTTAGTTCGGCGCAAGCCCGCAGGAAAGCGTCCATCTGCAGCGATTTCTCACCCCTATACTTTTTGTACTATCTAGCCTTAACAATTTCTTTTACAACACAACAAAAAAGACAAGCAATCAAAAATCTGATTGCTTGCCTGATTTATTTACAGAAGAAGTTTTACGTTTCTTCTATATAATAGTTTATTTCAATAGATCCATCTTTTCGAGGGCACGGTAAAGGACTGCCGCTGTTTCGCCTCGGGTGATTTTAGCTTGTGGGTCGAAGATGTTGCCTGTGCGACCTGTGATCAAGCCAAGTGCGTAAGCTTGTGCAACAGACTCACTTGCGTACGCTTTGATTTTCGCGTTGTCCGCAAATTTATGCGTTGTGTCTAGGCCTTCTAGTAACGACGCTTCTTTGTATTCGATCGCACGCATGATCATCACCGCTGTGTCTTGGCGAGAAATTGGTGCTTTCGGATCGAATGTGTTGTTTGGCAATCCAAGTACGATGCCTGCACGTGCCGCTGCTTCGATTTCTTTTGATGCCCATGTTTTGCTTGGTCCTGCATCTGTGAATCGGCCTTCATAGTCTTTTAATGGCAATTCCAGTGTGCGCGTTAACAGTACCGCAAATTCAGCACGTGTTAAGTCTTCTTTTGGTGCGAACAGTGTATCGGTTTTCCCTTTGATGATGTTTTGGGAAGCTAATGCCTCAATTTGAGTTTTTGCCCAATACGTTTGAATGTCGCTAAATGTTACTTTTGCTGCTTTTGTGATTGTGATTGTTTTTTCTGTTTCATGACCGGCTGCGTCTTTCACCATGATGGTGTAGTTGTTGGCACCGATTTTATCGACCGCTAGCTTGGTTTTGATGTTTTGGTTAAAGCTTGCTTTGCCGTATGGCTCAGACATCACTTTTTTGAAAACTTCGCTGCCATTTACGTATGCGGAGATATCGTCCATATTGTCTTTCACATTAAATGTCACTTCAACTTCAGAGACATTTGCTCCAACCGCTTTTGGTGCACTGACGATTGAAATAACCGCTGGTGTTGTGTCTACTAAAATCTGACGGCGAATCTCCATTTCGTTGCCGAACTCATCCACTGCTTTAACGGTTACGTATTGTGAACCGTCTTTGAATGTTACGTTGTGTTTAAAGTTCGTACCGTCAAATTCTTTCGCTTTGACGCCGTTGACAGTTAGTGAAACGATTTTCGAATCGTCTTCTACTGTCCCCGAAACTTCTACTGTTTTTTGGTCATATACTTCTAAAACTTCTGGTGAGGTAAAGAAGATGACCGGTGCAACTTTTTCTTCTTTCGAAGAAGCCATCAACTCGACTTCTGTTACGTTTCCAGCGATGTCGTAAAACACTGCTGTTAGTTCATCACCTGTTTTTACTGCTGTTTCTAGCTTGTAAGAAGTGTTTGAAGGTGCCAAAGATTCGTCGGCTTGTGTGTCTTCGTTTTCTGTCACTTCTTCACCATTCAAATAAACTTCCCAACGGTCTACGCCAACGCCTGAAGCGTTATCCGCAAATTTTGATACCGCGATTGTTTTTGTAGCTGCGTCGTAAGAAGCTGCTGCTTCTGGTGCTACCGTATCAACGATAATTGGGAAACTAATTGATTGCCATTCTGCGTTCGGGTAATCAATCACCGCGCGAAGTTGGATTTGGTACTTGCCATCTTTTGCTTGTTTGCCATTAATCATTCCATCCCAACCGTTTAGCGGGTCGAATGTAAAGAAATAACTGGTTGAATAATGTTTCGTCAAATCTGAAGCGGTCCGAATTGTCCGTAACTTTTTACCTGCTGCGTCTAATACGTTCACTTCAAAGTTTTTCGCGTTTCTTAATAAAGAATAAACGGGAACTGCCACATCTTGCAATTCATCACCGTTTGGTGAAAACGCAAAACGTTCAGGAATAAATTTCCCGGTGTGTGTGCCCCCTGTGATATCGTTTCCTGCTTCATCTGCTAATTGTGTGATGCCGTAGAAGCTCGCCTCTGACCATGCGAATGCATCAAAAATGCGTGCATCGTCCCATCCACCATTAAAGCCGAAATACGGAACGACCAATTGGGTATTGCCAGTAATTTCTTCATTTTTGTCTGTAAGCGTCACAAAACCATCAACGAAAAATCCGTTAATAAAGCTTACGTATTCTGGCATACCTTTTAGTGCTGAAACGTCTACTGTTACTGTCATTTCTTTTGTTCCATTTGCTGGAACTGTGATGGTTTTAGGTGCATCGATTGCCACATCTTCTGTTACAACATAAGATCCTGTGGCATTTGGTGCTGTAACATTCAATTCTTTTAATTTTACCGAATTATCCGTTTGGACATTTACAGCTACATCATACGTTGCTGCTTTGTCTGAGAAGTTTTCAGCTTTTAATGTGAATGTGAATTTATCGTTTGCGATTTCTTTCAATGCTACTTTTGCATCGCCTGTTGCTTTGTTTGTTACCATTACATCTGTTGATAATGCGTCATGCAATTGCATCAATCCAGCTCCTTGACGGCGTGGAGAGACGAATTGGCCTTTATCAAATTCCACAGGGTTTGCTGTGTTCATCAATAAGTTTTTCGCAAATTGAACGCGCTCGCGTCCTTCTAAGCCAAGTTCTTCAATGCGTTGGAATACGAGTGCTGCTCCACCAGAAACGTGCGGAGCTGCCATTGATGTACCGCTCATTAGTCCGTAGCTATCATCATTTAATGTTGAGAAAATGTTGCCGCCTGGTGCTGTAATTTCTGGTTTGAAATCCAAGTTAGGTGTTGGGCCCCAAGAGGTGAAATCACTCATGTTTCCAGCATCCGGGTTTTGAATTTCAAGAAATTCTCCGTCGAATACTACGGTTACTTTTTTGCCAGCATCCAGTTGTGCTTTCATCTCGACACCGTCTGCTTGAAGCGCTGACATAAATGGAATTTTAATCGCTGCATCGGACGCCATGCTGATTGTACCCGTTGTGTTGTTGTAAACAATCACGCCTGCTGCGCCTGCTGCTTGAGCTGCTAATCCTTTTTCAACAAAAGAAATTTCTCCGCGTGAGATTAACGCGAATTTTCCAGTGAAATCTTTCCCTTCAAAATCTGCAGGTTTCCCAAGTCCAGCTGCCATTACTTCGTAACTTGCATTGGGTAGTTTCGTCGGGTCTGCATCGTTAGCTAATAAATACAATGCGCGTCCTGCTTGTGCACCGTCTACTTGATAAGCCAAGCTTTTCGCTGTGATAATATCGTTTTCGAACGACGCCACGCCAAATGAATCGATTGACGTGCTTGGTGATCCTGTTAAGCCGTAATCTTGGTTGTCAGCGCGTGGATAAGAATAGCCAGAGCCAAACATATCCGAGTTACCAGCTGAAATAGACATTAAGATCCCGTTATTTGTTGCACGTTCCACTGCCTTTTGTTCAGGGTTTGAAGAATCCACAAATCCTGCAGTTGAACCAAGAGACATATTGATGACATCTGCCCCTAGTTTGATTGAATCATCAATAGCTTTAATGTAAATATCGCCATAAGTCGACGGGTAAAGTGGGTCATTGCCGAATACTTTTAGCGCTAGTAATTGTGCTTCTGGTGCAACACCTTTAATGCCGCCATTTGATTCGTTACCATTTGCACCAACTGTTCCAGCAACGTGCATGCCGTGCATAGAAGCGTCAGGGCCTAGGTCAAGAATTTCATTGTTGCCATCCATGTAGTTGTAGCCAAATGGCACTTTTGCTGTGAAGAATTTACCGTTTTCGATTGATTTGTCCGCTAATAACGCCGACACATCGGATTCAGTAATGTCGCCTGTTGTGGTATCTGTTAATACCATGTCTTTGTGGCTTGGATCGATTCCTGTGTCAATGACGCCCACAACAAGTCCTTCGCCACGATAACCATAATCTGTCCAAGCTTGTTGCGCTTGAACCAATTTTTTTGAGTATTTCATTTCGGGTTGAACTTCTGGACGTTGATATTCCGTCGATTCGTAAACCGCTTTAACGCCGTTTAAATTTGCAATTTCTTCAACTTCTCCCGCTTCTACTTCTGCGGAAAAACCGTTAAAGACAGTTGTAAAGTTTTCAAGATATGTAATACGCGGAGCGATTGAAGCGATTGTCAGTTGAACAGATTCTTGGTCTGATACAACCGCTGCTTCTAAACTCTCTTTTTGATTGTCCGGTAAGTTTTTATAAAGTACGCCTTTATTTGTAGCGCTTTCAATGGCTGGTGCTTTATCAAGTTCGATAATCACGCGCACCTGTTTTTTCGGATCTTCTGGATCTACGAAAGCTTCAGGAAGGTTTAGTTTCCCTTGTTCTAGCTTAACGTTTGGCACGCTCGATGAGTTGACGGCTGCCGAGACACCTGTCAGTCCGAAAAGAGCCGAGCTGAATGTCATCATAAAGACTAAAGCCAACAATAAAAACGGTTTTAACTTCGTCAATTTTTCTCCCCCTTTAAATCTAATTCGCAATTATATGGAATTTTTATAATTGCACAACAACTTAAATTTACCATATTTTTTCAATGTTGCAAACGATATTTGGAGATAATTTGATATTATTCGTTGTTTTTAAGAGGTATTTACTAGGTATAGCTTGATATTATTTAGTTTCTCGAATTAATAAAAATATTTTTTTGTGATGGGGGATTTGCCCTTTCGCTTTTCGCTTGCGAAAAGCTGGCATTTTAGAGGAGCGAAGCGGATCGCTTTTATGGGTTGGGTTTTGGAGTTTTAACATAAACTTTTTTGACTCTTTACATGAATGCGATCCTCTTACATTAACTTTTTCACTTTTCACATT
>NZ_AEPB01000003.1 GCF_000189395.1 Planococcus donghaensis MPA1U2 | reverse complement strand
TTTTTATTGTTTTTTAGAAGTTTTAACTAATGGATCTTGTGCGGCGGCCTTGAGGAACGACACACCCATTAAGAGGATGACGACAGAAAAAGGCAACGCCGCAATAATCAAAGCATTTTGAAGACCTTGTGTACCACCTGTGTAAATGACAATAGCGGCAACCGATGATTGGATAATACCCCACGTAATTTTTACAAGGTTCGGAGGATTTAACATACCACCGGTTGTTTGCATACCGAGCACGAATGTCGCTGAATCGGCAGAAGTGATAAAGAAAATCGCGATAACGAACAATGTAATAAATGACAGCAAAGTTCCAAGTGGATAATACTGCAGAACGCCAAAAGTTGCCGTTTCAATACTATATTCGGAAATTTTAGCAATACCGTTTTGCTCAAGGTTCAACGCAGAAACGCCAAACACAGCGAAAAAAATAAAGCATACTAACGAAGGAACCAATAAGACGCCTAGCATAAATTCTTTAATGGTACGTCCTCGAGAAATACGGGCGATAAAGATTCCAACAAACGGAGCCCATGAAATCCACCAAGCCCAGTAAAACACTGTCCACCCATCGACCCACGCACGTTGATCTTCGTTGACTGGTTCCAAATTAAAACTCATCGAAAAGAAGTTAGTTAAATATCGTCCAATTGTATCGGTAAATGAATTGAAAATATAAAGTGTTGGACCAACAATTAACAGCAACACAAGCAAGATAAAAGCAAGAATCATATTGATGTTACTCAAATACTTAATGCCGCGGCCAATACCTGACCAAGCTGATCCGATGAAAAGAACGGTCGTCACCGCGAGAATGAGCAATTGGAAAGCAAATGTATTCGGTGTGCCGAACAGAAATGACAAACCTTCGTTGATTTGCGCCGATCCAAATCCAAGAGTCGAAGCCACACCGATAATAGTGGCAAAGACAGCTAGTGTATCAATTAGTTTTCCTAATGGACCTGCCATTAGCTTTTTTCCGAATAAGGGGATGAGTGTAGCACTTATCAAGCCGGGTGCATCGTTGTGAAATTTAAAATAAGCTAACACTAACGCAACGATGCCGTAGATGGCCCATGCATGTAATCCCCAATGAAAAAAAGAAAATTGCATCGCTTCTTGAATCGCTTGATCTGATCCGAGTTCAGACTTGGGAGCATTTTTAAAGGCATGGGAAATCGGTTCAGCGGTTGTCCAGAAAACTAATCCCATCCCCATGCCTGCACTAAATAGCATCGCAAACCAAGAGATAAGGGAAAACTCGGGCTTGTCGCCAGGTTTTCCTAATTTCAAATTCGCAAATCGAGAAAAGATTAAATAGACACAGAAAGTCAAAATTAAGAATACGGTTAAAAGATAATACCAACCAAACGTGCTGGAAATAGCAGAAGTCCATTCACCTGTTTGGATTTTAAAGCCTTCTGGGGAGATAAGACCCCAGACAAGCATGCCTAAACAAATTAATAATGAAGTCCAAAAAACAATCGTCACATTTTTCAATAGTCTCTCTCCTTTTCGTTTCTTTTAAATAACTTTTTCATTTTCCCGGATTTCTAAAGTTTAAACGGGTTGCCATTGATTTTTTTAATATGTAGCCATTATTAGTTATATTACATTTTGTAATAAAGTGAAATTCTGTGTCATGAAATTGTTATGTTCTATCTGTCGTTTTGACATGTTGTTGACATGTCGAGGTGTTAGTATAGTTTTTGTTAGTGAAAAGGAGGAATTTCAATTTATGAAAAAGCAAATCGTTACACTAACTGCTATCGCAGCATTAAGTGTGGGAGCAGCTACAACAGCTAGCGCTTCATCATCATATACAGTTCAATCAGGTGACACTCTATGGGGAATTTCGCAAGACAACAACGTATCAGTAGAAAGCTTAAAAGGGTGGAATGATCTATCATCAGATTTAATCTTCCCAAATCAAGCGCTTGAAATTGATGGGCAAGCAACATCAAAAACAACATCAGACAACTCAACATATACAGTGAAATCAGGAGACACATTATTTGAAATTGCAAGTGCTCATGGAATTTCAGTAGACAGCCTAATGAGCTGGAACGGTATTTCTAGTACTCTAATTTATCCTGGTGAAACATTTACAGTTAAAGGTGGTACCGCATCACCAGCACCAGCGAAATCTACTGCACCAGCACCAGCGCCAGCAAGTGCGCCTGCTGAGAAAGCACCAACACAAGCTTCAACACAAACTGGTAAAACAATGACAGTTTCTGCGACAGCTTATACTGCTTATTGTGCAGGATGTTCTGGAACTACAGCGACAGGTATTGACCTTCGTGCAAATCCTAACCAAAAAGTAATCGCAGTAGATCCTTCTGTTATTCCACTTGGCTCAAAAGTTTGGGTTGAAGGTTACGGAGAAGCAATTGCTGGCGATACTGGCGGCGCAATCAAAGGTAACAAGATTGATGTCTTTATCCCAACACAAAGCGAAGCTCTACAATGGGGTCGCAAAAACATTACAATTAAAGTCTTAAACTAAAATAATTATGCTACAAAGCCGAGGTGTTCAATTCCCTTGGCTCTTTTTTTGTCTTTTTAAGTTAATGTAAATTTCTAAAATTTTTAAGTTTGGTTGCAAAAAGGGTGTTTTAAGAGTTATAGTATTGAATATTCAGAATAATCTTTTATATCAAAAGGGAGGTTTGTGAAATGGCGGGAAAAGATAAGAATTTTTCACGACGAGACTTCTTGAAAACTTCAGGTATTGCGACGGGTGCTTTGATTGGTGGAGGAATTATTGGTGGGTTAATCGGAGCTAACACAAATTCGAAAGATACTGGAACGACTGCTCCGGGCAATTCGGACGAAACAAAAGGATCTTCATCTGGTAGCGTAAGAGGATTAACATTTTTTAAAAGTATGGCAGAGTTTGAAATTTTATCTCAAGCTACGGAACGGATTTTTCCAGAAGATGATCTAGGACCAGGGGCAATTGGGCTAGGTGTACCTTATTTTATTGATGGCCAGTTAGCAGGAAGTTATGGTGAAAATTCCAAAGAATATATGCAAGGTCCTTTTTTCGAAGGAGAACCTACGCAAGGGTATCAAAGCCGTTTAAAACGAAATGAAATGTTCCAACAAGGGATACAGCTAATGCAACAAGAAGCGCAAAGTCGATTTGATGCAAAATTTGTTGATTTAGAAGGCGAACAAATGGATGAAATTTTAACAGCTTTTCAAGACAATGAAATCGCCATGAGAGGTGTAGAATCCCAGTTTTTCTTCCGTCTCTTACGACAGGCAACGTTAGAAGGCGCATACGCAGATCCAATATACGGAGGGAATATCAACATGGATGGCTGGCGGATGAAAGGGTTTCCTGGACATCAAATGGCTTATATTGACGAGATTGAAAGCGAAGATTTTGTGGAAATGGATCCGAAATCAATAGGCATGGAGCATTAAACGACAAGGAGGAATCGTTATGGTGACAACTTTGGACAGTGTGGACGTTGTAACGGTAGGGGTAGGGTGGACTGGAGGAATTATTGCTGCTGAATGTGCAAAAGAAGGACTTAAAGTAGTGGGACTAGAACGGGGGCGAGAACGTGGAACAGAGGATTTCACTATGGTTCATGACGAATATCGCTACGCAGTTCGCTATGAATTGATGCAGGATTTATCTAAGGAAACCATTACATTTCGTAATAATCGGAAACAGCGTGCTCTACCAATGCGACAATTAGGTTCATTTTTGTTAGGGGAAGGATTAGGTGGAGCAGGTACGCATTGGAATGGGCAGACTTGGCGTTTTCTTCCGTATGATTTTGAAATAAAAACAATGACAGATAAAAAATACGGAGCAAATAAACTGTCGGCTGATTACACCATTCAAGACTGGGGAATTACTTACGACGAATTAGAGCCTTATTTCGATCGTTTTGAAAAAACCGTTGGTATTTCGGGTGAAGATAAAAACCCGTTTTGGGGCAAACGATCAAGTGATTTTCCAACGCCACCTATGAAGAAAACAGCAATGTTACAACGTTTTGAAACTGCTACATCAAATTTAGGATATACACCATTTATGATGCCTTCTGCCAATTTGTCAGAAGCTTATGAGAATCCAGATGGACAAAAAATCAATGCATGCCAATATTGCGGATTTTGTGAGCGTTTCGGTTGTGAGTACGGAGCCAAAACTTCTCCGGAAATAACGGTAGTACCCGCAGCTAAAGAAACAGGAAATTATGAAGTTCGGTTTAATGCAAACGTTGTGGAAGTCATAAAAGAAGGCGATAAAGTAACTGGTGTCAGATATTATGATACTGTAACTTTTGAGGAATTTATCCAACCGGCTAATGCTGTAGTGTTAACGAGTTATGTAATGAATAATGCGAAATTATTGATGGTTTCTAATATAGGACAGCAGTACGACCCAGAAACAGGCCAAGGAACGTTAGGTAAAAATTACGCATATCAAATTCTTCCTGGAGCTTCAGGTTTTTTTGATGAACAATCGAATACCTTTATGGGAGCAGGCGCTCTTGGTATGACAATTGATGACTTTAATGGTGATGCCTTTGACCATGGAGATCTAGATTTTATTCATGGTGCAAGTATATCTTCAACACAAACTGGTTCTCGTCCAATCCTTTCTAATCCAACACCACCGGGTACTCCCTCATGGGGAGCAGATTTTAAACGGGCATCTATTGAAAATTTCACAAGAATACAAGGTGTAGGTGGCCAAGGGGCTTCAATGCCACATAAAGAAAACTTCTTAACCTTAGACGGTACGTATAAAGATATTTATGGAGTTCCTCTCTTGCAGTTAAATTATAATTTTACAGATCAAGATCGTGCTCTTCATAGTTATATTACTGAAAAAGCAGAGGCAATCGTAAAAGAAATGGGTGCCAAAACGGTTGCGGCCGGGGGTGAACTTACGGATTATGATATCGTTCCTTACCAAACAACTCATAATACAGGCGGCACGATTATGGGAGCTGATCCGGCTACTAGTGTCGTCAATAATTTCTTGCAACATTGGGATGCGGAAAATCTATTTGTCGTAGGCGCGGGCAACTTTGCTCATAACGGCGGCTACAATCCAACAGGAACTGTCGGAGCTTTGGCTTATCGCTGTGCAGAAGGTGTTATTCGTTATAGCCGTGAAGGTGGTTCACTTGCTTAATAAAGGAGGAGAAACATTATGGGAGGATTAGCTTCAATAGGGGTACCGGGCTTAATCATCATTTTGGTAATTGTGTTAATTATATTTGGACCAAAGAAATTGCCTGAAATTGGTGGTGCAGTCGGTAAAACGTTCGCTGAATTCAAACGATCAACAAAAGGATTGATGGATGATGATGACGAAGAGACGGTAAAAAAAGACACGGTTGAAGAGAAAGACTTGAAAAAATCTGAGAAACTATGAAGGTGGTTAAATGGATCCGTACGGAGACAGAAAGTTAATAAGCCCGTTACGTAAAAAAACGGTACAACTAGAGGAGCCTGCGGAAAAGGTTTCGGCAAAAATGCCGGAACCTCCTAGTAATGAACCGGAACCACCGGTGGAAGAGTCAGAGGTGCAAGTTGAAACTTTAGTTGACCATTTAGGAGAATTGCGTAAACAACTTATTAAAAGTGCGATAGTATTTTTGTTTTTCCTAGTAGTGGTCTTTTCGACTTTGAATTTTTGGTTTCCTTTTATTGTAAAGGGAAATAATTTGGTGATTTTGGGACCTCTAGAAGTGATTAAATTTTATACTTCTATATCAGCAACATTAGCTTTAGGGTTATCTTTACCATTTCTAATTCATTTTATTTGGAAATTTGTGAAACCAGGGTTGGAAGAAAAAGAAGCGCGTTTTCTCGGCTTGTACTCACCGGTGATGTTTTTGTTGTTTATTTTAGGAATTGCTTTTGGATACTTTATTGTTAATCCGTTAAGCTTTCAATTCTTAATTGGCATGGGGATGGCGAATTTTGATGTAATGATTTCAGCAAATGAATACATTCATTTTCTCATCATGACAACAATTCCACTCGGACTGTTATTCGAAATGCCGATTATAGCCTTGTTTTTATCATCAATTGGCGTTTTAACTTCTTTGTCGATGAAAAAGGTCAGAAAGTGGTCCTATCTTGTACTAGCTGTTGTATCGGCATTGATTACCCCACCGGATTTTTTAAGTCAGTTGCTAGTGCTGATTCCGATGGCGGGACTTTATGAAACGAGTATTTTCATCATTAAAAAAACAGAACAACGAAAAGAGACGATCGAAAATACCGTATTGTAAATAACAAAGGAGGCTACAAATTTGTAGTCTCCTTTTAGTTGCATGAAAATTCTGATATTTAATGGCAATTACACGATAACTGCTATACACTAAAAGAGCAGGTGATCGTCAGTAAATCCGTAAGTGGAAAGTGTATATCCATTATGAGGAGGATGCGACATGACAGTAGAAATCAAAGAAATCCAAGATTTGAAAAAGCTAGACGTTTCAAAACTGGTAGAAGAAAGTGAAGCGGAAGGCTATCGTTTTTTAAGGAGGCTTGTAGACCAGTATGAAGATGGTAGCAATACCTTTAATAAGCCGGCGGAAGTATTATACGGAGTATGGGATCATCACGACCAGTTAGTAGCAATTGGCGGATTAAATCGTGACCCGTATTCGAGTAAAGATGGAGTCGGGAGACTTCGGAGGTTTTATATTTCTGCAAATTCCCGTAGACAAGGCATTGGCACAAAGTTATTGCAAAAAATTGTTGAAGATGCGAAAGGCCATTTCCATGAACTTGTCGTCAGAACAGATTCTTCAGCAGCCGATGCTTTTTATAGAGCAAATGGTTTTTCAGGAGATCTTGGATTACCGGAAGCTACACACGGCATGGTTTTAGAACAGGAACAACGAAAAAAGGCTGAGTAACACCTTCATAAAAACGGCTTGCAGCTGCAAGCCGTTTTATCATGTCTAGAATTATTTGGAGAAGCCCGTCCGGTTTTGTTGAAATGTGTGGTAACGTAAAAAGAGCTGATTAATTTGAAAATAGGATAGGAGCGATTCCGTGGAAATGTCAAATTGGAAAGGCGCAGCAGGCGTCTGTGTCAATGAAAAAAACGAAGTGCTGTTAGTTTTGCAGGGAGTACCTGGAGAAGAAAAAAAGTGGACAGTACCAGCAGGTGGAATTGAAGGAGGCGAAACGGTTGAACAATGTTGCGTTCGAGAATTTTTCGAAGAAACCGGATTGACCGTTCAAGTTGTGGAAACGTTACACACTCGTACAGGAGAATATGAAGATTCGAAAGTATCTTTTGAAGTGATTTATTTCAAAGTAGAAGTGACAGGTGGAGAAATTGTTCTTCATGAAGAAGATGAATGGATTGCTGATGTGGCATGGAAACCGGTTGCTGAAATACGGGAGTTGGAAATGGCTTATCCAGACGATGCTGAGCTAATTGAATCTTTAGTAATACAGTAATTAGATGTTTTTGGCGTGATTATAAATAGAGAGAACGGGTAATTACGGTGTAACAGCAATCCAAGGAGGTGGTTTGGATGAAGAAAGACCGTGAAAACAAAGAAGGAGAGCAACTGATTCCAGAAGTTGAACCACGGCGGAATATGCCGCCCGAAAAAGAATTTGATCCGATGCCGGACAGAGACTTAGAGTATAAAGAAAACTCAAATGAAAAATACAGAGACAATACGCAAGAGAAAGAGTAGGCAAGCCAAGTGTTGGCTTGCTTTTTGCATCGTATCCACTCCTGAAAGGGGATTGTTCCATGCCTCAATATGTTTTCACACATGCAATCTGGCACGAAGAAGATGTTGAAGGTGCGAGCTTTCGTAAATACCTTCCAGAAAATAAAAAAATGAAGAACTGGATTGATCAATCAAAAAATCCAGCAGTTAATATTCTTCATACACATACTGTATCCAGAGGCAAAGAGTCTTTATGGGGCTCGTTAATATACAAACAAAGTGCAACTTCCAAAGAATCTCGTGAGGTGTTTCACTTCTATTTGTCGAAGCATATTTTTGTCACCAGTAAATTCGATTTTGAACAAGAAGCAGATTTAGGTAAAGGTGAAATTTTAAAACAAATGGAAAGTGCGGCATCTTCAGTGGAAGTCATGATGATTATTCTTGGGGAAATGGTCGCATCGATTTTGCATAAAATAGATAGCTTTGAAGAACGTCTTCATGACTTGTTATGGGCAATTAAAGAACAAAACAATAAAAAAACATTGGGAGAAATCGAGAACATTCGCCATGAAATTTTATTGTGGAAGCATTTGATTATGGGGTTTCAAGAAATTAAAATGGCTATTGAAGAAACCTTTGGAAAAGATGTTACAGAACAAGTGGAGTATCGTCGAACAGCTACTCGTATAGAGCGTTGTGTGATGCTTGTTGATTCTTATGAAGATGAAGTGAATAATATGGTTGATATCGAAAACGTAGTCGCCAATTATCGTGGCAATGAAATCATGAAAACTTTAACGGTCTTAACTACTTTGTTTACACCAGTTATGGCCTGGGGAGCATTATGGGGCATGAATTTTGAAAATATGCCTGAGCTAAAGTGGAAGTTTGGATATCTTGGATCGATGTTAATTATTTTAGGGTCGACATTCGTTCTCTACTTATATCTTAAGCAAAAAGGTTGGATGGGAGATATTTTGCAGTCGATTGGGAAAAGTGCATCTAGGAAAAAATAAGACGAAAGCAGGACCTCATGGATCCCTGCTTTCGTCTTATTTTGCTTTATCATTTTCAAGTTCTTGCAATAGTTCAGTATAAGGATGTAAATCTTGATCACCATGTTTTTCAATATAATCAGTAATTAATGCTTTCAACTCTTTTCGCTGTCTTTCGACTGCCACGAGTTTCTCTTTCATAGATTGTCGCTTCCACAGTTCAGCGTCTTCAACATCTTCCATTTTTTCGAGCATGTCGATTTCAGCAAGCAATACTAAGGCTTCTGTTTTTTTAGCTTCGTACTTTTTTAATGCTTTTTCTACTTTTCGGGTATCGTTGTCAAAAGTCAATTTAGAGTATATAGACATTATCTGATTCCCCTTTCAACTGAATAGCTCTTATTCTATATTTACCCCGATTTTAAAGAGCATATACCTCTTTTTTTGATAAGTTTATATAAAATGAATATTCCGTCAATGCATTGACGCAGTTTGATTAGAATTGTATGATGGAGAGACTATATAAAGGAGGTGGGTAAGATGAATCAAACTGGTAAGCGCATGACAGAGTGTCAGGAATATCTATACATTCTTCATGGCGTTACTTTCACTGGAGTAGCTGGACGGGAGAAGTCTGTTCTTTTTCAGCCAACAAAATTGAGTGAATATTACCAGTAAGGGACATCTGCCTACAATCGGATTTTAAAAAAGGCATGCCTCTTGGCGTGCCTTTTTTGTGTGCAGGTCTCTTCATTAGAAAGGAAGAGAAAGATGATTATTAGTCAGTTTCAACAATTAATGTGCCATTTTGCTACACAAAAGATATTCAATCATATAAAAGGTGAGGTCATCGAAGGTCAACGTATTGGACTTGTTGGAAGAAATGGGGAAGGAAAGTCCACGTTATTAAATGTGCTTGCAGGAACTTTACAGCCGACTGAAGGAGTGGTGACGTGGAAAAAAGGCAGTAACATCGGCTTGTTAGAACAATCACCTGATGAACAGGAAGCGCAGACAGTAGACCAATTGTTAAAGGCTGCTTTTATAGAGTTAAACGCTTTGCAACAGCAGCTAACCAAGATGGAAAAACAGATGGAAAATGTCGATCCGGATGAAATGGAACGTCTGCTCCTTCGGTACGGAACAATTCAAGATGATTTTATCCAACGCGGTGGTTATGACATCGATATGAGAATTGACCAAGTGTTAAATGGCTTAAAAATTAAATCATTAAAATTTGAACAATGGGGACATTTAAGTGGGGGAGAAAAGACAAAAATTGGATTAGCAAAATTACTTTTACAAAAACCAGATTTGTTATTGCTCGACGAACCGACTAATCATTTGGATTTAGAGGCAATTGAATGGCTTGGTTCATTTATTAGCCACTACAAAGGAACAATTGTCCTCGTATCTCACGATCGCTATTTTCTGGATGAAACGGTTACGCATATTTGGGAATTGGACCAAGGGGAGTTAATTCGATACGCTGGAAATTACTCGAGCTATGTCAAAGAACGGGAAGCTCGCTTATTAATAGAGTTTCAGCAATACCAAGATCAGCAAAAGAAAATCCAAAAGATGAAAGAAACGATTAAACGGTTGAAAGAATGGGCCAATCGAGCAAATCCACCTAATGCCGGCATGCACCGACAAGCGAAAAGTATGGGAAAAGCGTTGCATCGCATTGAAGTTCTCGACCGCCCTGTGTTATCAAAAAAACAGATGGCATTAAACTTGAAAATAGATGAACGCAGCGGAAAAGATGTTGTTTACCTCGATGGGGTGTGGAAAGAATTTGGAGAGCGTATGTTGTTTCAAGACATTTCCATGCACATCCGTTACGGAGAACGGGTGGCGATTGTTGGGTCAAATGGGGCAGGTAAAACCACGTTGCTTAATATGATGGTTGGAAAAGAATCAGTTGATATTGGAGAAGTAAAGTTAGGAAGTCGCTTATCAATCGGTTATTTATCTCAACATACGTTAGAGATGGATAATGATAGAACTATCATTGAAGAATTCCGTGAAGCAATTGCTGTTTCGGAATACGATGCTCGCTCAATTTTTATTTTTTGGGAACATGGTATTTCAGCCAGTACGACAACTTAGTGGCGGAGAGCGAATGAGGTTGCGGCTCGCCCAATTGATGCACCAACATCATAATTTGCTCATTTTAGATGAACCAACCAACCATTTAGATTTAGAAGCAAAAGAAGTTATGGAAGAGGCGTTAAGTGAATTTCCGGGCACAATTATTGCGGTGTCGCACGATCGTTATTTCTTAGACAAGCTATTTCCAGTTACTTATTGGCTTAAACACGAAACAATCGAACGGTTTGATGAAGGCTATTCAACTGCACGAGAAAAATCGATGAATTCTTTAAAACAAATTGAATAAGAACGACGAATTTTGTGGAGCTATGGCATAATAGAGACACATAAATTTGTAGAAACTAAGAAATAAGGTGGAAGCATATGCCGGCGATTGGGAAAATTCCAGAAAACATACACGTATTAACCGCCCTTGATGTTATTGGGGAAACAATTATTATTGCGGATAGTTCTTATATCATTAGGTGGATGAATTCTGAAGCATGTCGATTACTAAACCAAGTAGCTCCTATGTATGGGTTGTCAGATTGTAGAGAGATAATTGGAGAGAGTATGGATGCTTTCCATAAAAATCCGCAGCATCAAAAAACGGTTATGAAAAAATTAAACGGAACTCACCGGACACGCATATCGATTCGTAACCAAGTGATGGCTGATATTGTAGTAACCCCGATTCTAAGTGATAGCGATGAACCAGAAGGGTATATTGTAATGTTAATGGATGTTACTACGCAAGCTGCGGAACAACAACGCAATGAGCAATTAATAAAGGAATTATCCATTCCTATTTTAAATGTTTGGGATAAAACGATTGCGGTACCATTGATTGGCGCATTTGATAAAAGTCGTACAGATCACTTAATCGCTACGATTTTAACGAGATGTGCTGAACAACAAATCGAGTATGTGTTGATTGATTTAAGTGGGATTAAAGAATTTGAAGATCAAATTCGACATCAAATTCAAATGATGACGGACACTCTAGATTTAATAGGAGCTACATGCATTCTAGTTGGAATCAGTCCGAAACTAGCTATGTCTATTGTGCAATTGGATCGCAATAATCCAATATTCAGTACCACCCATGAAGGATTAAAGCACATCATCCACTTGCAAAACCAATAAAAAAGAGCTTATCCAGTAAGTTTGGATAAGCTTCTTTTTATGAAATAAAGTTGCGATGGTGGAAGTGGTCTTAGCTATTTATGTGTATTTTCTTTACTTGTTTAAACAGGATCTACCCAAGTTTGCGACCAATTTTGAATTTCGTCCATAACGGGTTTCAAAGAATAACCTTTTTCCGTTAAAGCATATTCAATTCGTACGGGTGTTTCAGGGTAAACGGTTCGTGTGACCAACCCTTGTACTTCCAAATTTTTTAGACGTTCGGATAATAACCGACCACTAATGCCAATTACTTCTGTTAAATGGCTAAAGCGTTGGGGGCCAGATAACAGTTGGTAAATAATGAGTCCGGTCCATCGTTGACTAAGTAGAGAAATTGCTGTCTCAAAGCGAGGGCAAATAACGGAAGTGTCCATACTTATCACTCCTTTTCTTTAATCATAGCACATCAATTGGGTGCTTTAAAAGAATTGAGTTACTTGATATTTGTTTGTATACTAAATATAATAGGTTACATAAAGTAACTAAAAGAGAAGAGGAATGTACATGGAATTTCATAAAAGACCGGTCACTCATGTAGGAAAAGTGGGGTTGAAAGTAGTGGATATTCTGAAAATGAAGCAGTTTTACGAAAATGTAATAGGGTTTGAAGTTATTTCAGAAGAAGAAGAAAAAGTAAGTCTAGGTGTTGGCAGTAAAGTGTTGGTAGAACTCGAGGCGGTTGTAGGACTCATCCCCAAACAAGGACGTTATGCAGGGCTGTATCATTTCGCGATATTATTACCTTCGAGAGAATCTTTAGGAAAGATGCTAGTTCATCTTCATCAGCAAGAAATTCAACTAGGCTCTGCAGATCACTTAGTTAGCGAAGCGTTGTATTTATCGGATCCAGAAGGCAATGGCATTGAAATCTATCGGGACCGGGATCATGAGCAATGGAGTTGGAGTGACGATGCAGTTTTAATGGCGGTTGAGCCGATTGACGTTCCAGGATTGGTTGAAAGAGCAAAAAACTCTTCACAGTCTTGGAACGGTTTACCAGTTGAAACTGTGATGGGACATATTCATTTACACGTGTCCAACTTAGAAAAAGCTAAAAATTTCTATGTAAATGTACTTGGCTTAGAAGTAGTCTCAACTCTAGGTGCGCAAGCTTTGTTTCTAGCAGATCAAAAATACCATCACCACATTGGGATGAATGTTTGGAACGGCAAAGGGATTCCAGCACTTCCTGAAAAAGAAGCAGGATTAAATTATTACACGTTACTGATGGAAAATGAGAATCGTGACAAAATCGCTGAAAATCTCGATTCAGCAGGAATAGAGATTGCGCATCATGATGATTATTGGGAAGTGAAAGACCCTTCAGGAAATTCCATTCGTTTATGTGTTTACTAAATAAAAGCCGACTCAATTGAGTCGGCTTTTATTATTTGGAGGAGACACTTTCGCAACTATTATCTATCGACATATAAGCTGTAGTTGTAAAGGCTGCTTGCTCTGGAATTTTGGTGGGTACTTGATTTTTTAGAGGGATTTCTAAATTCTTGTTTTGACGTGTTTCGATATATGCGTGCATGCTTTCTTGGCTAATTGCTTTTTCTAAAGGGTTGTTATAAAAAGTCAAAAGGATTAATCCACATGCCCCTGCGACTAAAGTGATACCTAAAAGTGAAAGGAATCCCTTCATAGTAAATCCCGCCTTCTTGTGTGTAGTTAGTATAAAGAACGTGGCACCCGATAAAAAGTTCCCTGTTGCTGCATATTGTCGTTTGCGAGATACTGAGAACAATGACAATATTTAACGAAACAAAGGGGGAGTATGTATGTTTTCGTTACAAACAAAAATTTGTGAGTTGTTTGAAATTGAGTATCCGATTGTTCAAGCGGGGATGGCGGGTGGGCCAACAACCGTAGAATTAGTAGTTGAAGTTAGTAATGCAGGAGGGCTCGGAACTTTAGGCGCAGCATACATGGCACCGGATGCACTGCGAAAAGCAATTAAGGAAATTCAGGCGAACACGGACAAACCGTTTGCTGTTAATATTTTCGCTTCTGCGGAACAAGACGACTTTAGCCGGTTAGCGGAAGTGCAAAAAGTATTAAGCCCTTTTCGTTCAGAGTTAGCAATTCGCAACCTTGAGTCCGCATATTCGTCACCTAATTGGAGCGCAGAGCAATTTGATATTTGTATTGAGGAAGGTGTACCGATTATTAGTGCCGCTTTTGGTTGCTTCTCTAAAGAGCAAATGACTACCGTGCAAGAACGACAAGTTAAAACTGTCGTAATGATTACTACAGTAGAAGAAGCGATACTAGCTGAAAAATCTGGGGCAAATGCAGTCGTAGCTCAAGGAAGTGAAGCTGGGGGTCATCGCAGTACGTTTTCACTCGCTCAACATTCATTCGGTGCACAGATTGGCACCATATCTTTAGTTCCACAAGTAGTAGATGCAATAAAGATTCCGGTCATCGCAGCCGGCGGTATTGTTGATGGTCGCGGATTAATTGCTTCGCTTGCGCTTGGTGCACAAGGAGTTCAGATTGGTACTCGGTTTGTTACTGCTAAAGAATCAGGAGCGCATGCAATTTATAAGCAAGCGATATTAGACAGTAATGAGGAAAGCACAGTAATAACGAAAAGTTTTTCCGGAAGACCTGCCCGGGGCATTGCCAATCGCTTTATCCGTGAATTTGAACAAAGTGGCGTTGCGCCTTTGCCTTTTCCTTCTCAAAATACACTTACAAAAGATATTCGTGCCGCTGCTGCAAAATTACGCAATCCAGAATTTATGTCATTGTGGGCAGGGCAGTCTACGCGTAGTTTGACTGAAGAAAAAGCTGCTGCTGAAATTGTTCAAGAGATTTTGAAAGAAGCGAAAGAAGTGCTAGCCTAAGATTTTTAGACTAAAAAATGGTCAGAGTGAAGCTCGAGTTTCCAATAAGCACATGCTATACTAATACAAGTGATTTTTAAAACGAGGAGATTAGACGAATGGAATGGAAGAATATATACCGTGGCATCTTGATGGGAATCAGTGATTTGATCCCAGGGGTAAGCGGAGGTACAATTGCGTTTATTTTAGGGATTTATGATCGTTTGTTAGAAGCCATTAGCGGATTTTTTAGTCGTAACTGGAAAAAACAACTTGGATTTTTAGTGCCTCTTGGCATAGGAATCGTCATCACTCTTTTATTATTTAGCCGTGTGATCGAATATTTACTAGAACAACATCATGAAGCGACTCAATTTTTCTTCATGGGATTAATCATCGGAGTTATTCCGTATATCATGAAGCAGGCTGAAGTTAAAAAGAACTTTACTCCACGACACGTGATTATTTTATTGGTTATTGGAGCGGCGTTGGCAGCTACTGCTTTTATTCCGACAGAGGAAGACTTAGCGCCAATTACATCGCTTACTGTACCAGTTTTCTTTATGTTGTTTTTCTCGGGTTGGCTGGCGAGTATGGCGATGTTGTTACCGGGAATTAGTGGTTCGTTTATTTTGCTGTTATTGGGTGTATATTCAACTGCAATCAACGCATTATCCACATTAAACATTCCGGTTGTGTTCGCAATCGGTTCTGGCGTCATCGTTGGATTTATCGTCAGCAGTAAGGCAATTCAATATTTACTTCAACATTTTACTTATGTTACTTACGCAGCTATTATCGGACTGATTATCGGGTCATTGTTTGTCGTTTTCCCAGGGTTTTCGTCTGATCCAACTACGTTGATTACGAGTCTAGTAACGTTTGGACTTGGGCTTTCGTTTACATTATTATTTAGTTCACCTCGAAAAACAGCTATTACAGAAGAAGTTTGATGAAGTAAAAGAGCTTTCTTTTTTACCTTAAAAAGAAGAACCTTCTCCAGCGGAATCTTTCAACAGTCTGAGGTGCCATCATTGATGATGGCACCTCTTTTTGAATGGATAAAATTATGTGCTTTATGCCCGTCGAAGCTAGATGGGCGCTTACGCTTTTCTTGTTGTCTAGCTCCAGCGCCCAGCTTCTAGGGTCATAAGCCCCTCCGACTGTGCGGCAAAGAACGCCGCTCTGTCAGAGTGTCTTATGCCCGTCGAAGCTAGATGGGCGCTTACGCTTTTCTTGTACAAAGCCTTTTTGCTTTGTGGATGGGTGAGTTGCCTTTAAACTATAGAGTAAGAGGTGATGCGTGTGCGAAAAGTTTTTTGGTGGTTTGTTGTGTTGCTGGCCGTTTTTTTTGCGCGCCCGATTTGGGAAGAGCCCGTTGGTAAATATGTCGATTTAGGATTTTTGGATTCTATTGACGTTGCAGTTGATAATATCGCAGGAAATTCAGAAGTAACGCAAGTGATAGATGAAGCCCGAGATTTCACTGTGCGCGTAGGTGCACAGCTGCAATCGTTTATTGTTTCTCAAACAGCAGAGGTGCCAGAGGCTGTGGCAAAACCTGAACTAGTTGAAACGGAGTCTTTGTTTGCCGTTCATAATGTAACGCTTGGAATGAGTAAAGAAGACGCTCAAGAAAAAGTGGGATTGCCGCTACGTTTGATGCGCAACGAGTATGGAACCGATTGGCACAGCTATCATCAAGATTTTCAGAACTATGTTTTGTTGTCTTATGATCAAGATGGATTGGTGAATGGTATGTTTACTAACCAAGATTTGTTTTCTTCGAAGGAAGGGATTACGATGGATTCCACTAAGTCCGAAGTCCGTTCCGCCCTTGGCACTCCACTCAAAAGCCTCCAAAAAGGAAATGTTCAATATATACTTGATACCCGTGATGAATATGATGTGTTTAAAACGGATAGTACGTATACAACCATTTTTTATGATATACACGAAGGAGATACCGTAACAGCCGTACAAGTAATAGATGAAGAACTGGAAAAACTAAGGCCTGAAATATATGCAGAGTCGGATGAGAAGTTGAAAGAAGGCTATGAATACTTGCTTTTTGAATTGACTAACTCAGCTCGCATTCAACGAGGGCTACCGTTATTAAAGTGGGATAGTGAAACCAGAACGACGGCTCGGAAGCACAGTGAGGATATGGCCGAAAATCAATATTTCAGCCATACGAACCTAGCTGGACAATCTCCTTTTGATCGCATGAAAGAGGACGGGATTAGCTTTTATGTAGCAGGTGAAAATTTGGCGTATGGCCAGTATAGTAGTGTATTTGCTCATGAAGGATTGATGAATTCTTTAGGACATCGCGAAAATATTGTGAAACCAGACTTCGGGTTTTTAGGAGTAGGAACTGCATTTAATGAAGAAAATCAACCGTATTATACGGCTAATTTCTTTAATCGATAGAAAAGGCAGGCTGTCAATAAACTGACAGCCTGCCTTTTTGATTAATTTAATATGAGCCATGCCAATACAACAAGTGGACCGACGATAAAGCAGTAAATCGCAAAATACTTTAATTGTCCTTTTGCCATAATGTTCATAAACCATTTTAATGAGAAGTATGAAGCGACTAGTGAGCCTAAGAATGCCATTACGTATGGAATCGCCATCGTAGCTAAATTATCATCGTTAAGGATATCCGAAATGCTGAGAACTGCACCACCAAGGCTAACTGGTATAAATAATAAGAAAGAAAAGCGCAATGCGGTTTCCTGGTTGATGCCTCTTGCCATCGCTGCGACAATTGTAGCACCACTGCGACTGATTCCAGGAATAAGAGCTACCGCTTGGGCACCACCAATGATAATCGCATCTTTCATTGTCATACTGCCATCTTTTCGTTGTCCGCGCATATTGCGAATCCACCACAGACCAAAACCTGTGATGATCAAGGTCAAACCAACTGTTACGATAGTTGATAAGTTATCATCAATCGTGTCTTGGAACAATAAACCGATAACTGCTGCAGGAATCGTTGCAACAACAAGGTAAACAATAAACATGAAGTCGCGTTTTGTTTCGGCATTTTTCACGGTGAAATATTTTAACCCGTTTATCACAAGGCGTTGAATGTCTTCGCGGTAAATGATTAAAACTGCAATTAGCGATGCACTATTAACGAGTAAAGCGAATGTTGAAACGCTTCCTTCAATTTGTACATCCAAAAAATATTGTGCGATTAATAAGTGTCCGCTTGAAGAAATCGGAATGGGTTCAGTAAGTCCTTGAAATAATCCAAGAAGCAAAAATTTAATGGTAAGCCATAATTGGTCCATTTGTGCAAGTCCTCCAATGTTCGTTCATCTAGTTATCTAGCAGTGAGTTTTTCACTCAATAAATTCAAAACAACATAAAAAATATAATACCATATTTTCATGGTAAACTGTGTATATTAATGAAAAGAAAGGTAGTGACACGCTTGACGAACAAGCTTTGGTTTCAAGTTGGGATAGGAGTTATTCTAACTCTAGTCATCATTCGTTTATTTATTGAAGTACAAGGAATTTTTGATCCTTTATTTATTATTGCGGGTACGATTTTTGTCCCGTTATTATTAGGAGGCGTCTTGTTCTATTTAACAAGACCGGTTTTGAATTTCTTGATGAAGAGAAAGTTTCCAAAGTGGGCTGCGGTTCTGACAGTTTTATTATCGATCATCTTAGTATTTTATCTATTTTTCATCATGATTGGTCCGATTGTGACAGATCAAATTAATGCATTAGTAGATAATGCACCAGAGATCATTCAAAGTGTTGAAGAGTCAGCTCAATATATATTCGATCAACGTGAACGCCTGCCAGATTCAATTGAAGAACAGTTAAATGGCATGACGGGTCAAATTGGGGATCGACTAGGTGATGTTGGAGGATGGGTCGTTTCCTTTATCGGTAGTTTCGTGTCTGGTATCATTACATTAGTATTAGTCCCGTTTTTCCTTGTGTATTTATTAGTTGACCATAAAAAATTTGTTCCATTTGTTTCTGGTTTCTTCTCAGGGGAACGAAAAGGGTGGATTCGTAAAACTTTGCATGACATTGATGATACCTTACAAGCGTATATTCAAGGTCAGTTGTTTGTTAGCTTTTTAGTTGGGATTATGCTGCTAATTGGTTATTTAATAATCGGGCTAGACTATGCGCTCTTATTGGCATTAATCGGTATGGCTACAAACGTCATTCCATTTTTAGGACCGTATATTGCGGTTGTGCCCGCTATTCTTATTGCGCTTGTAGAAGACCCTATTAAAGCTGTCTATGTAGGAATAATTATGCTAGTTGCACAGCAAATTGAAAGCAACTTCATTACGCCAAACGTGATGGGGAAATCGCTTGATGTTCACCCGTTGACGGTCATTACCTTGATTTTAGCGGCAGGAAATATCGCAGGGTTATGGGGAATCATATTAGCGATTCCGGTTTATGCGGTTATTAAAACCATTGCGAAAAATGTTTATGCACGACGCATTGAAATCCGCAATACGGCTACGCGTGATATTGAATAAGCTAAACCTGTGAACTTTGTTCACAGGTTTTTTCTATAGAATAAACAAAGTAACTTGACGACAAAAGGTATACCCCCTAAACTAATACTATTAGTTTAGGGGGTATACTATTTTGGATGGACGAATAAAAGAAGCGGTAGATCTTTTTCAAGAAGTATTGGTTTATGGAACAGAAAGGGTGATCAAGTCGGTCGACCATCCTTTGTGGAAAGAATATTCACCTGAGCAAATTCAAATGTTAAAGCTGATTGGTTCAGAAAAACAAATTACTTCAGCGAGATTGGCGGTATTGCAAGCTGTACATAAAAGCGCAATTTCCAGTCGAATCAAGAAACTGCTTCAAAAAAATGTGATACAAGTGGTACATACTACAGATAAACGTGAGAAATTATTAGAGCTTACGGATAAAGGACAGGCAATTATTGAAGAACTAGATCAAGTATTGGCGGATTATCTTGAGAAGCTACTGTCTGAAAATATCGCAGATGAGGAAATCGAGCAGTTTTTAACCATTTTCCGCAAGTTAAAAACAATCATAAAGATGGACGGAGTGTAACGCATGCATAGCATATTAAAATTTAAATGGCCGATTGCGATTGGCTTGATCGTATTAACGGTGGCTTTATTCTTGTTAGCGCCTAATTTAACAGAGCAAGCAGAACAAGCAGGTTCGTTTCAGTTATCAGACGAAGCCTCTTCACAAATTGCTTCACAAATATTAAGTGATGCGGATGCGGCTGAACAAACGATATCACTGGTTATGCCGTTAGAAAGTAAAGTTACAGACGATACGCGTCAAATACTAGAGCAAATGGTGACGGACATCGAAGCATTGGGTGATCCGATAACGAGTGTATTAAATCCTGTTGAAAGCAAAGAACTCGAAGAACAACTAATTTCAGAAGATCAACAAACCGTTTTGATGCCGATTACAGTTGATGGTACGGATGAAGAAGTAAATATAGTTGCCGATGAAATTAGAAATACGATTATCCCTGACGAGTTAACGGTTTATATAACAGGAGAAGCGATTATAAACAATGATGTGAATGTTAGTGCGCAAGAAGGATTGCAACGTACAGAAATCATTACAGTTGTCTTGATTTTTGGTTTACTACTTGCTGTATTCCGCTCAATTGTGACACCGTTTATCCCTCTTGTAGCAGTCGGAATTACTTATTTATTAAGTCAATCGCTTGTAGCATTTTTCATTGATTGGTTTGGCTTCCCAGTTTCAAACTATACGCAAATCTTCCTTGTAGCGATTTTGTTCGGTATTGGGACAGATTATTGTATTTTGTTATTAAGCCGTTATAAAGAAGAATTAGCAGCTGGACATGATGTCGAACAATCGATTATTAACACATACAAAACGGCGGGTAGAACGTTGTTGATTAGTGGAGCAGCTGTATTTGTCGGGTTCTTCGCAATCGGTTTTGCAGAATTCCCGATTTTCAAATCGGCTGTTGCGGTCGCAGTTGGAATATTCGTCTTGCTGATCGTGCTCTATACAATCGTTCCATTCTTTATGGCGTTGTTAAAAGAAAAACTATTTTGGCCAGCGAAAAAATCAGCTTCCCATAGAGACAGCAAGTTATGGATTTGGATGAGCAAATTGTCGATCAATCGTCCGTTGCTATCTATACTTGTTGTAGCTTTAATCACGGTGCCATTGCTGTTTACGTATGATAATTCTTTATCTTTTAACACAGTGGATGAGATTGGTTCAGAGTATGAATCTGTAAAAGGATTAAATGCGATTGAAGAAGGTTTTGGAAAAGGAGATTCGTTACCGGTTCAAGTAATTGTGAAATCGGACGAAACTTTGACTAGCCGAGAAACAGTTCCTTATTTTGAAGCGTTAAGTAGAGAAATTGAAAAAATTGAAGGTGTCGAAACGGTTCGGTCAATTACACGCCCAACAGGTGACATTATTAACGAACTTTATGTAGACGAACAGTTAGGGTTATTAGCTGATGGGCTTGGCGATGCACGTGATGGACTAGGTGAGGTGCAAGCAGGGCTGACAGAAGTTCAAACCAACTTAACGGCTATTAGCGAACAAGCTGGAAACTCTGCAGGGTTATCAGAAGCTGCTGAGGGGCTTGGTCAAATCAATCAACAATTGGGGCAAGTCTCACAAGGGCTTCAACAAACGGGGAATATTCCTCAAACAGTAGGTGCATTAACACAAATCAGCGGTGGCTTGGCTGAAATTCAACAAGGCTTAGCTGGAGCAGCGGGGCAAACAGCTGAACTAAGTGCGGGCTTAACCCAATTAGCAGAAGGTGTAGGTGCATCAAACCAAGGGCTTGCTGAAATTGAATCCGGTTTAACGGAAGCTGTTGAGATGATGCAAGAAATGAGCGATAGCGAAGCGGTACGTGATACGGGATTGTATATTCCAGAAGGAACATTAGAAAGTGAAAATTTTGAACAAGTAGTAGATCGGTATTCGTTTGCAGATGGTACGGGAATGATGATGGAAGTAATTTTGTCAGAAGATCCGTATTCTCCTGAAGCAATTGGCGTTACAACTGAAATAAAAGAAACAGTAGAACGCACTAAAATAGGAACGCCACTGGAAAAAGCGGAAATCGCATTTAGTGGAATTTCAAGTATTAACAGTGATTTACAAGATGTATCTTCTAATGACTTTTCAACTACAGTCATCATTATGTTGATTAGTTTATTTGTCATCTTGGCGATTTTATTCCGTTCATTGATCATGCCTTTGTATATGATTGGTTCGCTATTACTGACGTATTACACAGCAATTGCGATTGCAGAGTTGATCTTTGTGAACGGTTTAGGCTTTGATGGCATTAGCTGGGCAGTGCCGTTCTTCGGTTTTGTCATGTTAGTAGCACTAGGTGTCGACTATTCGATTTTCTTGCTAGATCGTTTCCGGGAAGAATCCTTTAACGGAGTTACCGTTCGCGATGCTATGCGTATCTCGATGGCAAAAATGGGAACAGTTATCATTACAGCTGCCATCATCCTAGCAGGTACTTTCGGTGCTATGATGCCATCAGGTGTCCTGAGCCTTGTGCAAATTGCGACCATTGTTATTACAGGCTTACTGTTATACGGATTGATTGTCTTACCATTATTAATCCCAGCAATTTCCGTGTCCTTTGACCGCGGTGTTTGGTGGCCGTTTGGCAAAAGAAATAAGTGAGTGCTACAAAGAAATCTTATTGAGCAAAAAAGAACATGAAGAAAAGCTGCGTTCACGCAGCTTTTTTCTATGGATGTGGGATTAGGCTAAGCGTGGTATACTGAGTGGTAATTAAAAATGTGAAATGGGTGTACTTATATATTTCTGCGAGCTTTTGTGTATCGCTTGTGGTTTATGTCTTGGATTTTCCTAAGATTTTTGATGAATAAATGAAATTATGGAAAGAGGTAATGAAATTGTTAACATTTGAACAAAAGCTTGAAATTATTGAGTCTTTTCCAGAGCTAACGAGAAAAGACGTATCGATGAAACGTGTAAATTTTCATTTTGAAGAAAGCTTGTACGATAAGAAAATAGTGGTCTATCATTTGCATCCGACAGGTAACGGTTTTGTGTATGTTGGCAACTTACCACAATATGAAGTAGACAAAAAAGGCTTTGTAAACATTCGTGATTTCTCTGAAAAAGAATTACGCAGTGTTCTTGCAGATGCATTGGATTATTTGTCGTTAGAACCAGAACCACCATATGATAAAACGTGGGTTAATCGCGACAATGAAAAATTGGACTTGGTTTATGAAGAGCCATTTTGGAATATCTACACAGGCAAAAACTTAGAAGAAAGCTTCGGAACGTTTGATAACGCTGAAGACTACTTGATCGACCAAGGCTTTAAAGAAAAGAAATAACGAATCGTGAGTTGCTGAACATATGTTTTTGGATACACGTATAGCAACCACAAAAAGAAGCCTTTGGGCTTCTTTTTTGTGGTTAAAAGAGGAAAAAGATTTGGATTTTCGGTATGCTTATGGCAAGAGGAGTGAGGGGCATGTTTAAAAAGGTGATCTTGTATACAAATCAATTAGAAGACATGAAAGGTTTCTATGAATACCAATTAGGCTTCCGAATTGTTGAAGAAGATGACACCAGTTTTACATTGTCGATGGGAGATTCCCAATTGGTCTTTCGGGAATCCGAAAAGGCAGCTGTTTACCATTTTGCGCTGAATATACCGGGAAACCAATTTACTCTTGCTAAATCTTGGACGAGTGAACGCGTGACATTAAATCGCCAAGAAGGAATGGATGAAGTCTTCTACGCAAATTTTGATGCGGATGCGTTTTACTTTCAGGATCCAGCGGGAAATGTAGTGGAATTTATAGCACGTCGAAGTGTGGATCGTATGGGCAATTTTACGGTGGATTCTATTCTTAACATTAGTGAAGTGAGTATTACCACGCCCTATGTTGAAGAAGTTGGTGAATTAATTGAGGACATGGATATTCCAGTCAGAGGCAGTAAAGGGATAGAAGTAGATTCGCTAAACTTTCTTGGCCGTGGACATGCTTTTATCCTTTTGGTGGCACCAAAGCGGATTTGGTATTTTTCTAAACAAAAAAGTGAAACTCATCCATTATCGATTGAACTAACTGATGGTCGCCGAATTAACATAACAGGCGAAGGTCGATTTCAACAAGAAAAGTCAGCTAATCCCATACTAGATAAGATGGAGCAAACGAACTTCTCGGGAGTTGCTTATTTAGCGATAAAAGAACCGTGGGCTATGGCGAGGGGATTTGCTGATCGTGCTAATGAGCGACCGAATGCGATTGATACAAGATTTGGTATTGCCTCCGGTAGCAAATTTTTTACGGCTGTAGTTGTTTGTCAGTTGGTAGAAGAAAGGAAAATTAGCTTTGAAGATCAGTTGTCACAATTACTGCCGGAGACATTTCCTCACTTTAACGTGACAATTCATCAATTGTTGACACATACATCGGGTATCCCAGACTATTTTGATGAACAGGTAATGAGCGATTACGAAGATTTATGGAAACAACGACCAATGTATGGAATGCAGACAACTTCAGATTTTATCCCGTTATTTAAAGAGTTACCAATGATGTTTGAACCTGGGGAAAAGTTTCACTATAATAACGCGGGGTATATTGCCCTTGGGTTAGTTATTGAGAATGTAACAGGAAAAGAGTTTGTGGACGTGGTAACAGCACGCATTTTTGAGCCTGCTAGGATGCAAAATTCGGGGTATTTCCGCTTAGACCGCTTGCCAGGGCAAACGGCATTTGGCTATATAGAAGAAGAGGGAGAGTGGCGAACCAATCAGTACGCTATTCCCGTTCGCGGTGGAGCAGATGGCGGTGCTTATGTGACGGTAAATGATATGGCAAACTTCTGGAATTATCTAATGGATGGTACATTGTTAACAGAAGGTATGCTGCAAAAGATGCTTCAAGTATATGCTACTGGAAACAATGGTGATTACGGGTATGGGCTTTGGATTCAAACGCAAGCAAATGGTGCATCAAAATATCACATTATGGGCTATGATCCAGGTGTTAGTTTTCACTCGTTATTTTATGCAGCAGAGGAAAGTGTATTAACGGTGTTATCGAATAGAAGTGATGGGGCTGGTGAGCTAGCGAAGACCATTGAAGAATTGAAAATTGGTAAGGAGTGAAAGTATGACAGGGAAAAAACTAGCGATAGTGATTGCGATCAGCACTATTGTTGTATGTGCTTTGATTTTTGGGATTTTCCAGCTATATTTTATGTTAAATTAACAAGAAAAGCCGCGACCGGAGAAAATTTCCTCGGTCGCGGCTTTATAAAATGAACAAAAAATGAGCTCTTCCGAAGAAGAGCTCATTGACAAGTTAGCTTTAGATTAAGCTTTTTGTACGTTAGTAGCTTGAAGACCGCGTTGGCCTTGTTCGATATCAAACGTTACTTCTTGACCTTCGTCAAGTGATTTAAAGCCTTCGCTTTGGATTGCAGAGAAATGTACGAATACATCGTCGCCGCCTTCGCGTTCGATGAAGCCAAATCCTTTTTCTGAGTTAAACCATTTTACTTTACCTTGTTCCATGTGTATTTCCTCCTCGTATGCGTGAGCATACATTGTATTACTATCCTTGCTCAAATCTTGCAGATGAACATCTGACACTTCGTAAAAAGTTATCCGAACAAAAATAATTCTTCCTTAGAATAACACGGGGATACATATATTGCAAGTGAAAATGAAATATTCTTTTTGGTATAGGTTAAATCGAACGTGTATGATAAAGAAAAAACTATACAAAAATGGGGTAAGGGGAGACGAGATATGAACAGAATTATGGTGCTTGGAGTATCTGCTGGAGCTGGTAAATCAAGCTTTGCAAGAAAACTTTCAGAGCGAACCATGATCCCGGCTTATCATTTAGATGCGTATTTTTGGAAGCCTGGATGGGTGGAAAGCAGTGAGGAAGAATTTAGTGCTCAACAGCAAAAGCTTGTTGAGAAAGAGCATTGGATTATTGAAGGGAATTACTCGAGCACATACAGTATTCGGCAACAAAGAGCAGATACGCTTATTTATTTAGAGCTTCCTCTAGTCGTTTGTTTGTATCGTGTCGTTAAACGACGAATCATCTATCACGGGAAGACCCGTCCTGATTTAGGAGAAGGGTGTCCGGAAAAATTGGATAAAGCCTTCTTAAAATTTATCGTTTCTACATATTATGAAAGAAAAGCAAAGATGAGAAAAAGAATGGAACAGTTTAAAGAAGAAAATCCCTACAACCAAGTTCTTCTATTGCGCAATCAGAAAGAAATAGATCAGTTTTTAAATAGAGTCGCAGTAAAGAATGATTAATATTTATAAATGTTTTTTAATTAATGAGTTAATTTAAAAAACTTACAGACGTTCATAGATGGAAGTGGTATTCTAAAACTACATAAACAGACGGAGGAGAATGAGAGATGAAGTTGCTGTATGAAGGCACGATCACGAATCAAGTGCTTCATAAAAAGCTACCTTTTTCTATGAAGCGCTTGTATTTAGAGGACTTACCTATAATTGAAAAAGTTCAGGCGAAAGTAATGGAGTCTATTACCGAAAAGACTTCGCTACAAGCTTTAACAACGGAAGAATTCTTGTTTATCTTAAACGAGCGCGGACTTATGGTGGGAGCTTATGTTGAAGGAGAGTTGATTGGTTTTAGAGCATTGTTAATTCCTGATATTGATGAAGAACACTTAGGGTGGGATATTGGACTACCACCAGAAGAGTTCGACAAAGTTATTTATCAAGAAATTTCAGTAGTACTTCCTGAATATCGGGGAAATCGTCTTCAACAGAAGTTGGCCGAGGTCATTATGAAAGAATTACCCAATCTTGAAGTGAAATTCCGTTATATTTGCTGTACGGTTGCACCGATGAATATTCCGAGTTTAAAAGATAAGTTTATGCAATCTATGCACATTGCAGCTTTAAAGGAAAAGTATGAAGGATTGAAACGTTATATTCTCGTCAAAGATTTAGAAAAATTAGATGTTCACTATCGAGAACACGTTACAGTTAAATTGGATGATTTAGAAAAACAAAAACAATTGCTTAGTGAAGGATATGTAGGAATTGGATTCCAACTAGTACATGGATTTCATGAGCTTCAATTTGCAAAACCCATTCTGTAAAAAGAATGGGTTTTTTTAATGGATTTCTAGAATTCTGAAACTTCCTTTAACGTTTAGCGTATTAATAAGAGAGATGGTAAGTAATTTACTAGGATGGGAGGTTTTGGAATGGGTCTATTTGGTATGCCGATGGAACAACTTTATATGTACATATTACTCGTAGCAGGTGCGTTAACAGTCCTATGTGTGTTTTTCGGAGAAGCTGTAGAGTTTAAATCTGCTTGGCCACTATTCAGCCCAATTGTCATCCTTGCCTTTGTGACGTTCGGATCTGCGATTGGTTTCTTATTGGAAACAGCGACAGCATTTAACGAATGGTCAGTGTTATGGATTTCTATTTTGGCTGCTGGATTTTTAGATCTTTTACTATATTTTTTAATTTTATTGCCTGTGTCTTCTGCAACCAGTGCTCATTCGGAAGAATCCCTGTCTGGACAAGTGGCTACTGTTAGCGTTCCAATTCCTAAAGATGGCTACGGAGAAGTACTCATCGAAACTTATTCAGGTGTGATCTTAAGACGAGCTGCGGGCTATAATAACGAAGCTATTGCTCAAGACGAAAAAGTAATGATTGTCGAAGTGAGCGAAGGGACTTTCTACGTGCAGATCTATGGCTCGTTAGATTTTAGAGAAAAAACAAAATGGGCAAATGACATCTGAGAGAGACAAACAAAACGGGTATTAAAAAGCTTAACAAAAAAAGGACACTTAAAAACCAACACTCAAATTCTGAGTGTTGGTTTTTGAATTAATAAAAATGCAGAAAAGAGCATCATTTCAGAAAGATTGGTTTAAAAGTGTTTCCGGCAGCATAGGGAAATGATAGAATAATGATACACGTTCCTGTGAAACCATAGGTATTTGACATAATTTTTTCCTAAGGAGCCTTTTAATGGATATACAACTCGGCAACATCCCTTCTTTTCCTATTATTTTACAATTCGGGCCAGAATACTCAACGTTCAGTTCAATCGAGTACAACTCCACGTTAGTTGTTCAAGACTGCGCTTTCTTTTGTGTGCCCGGTGAAAATACCGATGGACATTTGTATATCGGTGAAGCTATTGCTAACGGAGCGACAACAATAATTGGGTCGAATCAGCTGTTATTGGCTGAGTATGCTAAGCAGCATCCAGATCTTTCTTTTGCAGTCGTACCGAATGTTCGTGAAGCACTTGCTTACCTATCCGATTTCTTTTATCGTTCGCCTCAAAAAGAGTTGATCAAAGTGGGTGTTACAGGAACCAACGGGAAAACTACGACAGCTACATATGTTTATAATTTGTTTAATCTTCTTGGAATCGGCTGTGGGTTTATTGGGACCACTGGGATTTTAAGAATGGATGGCAAGATTCCTTTCTATAAGAGCACGCCTACCACACCAATTTCATCTGACCTCCACAAAATATTTGCAAGGTTTGTAGAAGAAGGAGACCGTGCAGTAGCTATGGAGGTTTCTTCTATCGCTTTAGACCAAATGCGAGTAGAAGGAATTCGTTTTGATGTCGCGATTCACACGAATATTTCAGAAGAACATCTGGAATATCATAAGATATTTGAACATTATCTTCAGTCTAAATTAATGTTGTTCAAACAGTCTAAAGCAGCGGTCGTCAATGTAGATGATAAAGGGATGGCAAAAGAAATATTAGAAGTCATCAGTTATCCTCATTTAACGTACAGCAACCGCGTAGACTCAGGTGCGGATTTAATTTGGACAGCTTGTGAGTCTTCAGATACAGGGTTGAAGTTTGATCTTTATTACAAAGGAGAACGCTGGCCTATTCATGTACCTCTTTTCGGTGAATACAATGCAGCCAATTTAACGGCAGCAATTGGTTCCGCTCTATTGTCAGGTCAAAATATTGAAGCTATTGTGACTGTTTTACCAAAAATGTCTCAAGTCGAAGGGCGCTTTCAAGTAATACAAGGTCC
Organism: Planococcus donghaensis MPA1U2; assembly: GCF_000189395.1. Classification (GTDB taxonomy): domain Bacteria; phylum Bacillota; class Bacilli; order Bacillales_A; family Planococcaceae; genus Planococcus; species Planococcus donghaensis_B. The sequence goes on along the minus strand of NZ_AEPB01000003.1, from coordinate 15,230 downwards.
TGACAATCGAAAAGTTATTCTGGACTATGCTCATACGCCTGTTGCATTATCAGCCGTCCTGAATGAAGTAAAGAAATTGTCGCATAACCGATTGATTGCGTTGATCGCAGGAATCGGGATCCGCGATTTCTCGAAAATGCCGAAAATGGCAAAAGCAGCGGAAGGAAAAGCGGATGTACTTGTCGTAACTGTGGACCACCCTGGAGATAATGAACCGAGCGTCGTCATTGATGCTGTATTAAAAGGATTTACAGTGCCTTATAAACAACAAGTCATCACAGCGAATTCACGACGTGAAGCTGTTTTAGCCGCTTTAAAGGAAAGTGGACCGGAAGATATTATCTTGTTATCTAGTGGTTCGATTAACGGTGCGCAAATCGTCAAAGGAGAATATATTCCCCATTCTGACGAAGCAATTATTGAAGAGTTTTTCAGTAACAGCGACAGCGGTTTATAACCACAAAAATCGCTTTTTGGGTGATGAATATGGTTATAATAGAAGAGAAGGTTACTTATATATCAGAATTGGAGTGAATGGAATGCAGTATCGTACAGAAAAAGATACCATTGGTGAAATTCAAGTTGAAACAGATAAAATGTGGGGTGCACAAACTCAGCGCAGCTTGCAGAACTTTGAAATTGGTACCGAGCGTATGCCGCATGAAGTTGTTATGGCTTTTGCCCAACTGAAAAAAGCAACAGCTAAAGCTAATCATAAGCTTGGGAAATTGTCTGAAGCGAAGATGAAAGCTCTAGAACTTGCTGCAAACGAAGTCATTGAAGGCAAGTGGAACGACCATTTCCCATTAGTCGTATGGCAAACAGGGAGCGGCACTCAGTCGAATATGAACATGAACGAAGTTCTAGCGCGTCGTGGAAACGAAATCCTCGCAGAACAAAATTCTGACGAAAAGCTTCATCCAAACGATGACGTAAACATGTCGCAAAGCTCAAACGACACATACCCAACTGCAATGCACGTTGCGGGCGTTTTAGCAGTTACAGAAAACCTTGTACCGGCTGTTCAAAAGTTGAAGGCAACGTTAGACGAAAAAGCGAAGAAATTTGATGGAGTGATCAAAATTGGACGCACTCATTTGCAAGACGCGACACCGTTAACGCTTGGTCAAGAAATTAGTGGTTGGAGACATATGCTAGAAAAGAGCGAGCGCATGATTCGTGAAAGCGTTGAGTATATGCGTGAGTTGGCAATCGGTGGAACGGCTGTAGGAACAGGTATCAACGCTGATCCAACATTTGGCCCTTCAGTTGCTGAGTTTATTAGCGAAGCAGTAGGTACTAACTTCACTTCTGCAGAAAACAAATTCCATGCATTAACAAGCCATGACGAAATGGTTTACACGCATGGGGCGATCAAAGCATTAGCTGCAGACGCAATGAAAATTGCCAACGACGTACGTTGGTTAGCAAGTGGTCCGCGTAGCGGAATCGGCGAAATCACAATTCCTGCAAATGAGCCTGGAAGCTCAATCATGCCAGGTAAAGTAAACCCGACGCAAAGCGAAGCGTTGACTATGGTTGCAGCTCAAGTAATGGGTAACGATGCAACTATCGGCTTTTCTGCAAGTCAAGGGAACTTCGAATTGAACGTTTTCAAACCGGTTATTGCGTATAACTTCCTTCAATCTGTTCGTCTGATGACGGATAGCTTGAATAGCTTTAATGATCATTGTGCAATTGGCATCGAGGCAAATCTTGATATTATTCAAAACCACGTTAGCAATTCATTGATGTTGGTTACAGCATTAAACCCGCATATTGGTTATGAAAATGCTGCGGCAATTGCGAAACAAGCACATAAAGATGGCACTACCTTAAAAGAATCGGCTGTAAACAGCGGACATTTAACCGCTGATCAGTTTGACGAGTGGGTTAAACCAGAAAACATGGTAGGCAAATAATAGAAAAAGAGCGGCCGATATTTTTCGGTCGCTTTTTTATTTTAGGATATAACGGTCACGACTCTAACTATCAAAACTATCAAGTACTAAAGGGTTTTAACCGAGTCATGGCGAACTAGTTACATTAACGGCAAAATAAAGAGGTGTATGATGCAAAAATCATTTGTGATGTCATGGAGTGGCGGAAAAGATTCAGCGTTAGCTTATTATCGTGCAGTAATAGAAGGGTATGTGCCGCTAGCGTTATTTACAATGTTTGAAGAAGATGGGACTAAATCACGATCACACGGTTTGCCCATAGAAGTAATGGAAGCGCAAGCTGAACGTATGGGTTTGCCATTAATCATCGGCAAAGCGAGTTGGTCGGGGTATGAAAAAGAGTTTATCGAGCAGCTGAAAAACTTTAAAGCGCAAAACATTGATATGGGTGTGTATGGCGATATCGATTTGCAAGATCATTTAGACTGGGTTGAAAAGGTGAGCGCTGAAGCACAGATGGGCGTCCTTCATCCACTTTGGCAAGAACCACGCAAATCGTTATTAACCGAGTTAATCGAAGAAGGATTTAAGTCGGTTATTACGGTTGTGGATACAAGTCGACTAGACGAACGCTTTTTAGGGCGTGAGTTTACACACGAATTAATCGATGAGCTAGAAGCAGCCGGTGTCGACGCGTGTGGTGAAGAAGGGGAGTTCCATACGATTATCGTCGACGGCCCAATCTTTGTAGAGCCGGTACCTGTTCAATTTGGCGAAAAGATCAAACTTGGAAATTACGCGATATTGGAAGTGAAACTTCATTCAGAGGAGTGATTGTGGATGATTCGAATTATGGGGATGGAAGAAAAACACATTCGACAAATGGCTGTGTTGCTAGCAAAAAGACATGAGCGAGAACGGAAAATTTTTGACTTTCTACCTGACAGGTTTGAAGAAATCGATGACACAGAAGAGGTATTGCGAAAAGTATTAACACGTCCTTATATTAATGGCATTGTAGCCGTCAGAGAAATTGATGTGATTGGTTATTTGCTATATGAATTCAAAGAAGACGCTAAACACGGACGTTATGTTTGGATGGACTACGAATCAATTGCCATTAGCGAACATGAACACCCACGCTTATTAAGGTTATTATATGCAAATGCAGGTGCAGAATGGATCAAACACGGCTATTTCCAACATATGTTGATGGCCCCTCTCGGCGACGAAAAAGTCATTGATCAATGGCTAGATCAGTCATTTGCGTTCGACCAAAAATATGGAATTCTTTCACTAAAGGATTTCGAACTTAAAAACGGCACTACTCCAAAATTAGAATTTCGTAAAGGCAGCAAAGAAGATTCGCCACTGTTAAAGAAAATGGCTATGTGGAATAGCATTCATCAGTCAACAGCGCCTTCTTGGCTCCCAATCACACGAGAAACATTAGAAAATGTTAAAGAAAGCTATGAAGCGTTGACTGAAGACCAAGCTGCTTATTTATGGTTAGCGGACCAAAGCGATCGAATTGCTGGATTCCATGTGTATTTTCGTAAAGAAGAATCATTAAGTTTAATAATTCCTGAAAAATGTGTAGAACTTGCAGCAGCATCGACAAATCCAGAGCTTCGCGGTACAGGTATTGGACGTGCATTAGCAAATCATTGTTTTGAAGATATGAAGAGTCAAGGCTTTGATTACATTTATGCAGATTGGCGAACAGCGAATCAGCTAGCTGCTTATTTTTGGCCACGTATGGGCTTTCAACCAATTATGGTTCGAATGACGAGGCAAGTTGACCCGCGTATTGCCTGGGCACACGGGGAAGAGTGAAGAAAATCTTGTGAACACACATAAAACGGATAGCAAAAGCCGACAAATTCTCTGTTTAGAGAATTTGTCGGCTTTTTTAGGGAATTACTTTAAAATCAATTAGCGCGTTGAGATTGTAGAAGGTTTTAGAACCATCTGTGTTTTCGATAAAAAAATCAGCGTATCCAGATACTTTATAATAACCGATAGGAAAATTATTGTCTGAGACATTTTGCACAAACTCGATATAAGCATCCTCATCTTCTGTGCTATAGCCACCACTGCCTGCATAGTATTCTGTTAAAGGTTCTCCTTTTGTTAATACGGTAATCAGTAAAGGTTCATTCATAGCATACTCTACCGAGTAATTTCTTGTTTCTTCGTAAATAAGGAAATAAAAAGGGGAAGCAGCATGGGAAATTTCAATGCTCTCCAACTCGCCGGTGTATTCCAACTCCGCATAAACTTCGACGTTGTCACCTTCTGTATATTGTTCTTTTTCTGTTACTAACCGATAAGTAAAGTCATCTTTTGTTGTTTCAGCTTGTGGGCTCGTTACATGAAACTCCGTTAAATCGTCCTGTGAAGATGGTTCAATTCCACAAGCGGATTGCAGCAAGACCAAACCCATAACTCCAGCAGTCGCAAAGGTTTTCATAATAATTATGCCTCCTTTACACATCAGACGAAACAAAAGGTATATCCGTTACAAAAAGAGTTACTCAATCTTGTCTTCAGGACGCCATCCTTGTTGCAAATCACGAATCGACAAACCAAAAGTCATTTCAAGGTGAGGGTAGTCTTTAAAACGTTGCCAATCTCCTCCCCAATCAAACCCTAACTGTTTTCCGATAGCTGCCACTTCAAACCAATCACTTTTGCCGTTGTCATTGTCGTCCCGCTCTATATCCCAAACTACAGAGTCGTCGTCTAGTCTCAATGCGTAGTCAATGGCTAAACCATAATTATGATAAGACTCACCAGCTGCTGCATAAGTAACGATAGCGCCAGGCATATTACGTCCTTGATTGTGCAAGCCCTGTTGTTCTTCGGGGGAACGGTAGCCGTCTGTTATTAAAATATCAATACCTATTTCAGCGGCTCTAGTTACCAGTAAATCGCGCTTTTCTTCTACGATGGGGTGTAAGCCAGAAGGCAAAGGGCGATTTTCCAAATCTTCACGAAATGCTAGTTCGTTTTCAATCCATATAAATAAAAAAACGCCAATAACCAATAGAAACACAATGGAAAAAGCGGTCTTTACATTTTTCAAAATTATTCACCTCTATCGGTTCTATTGTAGCAAAAATCACTAAAAGAGTATCGTGGGGAAGAATTTGGTAGGATAGAAGAAACAAGCAGAGAGGGGATACAATAGAATGGTAATCGAATTAATGAAAGCACACGCTTCTGTCCGTGATTATAAAGAAAAACAATTAACGCGGGAGGAAGTTAGTGAACTAATAGAAGCAGCACAACACGCTGCCACTTCACATTTTGTTCAAGCTTATTCAATCATTTGGGTTACAGATCCAGAAAAACGTAAAAAATTAGGCGAGCTATCGAAAAATGCGAAACAAATGGAAGGAGCGGGAGCGGTATTTCTGTTATGTGCAGATTATAATCGACTTCAGCACGCAGGGAAATTGCATGGACAAGACATCGTCTTTGATCAAGCAGAAAACTTACTAGTAGCTGTAACAGATGTTGGTCTGTTAGCACAAAACTTAACACTTGCTGCAGAGTCTAAAGGATATGGCATTTGTTATATTGGTGGCGTTCGTAATGATATGGCAGCCATTAGTGAACTAGTTGGCTTACCTGATGGCGTCTTTCCTGTTTATGGCTTAACCATTGGTGTTCCTAATGAAGCAAATGGAGTGAAACCACGTTTGCCGGTTGAAGCCATTTTACATGAAAATGAATACGATGAAGCTAAATACGATACGATATTGCCAGAGTACGACCAGACAATTCAATCTTATTATGAAAGCCGTGGCTCAAACCAAAAATCAGCTACGTGGACACAGCAAATGACTCAATTCCTCAGCAAGCCACATCGCCAAGATTTAAAAGAAGTATTGGCGAAAAAAGGCTATCGCTTTAAATAGTTTGAACATTTAGCAGAAATTGTGGGAGGGAAAGCAATGAAATTGGCGATATTCGGAGCCACAGGCCGTGTTGGAGGAGAAATTCTAAAACGAGCTTTAGCAGATGGTCATGAAGTAAAAGCGTTGGTTCGTTCAGAAAAACTAGAAACACGTCCGAATTTGGAAGTTGTAATTGGCGATGTGCGAAATGCAGATGACATTGAAAAAACAATCAAAGGGACGACAGCTGTTTTTAGTGCGATTGGAACAGACCGCACGACCACTTTGTCAGACGCTGCCCCTTTAATCGTCAAGTCAATGGAACAAAACGGTGTTCAACAAATTATTTCTATTGGAACAGCTGGAATTTTAAATAGCCGGTTGAGTCCAGGGCTTCTTCGCTATGAAGGTGGCGACTCAAAACGCAAAATGACATTTGCTGCGGAAGAACACGAAGCGGTTTACCGCTTGTTTGAAAAAACATCTCTTCACTGGACAATTGTTTGCCCTACCTATTTGCCAGATGGCGAAGCACAGGGCAATTACCGGACAGAAAAGGATTTCTTGCCTTTAGAAGGCAAAGAAATAACAGTAGGAGATACGGCAGAATTTGCTTATCGTCTACTGAACTCAAAAGAATTTATTCAAAGCCGCGTTGGGCTGGCTTACTAATATGCACAACGATAAGGTGATTCGATGAAAAAATGGCTGCTCCGTATTGTGGGAAGTGTTTTGGCATTACTAGTAATTGGCGTTGTTGGTTTTATCATTTATGCTCAATTTGATTATGGTCCGAGTGCTGTGCTAACTCAAAATGTAGATTTAACTGCAATTGAAAAAGATGAAGAAGGTCTGTTTTTTCAACCGGAATCGCCAAATGGTAAAGGAATAATCCTTTATCAAGGTGCTAAAGTCGAAAAAGAAGCTTACGCTTATTTGGGTCACTCTTTAAGTGAACAAGGATTTGTTGTATCGATCCCTCAACTGCTATTAAATTTTGGCATTCTGGGTGCTGGAACGGCAGATGACATCATTGACGAACATTCAGAAGTAGAAGAGTGGTTCGTTGGCGGTCATTCTCTAGGTGGCGTCGCCGCTTCTTTTTATGCAGAAGATCCATCTGAAAAACTAAAGGGCTTGTATTTTTTAGGGTCATATCCTGCGAGTGACTTTTCGAAAAGCGATTTAGCGATGTTGTCGATTTACGGAGAATTGGATGGCTTATCCAAAGTTCAAGATATTGAAGATAGTAAACGACTGTTTGCTGAAAATCGTTCTTTTGTAGAAATACAAGGGGGCAATCACGCCCAATTTGGCTTGTATGGTGAACAAAAAGGCGATAATTCAGCCGGAATCACCCCAATTGAGCAACAAGATCAAGTAGTAGAAGCGATAACAACATGGATAAACAAAAACTGACTCGGAATCTCCGAGTCAGTTTTTTTATAGCTTAAATATAAAGAACGCCAGAAAGATAGAGATAATGACTAATGTGTTGACGATATAGGAAGAGCGTTTGCTAACAGGTTGATCAAGTGACGGGAACCGTTCGACAACCCGCATGGCTCCGTAAATAAGAGCGGCTAAAATCAGCAGCGTTACAACCAAGTTCATATCGTAAATGCGCACGTCGATAAAACGAATCAACACGACAGAAAAAGCTAAAATAATACCGTTCACTAAGTTTTTTCGTTTCATAAGTACTCCTTTAATTCATTTTCTAAGAAAGGTTTAGCTGACAGCAAAGAAGTAAATTGCTGATACCGTTCATATTGCCCAGCGCTTAGTTTTTTACCGGTTTTATAAGCGCGAATCAAAATGTTCTTTGGAGTATGTTCCATATCGATAAATTCCATTAACTGCGTTTCATAGCCAACAAGTGACAATAGTTCTGCACGAATCGAGTCCGTAGCAAGTGCGCTAAAACGCTCTTTGATAAGACCATGTTGAAGCATAATGCCAAGTTCAGGTGCATCAATTTGGCTATTCAATTCATGCTGACAGCAAGGAACACTCAAGATAACTTTGGCATCCCATTTTACAGCACGTGACAATGCCATATCGGTGGCTACGTCGCAAGCGTGTAACGTGACTACCATATCGACTGCAGATTCGTCGTTATAATCGTTAATGTCACCAACTAGAAATTCGAGTTGCTCATAGCGCAAGTCTTGTGCAATTTGCTGACATTCTTCGATTACTTCTTTTTTCAAATCGAGACCAGTAACTCGGAGGTTCAAGCCCTTTTCAATACGCAAATAATGATAAAGTGCAAAAGTTAAATACGATTTTCCGGAACCAAAATCAAGAATACGAACGGTACGGTCTTGGGGCAAATAAGCGAGCGTGTCGTCGATAAATTCGATAAAGCGATTGATTTGACGGAATTTGTCGTATTTTTGCTTTTTGACTTTGCCATCTGGATTTTGAACGCCAAGACGTACGAGAAATGGGTATGGTACACCATCTTCTAATAAATATTGTTTTTTACGGTTGTGCGAAAGCTCTACTTTTTTTGAACTTGTTTGTTCGGTTTTCCAGCTAACTTTTGATTTCTTCGATAACTGAATTTGAACTTTTTCTTCTGTAAATTGAATAAGAGCTTGTCGGAAATCGTTGAACAATAAAGTTAATTTTGCTATAGCTTCTTCTAGAGATAAATTTTCATGTTTTAACACATGTTCGTGTTGGTATTCAAATTGAATGAAATACTCTTTTTTTATTTCAACGGGTTTTAACTTGATTCGTTTAACGTCACTTGACTTTAACCGGGGTTGGCTAATTGTGGCTGAAATAAGTTGTTTATCTGAAAGTCGTTCTGCTAATTGATCATGCATTGTTTGTAAGTCCATGGTCGATCCCTTCCGTTCTGTGTAATGGTTTTAGTTTATCATGCAGTGTGTATAAAGAGCGAGCTGACCGTCTTTTTTTACTGTCGATTAAGTTCCATTAATTTGGAATTTTGTGATAATATAAAGTTGAGTGAAAACGTTTTCAAATAGGGGGATGTATTGTGGAGATTTTACATAAGACAGTTGGTCAAATTGTAAGAGAACAAGCTGCAAAGAATCCGGAAACTGAGGCATACGTTTATCCGGAGCATGGAATCCGAAAAACGTACAAAGAATTTGATGAAGAAACAGATCGTTTAGCAAAAGCGTTTATGGGCATTGGTATTGAAAAAAGGGAACATATCGCTATTTGGTCAGACAATAAACGTGAATGGCTATTGAGTCAATTTGCCACAGGTAAAATGGGTGGGGTATTGGTAACCGTTAATACAAGTTATCAATCGAGCGAACTTGAATATTTATTGAAACAGTCGGACGCGACGACTTTAATACTAGGAGAAGAGTTTAAAGGAACGAGTTATATAGATATATTGAATACGGTTTGTCCAGAATTAAAAACTGCTAAAAAAGGAGCAGTGAATAGTAGTAAGTTACCTCACTTTAAACGAGTAATTGTCATGAGCGATAATAATTATCCTGGAATTTACACGTGGTCAGAGTTCGAAGCTTTTGCTGAAAGTGTTAGCGATGCTGAGTTTGAAGAGCGCTTCGATTCAATGAACCCTGATGACGTTATCAATATTCAATATACATCTGGTACTACCGGATTTCCGAAAGGCGTAATGCTAACCCATTTGAATGTCGTCAATAATGGCAAACTTGTTGGCGATACGATGGCGTTAACAGAAAAAGATCGTTTGTGTATTCCTGTGCCGTTTTTCCATTGTTTCGGCTGTGTTCTTGGAACAATGGCGGCCGTCACCCATTCCACGACAATGGTCATTGCAGAACAGTTTGAACCAAAACGAGTTTTGCAAATGGTGCAGGACGAGAAATGTACAGGACTTCATGGGGTGCCGACGATGTTCATTGCGGAGTTAAACCATCCGGAATTTTCAACGTTTGATACATCAACATTGCGTACAGGCATCATGGCAGGCTCGTCATGTCCGATTGAAGTGATGAAAAAAGTCATCAATGAGATGGGGGCATCCGAAATTACCATTGCTTACGGACAAACGGAATCGTCTCCTGTCATTACGCAAACGCGAGCCGATGACGATATTGAAAAGCGAGTGTCGACAGTTGGTAAGCCACATGCTGGAGTAGAAGTGAAAATCATTGATCCTGCGACTGGAGATGAAGTAGAACTAGGTTTGCCTGGAGAACTTTGTACAAGAGGATATCATGTAATGTCTGGGTATTATAAAAACGAAGATGCTACAAAAATGGCGATTGATTCGGAAGGGTGGCTACATACTGGTGACATTGCAGTTGAAGACGAAGAAGGCTATATCGATATTACAGGTCGTATAAAGGATATGGTGATACGGGGAGGGGAAAATATTTATCCGCGTGAAATTGAAGAGTTTCTTTACCAGCATCCTTCAGTGTTAGACGTTCAGGTGATTGGTGTCCCGGACCCGAAATACGGAGAAGAACTAATGGCATGGATTATTTTAAAAGAAGGGGAGCAACTCAATGCGGAAGAATTGAGAACTTACTGTAAAGGGAAAATCTCACACCATAAAATTCCACGCTATATTGAATTTACGAAAGAGTACCCAATGACAGCTTCCGGAAAAATACAGAAATTTAAGTTGCGTGAATTATCCATCGAACACAGTGAAAAAACAAAAGTTTAAACGAAATAAAGGAAAGCACCTTTTGAGGCGCTTTCCTTTATTTCGTTTAGCGGCAACTAGTTTAGTTGTGTCTGTCTACGGGGACAGTATTACGGTAAAGCCTTTGTTGAAATAGATGCGAAGTGTGCAGGAAGGAGTGTGCAGATGACTTGGTTAAGTTTTATTTTCGCTATTGGATTTGTCTCAATTCATCTATTTTCAAAAAGCTTAAAACTCATGAAAGTTTTGCCGCGAAGTCGTTTTCTTTCCGTAGCAGGTGGAATATCAGTCGCTTATGTTTTTTTGCATTTACTGCCAGAACTGAGTGTCTTTCAAGAGGATTTGCATGGAGAGCTTGAAAATAGCAGGTTGCTTTTTATCGAAAATCATATATATTTAATTGCTATGTTTGGATTAGTGGTTTTTTATGCTTTGGAAAATTCAGTTAAAGTTTCAAAAAAGAAAAACAAATATGCAGAAAAGCCAAAAGCGGCAATAGGTGTTTTTTGGCTGCATATTGTTTCTTTTACTCTTTACAATGGCATCATCGGTTATTTACTTATTAGGGAAGAGTATGAAAATTCTTTGGGCATGACATTATTTTTTATTGCGATGGGTGTCCACTTTATAACAAATGATAAGGGCTTGCGTGCGACTCACCAAGAAGATTACGATCGATATGGCAGATGGTTATTAGCTGCTGCAATTCTAATTGGCTGGGGAATTGGTGCTTTTGCCGAAGTTCATGAATGGATGATCTCCGTACTTACAGCTTTCTTAGCTGGAGGTGTTATTTTAAATGTTTTAAAAGAAGAGTTGCCGGAAGAACGAGAAAGTAGTTTACTGGCATTTACTACTGGGCTCATATCTTATTCGATTTTATTATTGCTATTATAAAACGAAAAAATATTTTAATGACAAATAAGAGAATCTTTTGGTATAATATACTCACTATAATAGGTAATAAAGCATGCGTTAAAACGGCTTACCTTAAAGGGTGTTTACAATGATTACTGAAGAAGAATTAGCCATTTTCGAGTATGAGCTAACAAAGCTCATGGAAGAATACCGAAAATGCGTGGATCAGTCTTTAAAAAAGAAAATACAAGAAGATATGGCTTGGTTAAAGACGGTCATTTTTACAACAGGTTCTTATGAACGCACAATCGAAAATTAGTCACTTTAAATCTGCAGCGTATTATTGCTAGCAGATTTTTTTTATGGAGAAAAAATAGATTTGTGAACAGAACTGTAACAAAACCTCTCGGAAATCCTTTAAACACAGGCAATCGACGGGGGTTTCCTTTAGGGGTGCTTTATAATAGAAGGAGATAAAGCAGAGGAGCGAATGGCATGAACGATTTAAAGCAGTTAGCATTTCAACGAAAACACACCATGACATTTTTAGTCGTAATGTCGATTTTAAAAGGCCTTGCCACAATTGGACAAGCCTTGTTTTTCGTGATGATTGCAGATCGTGTATTTCTTCAAAATGCTACTTTTGAAAGTTTAATCCCGTTATTCGGTGGGTTGTTGATATCGATTTTGCTGCGAGCAGGATCGGGGTATGCTTTAGGTAAAGCAGGAGTCAATTTAGCTGCCGATGTAAAAAATGAATTTCGGAATACGCTAATCGAATCATACGCTAGAAATCCATTGCTAGCTGCAACACAAGGTCAATCAGGTCAGAAAGTCAGTTTGTTAATGGATTCTGTAGATGAAATAGACGGTTTTTTTAGCAAATACATTCCTCAGATGATTCAAACGTATAGCATTCCTATCATATTGTTAGGTGTCATTTTTTCGCAAAACTGGACAAGTGGAGTCATTATTTTAATTACAGCACCATTTATTCCGGTTTTTATGGCATTGGTTGGAAAAGGAACAAAGAAAAAAGCCGATGAAAAAATGGAACAACTCAACCGTTTTTCCGGTACTTTTCTAGATGTTTTGCAAGGTCTGTCTACGCTGAAAATTTTTGGGCAAGCTGAAAAACAGCAGCAAGCTATTCAGAAAAGCAGTTTAAGTTTCCGTGACTCTACAATGGATGTATTAAAATCAGCGTTTCTTTCTTCCTTGATGCTTGAGTATATTTCCATGCTAAGCATTGGTATTGTAGCGTTAGAAATAGGGTTAAGACTCGTTGTATTTGATAGTATTAGTTTTTTTACAGCGTTTTTCATATTAATTTTAGTACCCGATTTCTTTAACCTATTAAAAGATTTCGGCAGTGCTTTTCATACGGCACGTGGGAGCGTATCCGCCGCAAACCAATTAACGGCGGAGTTAGAGAAAGCGAATACTGATTTAACGTGGGGAAAAGAAGCAATGGCAGAAGAACCACCTCACTTATCATTAGAACAGTTTTCTTTTCAATACGGCGAAGGTTTTTCGTTAGCTCCGCTCAATGTGGAAATCTCGCCTTATAGTCAAGTGGCGATTGTCGGAAAAAGTGGTTCAGGAAAAACGACTTTGATGCACTTACTAGCAGGACTTCTTCCGCAAAGCGAAGGTCGGTTCTATGTGAACGGTGTCGCTCGAGAAACTATTAGTGAAACCTCTTGGTTCGATCAATTAAGTTACATTTCCCAGCATCCTTATCTTTTTTCTGGCACTATTCGAGAAAACATAGAAATGGGTGTTACAAGCGATGTTAGTGATGAAGATGTGAGAGTAGCGGCTAAAAAAGCAGGTATTGCAGAAATGGTATCAACTCTTGAAAAGGGATTTGAAACACCAATTGGTGAAGCTGGACGCGGTTTGTCTGGTGGAGAAAAGCAGCGAATTGCACTTGCACGGGCTTTCTTGAAAAAACCGTCACTTATTTTATTTGATGAACCAACGACTGGGCTAGATTTACAAACCGAGAAAATTTTGCAAGACTCTTTGCGTGAATTGAAAAAAACTTCCACGGTTATTACGGTCGCTCATCGTCTTCACACCATTAAGGAAGCAGATATCATCTTGTTTTTAGATGATGGCAAACTGGATGCAACCGGAAATCATCAAGAACTATTGGAAACTTATGGGCCTTACGAAGAAATGCTTGCAGCGCAGCAAGGAGGTGGCTTTTAATGATTGAGTTAAAAGGTGTGTTGAAGTTAACACTGCTTGAAAAAAAAGATGTGCTCATTGCGATCTTTTTTGGCTTTTTAGCAGGTGTTGCAAGTGTTGCGTTAATGGGATCAAGTGGTTATTTGATTTCAAAAGCAGCTTTAACTTCTCAAATGACAACGCTCGTAGTCATGGCGGCTTGTTTAAAATTATTTGGTTTCGCATCGGCATTAAGTCGTTATGCAGAACGGCTGTATTCTCACCGAGCGACTTTTACAATGCTGAGTCATTTAAGAGTATCGTTTTTTGAGCGCTTGTCACCACTTGCACCAGGAATATTTAGCAAGTACCGTAGTGGTGATTTATTATCGCGAATTGTTGGGGATGTGGAAAGTTTACAAAACTTTTTACTGCGCGTATTTTATCCACCAGTAGTGCTTGGCATTGTGTTTTTAAGTGCAGTTTTCTTTACGTCATTTTTCTCACTAGGCATTGCGATTGTTATTTTTATCGGAATGTTGTTAACGGTAGTGGTGGTTCCAGCACTTTTCTCTAGTAGAAAGCGTCGTATGGATGGACAAGTTAGAGCGCAGAGAGGGAATTTAGCGATCGAATCGACGGAATTTCTTTATGGATTTCGGGATTTGAAAATTCATCAACAGCTTAACGCAAAAGAACAACAATTGAAAAATGACGCAGCTCAATATAATGAGGGGCAACGACAAGAAGGATTAGAAGAAAACTTAGCTCAATCTATGAACGCATTTGTTGCGTTACTCGTTTCCTTTTTTGTTTTAGGTGTTGGCGCATATTTTGTTGCAGCTGGTGAACTAAATGGCTTGTATTTAGCAATGCTCGTAATGATTTCTATTGCGGCTTTTGAAAATGTTGCACCAATGGCAGCTTTTCCAACTTACTTTGAAGAAAGTCGGAAAGCGTCTGTTCGTTTAGAAGAGATCGTAGCGGAACCTGCTGCTTTGCAAGGAACAGAAGGAATGCCAAATGGGCCACTGGATATTAGGCTGGATAAAGCGTCTTTTCAATACCCAGGTGATAGTAGCTTAGCAGTCAATTGTGTATCTCTTCACTTGAAGCCAGGTACAAAAACAGCGATAGTCGGACCGAGTGGTTCTGGGAAATCAACATTGATGCAGTTGTTGCTAACTGTTTTTCCTCTTAATCAAGGTCAATTATCAATCGGTGGAAAATCTGTTGAGGCACTTAAACAAGAAGAGATTTGGCAACAAATGAATATTGTTTTGCAGGAAAATCATTTCTTTTATGGCACAATCCGGAGCAATTTATTGATGGCGAATTCCGAAGTGACAGAGGAGCAAATGATTCGCGTGCTAGCTCAAGTTCAATTAAACAACTTTTCTTTGAACATGACAGTGGAAGAAAAAGGACAGAATTTATCGGGAGGTCAAAAGCAGCGGCTAGCAATTGCGCGTGCTATGTTAAGAGGGAAGCCTCTATGGCTTTTGGATGAACCAGTATCTTCTGTGGATAGTTTAACAGCACAAGTTATTTATCAGCAGATGTTCCAGCAACATAAAGATGATTTGTTTGTCATCATCAGTCATGACTTAACAGGGCTTGAAAATATGGATCAAATTGTCGTTATGGAAAAAGGCTGCATCGTAGAAAGTGGTTCATACGACGAGTTGATGGAGAAAAAAGCGTATTTCTATCAACTTAAAGAAATCGAAAATAGCGTATTTGCTTAACAGTTTG
>NZ_AEPB01000004.1 GCF_000189395.1 Planococcus donghaensis MPA1U2 | reverse complement strand
GGGCGTTGCTGTTTGTTGACGTTTTGCTGTTCAGTTTTCAAGGTTCAGTTTGTTTCGTTTTGTTTGCCGCGCTCATTGGCGACTTTATTAATATATCCTGTTTCAAACTCAATGTCAATACTATTTCAAAATATTTTTTCGAGTTATCTTAAGGACATATATAAATATAAACCGCCACGCGCGAAAAATCAAGCGTTTATTTTAAAAAAGTACTTTTTAATTTTCCTGTAGTCTGTAACAAACAGCATAATTCCTGCTAACACTACACTTCCGCCCACTATTTGAGACACTGTTAAATATTCTCCGAGTATAAAATAAGCAAGTATAGCAGCACCTATCGGCTCAAAAAGTATAGCGATCGAGATGACATTAGTACTTACCCACTTTAAAGCCCAGTTAAATAATGTGTGTCCAAGCAAGTTTGGAATGATTGCCAATAATAAAAACCACATCCACTCAGAAGCAGGATAAGGTCCGAATGACTCTCCTTTTAATACAATATAGAAGAATAATGTTATCGTGCTAATACTATAAACGACATAAGTATAGGTAACCAATGACAATCTTTTTCGAACATCTTGTCCGAATAACAAATAAGCTGTAATCAACGCACATGCTATTAAGGCTAATAAATCTCCATACAGAGCACTTCCGCTCACTTGAAAGTCACCATATCCTATTAAGACACTACCTAATATTGCGATAGCTCCTGAAACAAGCGTTTTAATAGAAAGTTTCTCTTTGAAAAAGAAATACGTACCTGCAAAAGCAAATAATGGTTGAAGTGTTACTAGTACAGTTGAACTGGCAACCGAAGTATAATTCAGCGATTCGAACCACAAAATGAAATGAAACGCTAGAAACACACCCGCTATCGAAGCAAAAAGCCAATCTCTCTTGCTTAACTTTTTGATTTCGTGGGTATATTTCAGTAAGAAGACTGGACTCATAATTAAAACGGAGAATAACATACGATAAAAAGCTGTCACTCCCGAATCCGCAACTGTCATTTTCACAAAAATTGCTGATAACGCTACCGAGAAAACTCCTATTATAATAGGTATATATGGATGAATAGCCGGTTTTTCCATGTCCACACCTCTTCTTCTGCTCTTTCTTTACAGACAACCACTAAATAAGTTTGCCACTTTCTCTATACAGAATCAATATAAGTTAATGAAATTGGAGGTTTTTCTCATGGAGTTTTTCAGCGCATTGGAAGTTTCTTCATTAGAAACTTTTTTTAAACTACTTATAGCAGCTCTATTAAGTTTAGTAATTGGATTAGAAAGAGAATTAAAGCGTAAACCTGTTGGATTAAAGACCAGCATCGTTATCTCTACGTTTAGTTGTTTAATCACAATTATCTCAATTGAATCTGCCTATATTGCACAAGGCAGTGAATATGATAATGTTAATATTACAATGGACCCTCTACGTCTAGCTTCACAAATTGTTTCAGGCATCGGTTTTTTAGGAGCCGGCGTTATTTTGAAGCGGGGGAATGATTCGATATCAGGTTTGACGACGGCGGCTATGATTTGGGGGGCTGGTGGCATTGGCATCGCTGTAGCAGCAGGATTTTATATTGAAGCCGTTACAGCTGTATTAATTGTTCTTTTTGCAATAGAAGTTTTACCTCCCCTTCTTTTTAAATTCGGACCAACCCGACTAAAAATGGTCGAAGCTAATATTAAAGTGGTGGTAACTGAACGTTCGGCCATTCGGGAAGTGTTAGACGAATTAAAAGCAGGTGGATCTATTGTAGAAAGTTTATCGATTACCCACTCAGATAAAGAAAGTTCTTTTTCTTTTCATGAGTTGGCAATACGCATGTCTGTTTCTCACGATAAGGATACCATTGATCTTTATCAAGAGTTATCAGATATGGAAAAAGTAAAAGAAGTTGAAATTGAATTGATTTAATTGAGGAGGAGTTTTATGAAAGAGTTTTTTGGTTTACTGAAAAAGGGCAATAAGCCGTCATTGACGGCAGCAATCATTAATACATTTATCGCAATTATGAAAGGTGTAGCATTCTTTTTCACCGGGAACGTTGCCATGTTCGCCGAAACGATGCACTCTATTGGTGATGCAGCCAACCAATACTTTGTGTTTATCGGTTCCGCTCTTTCGAAGAAAGCGCCGACAAAAAGATTCCCAAATGGTTTTGGACGCCTATTGAATATTGTTCTCTTAGGAGCAGTACTTATTGTTGGGGTTATGGCTTACGAAACGATTGTCGAAGGTTGGCATCAATTAACTGAACCAGTAGAAGCAGAAGGATTCATCATTAGTGTTGTAGTATTATCTATTGCCATCCTACTTGAATTTTTTGTTCTATATAAAGCGGGCAAAGAAATTTTACATGAAGCAGGCGTAAAAGGTGGCGCAATGGCACCTCTTACTACAAGTTTTGCGCATTTAAATCGTGCGAAGCCTGCAACAAAGTTAGTGTTTTTAGAAGACCTAGTCGCAACTGCGGGTGGAGTGTTAGCATTAGCCGCCGTGTTAATTGCCCATTCTACAGGATTTCTTCAAGTTGAAGGTGCTGCCTCTATCGCAATCGGCCTTATGATGTTATATGTGGTCGGCAAAGTATTTATGGATAATGCGCGTGGAGCAATCGGTGAGACAGATGAACAAATGGTAAATCACATTGCTCATATATTAACTGATCATCCAGATGTGCGAGACATTCGCGAGTTAGAAGTGGTGAAAGAAGGAGAGTTTCTTCATGTAGAGACTAAAATAGAAGTTGATCCACATTTAAACATCATTCAAGCGGACGCGTTACAAGAACGTTTAGCAGAAATTATTTTGAGTCAACCAAGCGTTGACGACGTAATCGTTTCTCTTGATGCAGATGATGGCGAAACCCATTGGAAGCATTTGAGTAAACGACCAGAGCAACTTCATAAATATTAATAAAAGGCTCAGCGCTAAGCGCTGAGCCTTCTTTTTTATAGTGACGCTTGTAAAATTTCTTTTACGTCTTCACCTTTTAGTTTTGCAAAGTTACCAAATTCTCCGTATACCATCGCTTTGTCAACCATCGAATCGATTTTTGAATCGTCGATGTCGTAGTAGTTTAAGCGAGTTGGTGCTCCTAAAGAAGTCCAGAACGCTGATAAGCGATCGATACCTTCATAAGCAATTTCTTCTTCTGATTTGCCTTCTGGGTTTACATCAAAGACACGAACGGCCATTTGAGCAAAACGAGCTGGATTTACTTTCACGTTATGACGCATCCATTGTGGGAATAAAATTGCCAATCCGCCAGCATGTGGAATGTCGTAAACTGCAGATACTGCGTGTTCGATGTTATGCGAACCCCAGTCTCCTCTGTAACCCATTTCAAGGAATTTGTTCAATGCCATCGTACCTGCAAACATAATTGTTTCGCGGTGCTCATAGCTTTGAAGATCATCCATCAATTTTGGTGCGGTTTCAATTACTGCTTTTAAGACACCTTCACACATGCGATCTTGAACAGGTGTGCTTGTTGCATCATTAAAGTATTGTTCGAAAATATGAGACATCATGTCCACAATTCCGTATACTGTATGATTTTCCGGTACCGACAATGTGTATGTTGGATCTAAGATAGAGAATTTCGGGAATGATAACGGGCTTCCCCAACCATATTTTTCTTGTGTTTCTTCATTCGTAATTACAGATCCTGCATTCATTTCTGAACCAGTGGCAGCAATTGTTAGCACTGTTCCAAAAGGTAGTGCATCTTCTGGCTGTGCTTTACGAGAAACTAGGTCCCATGCATCGCCATCGTATTTTGCGCCAGAAGCGATTAGTTTTGTACAGTCAATAACTGAGCCGCCACCTACTGCTAATAACACATCGATGCCTTCTGCTTTACAAATTTCAATGCCTTTTTTAGCAGTCGAAATTCTTGGGTTTGGTTCTACTCCAGCTAATTCAAAAACTTCAAGTCCAGCTTCCGATAACACTTGAGTCACTTCATCATAAAGGCCGTTCTTTTTAATGCTGCCTCCACCGTATACAAGTAACACTTTTTTACCGTATTTCGGCAATTCTTCTTTAGCAGCTTGTAACTGCCCTTTACCAAAAATAAGTTTTACTGGGTTGTAAAATGAAAATGCGTTCAATCCAATCATCCTCCTCTATTCAAATTTTATTATGAAGTTATGCCAAACAAATTGCAAAAGATTGAACCCAAAAAACCGCCCGGAAAAATCCAGGCGGTTTTGTTTGCGTCTTAAACCCATCCACGGAAGCGTGAAGCTTCTGCAGTTCTACGAGCGCCGACCATATAAGCTGCCAAGCGCATATCAATATTACGTGTCGTCGCAACATTATATACGTTTTCAAAGGCATCTACTAATTTTTTGTTGAGTTTTTCGTCCACTTCTTCTTGTGTCCAGTAATAACCTTGGTTATTTTGTACCCACTCGAAGTAAGAAACTGTAACTCCACCAGAGCTTGCTAGAACGTCAGGCACTAAAAGAATCCCGCGATCTGTTAGCATCTTCGTTGCTTCTGCAGTTGTTGGGCCGTTAGCCGCCTCAACTACAATAGAAGCTTTAATGTTGTTAGCATTTTCTTCAGTGATTTGATTTGCAATAGCTGCCGGTACTAAAATGTCGCAATCCAATTCAAATAATTCTTTATTTGTAATGGTGTTATCAAACAATGTAGTAACTGTTCCGAAACTATCACGACGGTCTAGTAAATAATCGATATCCAAACCATCTGGGTCATGAAGAGCACCGTATGCATCTGAAATTCCGACTACTTTTGCACCAGCGTCATGAAGGAATTTCGCAAGGAAACTTCCTGCATTTCCGAAACCTTGAATAACAACGCGTGCACCTTGCATATCCAAGCCACGTTTTTTTGCTGCTTCATTAATACAAATGGTTACGCCTTGAGCAGTTGCTTTGTCGCGACCTTGAGATCCACCAAGAACAATTGGCTTACCTGTGATAAAACCAGGAGAATTGAATTCATCAATTTTGCTGTATTCATCGTACATCCAAGCCATGATTTGTGAGTTGGTGAATACATCTGGTGCCGGAATGTCTTTGTTTGGTCCAACAAATTGACTGATTGCGCGGACGTATCCACGACTCAATTTCTCAATCTCGTGCATTGACATTTCACGTGGATCACAAATAATGCCACCTTTAGCACCGCCGTAAGGCAATTCTACAATTCCACATTTTAATGTCATCCACATTGATAACGCAATTACTTCTTCACGGTTTACATCCGGGTGGAAGCGAACTCCACCTTTTGTCGGACCTACCGCATCACTATGTTGTGCACGGAATCCTGTAAAGACTTTTGTTTTGCCATCATCCATACGGATTGGAATGCGCACTTCTAACATTCTCATTGGTTCTTTTAAAAGCTCGTACATCGCATCTTCGTATCCAAGCTTATCTAGTGCAGTTTTAATAACATTCTGCGTAGACGTCAACAAGTTCAAGTTTTCAGCCATTGTATTAATTCGCCTCTTTATATTTAGTATTTACTCAGCAACTAGTGTAACACATTTGAAGATTTATTTGCCATGTAGAAATTAATTAGCGAATACTTTTTGGATGCGTTCGATCGCCCAATCCAATTCTTCTTTTGTAATGATTAATGGTGGAGCAAAACGGATAACCGTATCGTGTGTTTCTTTACATAATAGACCCAACTCTTTTAATTGTTCGCAATACGGTCTTGCTGCTTCTGTTAACTCCATACCGATGAACAATCCACGGCCTCTAACTTCTTTTACAGAAGGGTGTTTGATTTCACGTAATTTGCCCATGAAGTATTCACCTAGTTCTTGAGAGCGTTCTGATAGTTTTTCATCTAGCAATACTTCTAATGAAGCAACAGACACTGCACATGCAAGTGGGTTACCGCCGAAAGTAGAACCGTGCGACCCTGGATTGAATACGCCAAGAATGTCTTTATCCGCAACTACACATGAAATTGGGAATACGCCGCCACCAAGTGCTTTACCTAAAATGTACATATCTGGGTTTACATCTTCCCATTCGCAAGCAAACATTTTTCCTGTACGTGCAAGTCCACATTGGATTTCATCTGCAATGAATAGTACGTTATTTTCACGGCAAAGTTCTCTCGCAGCTTTTAAGAAACCTTCAGGAGGCATGATGATGCCTGCTTCTCCTTGAATTGGTTCGATTAAGAATGCTGCTGTGTTTGGTGTAATTGCATTTTTCAACGCTTCTAAATCGCCAAAAGGAATTAAGTTAATGCCTGGAAGCATTGGTCCAAAACCTTTACGGTATTCAGGATCTGATGATAATGAAACAGCTGTCATCGTACGACCATGGAAATTGCCGTCGCAAGCGATAATTTCTGCTTGATTTTCAGCAACGCCTTTTACATCATAAGCCCAACGACGTGCAGCTTTGAAAGCGGTCTCAACTGCTTCAGCGCCTGTATTCATTGGTAATGCCATTTCTTTACCTGAAATATCGCAAATTAATTGGTACCAAGGAGCTAATTTATCGTTGTGGAAAGCACGTGATGTTAATGTTACACGGTCCGCTTGATCTTTTAACGCTTGAATGATTTTTGGGTGACGATGACCTTGGTTAACAGCTGAGTAAGCTGACAACATGTCCATAAACTTATTGCCTTCTGGATCTTTTACCCATACGCCTTCTGCTTCTGTAATAACAATTGGCAGCGGATGATAGTTGTTCGCACCGAATTTTTCTGTTTGTTCAATAATTGTTTGTGTTTGTGTCATGTAAATTCCTCCTCTTTTTTAAAAAAGGCAGACCGTAGTCTGCCTTTTAATGAATTATTATACCATTTAGTGATAGATTAATACATCTCAGAAGTTGTTTTTGCTTGCATGTGAAGAACGATATAATCTGGGCCGCCTGCTTTTGAGTCAGTTCCAGACATGTTAAATCCACCGAATGACTGATATCCAACGATTGCGCCTGTGCAGCCGCGATTGAAGTATAAGTTACCAACGTGGAAATCTTCACGTGCTTTTTCTAGGTTAGCGCGGTTGTTGGTGATAACTCCACCAGTCAAGCCATATTCTGTGTTGTTCGCAATTTCAAGTGCGTGGTCAAAATCTTTAGCTTTCATTAATCCAACAACTGGACCAAAGATTTCTTCCTGCATAATGCGAGCTTGTGGGTCAAGGTCAGCAAAAACAGTTGGGTTTACGAAGAATCCTTTTGAATCGTCTCCGTCTCCACCAGCAACTAAGCGTCCTTCTTCTTTACCAATTTCGATATAGCTCATAATTTTGTTGTATGAGTTGCCATCAATAACTGGTCCCATGTAGTTAGACTGATCTGTTGGGTCACCTATTGTTAATTCTTTTGTTAACTCGATTACGCGCTCAAGAACTGTATCGTAAACATCTTCTACGATTACTGCGCGAGATCCAGCTGAACATTTTTGTCCGCTAAAGCCAAATGCTGATTTCACAATTGATTGTGCGGCAAGCTCAAGGTCTGCTTCTTTATCTACGACCATTGTGTTTTTACCGCCCATTTCAGCGATTAAACGTTTCATCCAAATTTGGCCTTCGTTCACTTTAGAAGAACGTTCTGCAATGCGCAGACCTACTTCTTTAGAGCCTGTAAATGAGATAAAGCGAGTGTTCGGATGATCAACTAAGTAATCGCCTACTTCAGATCCTGGTCCTGGAATAAAGTTAACAACACCAGCTGGCATGCCTGCTTCTTCAAGAACTTCGATAAATTTATAAGCAACTACTGGAGTTGTTGATGCTGGTTTTAATAGAACAGTGTTACCTGCTACCATCGCTGCTACAGCTGTACCAGCCATGATTGCGAAAGCAAAGTTCCAAGGTGAAATAACAACGCCTACGCCTAAAGGAATATAGTCATAACGGTTGTCTTCGCCTGGACGGCTTTCTACTGGCATACCGTCTTTAAGACGTAGCATTTGGCGAGCATAGTATTCCATGAAATCGATTGCTTCAGCTGTATCTGCATCTGCTTCGTTCCAAGGCTTACCAGCTTCTTTTGTTAAAAGTGCTGAGAATTCGTGTTTGCGGCGACGTACAATTGCAGCTGCTCTAAGTAAAACATCCGCGCGAACTTCAGGTTTTACTTTTCTCCACGTTTTAAAAGCTTCATCAGCTGCTTGCATTGCTTTTTCAGCTAATTCTTTGTTCGATTTAGAAACTCGTCCAACCAATTCTTCTTTGTTTGCAGGGTTAAAAGAAATAATTTTATCTTCAGTAGTGATTCGTTCTCCACCAATAATTAACGGATAATCTTGTCCAAGGTAAGCTTCAACTGTTTTCAAGCCCTCAAGGTAATCTGTGCGGTTTTTTTCAACCGAGAAATCTGTGAATGGTTCGTGTTTGTAGGGAATCATGTAAATCCTCCTTGAATTTTAAGTGAGCGCAAAAAAAATTTGCACTTTCAAACTGTTTCCACTTATAATAATGCAAAAGATTGTTGCATAATTCAAGTCTTTTCGTTTAAAAAATCAAAATAATTTTGGAGTGAGCGTTTTGAAGCCGGAAGATATCGATTTATCACCGTTTTATAAATTTGCTGGAGAGCACGTGGCTATTGGGATTCACGCCATAGATACAAAAGGAAAAACCATTTTATATAATAAGAAAATGCGAGAAATTGAAGGATTTGATTTCGAGGAACTTGCGGACCGTTCGCTGTTAGAATTGTTCCGGTTTGACCAACAAGAAAGCACAATGTTACAAGTGCTTCAAAGTAAAATTCCTGTTTTTAATGTCAAACAAACTTATTGGAACCGTAAAGGCCAAGAAATTACAACTATCAATGATACCTACCCGGTATTTGATAAAAATAAGTTGATTGGTGCAATCGAGTTATCACGCGATGTCACAACTCTTGAAAAAGTCATTTATCAACCATTAAAAAAATACGACGAACCCATTACCTTTTCAACCATATCTGCCGTATCAACAAGCATGAAAAAAGTAATTGCCACTGCTGAAAAAGCAGCAATTGCAAATTTGCCGGTACTTCTAGTAGGTGAATCTGGTACTGGAAAAGAATTAATTGCAGAAGCGATTCATTGGGCGCAATCTTCTGAAAGACCAATGCACACGCTTTATTGTCACGGAACCGATGGGTCGATTATCGATCAACTCGGAGATGACATCAAACAAATTAACGAAGGCACTATTTATTGTGAACGAATTGATTTGCTGCCTCTGCCTTTGCAGGAACAATTGCTAGAGATGGTAGAAGAACGTTCACGTGGAAATACGTATTTTATCGCTAGTGTTGGTGAAGACCCAGTCGAATTAATCACGTCACATAAATTGCTGAAAGACCTTTACTATTTCTTTTCTTCTATGACGATAAAAGTGGAACCACTTCGTCTGCGTAAAGAAGACATTTTGCCATTTGTGAATGATTATTTTTCACGTCATCGAATGATGGTAGGATCGGTTGTCCACGGGCTAGACAAAGAAGTCACAGCATTACTGCATGACTATGATTGGCCCGGGAATTTAAAAGAACTGGAATTGCTATTAGACGAAATCACGTCCATGTTAACAACACAAGAAATTGTTACAGCAGATATGCTACCTCATCATTTCATGCTGAAGAATCATTTGAACGGGGCACAAAAACCTGAAGATTTCATCGTTCAGTCTACTACGGAGTTATTGCCACTTGAGGAATATTTGTTTGAAGCTGAAATGTATTATTTGCAAAAAGCGATGGATTTACATCATGGAAATGTCACAAAAGCAGCTGCTGCTCTTGGGATGAGTCGACAAAACCTTCAATACCGTTTACGAAAAATCAAAAAAAACGAAGCGCAGACATAATGTCTACGCTTCGTTTTTTTAATTTCTTACTGTCCAGAACGTTTGATCCACTCTTGCATTTTTTCTTTCAAAGAGTTGAATCCTTCAGAATCACTTTCGTTCACGTGTGACTGAAGAGATTGTTTTGGTTTTTCAGTTTTTTGAGCTGCTACTGGCTGCTCTTGAAGTGCGCGAATTGATAAGCTGATTTTTTTAGATTTTGTATCAACTTCCAATACTTTTACGTCAACTTCTTGTCCTACTTCCAAATACTCGCTAACTTCTTTCACGTAACCGTGAGTGATTTCTGAAATGTGGACCAATCCTTGTGTTTGGTCGTCTAAAGCTACGAATGCGCCGTATGGCTGGATTCCTGTAACTTTTCCTGAAACCGTATCGCCTGTTTGGTATGTTTTTGTCATGTTTACCCGCTCCTAGTCATATCTAATTATCCTGTACACCTATTGGCATCTGTATATTATAGCACAACTATATGCCGAGAGTAAAATCAGTAATTATTCATGGCTGTCATTCGCCATCCCTTATTGGTTTTCTCCATAAAGAAATGCTGTTGGAACAAGCCTTCATGCGTATTCATTTCATATTCAATTTCTACTGATCCTTCATGCCCCGTTGACACAAACGGCGCGAAATGT
The DNA here is from genome assembly GCF_000189395.1 of Planococcus donghaensis MPA1U2. Classification (GTDB taxonomy): domain Bacteria; phylum Bacillota; class Bacilli; order Bacillales_A; family Planococcaceae; genus Planococcus; species Planococcus donghaensis_B. Next base: position 14,973 of record NZ_AEPB01000004.1, on the reverse strand, counting down.
GTCTTGAATGTTAGTTGCGCTAATTCAGAAAGCGGACGTAAATTGTACATTTCGAAATAGCTCAATAATTCCTCGTCTGTCATGTCAAGTCCAGGCATTAATTGTTTCACAGTAGGAATATCTTGGTGTTCCACAGCTTTAAAAAAGACACCTGCTATTTCGCCCGGTTTAGCGTTTTCTAGATGCTTTTGTTCATAATCTATCGCAAACGCTTGATACAAATTTTCAACTCGTTGCACAAACTGCTGATTTGCGTCGAGTAAATCATAATTTTCGAAATGTCTGTAGTCGATCTGCCAAATTCGGTCTTTTTCCGTAACTAATAGTAAATCCATGCGTTCTTCAAACTCATCCATATTAACTTGTGGGTAAATATAGACCTTTTCTTTTATACGCTGCTTGAATGATTCAGCAGACAATTCAACCCACCTCGCTTTTTCAGTAAGCTCAGGAATTGGTTGCCACTCTTGTACGTATGTTTCGAGTGTTGGTTTAAAAGGGCTATCTGCTATTAAATACCATTGTGTTTTTGGATCTTTGATGTGATTGGCATAATGATACATAAATAGCACATCTAAAGGTGGTACTCCTGCTAACAATTGCAAATCATAACTCGTTTTAAATGAATTGTATAAATCCTTTATTCGGCTGTAGTTGAAATCTTTCATATCGACTAGCTCGTCTTCGATCGCTAGATTGCCATTGGGCAACTTATTCGCAAGCTCCCCTGATTTTTCCATATCGACAGCATCTGATAAATGATGAAATTCCAATTCATCATAAGATTTTGAAGCGGTCCAGTTGCTCGCTTCCATTTCTTTCAAAATCGGCAATATGATATACGCCATTGGATTGGATGACGCAATGCGATTCCAGGCATCTCGGTATTCCAATTTTACGGTTCCGTTCTCGTCAAAGATCATCGTGTTTTCACTCCCTTTTACGAGTTGCCAAAACACTTGCTGATATGCAACATCCACCGCATCAAACAAAGAACTATCTATTCCTTCTTCTAACAAGGCTTGCTCCATTGATAAGAGCTGTTCTGTAACTTGTTCTAAGCTCCATAAAAATCCACTATCATCCATATAAGGATCTCCAGCCAACCAACTTAAATACTGAAAAGCGTAAGGATCGCTGTTAATCAAGTTTTGCCCATAAAGTGGATTAACGCTTCGTATGGCCCTGAACCGCTCTTTATTAGGATGAGGGATGATCATTAAATTGTATTCAGCTAAAGCTTTTGCAACGAGATGCACCTCTTCTGGATAATTGTGAGATTGAGCCATTAGCTTTTCTGAAGACAACTGCTCCATGACAACAATTCCCTTTAGCTCAGATTGGTATTTGATTAGTAGTTCGTCCACATAGCGGCGCAACTCGTCTGTTTTCACTGAGTAATCTATTAAAAATTCTTCCGTTTCAGCAGCTAACATCGAATGACGAGATAAGGCCTCAACCATTCCTTGTGGCGTTTCAATTTTTCTAAGCAGACGATTAACTGTCGCTTCCATCTCAAGAGGATTGTTTTTTAAGGAGTTAACTTTTTCCTTACTAAAAACAAGCTCCATTTCCTCATCAGCTCGTTCTACATAGTCGAGTTTTTCATATTGTTCAGCTGAAATCCCTAAACGGCCGGGGGATGTTTTTTTAATATCCTCGTATTGCTCACGCCATTCTGCCAATTTTTCATCTGTAATTGTTTCCGGTTGCTGTTGCTCGGTTGATTTTCCAGAATCAATTGGCTGCTCGTTCATAGCAAAACTTACACCTACTACAGTGGCTAAAAAAAGAAATGCCGCCCCTAGTATAAAGCTTGTTTTTTTTCGAACGGGCTGTGAAATTGGACTAGACTTCGATTTTTCAAGTGCCACTTCTATTGTGGAATTATCATTCTCTTGCGCAAGCGGGACTGGTGGAGTAAATCGTTGGTAGGATTTCTCGAGCATTGAAAGTCGTTGTTTTAACTGCAATTGGTCTAAGTTGAGTTTTTCTTGAAGGATTTGCATACCTGCAATGACCAATTCTTCTATTTGGTGTTCCGTTTTTTCTATAAATCCGCTAGTCGTTGACAACGAAGCGGTATGAAAATAAAGAAACACAATCGCAATCCGTTGATCTATTTCTAGATTTTGTAGCTCTCTATGCAATTCCATATCTTCTGTAAATCCCAGAACATTGGGTTCCTCCTTGTTTCCAGCTCGGGCTTTTTGCTGGTATAGCTGTTCAACCATTAGTTGATGTAACCGAACTTCTGCTTTATTTTGCTCTATTTGATAGAGTTGTTTTTGAAATTCCAATAGACAAAGCCGTTGAAATGTTGGTAATTCACTAACCGACACACCTAATTGAAAAGCAAGTCGCCCAAAACTTGGTAATTTATGTTCAATCCAGTTATTAAATGCCAAATCATCGCCATTTTGGGCCTTTTTATAATCATCTATCGCTGAAGACATATCTCCACTCCTTGTCGTCGGAATAATCATTTTTTTCTACTCAATACATTTTAATACGTATTTAGAAGAAGAACGTTTCAAAAACTGCTATTTTTTTTAATGCCGCTCGTGTAAAATGAGTAAATCTATAAGAAATAGGAGTGATAATTTTGAAAACACGTGACCAATGGAGCTCTAAGTTTGGCTTTATATTAGCGGCAGCAGGAAGTGCTATCGGCTTAGGAGCGATTTGGAAATTCCCATATGAAACCGGTGCCAATGGCGGCAGTGTCTTTATCTTGCTGTTTATCCTTAGTACCGTCTTAATTGGCTTGCCAGTCTTACTTGCTGAATTTGTAATTGGTCGAAGAGGCCAAGCAGATGCAGTGACTGGACTTAAAAAACAAGCCCCGGGCAAACCGTGGTATTTAATCGGTTGGTCTGGATTTGTCTTTTCATGTTTAATCTTGTCTTTTTACAGCGTTGTTGGGGGTTGGGTATTATCGTACTTAGGTCGCTCCATTTTGTTTCAGCTTTCCGGTTTAGCAGATAGTGAATTTGCTGACTTGTTTGTCGGGATCATCACAAACCCGTGGGAAGTGCTCATTGCACAAGCTGCTTTTATGGGACTAACGGTTTGGATTGTAACAGGAGGAATTAAAGGCGGTATCGAACGTGCGAGCAAAATCATGATGCCCGCTTTACTTATTTTCTTCGTTGTTTTAATGATTCGCTCGCTAACACTTGATGGCGCGATGGAAGGCGTACGTTTTATGTTTGTTCCTGATTGGTCGTTCTTTAATTTTGAAACTGCATTAGTTGCACTTGGCCAAGCATTCTTCTCGTTGAGCGTAGGTGTTGCGGGAATGATTACTTACGCTTCTTATTTATCAAAATCAGAAAACTTAACACGCTCTTCAGTCAGCGTAGTGACATTAAATATCGTGATTTCAATAATGGCCGGATTGATTATTTTCCCGGCAGTGTTTGCTTTAGGCTATACACCTGATCAAGGTCCTGGATTGGTGTTTATTATTTTACCTGCTGTTTTTGATCAATTGTTTATGGGTCAATTTTTAATCATTATTTTCTTTATCCTATTACTGTTTGCAACTTTAACATCTTCTATTTCGATGTTGGAAATTGCCGTATCGATTGGCGTTAAGAGCAAGTATGATCGTCGTCGCCGTATCGCCGTTATTTTCGGTATCATGATTTTCGTCGTAGGAATTCCAAGTGCTTTGTCTTTCGGTGTAATGCCGCAAGAAGTTTTCTTCGGAATGACGTTCTTCGATCTTATGGACACGTTAACAAGCAGAATCGGTTTACCTCTTGGCGCATTGTTTACTGCAATATTCGCAGGCTATGTGTTAACAAAAGAAGATGCACATACTGAATTATCTCAACAAAAAGTATGGGTTGATATTTGGCGTGTATTAGTGCGTTATGTAGCACCCGCTGCTATTATTGTCGTGTTTATTCGTGGCTTAATCGCTATATTTTAATCTAAATAGTCCGAAAACCGCCATAACTAAAACCTACCTTAATGTTTCTCTACGTGCTAATATTATATTATAGAAGAAAGTTCCATATGAGAAGGAGTGCATGAATATGAAAAATGAGTTACACGCACAATTAAAAGCGCTTCGCGAAGAACGTAATTTATCATTAGACGAACTCGCATTAAAAACGCGCATTGGGATTGCTAGACTTCAAGCTTTTGAAAGCGGCGAAGAAGTGCCTTCAACCCAGAACATTATGATCCTTTCAAATGCTTTAGAAGTACCTGCATCTAATTTATTGGATGGCTTATAATCGTAAAAATTTATAAAGAAGAGCGTCCGGTAAAATTTACCGGACGCTCTTTTTCTTTTAAATGATGTGTTTTGCTTCGAATTTAAGAGCAATTAATTTGTAGGAAATGTCTACACATTGTTCTAAAGGAATCCATTTTCCAAATGAATACTCATAACTCGTTTGAATGGTTTTTGCCAGTTCTGATGGATGGTCTACCATTTGTAATTGTGTGATGACAGTGCCAATTTCCTGGCCATATGATTCTGCGCCTATAGCAAATGGATCCCAATATTTCATGATTTCAACAGCTTTTCTGTTCATTTCATTCATACTCATCGATTTCACCTAACATTTCTCTATCGTTAGGGCTATAATAGCACATAAACCTGAGAAGAAGAGTTGCAAAAGCGTCCAACAGGTATTTACTGCTGAAGAATTTCAATAGAATCGATCGTAACCTCTTCTACTGGCTTTTCACTAACAGTTTCAACTGCAGCGATAGCGTCTACAACATCAAGGCCTTCAATCACTTGACCAAATACGGTATGCCCTCCATCAAGCCAAGGCGTACCCCCTTGTTCTAAATAGGCATCTTGTAGTTCTTGTGGATACTCTTTTTTGAACATATCTTCTGTAACTTCAGGCGCCTGGACAATGAAAAATTGACTGCCATTTGTACCTGGTCCAGCGTTTGCCATAGATAAAGCTCCGCGAATGTTAACAAGGTGATCGTTAAATTCATCTTCAAATGGCGCACCATAAATACTTTCACCACCCCCGCCTGTACCACTTGGGTCACCTGTTTGCAGCATGAAGTTTTCAATCACGCGGTGAAAAGTCAATCCATCGTAATAGCCTTTTTCAGCATGCGTCAAAAAGTTTTCGACTGTCTTTGGTGCTATTTCTGGAAATAGTTTGATTTTCATCGTTCCCATCGAGGTATTTAGTTCGACTAATGCTTCATCTTCAGCAACTTCTTGCGACAATTGCGGATATCCTTCTACCTCGACTTGGCTAGTCTCTGTTGTTGTTTCCGTACTAGGTTCTGCTTGCTTGTCTGAACATGCACCAAGTAAAGATGCCACTAAAATCGGTACTATAATTGTTTTTTTCATCTTTTTCACCCCGCCTTATTTTAGCATAGAAACAGAAAACTAAAAATCACCTTTTCCAGCTCATTATCCGATAACTTCCGCCCTTTTTTTTCTGAATAAACCGATAATTTTCATCGCTTTCTTCGTGTAACGAAGTATTATATAATAGGAACAATTGCTCCTTTCAGAAAGAAGGGTTCCATATGGATACACAGAAAAAGAATTTCTTTATTATTATGTTCACTAACTTCCTCGTTGCCGGCAGTACGACGATGATTATGCCATTCCTATCTCTTTATATTGAATCACTCGGCAATTTCTCGGATGAATATGTACAACGTTGGTCTGGTCTGGTATTTGGTGTAACTTTTGTAGCGGCTTTAATCATGTCTCCTATTTGGGGGCGTATTGCTGATAAATACGGTTTTAAGCCCATATTAATCATTAATGGTTTTGGTATTGCAACCAGTATTTTTTTAATGGGGACAGCTGATTCCGTTACAGAATTGTTTATGATTCGCTTATTTATGGGTTTGGTTACTGGATTTATCCCTACCTCTTTAGCTTTTGTTAGCTCTCAAACATCTAAAGAAAATGCAGGAAAAACACTTGGGACACTTCAAATGGGCAGCGTTTCAGGGACGTTATTTGGACCAGTCCTCGGTGGTTTGATGGCTGATGCTTTTGGATTTAAATATACGTTTTTAATAACAGCAACCATTATTACCATTGCGGCATTGTTTGTGGTATTTGGTTTAAGGGAAATCAAACGCGTTAAAATAAAAGGTGCGCATGTGTATGCACCAAAAACAATTATCAACGGCATTTTACATCATCGGTTAATGCTGAACGTTATGATTATCACTGCGTTAATTCAAATTGGGAACTTTAGCATCCAACCTTTACTTTCGCTTTACGTAGCAGAACTCACAGCAGGGAGCGCGCAAGTGGCATTTCTCGCAGGCGTTACGTTTAGTGCCACCGGTGTTGGGAATTTACTATTTGCCCGGCGTTGGGGCCGCTTAGGTGATTCTATTGGTTACGAAAAAGTACTTGGCTTATTGCTTGTACTAGCATTTGTCTTTATCATCCCTCAAGCTTTCGTTACTGACCTATGGCAATTAATTATCTTGCGCTTATTCTTTGGCGTTGCTGTTGGCGGAATGATCCCAACAACAACTGCATTGATGCGCCGAGAAGCGCCGATAGAAATCCAAGGTGAGATTATGGGCTATAATACGAGCTTCCGATTTCTTGGGAACATCATTGGTCCTGTTTTCGGCGGGATTGTTAGTGGGTTTATCGGTATTTCGTCCGTCTTTATTGTGACGAGCATTTTATTTATTTTTGCTTTTGTCTTTCTTCGGACAACACTTGCAAAACCACAGCAAGACTTTGAAGACGTATTACTAGAACAAGAATTAAAGAATACGTGAAAAGATAAATTGCATGTTAGACGTATAAAACTGTAGACAACTCGAGTTGTCTACAGTTTTTTTATGCTTTTTTATGAAATTCGAAATTTTTTTTACCGGGTTTCTTCCTATTTCTAAAGTTTATAAAAAGTGCATTGAATCTAATGGCATTAATTGATGAGCGGTGCAAATCCACTCGATTTACGTTATAATTTCTAATTAGAAACTCATCACGTTTATGCTGGAAGGAGGATTCATTTGTCATTTGTGTTTTTAATCTTTTTACCTTTGCTTGCAGCCTTGTTTGTTCCGCTGTTATTTAAGAAAGTCGGAAAGATTCATACTGGCTGGTTTGTTTTAATTGTTCCTGTCGTTTTATTTAGTTACTACGTCTCATTGCTTCCTACAACAATACATGGCGGTAATTTAGTGTCTGAATTCCAATGGATTCCTTCGCTTGATATCGCATTTATCGCGTATATCGATGGATTGAGCCTCTTGTTCACTTTGCTGATTACAGGTATCGGCGCATTAGTAGTGCTATATTCCATTTTTTATTTGGACAAACACCGTGAACAATTACATAACTTTTACGTTTACTTGTTAATGTTCATGACGGCAATGCTTGGTATTGTCCAAAGTGACCACTTAATCACCCTTTATTTATTCTGGGAATTGACCTCGATTTCATCGTTCTTGTTAATTGGTTATTGGTATACCCGTGACCGCTCCCGTTTTGGTGCATTAAAATCTATGATGATTACCGTTTTTGGCGGATTGATGATGCTTGGGGGATTTGTATTACTAAGTATTATGGGTGGTACATATTCCATACGCGAGTTAATACCGCAAGCAACTGAACTTGTGTCGCACGACTTCTTCCTTTGGGCGCTTGTCTTAGTGTTGTTCGGTGCTTTTACAAAATCGGCACAGTTTCCGTTTTATATCTGGCTTCCAGACGCAATGGAAGCGCCTACTCCTGTTAGTGCTTATTTGCACTCTGCGACGATGGTTAAAGCCGGTTTGTACTTAGTTGCCCGATTGACTCCAATCTTTGCAATATCAGGTACATGGATGTGGCTAGTTACAGGTGTCGGACTATTCACTATGTTCTGGGGTTCATTTTTCGCTTTAAAACAAAAAGACTTAAAAGGAATTTTGGCATTTTCAACCGTTTCACAATTGGGCTTGATTATGTCATTGCTCGGCGCTTCGGCTGCGGGTTATCATATCGACAATATTGCTGAAACAACGTTTAAATATGCTGGCTTTGCCGCAATTTTCCACTTGATCAATCATGCTGTATTTAAAGGCAGCTTGTTTATGATTGCGGGTATCGTTGATCACGAAACTGGAACGCGAGACATTCGCAAGCTTGGTGGATTGATGAGCTTGATGCCAATCAGTTTTACAGTGGCTGTGATTGGCGCATTTTCGATGGCAGGTTTACCTCCGTTTGGTGGATTCTTGAGTAAGGAAATGTTTTTGACTGCGATGCTGTCGTTAACAGAATTTGATTTGTTCTCCATGGACGTTTGGGGCATCTTGTTCCCTGTTGTGGCATGGCTTGGCTCTGTATTCACGTTTATTTACAGCTTCTATTTCGTATTCCACACGTTTGCTGGCGAACACAAACCCGACGAATTGCCAAAACCGGCTCACGAAGCACCGATTGGTATGCTCGTTTCGCCCGTATTCTTGGCACTACTTGTTGTTGTGATTTTCTTTATCCCGAATCTTATTGGGGATTGGCTTGTCAAACCAGCAGTTTTAGCTATGCAGCCCTTCCTTTACGATTCACCGGAAGAAATTAAAATTCACGTAGAAGCTTGGCATGGATTTAAACTTGAGTTCTTTATGACGCTTGGCATTTTCGCGATCGGCTTCCTGATGTTTTGGACATTGCGCAAATGGCAGAAGAGTTACGATCTCTTCCCAGATGCTATTTCGCTAAATGCCCTCTATGACAATATGATGTTTTTGAGTGACACCGGTGCTAATCGTTTCTCTAGAATTTACATGACGGGCTTTATCCGTTCGTACTTGGTGTATATGTTTAGTTTTGTCGTGTTTATTGTACTTGGAACTTTATTCTTAACCGATGCATTTGTGATTGATTTCACCAATCTTGCACCGATCGGATTTTATGAAGTTGTAATTTTAATCGCTTTAGTTGGTTCAACATTTACGATTCTTTTCTCTAAATCTAGACTCACAGGAATTATCGCTCTTGGTGCAGTCGGTTATTCAATCGCATTATTCTTTGTGATTTTCCGTGCTCCTGATTTGGCTTTAACACAACTCGTGATTGAAACGATTTCTGTTGCCTTGTTCTTGCTGGCGTTTTACCATTTGCCACAGATCAGTCGTAAAGAAGAACGCATGCGCTTCCGTTTCGGAAACGCACTTGTTGCAATAGGTGTTGGGGTAACTGTAACTTTAGTTGCGTTATCTTCTCTATCTCAAAAAGCCATGCCTTCGATTTCCGAATTCTATAAAGAAACGGTTTATAAAGAAGCAGGCGGCGGAAATATCGTCAATGTCATTTTAGTTGATTATCGTGGTTTTGATACATTGTTTGAAATTGCCGTATTGGGTATTGCGGGTATTGGCATTATTACGATGATTAAACTGCGCTTGACGAAAAAGGAGGATCAGCATGAGAACAAATGATGTAATGCTTCAAACGGCCACCAAGGTAGTGACCTTCATCATTTTGATGTTTGCTGTCCATATATTCTTTGCAGGACATTATACACCCGGCGGAGGATTTGTCGGCGGGTTACTGACTACTAGTGCCATTGTGCTGTTGATGCTATCTTTTGATATTGCAACGGTAAAAAAAATATTGCCTATAAATTATGTGACCATGACAGCTATTGGCTTATTACTAGCGCTTGCTACAGCTGCTGGGGCAATTGTCTTTGATGTTCCTTTTTTCACACACGCTTTTGGTTATTTTGATTTACCGCTTTTCGGTAAAACTTCCCTGCACTCAGCAATGCTGTTCGACGCAGGAGTTTACTTGGTTGTTGTTGGAGTTACGATGACCATTATTCAAACGATTGGAGAGGATGAATAATGGAAATAATTATGTCGGTTGCTATTGGATTTCTTTTTATGGCAGCTGTGTACTTAATGCTTTCAAAAAGTTTAATCCGCATCATTATTGGGACAGGGTTATTGAGTCACGGTGCTCACCTTTTACTACTAACAATGGGTGGACTCGGAGGAAATTCTCCACCTGTTGTTTCTCATGGAGTGAGTGTCAGCGATTACGCAGACCCTCTCCCACAAGCATTGATTTTGACAGCGATTGTCATTTCTTTTGCCGTAACATCATTTTTCTTAGTGCTCGCCTACCGGTCTTATCAGGAGCTTGGTACCGACAATATGAATTTGCTGAGAGGAACTGAAGATTATGAGTAATTTACTTCTGTTCCCAATTATCATTCCTTTGTTTTTTGCTGCTATCCTGATGATGTTCCCGAAAAACATAAAACTTCAGCGCCTGTTAGCTGTAGTTGGTGCAGGAGCTGCTCTACTTTCTGCTCTTGTACTCTTAGCAAAAGTTAATACAGACGGTGTTCAAGCGGTCACGCTTGGTAGCTGGCCCGCACCTTTTGGTATTTCGATGGTGTCGGATCCACTTTCTGCTTTACTAGTTGTCACAGCTTCACTGCTCGTATTGTTTGTTATTTTTTATAGCATCCCTACGATTGGGGTAAAACGCGAGCAATCGTTTTATTATCCAAGCGTGCTGTTTTTAATGGTCGGTGTTAATGGTGCCTTTACAACTGGCGATATATTCAACTTATTCGTTTTCGTTGAAGTGTTGTTAATGGCTTCTTATACGTTGATTGTCCACGGTGGCGAAAAACCACAGCTACGAGAATCCATTAAATATTTGCTTGTGAATATCATTTCCTCGTCTTTGTTTGTTGCCGCTGTCGCTTTTTTATACTCGGTTACAGGGACATTGAATATGGCGGATTTGGCAGTAAAGATTCCGCAAATTGAAGAAACGGGCATTTTAACGGTTATTGCCGTCATGTTCCTGGTGGTTTTTGGTTTTAAAGCCGCAATCTTCCCTTTGTATTTCTGGTTGCCAGGATCGTATTATGCACCACCAATTCCAATACTTGCGTTGTTTGGGGCGTTGCTGACGAAAGTCGGTGTTTATGCGATCATGCGTACATACACCTTGTTCTTTACGATGAATGTTGGATTTACTCATGAACTACTAGGAATCATTGCAATTCTCACAATTTTTGCTGGGTGCGTTGGTGCTCTCGCTTATTTTGATGTCAAAAAAATTATTATCTACAACATTATTATTGCAGTTGGTGTTATTTTGTTTGGTGTTGCACAATTAAACCAACCAGGCATTGATGGATCGATTATGTATTTAATCCACGATATGTTGATCAAAGCTGCTTTGTTTTTCTTAATTGGAATTGTTGCGGTACTATTTGGTACAACAGATCTTCGGAAAATGGGTGGATTGATCAAAACTTATCCGGCTTTAGGCTGGGTTTACTTGTTAACTGCATTTGGTTTAGCTGGCATTCCTCCGCTAAGCGGATTTCCAGGAAAGTTGCTTATTATTCAAGGCGGATTTGAAGGACCACAGTTTTGGGGGAGTATCGTCATCTTAGCTACTAGCTTAATCGTGCTACTCAGCTCTGTGCGTATTTTCATCTATGCTTTCTGGGGCAAGCCGGTTGAAACTGTGCCTTTGAAAAAATCAACATTCAATCAAATGTTTATCCCAACGGTCATCCTTGTTGCCATGACAGTGGTATACGGGGTCGGCGCGGAACTCTTCATGCCCCTTATTTCAGGTGCAGGTGAAGTGCTGCTGAATCCATCCATCTATATCGATGCGGTCTTAAAGGAGTAGGTGACACATGGCTTTACAAATTTTATTGAATTTCTTCTTGGCCTTTGTCTGGATGTTCATGACTGTTTCCTTTAGCCCGTCAGGATTCGCGATTGGCTTTCTCGTTGGCCTTGGGATCATTGTGTTAATGCGCCGGTTCTTTTCATACCGGCTTTATACATCAAGAGGATGGGCAGTTATCTCCCTGTTTTTCTTGTTTTTAAAAGAACTTTTCAAATCGAGTATGCAAGTTTTGTTTATTGTGATTAAACCGAAGATGAAGTTAAAGCCTGCTATATTCGAATTAGAAACTGAGTTAACAGAAGACTGGGAAATTACATTGTTATCTGCTTTGATCACGTTAACTCCAGGTACCTTGGTTGTCGGTATTTCTGATGACCAGAAAAGACTTTACATTCACGCACTCGACTTTGATGATATTGAAGATGCCGTCAATTCGATTAAAGATACATTCGAACGTGCGATTTTGGAGGTGAGCCGCCCATGATGACGTTTTACTGGGTTTCGCTAATTCTTGTTAGCTTAGGCTTTACAGGACTTCTTTTTCGACTTGTGAAAGGTCCTACAATTGCCGATCGTGTCGTAGCACTTGATGCTATTGGTATTGCACTCGTATCGATTGTCGCGTTATTGTCTTTAATCATCGAGACAGAATTCTTTTTAGAAGTTATTTTGTTGTTAAGCATCTTGTCCTTTATCGGAACAACCGCATTTGCGAAATTCCTTGAGAGAGGAGAGATTTTCGATCGAAACGACCATAATTAACATTGTCATCATTGTATTAATGAGCACAGGAGTCATATTTAGCTTGGTTACGGCTCTTGGGCTAATACGTCTACCAGATGTTTATACACGCACACACGCGGCCTCTAAGAGCTCTACACTTGGTGTGCTTTGTGTATTACTTGCTGCCTTTATTCACTTTTGGTTAATAGAAGGCATATTTAACACTCAGTTAATCATTGCGATCGCGTTCTTGTTTATTACCGCTCCTGTAGGTGGCCATTTGATTGGACGTGCTGCATATATGTCCGGCATCAGTGTTGCTGACGAAACAGTACGTGATGATATGAAAGTTGCAATCAAAAATAAAAAGGACGAATTGTTAAACAACAAAACACCTGAAGAATAAAAAATAGCCAGCGAAAAGTAACATACTTTTCGCTGGCTATTTAATTTGAGTTTTTTATTGCTCGTCTGCCATTTTTTCAACTAGCATAGCAAGCGTGCGTACCATTGCGCCCGTTCCACCTTTTGGTCCAAGGTCATGCGCGCTGTCCGCATCAGATGTTCCCGCAATGTCTAAATGAATCCACGGGGTATCTCCTACAAATTCGCCAACAAACCCGCCACCAAAGATCATGTGGCCATCGCGACCTGGTGAATTGTTTAAATCCGCTACATTGCTTGTGCGAATTCGTTTTTTGTCGCTTTCTGTTAGCGGCAAGCGCCAAACAAATTCGCCACTCTCCATTGAAGCTTCTAAGAAAGTTTCAAAAAAGGCTTCGTCGTTTGTTAAAGCACCTGTTTTGTCTTTTCCTAACGCAACAATAACTCCACCTGTTAACGTCGCAACATCCACGATTTTCGTTGCGCCAAGTTGTTTCGCATAACTAACAGAATCCGCTAATACTAAACGACCTTCAGCATCGGTATTTAAAATTTCAATTGTTTTACCACTCATTGAAGTAATAACATCATCCGGTTTAAAAGCATTTCCAGAAATCATATTGTCTGTCGAAGCAATAACAGCAAGTACGTTTTGTTTTGGTTGAAGTTCACCAATGATTTTCATAGCGCCCAGCACTGCAGCAGCACCACCCATATCACCTTTCATCCCTACAATGCCGTCTTTTGGCTTGATTGAGTAACCACCAGTATCAAAGGTTATTCCTTTTCCAACAAGCGCTAGTGGGTCTTCAAAGCCTTCTGTTGCTTTGTATTTCAAGACAATTAGACGCGGTTCTTCGGTAGAGCCTTGGTTAACAGCAAGAATCGCACCCATGCCAAGTTCTTCAAGTTCTGCTTTGCCCAAAATATCTGTTTCAAAGCCATACGTTTCCCCTAGCTCTCTTGCGTATTCACCCATTGCTGTAGCTGTTAAAATATTTGCAGGCATATTCACAAGTGTCCGTGCTTCATTAACAGACTGTCCAAAGATAGCTCCTACTGTAGCGGCAGCTTCCACGTCTCCTTCTATTTCTTCTGCCAGGAAAGTTAAAGTTTCTAATTTTACTTGCGTTTCATTTGAGGTTGTTTTGTAATCATCAAAGCTATAGCCACCCAGAGTAACCGCTTCAGCAGCTAAATAAGCTACATCTTCGCTATTTATCGAATCGTTTTCAAACGACTCCATATAAATGGCTGCGTGTTTAATTTTTTTCTTCGCTAACTCTTTGCCGACTAATCCAAAGCAAGAACGAAGATTTTCTTCAGTCAATTTTTTACGGTCGTTTAATCCAATAAACATGACGCGCGGAATCGCTCCAGAAAGTGTAGGGTATGTAGTCAACGTTTTTAAATCAAATGATAAATCTTGTTTTGTCCAACTTTCCAACTTACCATCAAATCGTTTCGCGAAATCTTCCCATCCTTTACTGTTCTCAGGATGACGGCTTAAGCCGACCACGAGGATTTCTGCTCCATTGTCCTGTGAATGTTGTTCTAATTCGATTTGCATAAAACTCCTCCTTTTATATGTTCTCTTTAAGTGTAGCATTTAATCCGAGATTCGAGTAGTTCGAGAGACGAAGGAATAAAACAGTCCTGACATTTTGTTGTCTATGATATACTGGGAGAACATATTTAGACTGAAAGGCTGTGACACCACGTGGAAATTTTCTCTAACCTACCTCTGATGATTGCATTATTTGCAATTGTCTTTGCTCAATTTATCAAAATCCCGATTCAGTATGTTGTAACACGCGAACTAGACTGGAAGCTTTTTTCTTCAACTGGCGGCATGCCTAGTTCCCATTCAGCTGCGGTTACCTCTTTAACCACAGCGGTCGCATTTGAGCATGGTGTTTCTTCTACAATCTTTGCTGTATCTACAATGTTTGCAGTTATCACAATGTACGATGCTACAGGTGTTCGTTTTCAGGCAGGTCAACAAGCATTGACCATCAACAAAATGCGTCAAGACATTTACATCTTCATGGAAGAAACAAGAAAATGGCCTCAGAAAAAAGAAGAAGAGAAAATTCAAGAACTTAAAACCTTGCTTGGTCATAAACCAAGTGAAGTATTCATGGGAGCTTTAACAGGCATTGCCATTTCCTTTATTGTTTATGGCATCATTATATAACCATCATTTCAATGTAAAAAAA
>NZ_AEPB01000005.1 GCF_000189395.1 Planococcus donghaensis MPA1U2 | reverse complement strand
TGGTGGAGCCTAGCGGGATCGAACCGCTGACCTCCTGCGTGCAAGGCAGGCGCTCTCCCAGCTGAGCTAAGGCCCCATTGTTTGGTCGGGAAGACAGGATTCGAACCTGCGACCCCTTGGTCCCAAACCAAGTGCTCTACCAAGCTGAGCTACTTCCCGAACTTAGGTGCTGAGTTTATAAAAAATATGGCGCGCCCGAGAGGACTCGAACCTCTAACCGCTTGATTCGTAGTCAAGTACTCTATCCAATTGAGCTACGGGCGCTTTATGCTATTGATGTAAATGGTGCCGAGGACCGGAATCGAACCGGTACGGTAGTCACCTACCGCAGGATTTTAAGTCCTGTGCGTCTGCCAGTTCCGCCACCCCGGCTAGGGGTCGAGACTCTGTAAAACAATTATGGAGCGGAAGACGAGGTTCGAACTCGCGACCTCCACCTTGGCAAGGTGGCGTTCTACCACTGAACTACTTCCGCAAAAATGGTGCGGGTGAAGGGAGTCGAACCCCCACGCCCGAAGGCGCTAGATCCTAAGTCTAGTGCGTCTGCCAGTTCCGCCACACCCGCGTGGCAATATAAAATTAAAATGGTGAGCCATGAAGGATTCGAACCTTCGACCCTCTGATTAAAAGTCAGATGCTCTACCAGCTGAGCTAATGGCTCGAGAAAGTGGTGCCGGAGAAAGGAGTCGAACCCTCGACCTACTGATTACAAGTCAGTTGCTCTACCAACTGAGCTACTCCGGCGAAAAAAATGGTGGAGGATGACGGGATCGAACCGCCGACCCTCTGCTTGTAAGGCAGATGCTCTCCCAGCTGAGCTAATCCTCCGATATGTATTGCCCAGCGACGTCCTACTCTTACAGGGGGAAACCCCCAACTACCATCGGCGCAAAAGAGCTTAACTTCCGTGTTCGGGATGGGAACGGGTGTGGCCTCTTTGCCATCATCACTGGACTATTTGGTTTTGAAAGACAAGATTTATTATACCAGTATATCACTGGGTTTTTCAAGCTTTTTTT
>NZ_AEPB01000006.1 GCF_000189395.1 Planococcus donghaensis MPA1U2 | reverse complement strand
GGGTTTTATACTACTCATTATTTTTTTCATGACCATCATGAATTGCGAGCAAACGTTGTTTTAAATCTTCTTCCATGCGCCCGATTTCAAGTTCTGCAGCTTTGCGGTTTTTGCGACCTTCTGCTTGAATTTGCAAAGTTTCTTCAATCGTTTCTAATAAGTTTTCTTGCGTTTTTTTCAAAGTATCGATTTCAACGATGCCACGTTCGTTTTCACGAGCGGTTTCAATTGAATTCATTTTTAGCATTTCAGAGTTTTTCAGAAGCAAGTCATTGGTTGTTGCGGTCACTTGCTTTTGTGCTTCTACAGCTTTAAGTTGCTTGTTCAACGTTAACGCAATCGCGATTTGGTTTTTCCATAGCGGAATCGATGTCATAATAGACGACTGAATTTTTTCTGCTAAGGTCTGATTGGTTTGTTGAATCATTCGAATTTGCGGTGCACTTTGAATAGTGATTTGGCGCGATAATTGTAAATCGTATAATCGCTTTTCTAAGCGATCCACATATTGCACCATGTCGTTTACTTCTTGATACACCATTTGATCTTGGGAAGTTTCAGCTTTTTTGCGCAGAGCCGGAATGGTTTCGTTCATAATTTCATCGCGCTTTAGTTCAGCAGCTGCGATGTAAACATTTAATGCTTGGAAATACGTTTTGTTTTGATCGTATAGTTGCTCAAGCATTTGAATATCGTCAAGCAATCCTCGCTTAGAATGGTCAAGTTGAATGCTAATGCGATCTACTTGGCTACTGAGTTTTTGGTATTTGGTCATCATTTCCTGTACCGAATACTTAGCTTTTGAAAATAGCTTGCGAATTCCGGCGCGTTTGCCTTGCGTCAATTCTTCAGGATTTAACTCTTCAAGTTTTTTCATCAAGTCATGAAGGACGTCGCCGACAGGACCGATGTCTTTACGCTGTACATGATCAAGCATTTTATGTGAAAACTGGCTCAGTTGGTTTTGAGCGTTTGCACCATAAGTAAGAATCGCTTCGTTGTTGCCTACCGGAATTTGCTTGGCAAGTTCACGCGCTTTTGCTTGTTCTTCTTTTGATAAGCGATCCATAAGCGAAACAGGTCGTTCTTCTTGTTGTTCGGCTACTGACTGCTGTTGTTTTTCCATCTGCATACCAAATGGAGACTCCAATAAATCATCTAATTCACTTCGATTTGATGGTTTCTCTGTCATCTTCCACGTCTCCCTCGTGTTCAGGTTCTGGTTGAACGAGTAATTCCTGATCATTATGTTGATCAACGGCTAATTGTGCATAATCTAGTTCCATTCGCAAACGTTCAATATCACTAGACAATACACGCTTTAAATCTTGCTCCATCACTTTATTTAGCGATAACAGCATTTCCCGTGTATCTTGCAGTGTAATACGCATTTCTGTATCTTTAACGGGTTGTCCAACTAATAATGTGTACTTTTCGGTTAACTCAATCGCAGAATCCAAATGAGAATAAAAGAATGGTTCAGCTAAATAGAATTTTCTTGGATTTTGTTGGACTACCATAATAATTTTGTTCGCAATTTTTGTCATATCCATTAATTGTTTAAAAGAAGAAATGGAACGGACTTTATAGTAATTTCCTTGAAGCTGTTTAATTTTTTCTTTGCCTTCTTTTATTTGCAAACGTACATTTTTATATTCACTGCGTGTCATGCCGAAATTTTTAGAATCTGAAGAAAGTTGAACTTGTTTCAATGTACTATTGCTAGCAATATAAGTGCCAGCAGCTACTGCTCCAGAAGCGATTAAACCGATTTCAGCTCCCAAGTATAGAACGGGAAACATAACCGCCATTATGGGTAAGCTAACAGTTTGCCTCTTGATAAAATTTTCAATCGGCTTTAGGGGCTTCATGCAAAGGACCTCCTTCACTACTACTTAAACTATACGTCCAAAGCATTAAAAAGTTTCATTTCAATGCTATTTGCTCTTCTATATTTTACGTGAAACCCCAAGTCAATACAAACTTTGGAATCCGTCCAAAATTTAATGCGTAACACTTTACAAGTACAAGAGGATTTGGCACAATGCTAATTAGGAAGAAAAGAGGCAGGCAACTATGCATGAGATTATCTATATGAGAACCGATTACGAACCGTGGTGGATGTTTGAAGGTTGGGAAGAAAAAGTTGTGTCTCGGCATAAATTTAATTCAACCGAAAATGCTCAGTCTTATTTAGAAAATCTTAAAAATGACTTTAGTCGCCGTTTTGTTAATCAAAAACAAAAGAATGCTGCTTTTTCTTGTTATTGGAATGAAGAAGAAACGGAATACTGTGAAAATTGTGAAGAAGATTTGCAAATATTTCATGGGTTAATCTGGCTAGTAAATGGACAACCAAATATAAGTTTTTAGATTTGTTTGACTTTTGTAGTCAATTTGATATAATAAATGAAACAATATGAAATCTTGACCAGTAACAGCTATTCACATATTCCCAAAAGTGATCAGCACGTGATGGTACTTTAGGGAATATGTGAATTTTTTTATTGCAAAAGATTCCATATTGAAAAATTTTTCTTACCACAGGAGGTAATTTACATGCAAGAAGGAACAGTGAAATGGTTTAACTCAGAAAAAGGCTTTGGTTTTATCGAAGTTGAAGGCGGCGACGATGTATTCGTACATTTCTCAGCTATCCAAGGCGAAGGCTTTAAAACACTTGACGAAGGTCAACGCGTTGAATTTGAAGTAGAAGAAGGCAACCGCGGACCTCAAGCTACAAACGTAACTAAAGTCTAATAACTCAAAGAACCGCTTCTTTTGAAGCGGTTCTTTTTTTGTGAATAAAAATACTTGTTAGTCAATACCTCGTTTTTTAAGAAGGTTTTTATTCATTGTCAACGGGGTATAATGAGAAGACCGGATAAAGAGAATGTGGGAGGTTTTAGGGATGGAAGGCAAAGTGAAATCGTTTGATGAAAACAAAGGTATAGGAATGATTACAGGAGATAACGGAGAAGATTTTTTCTTTGAGGAGATTAATATCAATGTTGATGGGTTCCGAAAACTAATGCCTGGACAACCAGTGAAATTTACAACATATGAAGGTGTAGCTGATAAAGAACGTGTTGCGACAAACGTAACTTTGATCTTTTAATAATTGTAAGTTATTTAGAAAGAGCAAAGGGGACAAAAAAATGACGAATGACTATTTAAAAAAACCAATGCCTAGTGAAGAAAAACAGCAAGACTTCTACCAAAAGTTGCGTAAAAAAGTACAGAAATGGGTAGATAATAAGCCAGGTGTGGTCGGAACTGTTAGTGGTTATGTAATGTTCGCACCGGATTTGTTTCATTTGTTAACAAGGTTAATGCTAGATAACCGAATCGATGCTAAAAGTAAAGCAGCTGTCGGAGCTGGGATTATGTATTTCATCGCTCCAATCGATTTTTTGCCAGAGATTTTAGTCGGACCTGGTGGATTTCTCGATGATGTCGTTGTTGCTGTATTTGTGATTAACACGGTTCTAAATAAATTCCCAACAGAAGTGATAACCGAACATTGGACAGGTGATGAAAATTTATTATCACTTGTGAAGAAAGTGTCCAACTCAGGCAATAAATACGTTTCTAAGTTACCGGCAGGTCGTTTAGTAAAGCGTTTTACAAAATAAAAAAGCAATCAGCTTTTTAACTTCAAAAAGAAAACAGCAGCTCTTCTCACGAGAGAAGAGCTGCTGTTCGTTTTAGTTTGTAATTCCTTGTGTTTCTTTCCATTCCAAGAACTCATCATATGTTAATTGTTTATCAAGAATTGATCCGTCTTCACGGATTTCAATTACGCGGTTTGCAACCGTTTGGATAAACTGATGGTCATGAGAAGTGAAGACCATAGCGCCTTTAAAAGCAATCATACCATTGTTTAAAGCTTGGATAGACTCAAGGTCTAAGTGGTTAGTTGGTTCGTCCAATAAAAGAACGTTTGCGTGAGATAGCATCATTTTTGAAAGCATGCAACGCACTTTTTCGCCACCTGATAAAACAGAAGGTTTCTTTTTAACTTCTTCGCCTGAGAATAACATTCTCCCAAGGAATCCGCGTAAGAAAGTTTCACTTTCATCATCTGGAGAGTATTGGCGTAGCCATTCTACCAATGAAGTTTCACTGCCACCAAAATAGCTTGAGTTATCGATTGGTAAGTAAGCACGTGAAGTGGTTACGCCCCAACGGCATTCACCTGATTCTGGCTGGTCTTCTTCAGCTAAAATACGAAGAAGTGCTGATTTTGCAAGAGGATCGCCGATTAAAACGATTTTATCTTCTTTGCTCATGTTAAAGCTAATGTTGTTCAATAACTTGTTGCCATCTACAGTTTGGCTAAGGTCTCGAATAGTTAACACATCGTTACCGATTTCACGACCAACTGTAAAGTTAACAAATGGATATTTACGAGAAGAAGGACGAATGTCATCCAATTCAATTTTATCAAGCATTTTCTTACGTGATGTCGCTTGCTTCGATTTTGAAGCGTTCGCAGAGAAACGAGCGATAAAGGCTTGAAGTTCTTTAATTTTTTCTTCTTTTTTCGAGTTTTGATCAGATGCTAAACGAGTTGCTAATTGGCTAGATTCGTACCAAAAATCGTAGTTACCGACATATAGCTGAATTTTACCAAAGTCAAGATCGGCAATATGTGTACATACTTTGTTAAGGAAATGACGGTCATGGGAAACCACGACTACTGTGTTTGCAAAGTTGATTAAAAATTCTTCAAGCCACTGGATTGCTTTCAAGTCCAAATGGTTGGTAGGCTCATCTAGTAATAGAACGTCAGGTTTACCAAACAAAGCTTGTGCTAAAAGCACTTTTACTTTGTCAGAACCTGAAAGTTCGGCCATTTTTTTATCATGCAGATCTTCAGTGATTCCAAGACCTTGAAGTAAGATTGCTGCTTCAGACTCAGCTTCCCACCCGTTCAATTCAGCAAATTCGCCTTCAAGTTCAGCAGCGCGCATACCGTCCTCATCAGAGAAATCTTCTTTCATGTAAATTGCGTTTTTCTCAGACATTACTTCATATAATTTCTTATGTCCCATAATGACAGTTTCAAGAACTACATGCTCTTCGTACTCAAAGTGGTTTTGCTTTAGTACGGCAAGTCGTTCACCAGAACCCATATAAACATTTCCGGATTGGGGTTCAAGTTCACCAGAAAGAATTTTAACAAAAGTTGATTTTCCAGCACCATTGGCACCAATTAATCCGTAACAGTTACCAGGGTTAAATTGAATATTTACATCTTCGAATAGTTTACGATCGCCAAAGCGAAGACTTACATCATTTGCAGCTATCATGTATACGTACCTCCTAAATTTCACAATAAGATTAGTATACCACGAATTCCACGGAAATCGATAGCATTCAGCCGTGGTCTCGGATAAACTGAGAATATAAGGTCTTTTTATCTTAATTTACGCTCTAAATAAGCTGTTAGCGAACCAAGTTCTTTGTTTAGCAAGTACTCCATTTGCACATATTCTCGTCGACCAGGAACGTGATCTTTCGTGAGGCCTTTCATTGAATAGATAAAGTAATAGCCTCCAATTTGACGGAACAGCACGACGACATGTGGAAAATCATCGAAAATCGCTTTTATATTATAGCGTTTCGCATAACTCCAATTTACGAGTTTCATTGACAAACCGCCTTTCATTTCTCTATTTTAAATGATTGTAGATAGAGAACACAAGTTTGGGGTTATCGTCAATTCGAGCGCAATTTTAAAAAAGTTACTAATGAAATTTTATTTTAGAATGCTGTTTAAATAAGGCATTAGAGCGTTAGTTACTGGAGGGAAAAACATGTCTGAGAACAAAAGAAAGTCAGCGCTGGGATTAATGGTCATCGCAATATTGTTTGTCGCGTTAAACTTACGTCCAGCAATATCCTCTATTGGGCCGATGCTTGATCCTATTCGGATCGATTTGAATTTGAGTAGTAGTGAGGTTAGCTTACTGACAGCAATTCCTGTTTTTTGTATGGGGCTTTTTGCTCCACTGGCCGTGATTTTTGGTCGGAAATTCGGCATGAAACGTTCAATCGCCTTTTTGTTAGGTGTAATCGGTGTGTTTACTTTATTAAGAGGATTTATACCAAATTATCCGACATTGCTCATTAGTGCATTTTTTATAGGCGTTGCCATTGCAGTAATTAGTCCACTTTTGTCAGCGATTATAAAGCATAACTTCCCAACACGTACGCCCGCATTAATCGGTGTTTATTCATTTGGAATGGGTCTTGGGGCAACATTGGCAGCAGGATTAACTGGTGTATTTTATACCATTGCGGATTGGCCAGTAGCCATTGCCAGCTGGAGTTTGTTGTCAGTAGTAGCGATTAGTATTTGGCTACGTGTAGAGCAACCAGCTGAAGAAGAAGTGGAAGAAATAGACTTTGAAATTAGACGCGGGTCTCCACTTAGAAATAAAAGAGCTTGGTATATGCTACTGTTTTTTGGTGCTCAATCAGCGTTATTTTTTTCAATGCTTACGTGGCTTGCGCCAATTGCGATTGATAAAGGAATGACCGTGTTAACTGCAGGTGGAGTACTTACATTAATGACAGCTGTTCAAATTGTAGGGAATATTAGTATCCCGTTATTTTTTGATAAATTTCCAAATCGATTAATATGGACTCTCTTCGTTTTAAGTTCAGGCTCGGTCGGTGTCTTGTTATTGATGTTTGGTTCTGTAAACTTGGTCTGGTTAGCTGCAGCTTTTGTTGGTGTTGCATTAGGTGGTCTTTTTCCCATTGCCTTATTGATGCCACTTGATGAAACCACTACAGCAGATGAAGCGAATAGTTGGACCGCGATGACACAATCGGGTGGGTATATGATTTCGGCTTTTATGCCTCTTGTTATAGGCATAATTTATGATCAAACAGGTAATCATGATATTACTTTATGGTTGTTTTTAAGTTTTATCGGATTGATGTTAATTTTTGCATTGTTACTTCATAAAAAAAATTAATCAAATTCTCTAGGCTCTAGTAGAAAAAAATCTTTAATGCTTTGAAGTTGCATAAGAATAAACCACGAAAGATAAAGAGATATTAAAGGGAAGATGATGCACCAAGATGAAATCATCGTAAACGATAGTTTTGAATCGGGAAAAAAAGAAGTGAAATACCAATAATTGTACGTCAATGTCAAAATCATTGTTGTAATCGGACCGATATATACTTTTTTAGAAAGCAATGCTAGCCATATACCGATTCCGATAACAAAAATCGGAACAATCACCAATTGCATAATAATGGGATCAATAGATTCAATGAGTTTCAATCGAGTACCTCCCTAAACTATAAAGTAGAACGATAAATTGGTAGAATAATCAAAAAATTTTATAGGGTAAAAAAAGCTGACGTATTAAACGTCAACTTTTTCCCAATTAGAGGAAAGAAATTCATCGCGACCAGAAGCTGCACGATCATTCTTATAATGTTCAGGATTTTTCTTGTGAAAATCTTGATGATAATCTTCGGCTGCATAAAATGGTGTTGCATCACGAATTTCTGTTACCACAGGTTTGTTGAAACGTCCGCTCGCATCAAGGTCTTGTTTAGACTTTTCAGCAATAACTCGTTGGCGTTCATTATGAACAAAAATTGCGGCACGATAAGAAGGTCCACGGTCTTGAAATTGTCCCTCATCATCAGTAGGATCTATTTGTTGCCAAAAAATATCGAGCAATTGCTCGTAAGAAAAGACATCGGGCTGGAATGTGATTTCTACTACTTCCAAATGGCCAGTTGTACCAGTCTTTACTTGTTCATATGTAGGGTTTTCGATATGGCCACCGCTGTAGCCAGAAACGATTTGTTCAATGCCGTCAAATTGATCGAATGGTTTGACCATGCACCAGAAACAGCCGCCTGCAAATGTTGCTTTTTCAGTCATATTTATGTCTCCTCTCGAGTTGCTAAGGAAATATTACCACTTTCGCGATTTTCCGACAATAAAAATGTCTTTTGTAAAACTAAAGTCATTCTAATAATAACAGATTTGATAAATAAAAACGATTTTCATATTTAAATGTGAACCAAGTTTAAAAAGTGTTATCAATAAAGGTTATAAGTATAAAATTTAAAACAAAATACCGAAACTTAATGCCTAATAACGCGTCATATTGACGTGAAAGTTTAGAAAGGAGTGTATTTATTATGGAAGAAGAATTACAACCTATTAAAAGAAAAAGACGCAGAAAAAGAAGATTTCGGCTGCGCGGCATCGTCTTCCTGCTCCTAGTCGCTTTAATCGCTATCGGCACTTATGCATTCCTACAATTTAAAGAAGGTAAAGACATAGCAGATACATCAGCGCAAGAGCCTGTTTTATTCGATCAAGATGAGGTAAACGAAGATTATGAAAACATATTGGTACTAGGCATCGACTCACGAGGAGAAGAACAGTCGCGTACGGATACGATGATGTTAGTAACTCATGACAAAGTAAATAATGAAATAAAATTAACTTCGTTTATGAGAGACATTTATGCAGATATTCCAGGTTACCAATCGTATAAACTAAATACAGCTTATTATTTAGGTGGAGTAGACTTGCTTGCAGAAACACTTAGACAGATGTTTGGCGTTGAAATTCATCATTACGCATTAATTGACTTTCAAAGTTTTGAAAGTCTTGTCGATGTAGCGGTACCAGGTGGAGTTGAAATTGATGTTGAAAAAGAAATGTCAAAAAATATCGGTGTCTCTTTAACGCCAGGACTTCAAAAACTAAACGGTAAAGAACTTTTAGGGTATGCTCGTTTCCGAGCAGACGAAGAAGGGGATTTTGGTCGGGTAAGAAGACAACAACAAGTGATTACGGCAATGAAAGACGAAATGGCAACCGTTTCTACTATTCCAAAACTGCCTAAATTAGCAGGTACGCTACAAGGGTATGTTCAAACGGATATGCCATTAACCGATCAAATAAAGTTAGCGACACAATTAGCCATTAGTGGTGGCGGCGAAGTTGAACGATTAACCTTGCCGATTGAAAATGGCTATAGTTATGGCAACTACGCTCATGCGGGTTCAGTTCTTGATATTGACCTTGAGATGAACAAACAAGCATTGAGTGAATTTTTGTCGCAGCCCTTAAACTAATTGAGTGATGATTATGATAAAATGAAGGTATAAAGTTTAATCAGAAAAGGGGAAGTTTATGGAGCCAGAGGACAAGCCATCATTTTTTGCGACCAATTACATTCGGTTTTTAGGTGGTAGAAATACTTTATTTACATTGTTCTCCTTGTTATTGCTTGGGTTCGTCATTTATGTATTCAAGGAAGTTTCATTTATCTTTCATCCAGTGACGGTTTTTATGAAAACCGTGGTATTGCCAATTGTTTTGGCATTGGTGTTTTTTTACTTGCTCAGACCAATACTGCGACTGTTGGAGAAGTTTAAAATTCCTCGTATTTGGGGAATTATCATTATCTTCCTCGGCTTAGTTGGGTTGATCACGTTGCTTAGCGTGTTGGTTTTTCCTTTTTTACGTTCTCAATTTCAAAATCTAATCGCTGATTTCCCGGAATATTTTATGCAATTAGTAACAGCAGTAGATGGGTTTTTGAGAACTTCCTTAGTCGGGGATTATTATAGTGAGTCTAATTTCACGTTGGATACCTTACTTGCGACGTTGCCAGACAATATTGCGGACACACTTCAAAATACGGTAACTGGCATTATCTCTGGTATTACTGGATTAATATCAACAATTACCGGCGTAATTTTGTCTATTGTGATTGTGCCATTTATTTTGTTTTATTTATTAAAAGATGGGGAAAAATTACCTGAGTATTTCTTAAAACTTTTGCCACCAAGATTTCGTGACGATACGCGAGAAGTGTTTTCAGAAGCAAATAAACAATTAGGCGCATATATCCAAGGCCAGTTGATTGTGGCATTTTGCATCGGTGTGATGGTCTATATCGGGTTTTTGATAATCGGTATGGAGTATGCGTTATTACTAGGCGTTCTTGCGATGGTAACGAGTGTAGTTCCTTATATTGGCCCTGCGATTGCCATTGCACCAGCCGCGATCATCGCATTGGTGACCTCACCATTTATGCTAGTTAAACTAGCAATTGTGTGGACAGTCGTGCAATTAGTAGAAGGAAACCTGATCTCACCACAAGTTATGGGCAAAACCATGTTTATTCATCCGGTGACCATTATTTTTGTTTTATTAACAGCAGGATCTTTGTTTGGAGTAGTTGGGGTAATTCTTGGTATACCAATGTATGCTTTGCTGAGAGTGCTCGTATCTCACTTTTATAAATTGTTTAAACGTCGCTACAATCGACACGAAACCAATTTATCAAATCAATACGATTATACAGAGTTATAAAAAAGTAAAAAAAGAAAAGTTGTATTTAAACAACTAACAAAATTTGGGGGTTTCAAGTTTATGAAGTTCAAAGATTTCTTATCATCTATAGGCATAGGATCTTTAAAAGTAAATACAGTTGTAGAAAGGCCTCATCTTGAAGAAGGCGAGACGTTAAATGGGACAATTTATCTTGACGGTGGGGACGGGGAGCAAACAATCGATTTTATCGAATTGAATGTAATCCGTCTTGTTGAGGATACACGTGAAGACAGTGATTTTGATTTTTATGAAACAATTGTGGCAAAACAATCGATGGAGTTTGCGGGATCTGTAAAATCTAAAGATACCGTTATGCAGCAGTTTGAAATCGTACCAGATGAGCGCTGGGTACTTGAAAATCCAAACGCAAAACTAATTTTACGCACCATTGTCCATGTGAAAAATGGCGTAAATGCAAGAGATGAAGACGCAATCACATACGGAACTTTAGAGAGCTGAGAAATCAGCTCTTTTTTTATAGCTATAAAACTAAATATAATTTTATTATGTAAACAAAAAAGAATAGTTAAACTTAATCTAACAAGATTTTAGGGTAAATGTGTTTTATATTTAATATGTAAATAACTACTTAAGGATATAGTCAAAAGTTCAAAACCAAGTAATCAAGAAATAAGAGCAAGATAAAAAAGGAAATCCATGACATTTGGATTTCCTTTTTGTGTTTGTTTAGTTTAACCATATGCCTCCAAAACAACTAGTTAGTAGAATAATGAGAAAAACACCTGACATTAAAACATCCGTGCGACTTAATAGAATAGGGCGATAGTAAGCGTTTCTCGGCTCACCGGTAAATCCTCGTGCTTCCATAGCAAAGGCAGAGCGTTCCGCTTTTCGAACTGCGCCTGCAAGCATTGGAATCAATACACGGCGCATAGACACTATTCGTTGCCAGCTGCGTTTTTCTACTTCAACACCGCGTAACCGTTGTGCTTGTTGAATTTGAGTGAATTCATCTTTCATGACCGGCAAAAACTGATACCCGACCATAACGCCATATGCCAGTTTTGGTGATAGTTTTAATTGTTGCATTAAGCTTAAAATAAATTTTACAGGATCTGTTGTAAATGCGAACATGAGAGAAAGACTAGAAAACGCCATGACACGAAAAGATAGCGACAAAGCGTGGGCCCATTGTTCGTCGGTTACATTGATTCCTGCAAACGACCAAATGATTGTGCCTCCAGTATCTGCGCCAAAAACGACAGTCGTCCATAAATAACCGAAAGCACCAATGGAAAAAGGTAGCATGAACAACAACCATAACTTCCAGTTAATATGGCTCATAGTTAATTGCAATAATAGAATACTGACAAAAAACAGTAGAGGCGTCCACGGATTGAAAAAGAAAGCAATTGTAAGCATGGATATTGTGACTGCGATAAACTTCACCGAAGGATTCATGTTATGCAAAAGATTCCGCAAAACGATCTACTCCTTTCGGTGTTAACAAATGATGAGACTCTAGCAATTCTTCATTATTCCACACATCTTTAGCGTCAAATTTCCCCGTCAGTTCACCGTCTTTTATGAGCAACACAGAATCCGCTATGCTTGCTGCAAATTCCATATCGTGTGTCACGATTAAAAATGTAGTTCCTTCTTTAGAGCGCTGATCGATTAACTCAAAAAGTTCTAATAGTGCAGCTTTGTCTTGACCTGAAGTGGGTTCATCCATTAATAGAACAGGCCTTTTATCAGCAAGCATTGCTGCAATCGCAACGCGTCTTTTTTGTCCGTGACTAATCGCGAAAGGGTGATCTTCACAAATTTCATCGAGACGTAAACGAGTCATTAATGAAGCAATGTCAGTAGGGTTTGAACTACCAGAATAAGCAACTTCTTTTTGGACTGTTTGTGTTAAAAACAAGTATTCCGGTGATTGAGGCACATAGCCGGTGCCATCTGATTGAATTGTGCCGGTCGTCGGTTTGTAAATATCACATAAGGATTTAACCAATGTCGATTTGCCGCTACCATTTGGTCCAGCGACCACCACGATTTCACCTCGACACACTGAAAACGATAGTGGTGTGAGTAATTGTTTGTTCTTAATCGTGACAGACAAATTCTCAACTTGTAAAGCAGTTTTCGGTTGAAGTGAAATGGAACGTTCCGGAAATAAAATCGGTTGTTTTGGTGAAAATAAATGATCGTTTACGAGACATCCGTTCTCATCTAACTGGATTTCGCGTTCGAAGAATTTTCCCCAACTGTCTAAGCGATGTTCAACTGCAACGATCGTCAATTGCGTTTTAAGTTGCAGATCTGTGAGCCATTCAACAAATTGTTTTGCCGTATATGGATCTAAATGTGACAACGGTTCGTCGAGTAACAATACTTCTGGCTCCATAATAAGCGCACACGCTGTTGCAACGCGTTGCTTAGTTCCACCAGATAATGATTGGATTATCGTGTGTCGCAAATGGGTTAGTCCCGTTAATTCTAATACGGCTGTGATTCGAGCTTCCATTTTGTCAAAAGGGATCTGTAAATTTTCTAATGTGAAAGCTAGTTCGTCTTCAACAGTAGGCATACAAAATTGAGAATCTGGATCTTGAAAAACGGTTGCAACGCGATGGTTGATTTCACCAGGCGCATAGTCTGTTGCTGGTTTTCCGAATAACAAAACCTCCCCGTCAACAGAGCCATCGCAATTATCAGGATACAAACGGTTTAATAAATACAAGAGAGTGCTTTTACCGCAGCCACTCGGACCAGAAATAACAACTTTTTCGCCTTTTGAGATGGAGAAAGAAATACCTTTTAAGGTTGCTTTTTGGTCATCTGGAAAGCGAAATGATAAATGATTTAAAGAGAAAGTCTCTTTAAGCATTCATATCACCTTTTTTCGTACGTGCAATGGCATAACCTCGCAGCGAACCTGTCGCAAGTAAGGCATCTCCAATATACTTACCACCAATTCCTGCGATGATCGCACCGCTAAGCACACGAATAGTAAACATTAACGCAACGAACGACGGGTCAAGCGCAGCATAGCCTGAGACAAAATATCCGTATATAAAGCTGAATACTGCTGAACCGATTCCAGCAAGCATTAGGACTAAAATATTAAAATGTTTGTAGCCAGTTAGTGCAAAAGCGGCTTCTGCGCCAAGTCCTTGTACAACACCTGTTAAGATTAATCGAGGTCCTACAGCGTTGCCGATTAAGACTTCGATGGCAGCTGCCATAGTTTCTGAAAGAAATGCCGCGCCAGGTTTACGGATAATGTACATGCAAATAATGGAGACGATAAACCAAATACCAAACATCCATTCATAAGCAAGTGGGCCTATCACAGCTGCCCAAATATTTGCAGCATGAACAAACAACAAATATACAATGCCAAAGACAACAGCAAATAACGACATTAAGACAACTTCTTTTAATTTCCACGATTTTAGCATGTTAAGCACCTCCATGAGATGGGCTGTTAATGCTCATCGATACGGTCATGACTAAATGGCGGTGCTCCTCAGAGCGAGCATTTGTAAATGCATCTTCATAAAAAGCAAAGACATCGTGAATGTCACCGTGGATGCCACTCGCATAATGCATCGAGTCGTTAAAAACGCCTGACTGTTTTGCCCGATCGACTTCACGGTAAATCACGGCCATATAATCAGGATTGTTCATTGGATATAGTGCAAATTGCGAAGAAACATATTGTTTTGTGTCGTCAGTATTCAGTAACACATCGTCTTTATTTAAAAAGACATCACCTGAAGAATCACCAGGACAGCCAATTGAAAAAGTGCCAGATAACGCGACGTGTTCACCAGTTTTCGCTGCATGTAGAGTTAAAGCTTTGGCAACATTAAAGACATGAATTTGTTTGCCACGAATAACAGTAGAGACATCGTCTGTATGCATCCATACGTTTGAAGTATCCGTTTCGTTTAAAGCTCCTTTGATTACTTTGATAAAATCTCCTGTCATTGGATGTAACGAAAAGCGAAATCCAACGATTGGGCTCGTGCCGCATTGCAATGGTTCCATGTAAAATTCCTCCTTAAAAATGTGCACAAAAAAGACCGCATCCGTGAAGATGCAGCCATAGTCTACAAATAATCAAAAAAGGAATTATTTCAGAAATGCGCCGCACTTCCTCACGCAGGTATTATCCTGATCGAGTTTTGAGGGATCGAAGCTTGCGCTTGCATCTCAGCCAAAGTGGGCACCCCTAGTGCAGAAAACGGTATGCGGTTTTTGTGTTCGGGTTGTTCCCGATGGGTATAGTGTAGAGGAAGTGGAGAGGGATGTAAAGAGGGAGCTCAGAAAAATATGCGGCGTGTGGAAGTTTGAATGAGGTCTGGAAACGCTTCGGTCGCTTTGGGCATGACTTTCGCGATAAGCCAGGAAAAACGCCTGTCTTATCCCTTCGCCTAGCACGTGGACGGGCCGGCGCTTGATAAATTGTTAGACCAGTAAACATAGTTTTTATATAATAAAAGTGAAGTAAATGCAAAAAAAACAGGAATGAAACTAAAAGGTTTCACTCCTGTTTTTTATTAGGCTTTGTGTAATTTAACTATTAGTTTTGACTAGTAGTTTGACTATGGTTTCGTACAATAGCCGGTCGTGTTAATGAGAATATGGCACAACCAAGTGCGATAAGTACGATAACAGCGCCAACCCAAGGCATGCTGGAAATTGATCCGGTTTGCGCTAATGCGATACCACCAATTGCAGAACCTAGAGCAATACCAACTTGAAGAGCTGAGTTATTAAAACTTTGTTGAACGTCTGAAGTAGCTGGGTCTATTTCAATTAGGTAGCTTTGTTGCGGCGGAGATAAACTCCAGCTAAGGGCTGCCCAGATGACCATTACAGGCAAGAACACGACTAACGAGAATGTTGTAAGTGGTAATAAAAACAGGGAAACGGCAAAAGTTGAAATGACAATGATGATACTTTTTTTCGACCCAATCCAATCGGATAACGCACCACCGATTGCACCACCACTAACTGCTGCAATACCGAATAGCAAGTAACAGACACTAACCCAAAATGAATTTAAGTTAAGAATAGTTTCAAGAAACGGTGTGAAATAAGCATAGACCGTGTAATGTCCGGCTAACATAAACATTGTCGCGAGATGCGCAGAACCGATTTTTGCACTTGCAACGGCCTTTAGTTGTTGTTTAAGTGGAACTGCTGTACCACCGGCAATTGGCTGAATATAGAGTGCAATCAAAACCATTGATCCGATGGAAAGTAGGGCGATGCCAAGGAAAATAACACGCCAGCCGAACAAGTCTGAAACAACAATTCCAATTGGCACACCAAGAACTAATGAAGAACTGATCCCCATGAAGATAAAGCCGATTGCTTTTGCGCGGTAAGGTGGCTCAACAATTTTTGCAACAATGGTGAGCGATAAGACGACAATGAGTGCAGTGCTTGCAGCGGTCAACACACGCGCGATCATCATCCACGTGAAATCAGGACTGAAATAAGTCATGATGTTTCCAAGAAAAAAGATAAACATGGCAATCAAATACACTTTTTTTCGTTCAAATTTACTTGTTGCCACAAGTAAGACAGGGCCAGCGATGGCAATAATCATCGCAAATACAGTAATCAATTGTCCGGCAGAGCTTAGAGATACATCAAACTCTGCAGCGATTGTCGGCAAAATTCCCCCGATAATCAGTTCGACAAGTCCCACAGCCACTGTGGATAAAGCTAAAATATACACTTTTAAATTCATTGCTTCTAACGCTTCCTCTCTTCTTTGCATTTGTAATCGAATCAAGGTTTGTTAAAAACACAAAAAAATCCTGATTACAAAAAACGAACGGATCGTTTTCTGTAATCAGGATTTTGAGGTTCCTGGTAGAGACCCCTAAGCCATATCCTTAGGGTTATACAGATGCATATAATTTATTCTTAGAAAATCTTACTATAAACAAAGTTTTTCTGCAAGTGCACTAGAGAATTGATATCATTAATGCTGTAAAATAATAGTAACTTTATAAAGTAGCTGTATTATTTGAATTTGGTTACATTTAGAATGAGGTGAAATAGCGGTGGCAGAAGGATGGAAGTTAAAAGAAGGAGTAGCCACATATAGAACTGTATCAGCTGATCAGCTATGGGCTCTATGCATGAAGGTGTTATCATCTCAGGCTGTAAAAACAACTTCTTATAAGTATGTATTGCTGAGAGCTATTATTGAGAACCTTTATAAGACTAATGATGAATTTGAGCTGAGTTTTAATCAATTGGCAGAATCTTTTGCCAGACTGTACTGGAATTTAGTTGTTCGAAATGGCTATTCTCAAGGATACCAAACGAGTATTGAGAAGGGTTTAATGGAGTTCAAATTAGAGTTTGCTATTCCAGAAGGGGCTTCTTTTGATGGACTACAAAAAAATCACCAAAATGAATTGATTCATCGTATCGAGGTTAGTATTTTGCGTAAATATGTAGTAGGTGCGTTGTATGCCGATACGAACGGACTATTTTACGGTTTTTCTAAAAAAAGTCGTAAAATAGTGCTGACCCCAGGAAGTTATGAATTTTTACTGAAGTACCAAACAATCCTTTTTAAGCTTATCAATTATGAAATGGCAAAGTTTCTAGAAAAGAAAAATCCGAATTTAACTCAAGGTATTTTGTTGCATGAAATTGAGAACATTACAAAACGCGAGTCGTTAAAACAATTTCAACAATTGATTGTGGAGCACTCAGGCCACAGTTGTTTTTATACAGAAAAACCATTAGTGAAAGCGCAACGGACAATAGCGGTAGATCATTTTGTACCTTGGAGTTTTGTTCATAGCGATGACTTGTGGAATTTTGTTTTAACCTCTTCAACGTTAAATTCTCAAAAAGGCGTAAAACTTCCTGCAGAGCGGTTCTTAGGGAAACTGCATGAGCGTAATCAATTGTTAAAACAAAGTGGCAATGTTTACGTAAAACAATATATGGAAAACTATAGCTTTCACCAATTTGAAAAAATTTATAATTATACTGAGTTCAACGGCTTTGAGAAAGGCTGGCTACCATAGGCAGGTTTATAGTGAAAAAAGGTTCAACCCAAGTTCGTTACTCTTGGATTGAACCTTTTTCTTTTGCATCGCTACCAGTATCTTTAGTAGCTTCTTTTCGTTTAATGTAAAGATTAATCATTTCTATATCATCTTTAGATAACATATCAACCTCTTCTATAGTCTTAAGGATATCAAGAAGTTTTTTTTCGTGTCCTTTAGCGATTTCTTTATTGAAAAAGCTTGTGATAGAAGAGGTTAAAGTACCGATAATCCCGATTCCGACCATCATAAGAACAACCGCAAGTATACGACCAATGGGGGTCTCTGGTGATAAGTCTCCATATCCAACAGTTGTGGTAGTGACAACAGCCCACCACAATGCATCCGCAAAAGTTTCGATTGATGGTTCTAGAATAACAATAGGAATCGGAATCAGAAATAAAAGAATGAGCGCAACAATTAATACTTTTTCTAAGCCATTCGTTTTCAATAATTTGTATACGGGCTTCATGTACCGCGAACCAATGCCAATTAAGCGAACCAATCGCAACAATCTGGCAATACGCGCAGCTCTAAAGAGAGCATCGAACGGAATAATGGCGATCAATTCAAATGGGTGCTTTTTAACATAGGTCCATTTGTTTTTTGCATTGAATAATCGAACGGTGTAATCAATAACAAAAATCCCCCAAATGATTCGGTCAAGTAGGATAAAGCTTTGATCTTCTGAAAAAGCAAAAAAGATAGAAATTAAGATGAGAACGAACATGATGCTTTCATATATTATGACACCTTTTTTCATTAGGTTGCTCCTCTGCAATAAAGGTATAATTAAATAAAAGTTTAATAGATAGAAATAAAATACTTAATTTAACTGTAACGCAAATATAGTGTGGTTTGTTAGGTTTTTTTATTTGTCATAGGATAATAAAAGCAAAGTCGACGTTATCAACAATTAATAAACTATAGAGTAGGGATGAAAATTATTAAGAACGTCAGGATAAAAGAGTCAAGGGGGGAAAAGCATGCCATTCGAAATTGTACGAAATGACATTACAAAGATGAAAACCGATGCAATTGTCAATGCGGCGAATACTAGTTTGAAGATGGGGGGCGGAGTATGTGGGGCCATATTTTCTGCTGCGGGGTCTCATGCCTTACAAGAACCTTGTGATCAAATTGGTCATTGTGACGTAGGAAGTGCGGTGCAGACAAAAGCCTTTTCATTAGATGCCAACTACATCATTCATACTGTTGGTCCTGTCTGGCAAAGTGGGGAAAATCACGAAGAACAATTGCTGAGAAGTTGTTACGGAAATTCGCTTAAACTGGCACATCAGCTTGGTTGTAAGTCAATTTCATTTCCGCTTATTTCTACTGGAATTTTCGGCTATCCAAAAGAGCCTGCTTTACAAATTGCGGTTTCTGCCATTGAAGAATTTTTAGCGGACCATGAAATGCATATCTATCTCGTAGTGTTCGATAAAAGGTCTTTCGGAATCAGCAAAAACCGTTATCAATCGATTGCGGCTTTTATTGATGAAAATGAAGTTCGAATACTAGAAGAACAAGATATGCGGTATCGCAAAAAAAGTGACAACGAACATGTCTTCTATAGTCCTGAGATTGAAATTAGTTTAGATGACGTGTTAGGGAATTTGGATGAATCTTTTTCAGCGCGATTGTTTCGTTTTATAGACGAAAAGGGCATGACGGACATTGAAACGTATAAAAAAGCAAATATTGACCGAAAGCTGTTTTCTAAAATACGCAATTCGCCTAATTATACACCGATGAAAAAAACTATAATTGCATTTGCTGTAGCGCTCGAGCTAGATCTTTTGGAAACGGAGGAATTGCTTGAAAAAGCTGGGTATAGGTTATCTAAAAGTCATAAATTTGATTTAATTATTCTGTATTTTATTGAGCGGAAAAACTACAATATTTATGAAATAAATGAGGCTTTGTTCGCTTTTGATCAAGTGTTACTTGGTGCGTAAAATGTCGCTTTACTAGCGACCCATTTGCGTGTTGAAAATCATATCCTTAAGTTGTAAAGAAAACTTAAGGAGGAATGTATGATGAGAAATGAAACGACAGAATTGGTGTTTATTCTTGATAAAAGTGGATCGATGGCGGGGCTAGAGAAGGACACAATTGGTGGATTTAATGCATTGCTTGAAAAACAACGGAAGCTACCCGGAGAAGTTCGTGTCACGACGGTATTGTTCAATCAGAGAGTTGAGTTGCTACATGATCGAATTCCGGTAACAGGAGTTGCTCTAATTACTGAAGAGGATTACCAAGTGGGTGGAATGACAGCCTTGCTTGATGCGATCGGTTCGACCATTCAGAAAATAAGCAATGTGCAAAAAAGCACTTTGCAAGAACAACGGGCAGACAGGGTATTGGTAGTTATTACGACAGATGGTATGGAAAATTCCAGCTGTGAATACTCGTATAAAAAAATTTATGAAATGATTGCGATGCAGAAAAATACGGCAAATTGGGAGTTTATCTTTCTTGGAGCGAATATCGATGCCGTCGCAACCGCAAGACAGTTCGGAGTAGGAGAAGATTTTGCGGTTAATTATCATGCAGACGCTGAAGGCACCCAACTTAACTATGATGTGGTGAGTGAAGCTATCAGTTCTTTTCGAACAGGTAAAAAAATGAATCGCAGCTGGAAAAAAGAAATTGAACAAGACTTTAACTCTCGCCAGAAAAAATGAGAAAGGGAGATAAAGATGAAACGATTAAATTGGGGTATCATCGGACCAGGTAATATAGCTGAAGACTTTGGGAAAGCGATTCATGACGTGAATGGTCACGTGTTTGGCGTTTGGGGCAGAAATTATGAAAAAACCAAAGCTTTCGCTGAACGTTTAGGTGTAGAACACGTTTATGAAAGTATGGACAGTATGCTTTCAGATGAGCAAATTGATATTGTGTATATCGCAACACCTCATCACCTTCACTATGATATTATGTTAGCGACATTATACAAGAACAAACATGTGCTCTGTGAAAAGGCGATTACGATGAATACAAGTCAGTTAAAGCAAGTTATGAAGTTGGCAAGGTCCAAAAATTTAATTGTAATGGAAGCTATGACCATCTATCATATGCCGATCTACCAAGAGTTACAGGATCGAGTCGCTGCGGGTGATATTGGCAATGTGAACATGATTAATGTAACATTTGGTAGCTGTAAAGAAGATGATCCAACTAACCGTTTTTTTAATCCGGATTTAGCGGGGGGAGGTTTATTGGATCTTGGTACGTATGCATTGACCTTCACACGTTACTTTTTATCTAGTCATCCAACCGAACTGTTTACGACTGTAAAGAAACACGATACCGGGGTAGATGAACAATCAGCAATCGTGATGAAAAATAAGCAAGGTCAATTGGCTGTTGTAACGCTTGCTTTGCGAGCAGATCTCCCAATACGTGCAATTATCGCAGGAGATAAAGGTTACATAACAGTAGACAATTTCCCGAGAGCAGACCAGGCCACCGTCACATATACATCAGATGGTGCTATCGAAACGATTAAAGCGGGAGAAAGTGAGAGAGCTCTTCGCTATGAGGTGGAGGCTATGGAAGATTTGGGAGTACATAAGAAAGAAAGTTGGACTTTAGCTCTTTCGGAAAATGTGATGGAGTTAATGGATGAAGCTCGTAAGCAATGGGACTTAACGTACGATTTTGAATAAGGTCCGTTTAGTTAACGGTTTTTGTGTTTCTAATTTTAGAAATGGCCTAACAAAGAAACTAATTAAGACATATAAAAAGGTTCTGGTAGTTAATCCAGAACCTTTTTTCTGTAAATAATTTAAATGCATTATAGTACAAGGCGAAAGTCATTTCTGCAAAGCTTGATAAACCTCCTCGTAAGGCTGCACCACAACAAATCCATTTCCGGAAAATTTCATCTGTACGGACTCGCCGCTTCCTCGTCCAAACAAACTTTTCAATTGAATATCTGTCACAAAATCAGGTTCTAAACTACCTGACCACGCAACTGTTGCATTTGGATCAGTGTAAATAGGCTTGTCAGGCGTCACAAGTAAAGTGAGCGGTTCGTAATGAGAGGTAAAAGCCACAAGCCCTTCACCTTCTAATCGAATATTAAACAGCCCACCAGCCATCATTCCGGCAACACGTCGCATGAGTTTAATGTCCCATAATAAACCATCTTGAAAAGCAAGAAGATCATTCCCGTTGATGTAAATGCTTTCTCCCTCTAAATCTAATACGGTAATCTTTTTGCCGCTGTCAGCAACATAAAGTTTACCTTCACCATGTGCTTTCATCAATTGTGCGCCTTCACCACTGAAAGCTTTTTTAACAAATTTTCCAAGTCCATGCTCGAGCATGCCTTCACGCTCAAATTTAATATTGCCTTCGTAAGAAATCATAGAGCCGGCTTTTGCCCAAACAAGCCCATTCAAATTCACTTCTAAAAGACGATCTGTTTCGAGTTCGAAAAATTCACGAGCATTTTCGTCTTGTTTTGTTTTTTGAACAAATTGGTGAATAGAGTACTTCGACATTGGATGACCTCCTTGAGTTGTATAGTACTATATACGTTTGCTTGCGCAGATAGTTCCAGAAAAGTAACAACTTATATTCTTTTCAATCATACAGGTTTTGTAAGTTTTTTTATGAAGAGTCTCCAATCAGAAATATTTACTTTAATTAACGACACTGCTATTCTAATGTGGATAGTTATTATCCATGTTAGTTAAAACAATACAACAGTCAGGTGGAACAAACGTGAACAATTTTCAATTTCATAATGGGTTTGCACGAACGTTTAAAGAAAATAAATTAACGCTCGGAATTTCGTTTCCTTTTGAAACGGCTAACGACAATTCTCAAACAATGGATATAAGCTACCAAATGAGGCTTGCAAAACAAGCAGAAGAAGCTGGTTTTGCTTCTTTATTTGTAAGGGATTCGCCACTTTTTGATCCGAACTTTGGAGATACAGGAGTTATACACGATCCTTTTCAACTTCTTGCTTATACTAGTGCGCATACAAAAGAAATTGCTTTAGGAATCGCCAGTGTAATTACGACTTTACGTCATCCCCTTCATTTAGCTAAATCGGCTGCATCTTTAGATGCATTGTCGAGTCAGCGTTTTTTATTTGGTGCTGCGACAGGGGACCGGCCAATCGAATTTCCTGCGTTTAAAGTAGATAGAGAAAATCGAAATGAGTTATTTAAAGAGTCAATTCATGTAATGAGAAAATCTTGGAAAGAGTCTTTTCCTACTATACAATCTGCACGGGTTGGGTTAACTGAAGGAGATGTTATTCCAAAACCACAGTTAAAAAATATTCCGATTTTAGGGACAGGTTATTCTGGGCAGACAATTGAGTGGTTAGCAGAACATACAGATGGCTGGATGTTTTATGGTCAAGAGGCTAGTCGACAAAAGCAGCTAATTCAGCAATGGAGAACAGCAACCAATGAATTTAAACCGTTTTCGCAACCTCTAGTAATTAACTTGTCCGAAAAACCAAATGCACCACCAAGTCCAGTACCAATTAAACTTGGATTTACATCAGGGCATAAATTTTTAATTGATTATCTATATGCACTCGAGAAAATTGGAGTTAATCACGTTATTTTGTCAGTAAAAAATATTCACCGTCCGTTGGATGAAGTGATACAGGAATTAGGAGAGTTTGTGGTACCGCATTTCCGAGCACATCTTCAAATTTAAGAACGAAATAAATTTTAAAGCAATCTAGCTTATGGTTATATAATTGAGTCGGAGCGACCAAAAGTCTATTTTACAATAAAATGTATCGGAAATAATGCTAACTAGTTTGAGTAAAAGTGAGGAAGTCGAGTGGAAAAGTCGTTAGTGTGTATAACCGCCTACTCCAATAAGTTTTGGAAAATAAAAGCGCAAGGTAATATATTTATCGTTTTATATGGAAAAATAGGGAGTCAAGGCTCTCTGAATACAAAAGAATTTTCTTCGGAGGAAGTTTGTATAAAAGAAGCGCGTAAACTAATTGAATCGAAGTTGAAAAAGGGGTATTGGGAAAGCGATCAAGAGAAAGTTCGGATTAGGCCGTACAAACGAAAAAATCGCGAAAAGTAAATGCAGGAATATACATTCTAATGGGGATAATTCTAATATAGACCCATATGAATGGTAATAAGACTTTAAAATTAGTTGAGGAAATTTAAAGATTACCTTATTTTAGTAAAACATTCGGCAACTGGAAAATAGAAAGAAGATGTATGATGACTAAATTATAAAAGAAATTTTATAAAGAGAAGGTGCAAATTACTTTGCACCTTCTCTTTATTTTTAGTAAAAATTCGTTATGAAAATACAACAGAAAAGCTAAAAAATACCAGCAAATACATACAGGAGTGAGAAGTTTGCTGAATCTTAATAGTTGAAATTTATACTAATTTTCTGCTTAAATGGAATTTTTTATAAAATATTGTTATCTGAGATAATAGTGTATAAAATTAATTAGATATACGATGATTTGTATAAAAATTATATGAGTAAAACAATTAATTAGTCAGAATTAAAAGAATATTCTATAACACTTTACATATTTTGTGTTGTATTATAGTCTGAATGTATCGGAAATATAAGTTGAAAAGATTTAAATAAAGTTAATTAGGTAATAAAGGGCTATTTATTAAATATTAAAATAAGTATTTCTGTTTACTTTAAAACTTTTTTGACTGAATTTTCAATGTACACAATTTTTATGAAGTAGTCATCGTTATACTATGAGATTAGCTGGATGGAATTGGGTATACATGTAGGCGCTATTCTCATAGCGTGTAAAGGAGTGGATAGAATGGTAGAAACTAATTTGCTAGTAAAGACTACAGCAACGATCAGCAGTTTATTAGGGGGAGAATTGGAATTTTATGATGATGTATGGCATCTGGAGAAAAGACGAGAGGTCAAAGTTCAAACAAGTTCTGAGTTGTTTGTACATTGGTCATTAGACTTGTCGGTAACTTATGAAATGACTAGTGCTTATGATAAAGCCATCAATCGAGCTGAAGTTTTTCTCCTTCCTGAGGAGTTACCGGTGTTTATTAACGAACTGATCAAACACCCATTATATTTTCCTAGCAGTTATTCGCAGCAAATGTCGACAGAACGAGGAATGTTTTGTTTGCGGATTACATCTCATGAGTCGCCCGAACACTTTGCTATACGTCTATCAGATTCGCTTCGCACGCTTGAGGAGAACAGTATGTTGTTCAAAGGAGAGTAGAGAAAATGGAACAAGTTTTGTATTTGCCACATGAAAGGGTCAATTACTTCTTTTTGAAGTCTAAAGATGTTCATGTTGAAGAAGGAAATACTTATATCACTTGCTTTGCTCGCTTAACAAGAGAAGTACTAATTGATAAAGACAAAGAAGAACAAAAACGGATTCAAACCTTTTGGGTCGATATAAATGAACTACGGTTTGAACAGGCTTCAAAAAAAATACGTGATTTGCCAAATTGTATGCAACGATATGAGATAACAAAAGAAGTATTTTATAACTTGTATCAATTATCCAAGAAATGCCCAGAAGAAATTTTTCAAGTAATCCCATTTCACAAAAATTCTACATATGAAAAATTCATCGATTGATTGTAAATAATCATTGCATGATCTTTAACAGATACAAAACAAAAGGTTAACCATACTAAGGAGGATGATTTAGATGACTACAATGATTAACAAAGGAAGAAAAAAGAATCAGCTTGCGAAAACATATTTGGGGATGTACAAGGAATATATTGAGGGATATAAGCAGTACAAATTGGAAAAAGCTGCTTTATACATAGCAGGAGAAAAGACTAAACGAGCGTAATTTGACCGTGATTTTAAATAAGTTAATTTTGAAAAAGCACTTCCTATTGATAGCGAATAGGAAGTGCTTTTTACATGTTTTAGACATATCCTGTAAAATATGAGATATTTACAGAATATGCTTACTTATTAAATTAGCGAAAGAGTTGATAGCGAAAATGGAAAATTTACATGTAGAAATTGAGAAGTTAAGTGGCAGTGAAGCTAAAAGTTTATTAGTGAATATACTATA
Organism: Planococcus donghaensis MPA1U2; assembly: GCF_000189395.1. Classification (GTDB taxonomy): domain Bacteria; phylum Bacillota; class Bacilli; order Bacillales_A; family Planococcaceae; genus Planococcus; species Planococcus donghaensis_B. The sequence goes on along the minus strand of NZ_AEPB01000006.1, from coordinate 25,825 downwards.
CAGAATAGAATTTCTAAAACAAGAAGCTGGTTCTCAAAGCTATACTGTAACAGAATTATTAGAACTGTCTCAGGAAGTGCGACAAGAATTGCAAAAAGAAAAGAAATTTGAAGGTGCAAATAAGGCGGTGCACCTTATTTGCGGTGAATCATCAGCAGGTTCATTGCGTATTGGTTTACATTACGAAAATAAAATTATTGGTTTTCCAGATTTTTTCACGGTAGGCCCCCTTTGGGATTTGCATACGGAAGAAGGAAGGGTAAAACGTTATGATTGGCTAGTTAACAATATCAATTATGATATGGATTATTTGGAAGAAGAGTATTGTAACCGCATATCAAAAACGATAGATCAAATCAATGCTATCCCATCTTCTCTCCCTATTATTTTGTGGACAGCGACAAATTCAGATGAACAAATTGCACTTCGATATTTCTTGTATCTTTTACGAGAAAAGAAAAATTGTATGTATGTTATAAATACGACAAAAGCATTTCAAGCCATTTATTCTACTAAATCGCCTCAAGTTGATTTAAGACATTCTGGAGAAGTCGCGCCAGAACAATTTGAAGAGATTTATACAACAAAACTGGGAGAACCTTTGACCGCTGAAAAAAGAAGGGAGTTAGAAAATGAGTGGCTTTTACTATCAAAGCAAAGAGGCAACCTTAGGGTTATCGAAAAGGAAACCATTCAAAACGTCCATGATGATTATTTTGATTCGTTAATTATTGACTTTGTTCAAGAATTACATAGCCAGTATGGAAAAACTGATTTTATTTTAACAGCTAAAGTTATTGGGGAAATTCTATTTCGCTCGCCACATCTTATTAATGATGGATATTTAGAATACCGCATAAGGTGCTTAGTATTAAAGGGCTTGTTCGAAATAAAAGGTATTCCGAAAAGCATGAGGCATTATAGTGTGAGATTAAGCAGTTAAACTCGTTAAACAAAAAAACGCCCGGAAGGACGTTTTAGAGTTACCTGCTGCGAATTTTTGATAGCAAACGAAGAATTTCTAGGTACAACCAAACTAATGTTACAAGTAATCCAAAAGCTCCGTACCATTCGAAATATTTCGGTACTTGTTTTTCGGCAGCATTCTCAATGAAATCAAAATCTAACACTAAATTCAAAGCGGCAACGATAACGATAACGACGCTAATGGCAATGCCCAATGGTGTCGCTTCATGTAAGTGAGGGATGTTAAAACCGAAAAATCCGCCAATAAACGAAATGATATAAACTAAGAAAATAGCTCCTGTAGCTGCAGCAACGCCAAGTCTGAAGTTTTGCGTTACTTTGATTAAGCCAGACTTATAAACAACTAGTAAACTCAATAACACACCGATAGTGATCAACACGGCTTGGAACACAATGCCTCCATACTGAACTTCGTATTGCGCAGATACTGCACCGAGGAATAAGCCTTCTAATAATGCATAAACCGGCGCTGTAAAAGGCGATATTTTGGGGACGAAAATCGTAATTAACCCAACAATAAGTCCTCCAATTGCTCCAACCAGTATCAGTGGCAATACGCCATTTGGATTGCTGACAAACTGATTCCAAGAATAAACAAATGTTACGAGTAATAGCAAAAGCAAAATAAATGTTTTATTAACGGTGCCTTGGATGGTCATCTTTCGGCCCGCATCTTTACTCTTGAAGTTTTCAAACGCTTCGGTCTTTAAACTTGGATTTCCACTTCTCAAACTGATCACCTCATAAATTATTTCAAGCAAACTCAATTATATCCTTTAACCTACAAAAAATATACGATAACCCACCAGTTGTAAAGTCCTTCTCATGTTAACTTAAAAAAGCTGTAGCCCCAAAACGGGAGCTACAGCTTTTTTTAAATGTCTCTTAATGATGGGTTACATGCTCGGCGTGAAATGCCTTTATACCGATTTTAGCCAATTTTTTTTGACCAGCCTTGGTAGGGTGGATGTCTTGTGGCAATACGTACTTTTCTTGATTGTTGCCAAACGCATTATAAGCATCAGCTATGTGAACATCATTAAAGTTATGGGCTAATTCAGCAAAAGTAGCATTAACTTGAGGCAAGAAAAGATTAGCGATATTGTGTAACGGATCATTTGTTTGGAATGGGTTATACATATTATACAATACAATCGGAGCATCACTTAATGTTCGTATTTCGTTAATGATTTCCGCTAAGTTATTAAAAGCTTTACTGGTAGATAACTTTTGCTGAATTAGAAATTTAAACAAATCAGAGTCTCCACCACTTTCTGCATTGGCTGCTCGTAAAATCTCAATAAAATCGTTTCCGGCAATTGTAATTGTAATGTAATCAGCGTGATGAATAGCTTTTTGATATTTTTTATTTGTTTCTATTGCAGTCAATAAATCAGAGGTTTGCCATCCATAAGCACTGAGGTTGCGGACTCGTAAATCAGCTTTTTCACCAATTAAGTAAGGAAATGCTGCTTTAGAAGGCTGATTGTTATTCTTACCTAAATTATAGCCGTAAGGTACAGAATCACCTAATGACACCAATAGATCCTTGCCATGATTGTTTTCTGCGGAGACAGACAGGGGTCCAAGCGACAAGACTAAAAATACAGCGATAAGTAATTGTAATAGCTTTTTCATTTAATCAACTCCTTTTCCATTTTTTAGTTTATTATAAAACAAATAAACTGAATTGTCAGTATTTTATTAACGAAATCAAAAATATTTTAAAAGTTGTTTCAAGCGAATATTAGTACCTATTACTAATAGTTGGTGGTAGTATAGTAGAAGGACACTATAAAGGGGCGATTCACATGAACACTTCAAAAGCTCGAATTACAGCCATCGGCTCATATGTACCTGAAAAGAGGCTGACAAATCACGATTTGGAAAAATTAGTTGACACAAACGATGAATGGATCGTCCAACGGACTGGTATAAAAGAACGTCGTATAGCGCTTGCTACTGAATTCACAAGTGATATTAGTGTGAAAGCTGTAGAAAATTTAAAGGAGCGTTTTAAGAAATCACTAGATGATGTAGACATGATTATTGCCTGTACAATGACTCCTGATTTTAAAACTCCAAGTGTTTCTGCTCTTGTTCAAGCGAAACTTGGTATTAAAAATACAGGGGCTATTGATTTAAATGCAGCTTGCTCTGGATTTGCTTATGGACTTCATATTGCCAATGGCTTAATCACAGCGGGTTTAAACAAAAAGATTTTAGTAATCGGCGCAGAAACTTTTTCAAAAATTTTAGATTATAGTGACCGTTCTACGTGTATTTTGTTTGGTGATGGTGGTGGAGCGGTTCTTGTAGAATTTGATGAACATAATCCAAGTTTTATTGAAGCGCATATGGGTACGAACGGAGAACAAGCTCATAATTTGTATTGCACTGATCTTTCGAATCAAATGTTTGGAAATGAATTAGAGGTTAATGGTTTCGTCAATCAAAATGGACGTGAAGTATACAAATGGGCAGTAAACACTGTTCCTAAAGGAGTAACGGCATTATTAGAAAAAGCTGGATACGAAACAAATAGTGTGGATTGGTTTGTTCCGCATAGTGCAAACCTAAGAATTATCGAGTCGATTTGTAGCAGGACTGGATTATCTCTTGAACAAACAATATATAGTCTTGAGTACTATGGCAACACTTCTGCAGCTTCAATTCCGTTATCGTTAGATAAGGGACTACGGGAAGGAAAGCTGAAATCCAATGATACAGTGCTTCTCTATGGATTTGGTGGCGGCTTAACACATGCAGGAATGCTGATTAACTGGTCAATTTAATCGTATATCATTGAAGAAATTAGATCTTAAAATAGCTGCAATCTCTCGAACCCTAAAATGGTTCAAGAGGTTGTTTTTATTTTTTCTCAAATTGAACATATCTCGAATATGAGGCAAATAAATTGAGTTTCTAACTAGAGAGACGTAAAATTAACACTAGTAATAAGCTTAGCAGAGAAAATTTCTCTTCCTATTTTATTTAGAAATATAAAGGGAAAGGCAAATTACTATTCTACTTGATGAGTGAAAAACTTAGAATAATGGCTTATTGCGTTTGCGAGTGTTGAATAAGGGAAACAGTAATAAGAATCCATAATTCGGTAAGTAGAGAACAAAAATAATGCAAAGTAGGTGTATAGATATGGGTACAAATAAAACAATTTTAAAAACAAGCGATTGGGTAAAAGGGAAATCACGCCATGATGAACTAATTATCGGTTTCATTGATTCCCTAGATGTTCTTAAAGAAGCTGTTAATGTTACGGTGGTAGAAAGCGACAATGAGGAAATGATCGGTATGACCATTCCAATGTCTATACATCAAGTTGATAGCATTCCAGAATCTGCAAATAAAGATATAGCACAATTAAGCTTCTTGATCGACTTAGCACTCGCCACAGATGATAAAGAGTGGTTCCAAGAGCTTTCATCTCAATTAAACGAGAAAAAGCAAACGGTAAATTAAAATGAATTACTCATCCCTTAAAAGTAAATAATTATAATAAGCACTTTAATCCATCAGGTATGATCGCCTGAACTTGTGGGTTAAGGTGCTTTTTTGATGACAAAAGCTTTGATAAGTTAATTAGGTCAAATACAAATTGAAAACTGAATAGTATTTCAATTTATATTTGACCTTGCTAGCTGCTCAATTTATAGTTACTTTATAAGACAATAAGTATGTAAACTTTCCAGAAGATGAAAATGTTTTAGAGATTGTGATAATAATCTTTAACATTAACTTAACAATAGCTTTATAAACTAGTTCTATACTAATAAAGAGTCTTTACATAAACATTTCTACAAAACAAAGGCCGATACAAAATTTGAGGAGGAATTGGGATGAAAAAAATCTTTTTTGGTTCGGCGTCATTGTGTTTAGCCACGTTCTTAGCTGCATGTGGCGATGGGGAAAACGATTCTTATTCAAATACTTCAAAAGAAGGAGAAGGAGTTTCAGGCACTTTGGATTTTTATACTTCACAACCAGATGCGGATGCGCAAGGATTGGTAGATGCCTTTAAAAAGCAAAATCCAGATGTTGAAATTAGTATTTTCCGCTCAGGCACAGAAGAAGTTGTATCAAAAATCCAAGCTGAAAACCAAGGCGGCAATATTCAGGCAGACGTCTTATTGGTAGCTGATTCGGTAACGTTTGAAAATTTTAAAGCAGAAGAATTATTACTCAGCTATGAATCTCCAGAAGCTGCATCAATCGATGATGCTTTTGTAGACCCAGATGGCACTTATGCCGGCACAAAAATTATGGCAACTGGTCTAATTGTTAATACAAACGAAGTGACCGATCTGCCGGATAGTTGGAGTAGTTTAACTGATGGAGCAACTAAAGGGCAGGCTGTTATGCCAAGTCCATTGTACTCTGGTGCTGCAGCTTATAATTTAGGTGTAATTACGCGTCAAGACGATTTGGGTTGGGAATTTTATGAAGCACTTAATGCCAATGATATAATGATCACACAAGGTAACGGAGCAGTGTTAGAAAGCGTGGCAACGGGTGAGAAGAATTATGGGATGATTGTCGACTTTTTAGCAGCTCGTGCTAAAAACGATGGTTCTCCAGTCGAATTGATTTACCCGAAAGAAGGAGTACCAGTTATTACAGAACCGGTAGGAATTCTCGCTAATACTGAAAATGAAGAAGCATCTAAAGCGTTTGTCGACTTTATCCTTTCAGAAGAAGGTCAGAAGTTAGCTTCTGAACAAGGTTATACGCCAATTCGTGAAGGTGTTGAAGCTCCTGAGGGGCTAAAAACGTTAGATGAAATGACAATTTTAAATGCTGAAGCGATGGAGCTATTAGAAACGCGTAACGATGACAAAGCGAAATTCGGAAAGATTTTCGGAGAGTAAAATAAACTGAATTTCGATGTGAGGAGTTAGTGCTATGACAGCAAAACCGCCAATGGCAGAAGAGAGAAAAAAGAGGGATTCCTCTTTTTCTCTCTTTTTTCAAAGTAAGAATCTGTATAAAATTGCAGGACTGCTCGTTATTTTCGTGCTCTTTCTACTACCGGTATTGCGACTTGTTTGGTTGAGTTTTGTGGATGACGGGTCGCTAACAATGCAATATTACACCGAGGTTTTGAAAGAACCAGCAACTTGGAAAACAGTGAAAAACACAATTATCGTCGTACTAGGTTCAACCACATTAGCATTAGTGTTAGGCATCTTATTTTCTTGGATTGTCGCATATGTTCAATTAAGTGGAAAACGCGCCATGCAGTTGTTTATCTTCCTGCCATTTGTGATTCCTTCTTATATAACCACACTTGCTTGGACACAGTTTTTTAGTGCTTCTGGTCCGGTAACAGCGATGCTATCTTGGTTACCAGGAGAACCGCAAGCACCAAACTTATACAGCATTGGTGGGATCATTCTTCTTCTTGGAATATCCCATTATCCACTTGTGTATTTGTTTACTGTTAACGTTTTCAGGAAAATTCCGCGAGAACTTGAAGAAGCAGCTGCAACAAGTGGTTTATCGAAAAAGCGAACGTTTTGGAAAATCGTTCTTCCTTTAGCGCTTCCTGGGATTGCTAGTGGTGGATTGATCGCTTTTTTATCTAATCTTGATAATTTTGGGATTCCGGCATTTCTTGGCACACCTGCAAATATTCGAGTATTGAGTACGTATATTTATGAGCAAGTGGTCGGATTTGGCCCATCTGCATTTTCTCGTGCCGCTGTTTTATCTGTAATTCTTGGCGTAATCGCATTATTGGGCACGGTGTTGCAATGGTTTTTGTTACGTCGTAGCCGCGTTAACGAAACGAATAGAAGTGATTCAACACCACGTATTTATTTGTCGGCAGGTAAACAAAAGTTCCTGGAAATATCGTTATGGATTTTCCTATTAGTGACGAGCTTAATGCCACTGATTACAATGGGAGCGTTATCGCTAATCTCTGCCTACGGAGTACCGTTCAAATTAGAAAATTTATCGTTACGTAATTATGAGTATGTCTTTTTAACAGATTCTAAGCCGCTGTCGGCTTTATCAAATAGTTTACAGCTCGCCTTGTTTACGATGCTTGTTTGTTTAGTAATCGGAACGGCTGTCGCGTATTTGCGCTTTAAATATCCGGATTGGAGCACGAAAACAGCCGAACTGTTTATGACCATTCCATATGCACTTCCGGGTACAGTGTTTGCATTATGTATGATTTTTATGTGGCTTGAGCCAATACCTGGATGGAACCCTGGAATTTACGGGACGGTCTGGATCCTATTTATCGCTTATATCACACGTTTTCTTGTGCTGCAAGTACGAGGAAGCTACACGGCATTTTTGCAAATCGATCCGTCAATGGAAGAGGCAGCACGAACGTCTGGTGCAGCAGGTTGGGTAAAGTGGCGCAAAATATTGTTGCCTTTATTGTTTCCTGGAATCGTCAGCGGTGCGTTACTTGTATTTTTAATGGCACTCACAGAATTGACGGTATCGAGTTTGCTGTGGTCTTCTGGATCTGAAACAGTGGGCGTTGTTATATTTGGTTATGAACAAGCGGGTTATTCAACGTATTCAACAGCATTTTCAACGGTACTCGTGCTAGGCATTTTGTTTGGTGGAGGCTTGTTTATGCTATTAGGGAAGCTTTGGGACAGAAAGGTGCTGAAAACCAAATGATTAAAGTGAACAATGTATCAAAAAAATACGGTTCTTTTACAGCGCTGCATGACATTGATTTGGAAATCGGCGAAGGGGAATTTATCGCAGTGCTTGGTCCATCTGGATGCGGGAAAACCACGTTACTCAAATTATTAGCAGGGTTTATGGGACCGACTGACGGCACGATTGAAATGGATGAGCTTTTGCTCGCTTCAAAAAGACGAGTGTTGCCACCGGAGAAACGCAATATCGGCATGGTCTTTCAATCGTTCGCGCTTTGGCCACACATGACGGTCGCTGAGCATGTGAAATTTCCACTAAGCTATCATCCAAACAAAATCAAAGAAGGAAAAAAAGAGCTTCACGAACGAATCAACGAAGTATTAAAACTTGTTGGATTAGACTCAATGGCTGAACGATACCCTTCAGAGTTATCAGGAGGTCAAAAGCAACGCGTAGCACTAGCTCGGGCCATTGCACCATTACCTAACTTATTATTAATGGATGAGCCCTTAAGTGCGTTAGACGTTGAGTTGCGCATGGAAATGCGCAAAGAAATTCAAAAGTTGCACCGAGAAACAAAAGCTTCTATTGTTTTTGTAACTCATGATCAAGGAGAAGCGTTGGCTATCGCGGATAAAATTGTCGTCATGAACAGAGGCCGAATAGAACAAATTGCCCCTCCAGAAATTCTTTATACACGTCCCGAAACTGAATTTGTCGCTACTTTTGTTGGTAAGTGCAATTTAGTTAAAGGAGAGTGGCGAAGCGATCAATTTGTGCCTGCAATTGATCCGAAAAATGTGTGGCCAGATTTAGGGGTAACTATTAGTTTTAAAGAAAACGGCATTTACCCCGTTCGTCCAGAACAATTTCAACTTCTGCCTCCAGAACAAAATGGACTGCAAGGTATTGTCTCTTTTGTACAGTACCAAGGACATGAAATTCATTACACAGTTGAAGTTGAGCAAGAAACATGGACGATTCATGAATCGGTATTTACAACACGATTTACAACAGGCGATTTTGTCAGCATCTCTTTAAAAAATGCGCCAGTTCAAACAGAATCACTTGTGCCAAATTAATACTCCATATGAGAAATGCGATACATGCTGCATTTCTTTTTTTATGAAACATTTTAGCTCTAGCTCATAAAAGATTGAAAAATCAGTTATAATAGATGTGTAACGAAATATTAATATCTTCTATAGTTAGGGATAGTTTAAACGACTAGTATGCTTCTCATAGGAGGAATGCTCAGTGAAAATTGCGATTTTATCGGATATTCATGAAGGGTTAAACCAAAAAAAACCGAGACTGATATACTATCGCTTTTAAGGGACAGTTTGCTTCAACATGCGCCAGATGTTTTTATCCTGTGCGGTGATATGGCAACTGGACCTGAAAAAAGCCTCAATTTACTAACTAAATTACAAAACGAATTGCCCCAGGTTCAAGTGTTGTATGTTCACGGCAATCACGATATTTATCATGAAGATTCGACTATAGCATATGATAAATTATTAGCTTTTCCAGGAAATTTAGGAAGAGGACCAGTGGAGTTAAATGAAGAGTGGGTCGTCATCGGGGATGGGGGATGGTACGACTATTCATTAGGTGTTTCTGGATTTACGGAAGAAGAGTTTGAAATCGGTCGCTGCAGTAATTTTACATGGCCAGACAAACTTCACGCCCATTGGCCAGAGAAAGATAAAGCAGTCACCGAGAAGTATGCAGCAAAACTTGAACAGTGGTTAATAGAACATCAAGACAAAAATATTATTTTAGTTAATCATTTTGTACCTTTCGCTCATTTTATCCAAATTAAAGATGAGCCGATATGGGATTTTTTTAACGCCATGATGGGAAGTTCAAAATTTGGAGAGTTGGCCGAAAAATATAATGTGAAAAAAATGATTTTTGGTCACACGCATTCTCGGTACCATGAAGAATATAAAGGCATTGAGTGTATTTGCAACCCACTGGGACATTATCCAAATGAATGGGTACTTGACTCGCCAAAAGAAGAAATTCATACTGCAATGAAAATCATCGAAATTTAATATTATTTTGTTTCTGTATTTATCAATATTTATTAGTGAACACCAAAAAACCTGCAAGCCGTCTATGGTTTACAGGTTTTTTGGTGTTAATAGTTTAGTTGATATCAAAAGCGTATGTGGTTAGTGAAGTAATAACCCTATAAATAGAACCTTATGACTTTTTGCTTGTTAAGCGGCCGAGTAAAAATGCGCCAGCTACTACGCCTAATGCCGTATTCGTTTTTTTCGTAAATACTTGTTTAACGACCAAGTTCAAGTTTTGAGGACGCTCAGCAAGTCTACGCATGAAGTAACCATACCAATCTGTGCCGAAAGGAATATACGTACAGAAATTATAACCTTGCGCTGCAAGTTCAAACTGCATTTCTTTACGGAAACCATAAAGCATTTGGAATTCAAACTTATCATTTGAAATATTATGGTCAATGACAAATTGTTTAACATGATTAATGACGTTATGATCGTGAGTTGCAATTGAAGTAAACTTACCGTTTAACAAATGGTACTCGATCAATTCGATATAATTCGCATCAATTTCTTCTTTTGTTTGGTATGCAACAGCTTCCGGCTCTTTGTATGCACCTTTTACAATGCGAAGACGGTAGTTGCTATATTTTTTAATGTCTTCTTGAGCTCTTAGGAAATACGATTGAATTACGGTACCAATGTTGTCATAGTCTTTAGACAACTCTTCCATCAAGTCAAATGAAGGTTGTAGGCGATCATAGTTTTCCATATCAATATTGATAAAAATCCCGTAGTGAGATGCTTTATCAACAATTTCTTTAATGTTTTCAAAACAGAAGGCATAGTCGATATCCAGACCTAATTGAGAAGGCTTTAATGAGATATGCGCATCTACATCGTGGTTGTGGATCGCATCCACTACACCCAAGATCTGATTTTTTGCTGCTAACGCTTCTGCTTTATCGTGGACAAATTCTCCAAGGTTATCAATCGTGCAACTAATGCCTTGTGCATTTAGTTCTTTGATGCTGCCAATGGCTTCTTCAATGTTGGTTCCCGCAACTACGCTATGAGCTCCAAGTTTGAAACCGTAATTTTGAGCAGCTTTATTTAAAAGTTGGTTTTCTGAAAGGTGGATAAAGAAGTTTTTTACGATCATTTTTTATTGCCCCAATCTTCTCTGTATTTTATAACGGAACAAATCGTTGAAGATGTAGTGAACCTTCAACATATGTAGAATAAAATGTTAGACGCAAAATTTTTTTGCATTAATAATTATCCCTATCTATAATAATGCAAAAAAATACTGCATATTGCAATCTTTATTTTTGATATTTCTTTATTATTTTTATGTTTTATTAAATAATGCTTTGAAAGATGACAATTACGTATGCGGTTTTTAATAATGCCGAAATTTGGTAATATAGAAGAGCGAAAATAATTTGGGATATGAATTAAAAAAGGGGGCTGAAGACTTTTGACGAACTATCTTTTTGAATCCAAAAGGTTAGGATTTAGGCGTTGGAAAAACACAGACCGAGACAAATTTTCTGCTATGTCTAAAGACGTAGAAGTGATGCGTTATTTTCCTGAACGATTGTCGAAAGCCCAAGCGAATCAATTAATAGATCGCTTTGAAGCGCATATGGATGATAAAGGCTATACAATGTGGGCAGTAGAACGAAAAGAAGACGAAGCGTTTATCGGTTTTATCGGATTACTGGAAATTACAATGGAGATAGAAGGGAAAGGTTCTGCAGAAATTGGTTGGCGCTTAGACAAACGATTTTGGAAAAACGGTTACGCAACAGAAGGAGCGGAAGCTTGTTTAGCGTATGCGTTTGGCCCATTAAACATGAAGCAAGTGTATTCTTTTACTGCGGCAATTAACAAGCCTTCTGAAAGCGTGATGAAAAGAGTTGGCATGATTCAAGTGGGAGAATTTGATCATCCGAAGCTCGAAAAGGGTAATTCTCTTGAGCGACACGTATTGTATAGAATTAATCGATGAGATTGGGGAGTAAGTATGAAAAACCAAGTAGTGGATGTATTTAATGAGCTAGCAGGCATTTATAAGCAAATGGGAGATGCGAATAATTTATACAATACGCAATATGAAAGACCGGCGATGATGCAACTAGTCCCACAAAAGTTGACCGGGTTACATATACTCGATGCGGGCTGTTCTGCTGGTTGGTATTCTGAGCAATTTGCTCATCGAGGTGCACAAATAACAGCGGTAGATATTAGTCCAGAAATGGTCAAGCACACGCATAAATTACTGGGAGACAAAGCCTCTGTAATTTGTTTGGATTTAGAAGAAACCTTACCTTTTCAAGATGAAACGTTTGATGTGGTTGTTAGCTCGTTAACATTACATTATTTAAAAGAGTGGAGAGAGACATTTAAAGAACTTCACCGAGTATTAAAACCTGGAGGCAGCTTTCTTTTATCGATTCATCATCCGCTAACAGATCTCCAATTATTAGAAGACGTCGATTATTTTAGCACAGAGCTAATTGTGGATTCGTGGAACAAAGGAGGAAAGACTTACAAAGTGCCGTTTTTCCGTAGATCTTTAGGTGAAGTTTTTGAGTCACTACTTGCTCACTTTACAATCGAAAAAATAATAGAACCAAAACCAACTGAGATATTCAAAAAACTAGCACCCGAACAATATGCGAAGCTAATGAAGAGCCCAAACTTTTTAATTTTAAAAGTTAGTAAAAGTAAATAAGTGTTTAGTTACTCCTATAATTTTTCAGTATGTATAATGGAACTGATATAAAAAACACAAGCCACTCAATTTCGAGTGGCTTGTGTTTTTTGTTTTATTCGTCTTTATTGCACATGCAACGTTCACATTCGTAGATGATTGACTGTTGCTGCTCTTTGATTTCGCATCCGCACTCGCGGCATTCTTTCATTGTGCGTGTCTCGTAAGTTTTTGTCGTTTTCATATGAATCTCCTCCAATAAGTTAGTTTATTTTGGGTGAATGCCATGGCGGTGAAATAGATGCTAGTCATATAAGTTTTGTTTATTTAGTTGTAGTAAATTGAGCGGTTTCAGTAGAACCTTTCATTGCTGTTGTGGAACTCGTTCCACCTGAAACGATTTGTGAAATCTCGTCAAAATAGCTTGTTCCAACTTCGCGTTGGTGACGAGTCGCTGTGTAACCTTTTGATTCGTTCGCAAACTCGGCTTGCTGAAGTTTCGAATATGCAGCCATGCCGTGATCTTTGTAGTCATAAGCAAGTTCAAACATGCTGTGGTTTAAAGAATGGAACCCAGCTAGTGTAACGAATTGGAACTTATACCCCATTTTGCCAAGTTCAACTTGGAATTTCGCAATTGTTTCTTCATCAAGCTTCGCTTTCCAGTTGAATGAAGGTGAACAGTTATATGCAAGCAATTTACCAGGGAATTCTGCGTGAATTGCATCGGCAAATTGTTGTGCTTCTTCTAAGTTCGGGTGGGACGTTTCACACCAAACAAGATCTGCGTATGGCGCATATGCTAAGCCGCGTGCAATGGCTTGGTCAATCCCAGGATTCGTCCGGTAAAATCCTTCAGGTGTACGCTCGCCTGTGATGAATTTATGGTCACGAGGATCGATATCGCTAGTGATTAAGTCAGCTGCATCGGCGTCTGTACGAGCGATGATTAATGTTGGTACTCCAAGTACGTCTGCTGCCAATCGAGCAGAAACTAAGTTTCTTACGGCGTTTTGAGTTGGCAACAATACTTTACCGCCTAAGTGTCCGCATTTTTTCTCAGATGCTAATTGGTCTTCAAAGTGAACGCCAGCTGCTCCAGCTTCAATCATTGATTTCATCAATTCGTAAACGTTTAACGGTCCGCCAAATCCTGCTTCAGCATCCGCCACGATAGGTGCAAACCAATCAAATCCTTCAGTGCCTTCAACACCGTCAATTTGATCCGCACGTTGAAGTGCCTGGTTTATTTTCTTTACAACATCAGGGACGGAATTAACAGGGTACAAGCTTTGATCAGGATACATTTGACCTGCAGAGTTAGCATCTGCAGCTACTTGCCAGCCGCTCAAGTAAATGGCTTTTAGGCCAGCTTTTACTTGTTGAACGGCCTGATTCCCAGTCAAAGCACCTAACGCGTTTACAAAATCCTCTTCGTGAATCGAGCGGAATAAACGCTCTGCACCTTTTCTTGCTAAAGTATGCTCGATTTGTATAGAACCGCGAAGCTTTACAACTTCCTCTGCCGTATACATACGCTCAATGCCGTTCCAGCGACTGTCATTTTCCCAGCTAGTGTTTAGTTCCTCGATTTGTTGAAGTTTGTTTGCGACCATGTCATCCATCCCTTTCTGATTTGAAAAATTTGATTAACAACTGTATTAATACAGTTTGTTTTCTTGTTAATTAATATATAACAGTCGGGGTTTTTTGTCATAAGAAATGGATAAAAGCGAATATATCATGACAAAAGCAGTTATCGAACGATAAAGTATAGATTTTAAGTGTTGGGGAGGTTCTAGGGGGAGCTAGAGAGGTAACTATTTACTAGAAATAACGAGAAGTATAATTTTATAAGGTGGAAATAGTAGGTTATTGAGTTATTTATTTCGTGAAATCGAGTTTGTTTGCAGGATAGAGTAGTTTGTTTGCCGAATTCAACAGCTTGTTTGCGGGATAGAGTAGTTTGTTTGCGGTATAAAACCCATTGTTTGCGCGATGTACACCTTTGTTTGCGAAATCAATAACCTCAGAATTTCTCACTCAAATCTACTAGACAAAAAGAAAAAAAGTGACGCATTTATTTTAGTTTCTTCTATATAATAGGGCGTTTTTAAACTTTTAGAAATCTACCGTAAGTAATCTACCTTTACACAATAAAAAACAGTTGCGGAGTATCCGCAACTGTTTATAAAAATCTTCTTATTTACCTAATTCTTTTCCCATTCCTCGTAAAAAATTAAGGCCGAACTTAATAGTTCGATTAATATCTGGATCACGTAAAGCTTTGAGAAGTTGGAATACGCCAATTTTCTTGCCATTTTGATTTTGTTCTTCAGCTTCTTTCAACCCTCTAACTGCACTCGCTGCCAATCGGCCCGTTGACTCCGGATCGATCGCAGTTAATGCACCAGCAGCGCTCATCATATTGTTGATGAGGTTTGTAACCGGCTCACGCGTAGCTTGTTCCATGACCACTTCGGCAATGCCTTCTTTGGCTTTGACCATCGCGCCCACAGCATCCAAAACACCGGCATCATCTAAATCGCCTGTAATAGCTAATAGTTTGTTTAGTGCCTCGTTTTGTTCAGCGATTAACGTTTCCAATTCATAAAGCTTTTGTTGACGGATTTCTTCAGAGGTCCATTCTTTTTTCTTGATCTGTGTTATCGGACTTGCCATAGGACATCACCTTTCTATCGTTGATCTGTCAAATGCACATAGCCATCACGTGCCCATTTTCGTTCGACTTCAATGCCTGATTGTGGCGTGCGCTTTTTATCACGCGGGTTTGATTTTGGTAGCGGACGTTTTACGTGATCTTTTAATACTTCCATGCGAACTTTCGTCTGCTTATAGGCAGGTGTATTTGTTCGTTGGTCAACAGCCGGCCCCGTTAAGAAATTAATGGCAGTTTCTTTTTTGGTAGAGTTCATTGGCAAGAATAGCTCATTGTCTTTTACTCGATCTGTTACAATGACCGGTAATTTTAATGCGCCATATGGTGAGACAAGACGCACTGTTGAGCCATCTTCAAGTCCGCGTTCTTTTGCAAGTTTTGGTGACACTTCAACGAAAGTCTCTGGTAATTTAGAAAGAATTCCTTTAGATCTATCTGTCATATTGCCTTCATGGAAATGCTCTAATAAACGACCGTTGTTAATGTGTAAATCGTATTCTTGAGGAAAGACAACAGGCTCAACCCAATCAGATAAAGCAAATCGTGCTTTTTTATCCGGGAAGTTAAAGCCATCTACATATAGAAGAGGCGTACTTTCGCCTTCTAAGCTACCCCATAAGAAACTGTCCCATCCTTCCATATTCGTATAATCTGCTTTTGCAAATAGGGGAGACAGGCTTGCCATTTCAGCAAAAATTTCACTTGGGTGACTGTAATTCCAGCCAGCACCTAGACGGTTCGCAATTTCTTGAACAATCCACCAATCTGCTTTCGATTGTCCTAATTCTGGTAATGCTTTGTACAGACGTTGAACACGACGTTCTGTATTAGTAAACGTACCATCTTTTTCAAGTGACGGTGATGCTGGTAAAATAACATCTGCATATTGTGCTGTACGTGAGAAGAAGATGTCTTGCACAACGAAAAAGTCGAGCTTCGATAAAACTTCATCAACGTGATTAGCATTAGAGTCAACTAAAGCCATATCTTCACCAACAACGTACATCGCTTTCATAATGCCTTCATCCACAGCTTGTAGCATTTGGATATTGTCCATGCCTGGCTTGTCATCAATTTTCACGCCGTAAGCTTGCTCGAATTTTTGACGTGCATTGTCGTCGGTGATGTGTTGGTATCCTGGTAACCAACCTGGAAGTGAGCCCATATCGCAAGCACCTTGTACGTTGTTATGACCACGAAGTGGGTAAGCGCCAGCACCAGGACGACGGTAATTTCCTGTTGCTAACAATAAGTTGGAAATAGCAGCAGACGTATCAGATCCACCTGTGTTTTGTGTAACGCCCATGCCCCAAAGAATACACGTGCCATCAGCATCACGAATCATTTCTGCAGTACGGATAATCGTTTCTTTTGAAACGCCACTCCGTTTTTCAGCATACTCTAGCGTGTACTGAGCCAATACTTCTTTAAACTCGTTAAAATAATTGACGTTTTCATCAACAAATTGCTGATCGTGCCAACCTTGATCAATCATGTATTTTGTGACAGCCATTAACCATACTTGGTCAGTACCTTGTTTAGGGGTAATGAACAGGTCGGAGCGTTCAGCCATTTCGTTTTTACGCATATCCGCCACAATCAATTTCTGATCGTGTAATTTATGAGCACTTTTTACACGTGTTGCTAGAACGGGGTGACCTTCAGCGGGATTTGCCCCTACAATAATCACGAGCCCGGCGCTACCAATATCTTTAATCGTACCCGCATCTCCGCCCATTCCAACTGTACGGAACAATCCATCAGTTGCAGGGGATTGGCAATAACGTGAACAGTTGTCGACGTTATTTGTTTCAAATACTTGACGACTTAACTTTTGAATTACATAGTTGTCTTCGTTCGTAATTTTTGAAGAAGAAATAACACCAATGGAGTCTTTACCGTTTTGTTCTTTAATTGCTTTAAATTTAGAAGCCACAAGGTCAAGCGCTTCTTCCCAGCTAGCTTCAACAAACTCGCCATCTTTCCGGATTAAAGGAGTTGTGATGCGTTCTTCGCTGTTGACGAAATCCCACCCGAATTTACCTTTAACACAAGTCGAAATTTGATTGGCAGGTGCTTCTGAAACGGGTTGAATCTTTAAGATTTTGCGATCTTTTGTCCACACTTCAAACGAACAACCAACACCGCAGAACGTACAAACCGTTTTGGTTTTTTTCGTGCGTGTTTCACGCATTTTCGCTTCTGCATCAGAAACAGCCATGATTCCGCTATAGCCTGGTTCTACATCTTTTACCAAATCAATCATCGGGCTAAGAACTTTTTCTGGGATTGCAGTCATAAAGCCAGCTTCACCGAGCATTGAGGTTTCCATTAGCGCATTACATGGACAAGCCGTTACACATTGACCACAGCTAACACATGAGGAGTCATTGATTTTTGCGCCACCGTCCCAAAGAACAATCGGACGATCGCGCGACCAATCCATTGTTAATGTTTCGTTAACTTGTAAGTTCTGACAAACTTCTACACATTGACCACATGCAATGCACTGGTTTGGATCGTACCGATAAAATGGATTTGTTAAATCAACTTCATCCACTGTACATTTTGGTTCGTAAGGATATTTTTGATGTTCAATTTCCATCATGTCGACCGTGTTATGAACTTTACAGTTTCCGTTGTTGTTGTCGCAAACAGTACAATAAAGCAAATGGTTTTCAAGAATTCGATCCATCGCTTCAGTTTGAGCTTCTTTCGCCCGTGGGGAAGCAAGTTGCACATCCATACCAGCTACAGCTTTTGTTGAACATGAGCGAACAAGTTTGCCATCAACTTCAACGATGCAGGTATCACAAGTTTCAATTGGATCGAGTTCGGGCATATAACAAATTTGAGGGTGAAGAATTTTCTGTTCGTTCAGCACTTGTAAAATAGTTTTTCCTTGTTCAAAATCAGTAAGGGTGCCGTTAATTTTTATCGACATGCAAAATCCTCCTTTTTGATATAAAAAAATCCACTATGAAAAACACACTTGATAAGTGTTTGTTTTCATAGTGGAATAGTGGTTTAACAGGACTTGCTAAATGACCAATCCAAGCTTATACAGTTAAAGTGAAAGCGCTGTCGCAATAACTTACGGCAGTACCAACATATGCTATTATTATAAACAGTAAAAATGTCTTATACAACTAAAATATAAACTATTCAATAAAAAAATCCGGACGATAGGGAGTAGAAGCATATGTCTAAACAAATCCATGAATTTAACGACATCATTCGGAAATTACGAAAAAGTTTATTTGGCAAAGGTCCAGAGCGGATCCACACGGTATTTGTCAACGATATGGCGATCTCGACTTTGTATGGCAACCTTAGCCCTTCCGAACAATTTATCGCGAGAACTCCTGAAGGAAAAGAAATGGTTCACGCAGCACGGACCCGTATGATTCAAAGCGTATACGCTTCTGCTGCTCCAGAAGGCATGGAAAAACTGGTCAATGCTAAGTTTGTCCACCTGTTTTCAGATATCAAAATAGAAGATGATATTGCGGTATCTGTTTTTCTTTTCGATAGACCAATTGATCAATCAGGGCAGATAGGAGAGAACATCGATGAAACAAGATAAAGTACGGAAAATCATTCGATTCGAAAAAGGTGCTTTTACCGAAAAAGAAGATCGTGTTGTTGTTGAACAACCAGCCACTATCAAAATCAACGGCAAAGAATTTATCACTATCGTTTGTTCCCCCGACAAGATGGAAGAAATGGCTATTGGATTTTTAGTTTCTGAGCGAATCATCCCAAACTTTAAAGATATCCAAGACATTCGAGTAGAAGAAAAAACAGGTACGGTGCACATTACTGCAAAAAAAGTCTATCCATTTTTTGAGCAATTACAAAATAAGCGATTTATTAGTTCTTGCTGCGGGATGAGTCGTCAAGGATTTGTTTTTGCACACGATGCCATGATTGCGAAGAAAATGACAGAAGTCCGTGTGACATTAACACCTGAAAATTGTTTTCAACTTATGACAGAGATGGGCGAGTCAGCAGAAATGTTTAAGCAAACAGGCGGCGTGCATAATGCGGCTCTTTGCGATGCAAATGGCATTATTGTTTCTCGTATGGATATTGGCAGGCATAACGCACTGGATAAAATATATGGCTATTGCTTGATGAATGATATTGACGTTCGCGACAAAGTAATCGTCTTTAGCGGCAGGATTTCTTCTGAAATTTTGATGAAAGTGGCAAAAATCGGTTGTGAAATTGTTCTTTCAAAATCTGCTCCTACAGAACTGGCATTAACTTTAGCTGAAGACTTAGGGATCACAGCAATCGGTTTTATCCGAGGAAGTTCATTTAACCTTTATACACATCCCGAAAGAATTATTGGAGAAAAACCGGAAGAAGTTTTTGAAAAAAAATCTGGTGACAAATAAAAAGAAGGGTGCTATGATTCTAATCGTCTTATTATTCACAAAGTAATCACATTTACAAACAAGAGTTTAGCTGTAGTTTTACAGCTTTTTTTCTTGGGAAATTAACCACGTAACTACAGAAAACTGATGATTTTTCTTTTTGAGAAATCATTTTATATAGTTATATACAATTTCACCAGGAGGTCAGAGAAAATGAAAAAGAAACCAAAAAACAGATGGCTGATTGCTTTATCTGCAGTGGGGATTCATATATCAATTGGATCTGTTTATGCATGGAGCAATTTTACAAACCCCTTAATCGACCAATTTGGCTGGTCAACTAGTCAAGTGCAATTGACATTTAGTATTGCCATCTTATTTTTAGGATTATCTGCAGCTTTTTTTGGGAGTTTTGTTGAGAAGTATGGTCCTCGTAAAGCGGGACTAGTCGCTGCTATGTTTTTTGGTACTGGAATAATCGGATCAGGTTTTGCTGTAAGCGCTTCCTCTTTGCCGATGTTGTATGTGTTTTACGGAGCTCTTGGGGGAATCGGTCTTGGAATTGGCTATATTGCTCCGGTTTCAACTTTGGTTAAATGGTTTCCTGACCGTCGCGGGTTAGCAACAGGTCTTGCTATTATGGGCTTTGGATTTGCAGCTGCGATTAGCAGTCCGATTATGGAACAGCTCATCACCACTGTCGGCGTAGAACAGACGTTTTATATTTTAGGGGCAGCTTATTTAACCATTATGTTGTTATCTTCACTCTATCTCGAAAAGCCACCAGAAGGATGGTCTCCAGCTGGATTTGAAGAAAAACTCAATAGTGGAAAAGCCGAACGAAAAATTGATTTGTCTCAACTGACTGCGAACGAAGCGATTAAAACAAAACGTTTTTATTATTTATGGTTTATGTTGTTTATCAACGTGACATGCGGGATTGCGATTTTATCAGCTGCCAAACCAATGGCAATTGACAGTATCGGCATGACGACCGTTCAAGCGGCAGCATTAGTTGGTGTTCTTGGAATCTTTAACGGTCTTGGCCGTCTTGGCTGGGCTACAATTTCTGATTACATTGGTCGTCCAAACACATACACTGCATTTTTTGTTATTCAAATTGCATTGTTTGCGTTCTTGCCGTTTACAACAAATGCGTTATTCTTCCAAATTATGCTAGCGATCATTTATACTTGCTACGGTGGTGGATTTGCATCAATTCCAGCATATATTGCTGATATTTTTGGCACGAAGCAACTTGGTGCGATTCACGGATACATTTTGACAGCATGGGCAGCAGCTGGTCTTGCGGGACCATTATTTGCAGCTTACATGAAAGACAAAACAGGAAGTTACGAAGGCAGTCTGATGTTCTTTGCAGGCCTGTTTGTTGTAGCACTTGTTATATCTCTTGTAATTCGTCTTGATATTCGAAGACTTCGAGCTAAAAATGCAGAAATGGCAGTACATGCTAATGCTGAAGTTGTGAGTGATTGAGTAAACTCCTGAACAAATGATTTAGTTGAAAAACCTTGAAAGGTTCAATTTTCAAGGTTTTTTCTTTTATAGGAAAATCCTTGTTTGACAGGCACTAGCTGTTTGTATAAGTTTAGTACGATAAGAAATTTACAAAAACCTAGAAAATACATAAGCAGTAAAACACAATAGAAACTTTGTTTTCTTTAAAGGAGCTGAAGTAGAATGGTCGAAAAACGGACGCCGCTAGCTGTTGCAGAAGCGGTAAAGAAAGTAGTAGAACAGGCTGTTACAATTGGTGCTGAAAAAGTAAATTTAGAAGAAAGTTACGGTCGTATTCTAGCAGAACCAATCGTTGCTTCGAGCGATGTGCCGCCGTTCGACCGTTCGCCTTATGATGGATTTGCTATTCGTTCAATAGATTCTGAAGGAGCATCGGGTGATAACCGAATTGCGTTTAAAGTAATTGACCATATAGGAGCAGGAGAAGTTTCTACAAAACAACTGCAAGCATTTGAGGCCATCCGCATTATGACAGGAGCACAGCTTCCAAAAGCGGCAGATGCGGTTGTTATGTTTGAACAAACTATAGAAACGGATGACGGCATCACCATTCGAAAGCCGTTTTTACCTTTAGAAAACGTATCTTTGCAAGGCGAAGATCTTCAGAAAGATGAAGTCGTAATCGACAGTGGAAGTTTTATTAACCCAGGAACTGTGGCATTGCTCGCAACTTTTGGTTATTCACAAGTTCTTGTAGCAAAACAGCCTATAGTGGGCATTCTTTCTACAGGGACAGAATTATTAGCAGTTGAAGATGATTTAGTACCCGGCAAAATTCGCAATAGCAATGGCCCAATGATTGTAGCTCAGTTAAAGCGGATGGGCTTAACTTGTAAAATGTATGGCATGTCAGTCGATAATTTAGATGAAAGTTATCAGGTTATAAAAAAAGCGGCAGAAGAAACAGATTGCCTTATAACTACAGGTGGTGTTTCTGTCGGGGATTTCGATTTTCTTCCAGCTATTTATGAAAAACTTAAAGCACAAGTATTATTCAATAAAGTCGCTATGCGCCCAGGCAGTGTAACGACAGTTGCAATAGCAAATGGTCGCTTGTTGTTCGGTTTATCAGGCAACCCATCAGCTTGTTTTACAGGATTTGAACTGTTTGTGCGTCCAGCACTTTTGAAAATGATGGGTGCCCAAAAGTTATATATGCCACACACCACTGCAACTCTCGGTGAAGATTTTACAAAAGCCAATCCATTTACTCGATTTGTTCGAGCAACTTATGATGGACAGTTAGCATCGCCAGCAGGCTTCAACAAATCTAATGCCGTGTCTTCTATTGCACGAGGCAATGCCTTAATTGTGTTGCCGGGCGGTTCGCGAGGCTACGAAGCAGGAGATACTGTGGACGTTTTGCTGCTCGGTTCAGAAGAAGGGGCGGCTAGGTGGCAACTGTGAAAGTATTGCAAATAGTGGGGTTTAAAAATAGCGGCAAAACAACAGTAACTTTGCAATTGCTTAAACTTGCAAAAAGTAGAGGAAAAACAATCTCTACAATCAAGCATCACGGGCATGGCGGGGCACTCAATATGCCTGATGCTAAAACCGATAGCATGCAACATTTCGATCAAGGAGCAGATTGTTCTGTTGCTTATGGAGATGGCGTTATTCAAATGCATCAGCAAAAACAACAGGCAACTTTAGATGATTTAATCACAGTTGCTAGCAACTTAAATCCAGATTTGATCTTGGTAGAAGGGTTTAAAGAAGCGCAGTACGAAAAAATAGTATTACTCAATTCTGAAGATGATTGGGTCAGCCTACAAAAGCTGAAACACATTCAACTGGTTGTTTCTCCAAAAGTAGTAGAACTGGACAATGTGCGCCTGATTCTGCAGAATGACAGTAAGCAATTAGCGAATTGGTTTATCAATTGGATGGATGGTGACAGTCATGAAAGCGTTTGAAATAGTAACAACCCAAATCAATCCTCAACTTTATGCAGATTTTGTTTTGCGACCAGAAGCAGGAGCAGTAACTTTGTTTACAGGACATGTTCGTGAATGGACAAAAGGTGTGCGAACCATGTATTTATCATATGAAGCTTATATACCAATGGCTGAGAAAAAACTAGCCCAAATTGGCGAGGAAATAGAGCAGCGTTGGGAAGGCACAAAAGTTGCGATAGCTCATCGCATTGGCGAGTTACAAATAAGCGACATTGCGGTAGTAATCGCAGTGTCATCTCCGCATAGAAAATCGGCATATGAAGCAAATGAATATGCCATAGAACGAATTAAGGAAATTGTACCAATTTGGAAAAAAGAAATTTGGGAAGACGGAGAAGAGTGGATTGGCGACCAAAAGAAAAAACCAGAAGGGGAATCAGTATGATCAGCTTACGATATTTTGCAGGCCTTAAAGAACAAACCGGTATCTCAGAAGAACAAGTGGACATGGCAGGAAAAACTGTTGAAGAATTATGGCAATGGGCGAATGAAAAATACCCGGAATTTCTGAGTGGTGCAGCCCGTTTAGCTGTGAATGAAGAATACGCGTTACCAACAGATGTGTTAGCGTCTGGAGATGTGGTTGCTTTTATCCCGCCGGTAAGCGGAGGGTGAATTTGACTGTCGGAATATTACTTGCAGGCGGCTTGTCTCGACGTTTCGGCTCCCCTAAAGCATTTGCTGAAATAGAAGGAGAGTATTTTTACGAATGTGCATACCGCGCATTAGCTGGAGTGTGTGATCGTGTTGTCATTGTATCCAGACCAGAATTGGTGTCACGTTTTTCATCAAACTATGACGTCATTACAGATGCAGAATGGGTCAAAGGAAAAGGTCCGCTAGCTGGAATTTACTCAGGTATGATTGCAATACAGGCAGACAAATATGTAGTGTTACCGTGTGATATGCCTTTCGTCGGACCTGAAGAAACAAAAAAACTTGTTGCTTTAGCAGATACGTCTGCTGATATAACGGCTGTTTTGAACCATGCCGAAAAAATCCCCTTGTTTAGCATTTGGGATGGGCGCATTAAAAATCAGCTAAAAAACGAACTAGAAAACGGACAATTACGGGTGATGAATTTTATGGAGAAAGTCACAACTAGATGGATAGATACATCGACCATCCATGAAGATCAACTTGTTTTTCGTAATCTAAATCACCCGGATGATTAAAAGAGGAGGTGGCAGTATGGCTATAAACCCAGTACAGGACCAATTCCAACGTCCAATACGGGATTTGCGAATATCGGTTACCGATCGCTGTAATTTCCGTTGCTCTTATTGTATGCCAAAAGAAGTATTCGGTGACGATTATGCATTTTTACCAAAGCAGGAATTATTGTCATTTGAAGAAATCCACCGCTTAACAAAAGTTTTTGTAGCAATGGGCGTCAAAAAAATTCGCCTAACTGGTGGAGAACCGTTAATGCGCAGAGGATTGCCTCAACTAGTTGAAAAAATTCTTTCAGTTGAAGGGGTAGAAGACATCGGCTTGACGACTAATGGATTATTGCTTGGAAATCAAGCGCAAGCTTTATATGATGCAGGACTTCGCCGTTTGAATATTAGCTTAGATGCTTTGGACCCAGAATTATTCGGCAAACTGAATGGCAGAGGAATTGATCCTTCACATATTTTAAAACAAATCGATTTTGCTCAACAAGTCGGATTTGAAATTAAAGTCAATATGGTTGTTCAAAAAGACGTCAACGAACATGAGATTTTGCCGATGACGGCTTATTTTAAAGAACGCGGCATCACATTACGATTTATCGAATTTATGGATGTTGGAAACGATAACGGTTGGAGCTTTAAAAAAGTAGTGACCAAAAAACAAATTTTAGAGAAGTTACAATCTGTTTATCAACTAGAGCCAGTAGATAAAGATTATTACGGAGAAGTAGCGAAACGTTATCGATTTGAAGAAGGGGAAGGACAAGTCGGATTTATCACATCTGTATCTGAGTCTTTTTGTTCTTCTTGTACACGTGCGCGTTTATCGTCAGACGGCAAATTTTATACTTGCCTATTCGCAACAGGGCATTTCGATATTCGTGAACTAATTCGCAGTGGGTTAGATGATGAAGAATTGTTAGAGAAAATTTCAGCTGTTTGGGAACGAAGAGACGATCGATATTCTGATGAACGCACCGAACTAACAGCGAAAAATCGCAACAAAATTGGTATGTCGTATATTGGCGGCTAGCCTACAATAAAAGGGGCTGTCCCAAAATGTCATGAAAAGTGACTTTTAGGGGCGGTCCCTTTTCGTCTTCTAAAGAAAGGGCTGATGTCCATTCCGACGGACGCTTTCCGCGGGCACGGCCTTAGCCGCTTCCCTCGCTTCGCTCAGTCCAGGGTCTTCGGCTCGCGCTGTTCCCGCTGGAGTCGCCGTCTCCATTCCCATCAGCCGTTTTAAAACGAAAAAAGGATACAAAAAAATCGTCCATTTATAACAACCAACAAGGCTTTGCTATCTTTGATATTTAAGACCTTGTGCCAGCCAACCAAATCGCACATGTAATCAATGAGATGGTGAGTTATTTTTTACCATGATTTTCTCGATCTCGATTAATTTCTTCTTGGAGTTATTCTTAGTAGGCGCGTGTTTCTTTTCGGATTACTCCCCTTTTAAATTTCCATTTATTGGCACTGTATTCTCACGAGAGCCAAGTAGGGGCGATTTTGGCTCCTCTTTTGAGACGAGCTTGCGCAGGAGCAATCATCTTTGCTCTACTCAAAGCGACCGGAGCGATGGATTCCCATAAAAAAACTGTAGACCACTCGAATAAATCGAGTCTGACTACAGTTTGAAAGGATGAATCCTATGGGATTAGGATTCTCCTTTTGTGTATTGATAAATGTATTTATCTTTCGTTTACTGGC
>NZ_AEPB01000007.1 GCF_000189395.1 Planococcus donghaensis MPA1U2 | reverse complement strand
TCATTTTAGATTGTTCATTCATTTGATTCATCCCTTTATTAGTAAGTATTTTGAATTGGATTTGAAGTTTTAATAAGAGTCCCTTTTTTAATAACCCATACGCCTACCAAACAAATAATCATTCCGATAATAGTTAAAACCCCAATCTGATCTCCGAACATAAAGAAAGACCAGAGCATCGTCACAGGAGGAGTTAAGTACATTAGGCTACTAACTCGTGTGACACTTCCTAATTTTAAATTCAACCAGTAAAAACCATATCCACCTATTGTCGAGAATCCAGCTAACCATAACACAGCTAACCAAAATTCTGTAGTAGCAGGAGGGAGTGCTGAACCTGTAGCAACTCCAACCACAGTAAAAAGAAAAGCGGTAATAACCGTTTGAATAGGCAAAGCATCTACAACGCTAATAGGATGCTTTAACCCTTTTTCGTACAATGTCGCACCTACTAAACTAAGCATGGCTAAAAATGATAAAGCATAAGCCCATAAAGGAACTTGTGCACCAGTACCTAAATCAGCATAAACAACAAATAACACACCCAATATTCCTAAAAGTAAACCGCCCCATTGTTTTATTGTCGTAATTTCTTTAAGTATGGGTCCTGCTAACGCTGCTGCGACGATTGGTTGAAGCGTGGTAATTAAATTAGATGTACCCGCAGATACCCCGTATTCAACCGATAGAAATACACAATAAAGATAGCCCCCTTGAGCAAAAAGACCAATCAATGACTGTGAAAGAATGGATTTAAAGCTGAGCTTTTTTCGCTTTACCAATACCCACCACATACCTAAAATAGCTGCTGCGACGATAAACCGCCACATTAGTACAGTCATAGAACTAGCTTCTGCTGTGCCTAATCGTGCACCAATAAAACCTGAACTCCACATAATTACAAATCCAACGGCAGCAATAATATTTATCTGTTTATAAGAAAACATTTTAAAGTTCCTCCTAAAGTATACCGAACAGTATATTATTTTATAGTACAACCACACCGGTCGGTATACTGTCAAGAGTGGCTATTATATAGAGCGCATCAAGAAGATTGGTTTTGATGTAATAGAAAGTAAAATGATGAACTTTTCCTGTTTAATGAAATATGCAAAATATGGTAAGGTTGAGTAACCATAGGCGATATTACGAGGAAACTTATATATGCTACACCTTTTGATATTGTGACAGCCATAACAGTTTTAATCGTTTTAGTAACATGAAAGAAAGCGAACCTAAAGACATAGTTCGTGCATCTGAACCAGAAATTGAACCAGTAACTCAACAAGAACGAGAAGAATACAGATGGAACGACCCCGACAATCCTCAGGGCAGCTTGTATTAAGTAGAAGATCGTGAAGTGAATTTTGATAAGTTTGTCGAAGTAATTAAAAAGAATGTGGATACTGAACGAGGCCATATCTATCGTTAAATTTCAAAATGAAAAATACCAAGAACTAATGAACACTCTTAAAGATTCACTTAGAATCTTTAATAAAATAGCCTTCAAAAGGTGGAACCATAATGGATAAATGCGATTACAAGAAATTCTATGAGACAGTTGGGAATTTAAACGGTTGGGATTTTAGCAAATTACAAGTTCAAAGTGACGAACCGAAATGGGACTTTTATGATGAAGTAAAAAGAAGGGCTAAAACAACTGATATCCTTTTAGATATTGGTACAGGTGGTGGAGAAAAAATTCTAACCATTGCGCCATCATTGAAATTTACAGTTGGAATTGATTTATCGCATGCGATGATTCAAGTAGCAAAAGAAAATCTTAAAAATTCTAACTTACCGAACGTGCAGTTTTTGCATATGTCTTCAGACAAAATCGGATTTCCTGCTAACTTCTTTGATGTGGTATCAAGTCGCCATGCACCATTTAATGCAAAAGAAGTTGCACGCGTTTTAAATACAGACGGCTTGTTTTTAACTCAACAAGTAAGTGAAGCTGACAAATTGAATATCAAAATTGCTTTTAAACGAGGGTAATCCTTTAGTGAAAAGGATGGTGTTTCAAAAGAAAGGTATATACGGGAATTAAAAACAGCGGGGTTTTCCAACGTGCAATCTTTTGACTATAACGTCACTGAATATTATCAAAGACCAGAAGATTTGATTTTTCTCTTGCAACACACGCCCATTATTCCGAATTTTGGTATGGAACCAGAGGATTACTCTCGTTTAACTGCTTTTATCGAAAACAACCGAACAAAAAAAGGAATCTACACAAACTCGAAGCGATTTTTGATCATAGCCAAAAAATAGTTAGTCAGTGAAATACGTCATTTTTAAGACGCTTACGAATACTTAATTAGGATTGAACTTTTTTAGAGAAAAAGCCGAAAACTAAGAATATCAATCCATTTATGAACGTAGTTGTCGCAAAGACAAATCCTGCAAAGCTTGCTCCAATGCCGCCACCGGAATAGCTTCCGATAATATTAAGCGTCAGGATATAAACAAGTGGAGCTAATAAAATCATTGTAATGATCCCAGAGATAAACCATTTTTTACGATTAAGACCGGCTATTTTATTTACGATAAAATTTAACAAAACTAAAATTGTCCCCATAACTACAATTGACATGTAAAGGACCTCCTTTTATTAATTAAACATATGTGTTTAATTTAGTTTACCTTTTCACCAACAAGAATTCACTTACTATTTAGTGAATTACTGGAAAACGGAGCAGAGCTTATAATTATGTTTTTAAAAAATGATTTTTTGGAGGAATTTAGGGATGTCGGATTATAGAGAAGATAAACTTGTCGGAGGAAATGTCTCTACGGTATATCGTATAGGAAACACAGTTCGTCGAGAACTAAAGCCGGAAAGCTTTAAAATCCATCAGCTTTTAAAGCATTTAGAAGAAAAGGAGTTTACCCAATCACCCCGATTTATCGGAATTGATGAAAATGAAAGAGAGATTTTAACATATATTGAAGGAGAAGCTGGTAATTATCCAGTAAAAAAGTATATGTGGTCAGACGAAGTATTAATAGATATAGCCAAAATGCTTCGTCTTTATCATGATTCAGTAAGTGATTTTACATTTGATGAAAATTGGCAGCCTTTAGATAATACACCCTCACCATATGAAGTAATCTGCCATAATGACTTTGCTCTATACAACCTTATTTTCAATCAAGAAAAGTCAGTTGGAATTATTGATTTTGATCATGCTTGTCCTGGTCCAAGACTTTGGGATATTGCTTATGCGCTTTATACGTGTATCCCTTTATCAAGGTACCATCTAGCAGAATCAGAGGATAAAAAAGTTTACTACAATTCTTCCAAAGATGCGGATCGTATAAAACAGCGCGTACAGTTGTTTTTCGAATCTTACGGAGATAAAGTGGATAAGAATTATTTGGAGATGGTTTTGCTGCGATTAGATGGATTATGTGAAACGATAGCAAGAAAAGCTGCTGAAGGGGATCTTGCATTTCAACAAATGATAAGTGAAGGTCATATAGAACATTACCAAAAGGAAATTGAATTTATACGAGAACGTGGTCATGAATGGATTTGAAAAACTAAAAAAATTGCCATTTGAGAATCCCTTTTAATCCGGAAACTCAATGGCAATTTTTAAATAGTTAGCGAAATCATACTTAGCGGTTCTTTAGTGCCAAGTGCAACTAAAATACTTCACGCAATTCAATTTGACCTTCACCATCTCCTTGAGGGTCAGGCATACGCATGGCCCATTCAATAGCTTCTTCTTTTGAGTTCACCTCGATAAGGATAAACCCGGCGATTATATTGTCGGGTTCGGAAAATGGCCCATTTATAACCACAGGGTTTTCTGTTGAAGTTGGATAAGAAATGCGCATTCCATTTGAACTTGGTTTTATCCCTTTCGCGATGACCCTTACTCCTGCCTCGATTAACTCTTTATTGTATTTGTTCATATTAAATATAAAGCTTCTAGAAATTAACGATGAAATATTCTATTCAAACCTGTAATAGTCGGCTATTAGGCTACGCGTTTATTTAACAAGGTAAAAGGGAAAGTGAGCCTGTGGAATATATAAAAGGGAGTTGTGTGTATGGAAAAAAATCAAGGTTCCTATTCGTTTCGCAACTTAGGGTCTGGCCTGCTTTTTGGTATGGGTTTAGTGGCCTTTATTGATGAAGCTGTTTTTCATCAAATTTTAGGCTGGCATCATTTTTACGACAAGTCAACAACTGCAGTTGGTTTGTTTTCCGATGGCTTATTCCATGCATTTAGTTGGTTTGCGACGGTCGCTTCACTATTTCTATTAGCGGATCTTCGGAGAAGAAATTCGCTTTGGATAAAAAGATGGATTAACGGTGTGTTTCTTGGAGCGGGCTTTTTCCAACTTTATGATGGACTGGTTCACCACAAACTTCTCGAACTGCATCAAATCCGCTATCATGTCGATATTCTGCCGTACGATATTGTTTGGAACGGCGTTGCAGTGATTATTCTACTTGTGGGTGTCTTTCTTTATATGCAAACTCAAAAAAGCAAAAGGGCTGCAAAAGAAGGGAGATAGGTGAGCATGCATTCTCATGTTCAAGCACAAGGGACAAGTTTCGAGATGATTGTGGCATTGCTGTTAATCGCAATGGTTTCTCTTTATCCCTTTGCTGCGATTAGAACAAATCGAAAATATAAAGAATGGCCAGTTTATCGCTATGTATTCTGGGTTACAGGCGTTTTTAGTATAGGAGTAGCACTAACTGGCCCATTGGCTGAGTTTGCTCACAATAACTTTAAAGGACATATGGTTACGCACCTACTAATAGGAATGTTGGCACCGCTTCTTTTTGTGTTCGCTACACCGATGACTTTATTGTTACGAACTTTAAAGGTGACTACTGCTAGAAAAGTGACTCGTGTTTTAAAAAGTCGTCTGCTGCAGTTTTTAACCAATCCTGTGACAGCTACTGTTCTTAATATTGGTGGACTTTATGTACTTTATACGACTGATTTGTATATGCTGATGCATCAATCACTTGTTCTTTATGGACTGATTCATTTGCATGTTTTTCTGGCGGGGTATTTGTTTACGTTGTCCATTATATATGTTGACGTGACACCACATCGATATAGCTATATGTACCGAGCCAGTGTATTGATCTTAGCAATAGCTGGACACAAAATTTTATCCAAGTATATATACGCAAATCCTCCAAATGGCGTTCCGAGAACGGATGCAGAAGCAGGAAGTATGCTGATGTATTATGGGGGAGATCTCATTGAACTCGCTATAATTATTTTCTTTTGTTACCAATGGTATAAATCAACTGCACCACGTTTCACAAATTCTTTATACAAAACTTAACTAGAGTTGGAAACCAACAACAAATGTGCAGAAAAAAGAGGCTCTCAATATAGAGCCTCTTTTCAGCTTGTAGACAAAGTTCTATTAAACTGAATAATGATGCATAATCTTCAACTAGGCTGGCCACTGCGCTTTCCATGGGCTCAGCTTCAGCCTCCTCGTCACTGGCGTTCCTGCGGGGTCTTCAGCTTTCGCTGTCCCATAGGAGTCTTCGTGACCAACCTAGTTGAAGGTTTCCAGCTTCGATCACTAAGAGATACTTGAGTGCACTTCACCATAAAAGTAACCTATCAAAAAAACTTACCCACTCGCTTCAGGATTCGGAGCACCTAGTGGCGACTCCAGCGGAAAAACGAAGTGATGAGACTCCGCAGGAGCTTGCGACGAGGAGGCTCAGCGCGGAGTCCGTGGAAAGCGTCCACTAAGTGCGGAGAATCCTATATGCATACAAAATTGAGTAAATATTCTTTTGTCTACAGTCTGATAAGCTCTCATTAAAGAGCCTCTTTTTTCTGTGTAGAGATAGTGTTTAAAAGACACGGAAACTTAGCTTTGATTTACCTGCTCTCTTTAGAAAGACTAGGTAAAGTTTCGCGTAACCGCAGTGCTGCAATTATCCCTGCACTCAACGGTAAAATAGCGACCAGACCGATAGCCCAACTGACATTGAGTAAATCCGTTAATATGCCGGCAAATAATGCGCCAAAGGCATATCCACTATCCCGCCAAAAACGATAAACCCCCATTGAAGAAGCTCTCCATGATGGATCTGCGAGATCACTTATAGAAGCTTGCAATGTTGGATAAACCATCGCAGTTCCAACACCTAACAAGATAGCTGCAACAATCCACGTACTATATTCATTGACCAGCAAAATCATCCATAGTGAAAGGGCTTGAAGCCACATGCCACTAACAATCAATTTTTTTCTGCCTATTTTATCGCTAAGAAAACCAGTGAAAAGTTGAAAAAAGCCCCATGAAGCTGGGTAAATGGCAACCAGTAATCCGATTTGCGATAAAGTTAGCCCGACGCTTGCAAAAAATATTGGAAACAGTCCCCAGGCCATGCCGTCTTTTAGGTTGGTGCTTAGTCCGGAAAAGGTGAGAATAGATAAATTTTTGTTTTTATACGTCGTATTTTTGAAGACATCTGCCGCAGAAAGTGTCGAATTTTTAGTAGATGTGCTAGCTTGTAATTGAATGTGTGCTTGCGTATCTTTTACGATTAGCGATAATGCAAAACCGATCAAGACAATGACAATTCCAATATAAAAAGGTTCTGGTCGGTTTGAATAACTCGACGCAATAAAACCTGAAACAGCGGCCATTACCGCTACTCCGGTATAACCTGCAAATTCATTAAATCCTACAGCAAATCCTCTTTGGGTAGGTTTTGCTAAATCAATCTTCATGTTTACGGTCATAGACCAAGTAAGTCCTTGGTTAATACCTAAGAAAATGTTTGCGACTACAATCATCCACCACGAGCTTGCGAAGATCACGAGTAAAGGGACGAGTAACCCAACACTCCAGCCAATGAGCAAAACTTTCTTTCTTCCAAACCGGTCGGCGATGGTTCCTGCGAAATAGTTCACAATAGCTTTTGAGAATCCAAAACTAATGATAAAAGATAATGCCGCACTTGTAGAGACTAGGCCAAAATCTTCTTCGCCGATAATTGGAAGGATAGTTCTCTCTAAGCCAACCATAGATCCTACAAAAAAGTTTGTTACAACTAAAAGGATGAAATTCAGTAAATTTTCTTTGATGCCAATTTGTACAGTTTTCATAATGCCCACCTTCAACAAAAGGCTTTCCTTTTGTTATTTTCTTTATTCATCTGTTTTACTGTTTACTTTGCGGTTGAGTATTTAGTATATCAATAGTACAGGTTCGAATCGATTATCAAAACTGAAACAATGACGGGAACAATAAATAAATAGGTAACCCGCGCTCATTCACTTCACCTTATTAAGTAACTATTTTTGTACGTAATCTTATTAAACGATTGAAGCAAATAGCTATGAATAAGTAAAGGTGAATTCCTTAATTTACTAGTTTGTATAAATGTTAAAATAAAGAAATAAAAAACTTTGAAAATCTTGTAACGAAACCACTATTTTTTAGATATGAAGTGGAGGGTGGTAGAAGTGTGGATGAACTTACAGAAATGAAGGCGAGCGAAAAGAAATTGGTCCAATTTGAATACAAAAACGCGTATCTCAAAACCGTCGAAAATGCCCACCAAACAAAATACTATTCTCTTAAGGTTTGGGAATTATTTTCTTTGCCACTCGCGTTCGGCTTGATCACGTTATTTATTTTTGCTATATGGAGTTACCAAAAGCGCATCATGAAACCGTTGAGACCTCAAATTGGGTGAAATACTGCTACCAAAATTCACTTGAATCCAAAAGAAGAGAGACGAGCCTATACGTATAGGCTCGTCTCTCTTCTTTTGTTTTTGGTTTTTTGAGATCTTCAGTGTGTAAAAAAACTAAATGGGTAATAGATAGTAAATAGCAGTCAAAAATACGATTAACGGGATATTAAAAAATAGTGTGATCAGAGCGCTTACTACAGTTAAGGTTTTGTATTCAAAGTAAATCCTCATAAAAGTTAAAATAATCCATGAAAAAAGCAAAATCCATTTAACACTAAAGAATATATCATAGCCAATTGGGAAACCAAAAAACAAGGCGAGAAGACCGTATACATAAATCATCGGATATATAATAGCTATAGCACTCAAAATAATGAGTATGCGCAAAATCCAGGAAGCACGATAAATTCCGGCGTAGCGAGTTTCTTTCAGTGTAGGTACTTTTAAGTATTTTCTAACAAAAAATTCAACCGTTACATGGAATAGAATGTACATGTATAAATAGATGAATATACTTTCTTGATAGAAAATTTCTTCGATTTCATTCATATCGATCCACCTCGAGTTCTTTATTTATTTCGAAATCGAAGATCTTATGACTCGCTAGATTAGTCTCCACCGCTCGTATAATGATTATCCCCCATTTGGTAATTAGAGCTTTCGCCAGGTCTCGTATGAGGATTGATGGCATTGAGGGAAGTATCATTTCTTTTTTTCCGCTTCCATTCAATCAGTGCGCCAAGTGAAATTAGTGATGCAATAGGAACTATAAAAATCCACATGTTGGTTTCACGTCCTTTCTACTAAAATTTTTTAAATGGTTAATACCTTATGAAAATTTTAACATAGAGGATGGGAAAAAAATACAGTGAACAATAGTGAGCAGCTAAATTTTATCTTATAATAAAGACTGGTAAGTATTATTTCTGATAAAGTAAACTGAATGGGATATAGAGGGAATGTGTTACTGAATTTCTTCAGAAATACAAAACAACACGAAGTACGGACATTTAAACCAAACACCAATTAATCGTTTAAATCTTTGAAAAGAGGGATCCTATTGTTTTTTGAAAACGCTCGGCCGACAATAAAGCAGAAACAAGGACAGAACAAAGCGATTAAAATAAGTCATGAATTTTATGGTTGGGCTCTATTAGGTCATGCGATTTACTCGTATTTTTTTCTTATCTAAATTTAATGCTTCTTTTTGGATTTTGGTATGTGGTTCCATTATTTATTCCGCGAGTAATTTCTACTTTTCTAAAAGGAGAGATTGATTTGAAAATTACTTATTACTGGATTAGTGTTGTTGTTCTTCTAATCGCAACTATTTTATTGTTTAGCAAAGGAATGGATTTAAGGTCTATCGGAACAGATGTTGATGGAATTGGTATTGGTGTCTATTTTTTGTTTTATGAAATAAATGACCAAGTACCAACACAAAACATACCGACTTATGCATTTGGATTTTTCACTGCAAGTATTATAACTGCTTTAGCTACAACGATTATGGTGTGGGGGAAATGGAAAGTGAGTAAACAATAACTTACTTCTTTTCTGCTTTACACAAGTCAGCCAAAAGAAAGAGATGACTCGAATGACAGAAGCAATTAGATTTAGACTGGCGACACGTGAGGATTTAGAAAAAATTGTTGAAATGCTTGCTAATGATCCGTTAGGCAGCCAAAGAGAACATTACGAGCAACCTTTACCTTCTAGCTATATCCAAGCCTTTCATGCAATTTTAAAAGATCCCAATAATGAATTGGTGGTTGCCTGTATAGAACATGAAATTGTTGGTATGCAACAAATTACGTTTACGCCGTATATAACTTATCGAGGCGGATGGAGAGCTACAATTGAAGGCGTTCGGACGTCACCATCAGTACGGGGAAGAGGTATTGGCACACAACTTATCCAATGGGCAATTCAACGTGCAAAAGATCGCGGGTGCCATTTAGTACAATTGACTACAGATAAAAAAAGAACAGATGCTTTGAGATTTTACGAACGCCTTGGGTTTGTAAACTCTCATGAAGGCATGAAACTTAAGTTATAGTTAGATTTAATAAAAGGGTGGTTGAAATCGTTCTATTTCAACCACCCTTTGCTTTTTAGTTTTATCTTTCTGCTAAAAACTTTTTACCATAATCAAATCGGTTTGTTCATCCTCACCCACAAAAAAGGAGTGAGAGCCATTTTGGACAAATCCTTTTTTCTCATAAAATCCAATCGCATTTTCATTTTCTTCCCAAACACCTAGCCAAATTTTCTTTTTTCCTAATTCTTGCGCAAGTTCCATCGCTTTAGTTATCAGTTGTTTTCCGAGTCCCAATTTTTGATAACAGTTTTTAATGTAAATGCGTTCAACTTCGAGTGAATCTTTTCCCATCGCTTCTGTTTGGGCATCACCTGTATTTACTTTGAGGTAACCTGCGAGTTGATCCTTAAAGTAAATAAAGAAAAACTGAGAAGAAGGGTGGGCTAACTCTTTTTTTAGCTTATTCAAATTATAGGCTTTTTCTAAATAGGCATGTAAATGGTCAGGCGAATTCTGATCTTTAAAAGTATCGTTAAACGTAGAAATGCTAATATCCTGTAATTCAATTACATCTTTTTCGGCACAAGTTCTAATCATGGTTGTCATAAAATAGCTTGCTCCTTCAACTGGTTAGTAATTTCGTTTGTTTCCTTTTTTCACAAGCTCCCAATCTTTTTCAACGTTTTTACGAATTCGCTGAAGAAGATCATGCGCAGCTTGCTCTTCTTCTTTTGAAAATCCTTGCAGGGCTACTCGATCAGAGTGAACATTTTCTCTTTTGATAATGGGATACACGGCTTTCCCTTTTTCGGTTGGGTATAGTTGCTTGTTCTTTCTATTCGCTGGGTCATCTTTTTTCTCGATAAAGCCATTTTTCTCAAGCTTTTGGAGTGCACGTGTAGCAGTAGATCGGTCGACTTTGATCATGTCCAACAATTGTTCTTGAATCATTCCTGGGTTTTCACAAATACGAACCACGTATAAATATTGACCTTTAGTTAAATCCAGTTCTTTGAATTCGATATTGCTTATTGAATCTAAAGCTCTCGCTATCATGCCAATTTCGCGCAAAATGTCATTCATACATTTCTCTCCAGTCAAATTTCTATTGCTAATGTTGTCAACTATAGTATATATTGAACTTAACTTAATTTTGTTGCATTTGCAACAAAAAATAATAAAAAAAGAGTGATTTGACATGAGATATGGCTTCTACATGATTGGAATTTTGTTATTAACTTTAGGTATAGCTTGCACCATACAATCAGACCTTGGAACATCTCCTTTTGATGCGGTTTTAGTAGGGTTAGCTACTAATATTGGCCTTACAGTAGGAAGTTGGGAAGTTATCGTGGCTCTTCTGTTAATTGGCTGCAACTCTTTTTTGATAAGACAAAAACCAGAGGTGTTGGGTTTAGTAACGGCTATTATCACGGGAATTGGAATCGACCTTTGGCTTTTTGTGTTGAGCAACTTGTTGACTATTGAATCAGTTCAAGGCCAAACTATATATTTTGCAGTAGGATTATTGTTAATAGGAGTTGGAACCGCAACTTATTTACACACTAATTTCGCACCCATTCCAATCGATCGTTTAACATTGATTTTGAGAGATATCACGAAAACCAATTTATTTGTCGGAAGAACGTTAATTTATACTTTATTTCTGATTTTTGCGTTATTACTGGGTGGACCAATTGGAATCGGAACCATACTAACTGTGTGTTTTGCTGGACTACTGCTTAACTTCTTTATGCCCCCAATTGCCAAAGCAATCGATCGCGTCATTGTACCACCAGTCACTTCAACTCATTAAAAGGAGAGTGCATAATGAGGAAATTGTTAATACTAGGAGCCAGTGGATTAGTGGGAAGAGCGTTGGTTGAAGAATGCAAAGAAAGTTTTGAAATATTCGGTACGTATTCCACCTCGCCCATAGACCTTCCTGAAAACAACCAATTTCACCTAAACGTTAGTGAATTAGAGCAACTGAAAAATATCATTCGCAAAGTAAATCCTGATGCCGTGGTTTCGTGTTTGAGAGGGGACTTTAACCAACAACTACGATTTCATAAAGAGTTGGCATTAGAGTTAAGAGAAACGAACGGAGTTTGTTATTACGTCTCTACTGCCAACGTATTTGACGGAGATTACACTAAACATCATTCAGAAGAAGATCACCCCAATGCTGAGTCTTTATATGGAAATTTTAAAATTAGCTGTGAACACGAGTTAAAACAAATTTTAAACGAACGGGCTGTGATAATAAGAATTCCGCAAATATGGGGAAAACAGTCCCCAAGACTTAAGGGGATAGAATCTGCAATTGAAGAAGGTCAACTTGAGGTATACGACAATTTGGCATGCAATCATTTATCCGACACCTTATTGGCCAAACAGTTAAAATACATCATAGAAAATAAGTTAGAAGGAATCTTTCACCTCGGAACTGTTGATATGATGATTCATCAGCAATTTACGGAAAAGCTCGTAAAAAAACTTACGGATAAAAAAATCAAATTAATCCATAAGTCGATTCCAAATGTCTTTGGAATCTGCCATTTTGGTTTAACAAGTGTTCGACACGAAATTCCTGAAAACTTACAAATAACCAATCAAGAGCTGATCGACTATTTAATCGGATCAAGCGAATAAAAGACTTATGAAATAAGAACTTCAAATGGAGTTCTTTTTTTGTTTGTGAAATATTCAGTTAATTATTGACCAAGGTAGTCAATTGGTGTGATAATAGAATTGACCAGAGTAGTCAAAGAGTTTTGATGTAAAAAGGGGGATTCTAGTGGAAGACTTATTAAAAAACGTAGAGCTTGAAAAAAGAGATCGAATCCTAAATAGTGCCATGAAAGAGTTTAGTAAAAACACATTTCAAAAAGCTTCAACCAATAAGATTGTTGAAGATGCTGGGATTTCTAAAGGACTGTTATTTCATTACTTCGGAAACAAGGAAAAGTTATATAAGTACTTAGAGTTTTTTACGTTTAAAGTAATGACTGACGAAATTAACAATGAATTGGATTGGAACAACCAAGACATACTTGTGCGATTAAAAGAAATATCGATGATTAAACTTAAAGTTTTTCAAAAATATCCCTACTTAACGGACTTTTCACTGTTGCTTTTTAAAGATTCGACTGTTGAAGAAATTATGCACAAATATCCAGATTTTCCGTTAAAGCTTTATGGCCAAGTCTATACGCACAATATAGATTATTCTCTTTTCAAAAAGGATCTTGATGTAGAAAAAGCGTTGAACATTATCAAGTGGACGATGGAAAAATTCAGTGATGAATTCAGAAAAGATCTCGAACTAGGTGTAACCAAATTTGATGATCAATCAGTGGAAAAAGAAATCTTCAAGTACATCGACATGCTTAAAGAGTGCTTTTATCGATAGATCTAGTCAAGAGAAGGAGGGAATCCAATGATTTCTGTTAAAAATTTATACCACTCCTATAACAAAGACGGAAAGTATCAAGTAAAAGATGTTAGTTTTGAAGTCGCGAATGGGGAAGTGTTCGGGTTTTTAGGTCCATCGGGAGCAGGGAAGTCAACTGCCCTAAATATTCTTACAGGTCTTTTACCACTTCAACAAGGTGAAGTAGTGGTTGGGGGATATGATTTAAAAAAGGTTTCAAACGAGAGGTTCAACAAAATCGGGATGAGTTTTGAACAGTCGAATGTTTATAGCAAACTTACAGCAAAAGAAAATTTAGATTTTTACCGAAAATTGTTTGATGTGCCAACGCTAGACTCGCATGCGCTATTAAAGCTTGTTGGTTTAGAAGGCAAAGAGCATGTAAAGGCTGGTGAGTTTTCAAAAGGAATGAAGCATCGGCTAACTTTTGCGAGATCGATGATCAATAATCCAGAAATGTGGTTTTTAGATGAACCGACTACAGGGCTTGACCCATCTATCGCTGCAGATATTAAAGACATCATTAAAGAAAAAAACAAAGAAGGCGTGACGGTATTTTTAACGACGCATAACATGTTTATTGCAGACGAACTGTGTGACCGAGTGGCTTTTATCGTAGATGGAGAAATTAAATTAATTGATTCACCAAAAAATTTAAAGCTGCAATACGGCGATAAACTTGTTGAAGTGGAATATATGGAAAAAGGAGAAGTCATAAAAACGACCTTGTCTACTGTATTGCCAGAAGATAAAAGAGAGCTACAAAAGATTATTGAACACCATGACATTCAAACGATGCATACAAAAGAAGCTACGCTTGAAGAAATCTTCATAAAGGTTACTGGAAGGGGGCTTGTTTAACATGAAACTCTTTTCTAGCTTTATAAAAGAGTTAAAGCTAGCCTCACGAGGGTTTTACTTTTACGTCGAATTGTTTATGGCGGTAATCATTTTAGCGGTATTTCTGTTATTGGTTCCCGATAACTTTAATAACCAAAGAACGGAATATATCTACTTTGATATGCCAAGGCAAACGAGTGAGTTGTTTTTACAAGAAATCTTACAAGAAGACACTGATGGGAAAGCAGCGCCTGTCAAAGTTGAAGTAGATAAGCAAGAAAAAGACGCTATGCTATACACCACATCGGATCAAAAAATATACGTATTAACGAGTCGTGAAGACGTTATCTATATGGCAGATAAAGAAAAGAAAATTGCTGCGGTAGTGAAATTAGATAGTGATAACGCGATAAACTATGAATATTACTTACAAGGATATGAATCCGATAAGTTTAAGAACCTATTAAAAATACTTCATGTGGAGTCCAATGAAACCATAGAAGCTGCGATGAACAATCAAGACGTAAAGCCATTAGCTGACAATACCCTTGTGTTATCAGATAAAGAAAATATGATGCCTTCAGTTTTAGTATTCAATGGGGCGCTCATGGGGCTATTTATTATTGCTGCATACATTTTCTTAGATAGAAAAGAAGGGGTTATTATGGCTTATGCTGTTACACCTTCTCCTGTCTGGCAATACTTGATGAGTAAAGTTGGCGTCATTCTAGTAACGACAATACTGTCCAGTTTTTTAGTCATAATTCCTGTAATGGGAACACAGCCTGACTATTTATTGTTGCTGCTATTGCTAGTAACTACTGCTTTTTTTTCGTCATCCCTAGGGCTTTTAATTGCAAGCTTCTACAAAAATGTGACACAAGCTTTTGGAGCGATTTATGGATTTATGTTGTTAATGATTCTTCCCAATATTGCTTATTTTATCCCAAGTTGGAATCCGGATTACCTAAAACTAATCCCTACCTATCCCATGTTAGAAGGGTTTAAATCGGTACTGCTCGGAAATAATGACTGGCTATACGTGCTAACAATTTCTGGAGGATTTCTATTGGTTGGGGCAATTTTGTTCAGTATTTCAAACCGAAGATACAAGAAAACTCTTTTAGGCTAAGGAGGGGTAACGATGATTCGTAAAATCTGGGCAATATTCAGAAGAGACTTGAAAGTAAACTTAAAAGATTCGATTGCTCTTTACATCTTATTCATTCCAATTTTCCTTGCCGTTTTAATCAATCTTTTTACACCTGGGATAAATGAAACGACAGTAGACTTGGCATTATTAGAAGGAGATAATCCTAGTCAAATCAGTTATTTAGAGCAATTTGCAGAAGTAGAGCTTTTTAAAACTATTGATCAAGTACAGCAACGCGTCGAAGAAAGAGATGCCACAATCGGCATAGTTCCAGAAAACGGTGGCTATTATTTAATGACACAAGGCAATGAGCCTGAAGGCATTGTTGATTATGCAAAAATATTAACTAGTTTTTATGAGCTGGATATTTCGATGGAAGAAACCAATAGCGAGTTATTCGATTTTGAACGAACCGTACCCCCGTTAAAAAAGACGTTAGTAAACACAATGATTCTTCTGATTTCGATCCTTGGAGGGATGCTCATAGCATTGAATATCGTTGAAGAAAAGGCAGATAACACATTAAGTGCGATTAACTTAACGCCTGCTGGCAGACTTACTTTTGTATTAGGGAAAAGTGTAATCGGAGTACTGCTTTCTATTATTGGTACTCTTTCTTTAATCGTTATTACAGGATTTGGCACCGTAAATCTGCTGCAATTATTACTAGTTTTACTGGTGACGAGTTTACTTAGTATTTCAGTAGGCTTTATCCAAGGGCTGACTAGTAGCGACATAATGACCGCAGCCGGTAGTATTAAAATACTGTTTCTTCCTTTACTTGCAGGTGTATTAGCAATTGAAATGCTCGGAGATAAGTGGCAAAAATTCTTTTATTGGAATCCTTTTTACTGGGCCTATAAAGGAAACGATCTGATTTTATCTCAAAGTGGAACATGGTCGCAAATTTTTATGTATTCTAGTATCGTTTTGCTCATTAGTGGGATTGTTTACCTTTTCTTAGCGCCAAAGATTCGAAAAGGGCTCGAATGATAAGAAAATCATATGCGAAATAGATAGATTTGGGGAAGAAGCTTATAGTTAAGCTTCTTTTTTTTGATTATTAGGAAATAAGTATACAATTTTTGTTTATTTTATGGGAATTAATGTTATTCTGTACAAAGATAATCTGTTTTCTGTTAATTTACAGTAGTTTTTTTGAAAATATATTATTGCTAATTGCTGTAAAGAATTGTATTGAATTGTTTATCAAAATTATGTGTACCCTACTACAATTAGGGTGTTTATTGAAAATGGAGGAGACTACCAGTGAATCAATTAGTTGTGCAAAACTGGAATTTAAATTCTTTATACAAAGGTGGAAGTCAATCAATTCAATTAGCTAAACTTATAAGTCGTATAGTGGAACAGTTATATATTGTCAATGATGAAATTAGCGTACATAAAATAGCAATAAGAAAGCAGAATTTGCAACCATTACTTTCCATAGTTCAACAGTTTCA
Organism: Planococcus donghaensis MPA1U2; assembly: GCF_000189395.1. Classification (GTDB taxonomy): domain Bacteria; phylum Bacillota; class Bacilli; order Bacillales_A; family Planococcaceae; genus Planococcus; species Planococcus donghaensis_B. The sequence continues at coordinate 34,131 of NZ_AEPB01000007.1, read as the reverse complement.
GTTGATACTGAGTGAGTGGGAGGAAGTAGATGAATTTTTGCTTTGTGCCTATTCTGAAAATGTTAATAATAGTTCAGCGATTAGCCTAATAGAGAAAAGTGATAGTTTAAAAGTAGAAATTGATACGTTAAAAGTAAAAGTAAACCAACTTCTTGCTTCATTGCCTGAAGATGTATGGCATGAGTTTATCCAACTAGAAGAAATCCAACCTATTACCTTTTATTTAGAAAAACAAAAAAAGGAAGTTTGTGATCGTTTACCTGCTGAAATGGAAAGGTTAATCAGTGTAATGTCTGTAAATGGCATAAAAGGCTGGGAACAACAGCAACAGTTTATGCTTTCAAAATTGAAAGTGTTGCTAGAAGTGGATGGATATAGAGAGTCAGTTTCCATTGGCCAAGCCTTAAATTATGCGATTCACTCTAAAGATGACACATTACGTAAGCGGGCAGCACAAGGCATTAAAGAAGTATGTGAGGCAGAAGCCGCTTCATTTGCTGCTGTATTCAATCATATTGCTGGCTCTCGTCTAGATATATATGAACAGCGAGGATGGACTAACTTATTAAAAGAAGCCATTGAACAAAACGATATAAAGGAAGAAACGATCCATTTAGCGATTGCTTCAATTGATCAAAATAAGAAAAGTTATTTAACTTATATTCAACGAAAACTTGAATTGAGTCGAACAGAGCGAGCTAGTTGGTTTGACTTAGTTACCCCATTATTTGCACCTGTTGAAAAAATTTCGTATAACGAAGCGAGAGAGATTATTTTGACGCAATTTTATCGGTTTAGTGAAAAGTTAGGGCGATTTGCAGAAATAGCGTTTGAGAGTGATTGGATCGAAAGCGAAAATCGCCCGAATAAAGCAGAAAGTGGATTTTGCACTTCACTGCCTATATCGAAGGAAAGTCGTATATTTTTTACTTATCGAGAAACATACCAAGATGTTTTAACCTTAGCTCACGAACTCGGGCATGCCTATCATAATTTCATCATTCATGAGGAACCCGCACTTGCTCAACAAACTGGCATAAGTGTCGCTGAGACTGCCTCCACATTTATGGAGAATTTAGTACTAGACGCTGTAATCGGTCAAACGACCAATGAGCAAGATAAATTAGCACTTCTAGAGATGAAAATCAAAAATGGACTTATGTATGTAGGGGCCGTACCAAACATGTTCCGTTTTGAACAAGCATTCTATGAAAAAAGAAAAGAAGGACCATTATCTGTCCAAGAAATAAACGAATTGTTGAGTGGTGTAGAAAACTCCTTTTATGAAGGACAAATTGAAGATTTAGCAATTTACAAATGGATTTATACAAGCCATTTTTATGATGCCGAAAAACCGTTTTACAACATTCCTTATACTATTGGGTACTTGTTTAGCAACGGCATATATGAAATGGCGAACATAGCACCAACCGGCTTTGAAGAACGTTATGATGAACTTTTACGTAATTCTGGAAGGATGACAGTCGAACAACTGGCGCAAACCTTCTTGGATGTAGACATATCCAAACGCGAATTTTGGCATGCTTCTCAACAGCCTTTAAAAGATGCAATTGACGAATACATGAGACTGACTGAGAAGTATTGCGTGTTAGACTAACATTTTATGAAATAGATAAAAACACCTTCAACAAGTACATTTTTAAACTGTACTTACATTGAAGGTGTTTTCTACTGTGTTGCTAGAATTGAGTTTAGAATACTTGTTTTAATCGATGTTTTCTGTTTGATCGATCATAACCTGTTCATCCATTGGGCCGACAATCTTCTGGGCAATTTCGCCTTTTGTATTTAAAATATAAGTTGTCGGGACTGTGCGCACTTGGTATGTTTGTGCCACTTCTCCGGATTCATCCATCGGAATTTGAAAAGTTAAACCAAACTCATCAATAAACGAACGGATGGCTTCGTCGCCTTTGTCCTGGGAGGTCAAATTAACGGCCAGTATTTCGACGTCACCGCCTGGATTGTTTTCATGAAATTGTTGCATATGCGGCATTTCTGCGCGGCATGGCGGACACCAAGTTGCCCAAAAATTAAGAATCACTTTTTTTCCACGATAATCGGACAAGCGAACCGTTTCGCCATTTTGATCGGTTAATGTAAAATCGGGTGCTTCTGCTCCTGGTGTAAGCCCTGTCGTAACAGACTGATTGGATTCTACTTTAGATTCTGTAGATTCGTTTTCTTTTGCTATGAAGTTGGTGGCAATAATGGCAATAGCTGCTAACAATAAAATTGCAAAAAGAACTTTTTTAATCATACAATCTCTCCTTTCTGTGTAAATCGGTTATAAAAATAAATCGTTATTACTGCAAGTGTAACAAATGTTGCAGTTTGCCAAGAGATTAAGGGAGCAAATACGCTTACAATTAGCAGTTCTAATGTAAATAAGGCTCCGAGTAGTAAATCGGTCGGAACATCTGCACGCTTAACTAGATAGCGAATAGCTGAAATACTTACTATCAGCAATAGGCTATGAAAAATTGCTTCTAGTACATTATTTTCGAAGATCTGCAATACAGCTTGATAAGATACAAAAAACAATAGCCAAGCAAATACAGGTTGGTTAGCTAGTTTCGGCTGTTTAGTTAAGAGAACCGTTAAATACACCATCACTAAAACAATTCCTAATACATGACCGTATAAACCACCATTAAAATAAAGAATAGATAAAGGCATTTCAAGAAAACTTTCGAAATTAAACGGGATGTAGCTTAGTTTCCAGATAAGGATATATAGTGATACCGCATTCCATAACCAGTCACCCGCTTTTTCTTTTAATGCAAAGCGTACTAAAAAACTTGTTAATGCAGCTGCGATTAAGACTGATACCCATATGGCTGGGATTGTTAAGTGAAATATTGGGACATAGCTCATAGTTGCACGTCCAATATTGTTTTTATTATCATAGAAAAATCTCTCCATCCGTATTATGCTCAACGTTTCCTATTATATCGGAAAGCACAATCTTTTCATCTTTTTTGTTTGGCAGGTATGATTAAATCAATACTAATGAGGAGGTAGAAGTATGGCGTCTTGGCATGAACGTTTTCAAACGAAAGAATATTTGTACGGAACAGAACCAAACGTATTCATCAAAAAATACCCATCCAAACTTTAATCTTTCAGGGGATGCCCTTGCGATAGCAGAGGGAGAAGGACGCAATGCCGTATATCTTGCAGAACAAGGAATGCAAGTTACTTCCTGGGATATTGCACAAAGTGGCTTGGATAAAACAGTGCAACTCGCAAAAGATCGTTCGGTAACTGTCTCAACCGAATTGGTAGATTTGTCGCAAGCCATATGGCCAGAAAACAAATGGGACGAAATTATTTGTGTGTTTGGTCATTATCCACAAGAGGTCCAACAACAAACATTCGAAGGGGTAAAACGTGCGTTAAAACCAGGAGGTTATTTTTTAATGGAGGTCTATTCTGTGGATCAACTCCACTATGGGACAGGCGGTCCGAAATCAGAACAACTTTTATATCGGCCAGAAGAAGTGTTGACGGCATTTACCGATTACCGAATCGTCCATTTTTTCACAGGAGAAGTCATTAGAAATGAAGGAACATTACACAATGGCTTGTCCCATGTAATTCAACTTGCTGTTCAAAAGCCGATATAAGAAGAACAATAGAGAACCCCAGCAACTCTGACAAGTTCAGGTTGTTGGGGTTTTTTTACTTATTTCAATATATAAAAGGCATAATTATGATTGTCACACACGGCTTGTTTGTGCAACATCAGAAGAAGCGGTGCGGGTTGTTGTTGACTTAGGTCCAAGTTGGAACAGCAATGCGCCACTTGCGATTAATACAATTGCAGCAAGAGACTGCCAAGTAAAAGGAACTTTTTCAAGACCAAACCAGCCAAGTGTATCCCACACAAGCCCAAAGAATATTTGAGAAATCATGACCAGTGAGATGGCTGCACTCGGCCCCAATTTCTGGACGCCTTGAGTCACGGAAGCAACAACCCCAACTCCAAGAATGCCACTGAACCAAAACCACGGCTCGGCATGAAAGTGGAAAAGAGTCGTTCCTTCGAAAACGAGTCCTGCTACCAGCGAAGCGACAAAGCCAAGAAGCAGAACAAGGGCGGTCGTCGACCAGACACTTACCCTTTTTTTAACGTTCGCATTAAAGGTGTTTTGGACGCAGACAAATGCGCCACCTAGAAAAGCTAGCAGTATGCCGATTGCCATTAAAGTTCCTCCTATTCGTAAATGTTATTGCCAAACTGTTTTAACATGGAATCACGGTTAATTATTGTGATTTTCCCGCGCTTTTTCAAAATCCATCCTTGTTCTTCAAACTGCTTTAATACCCGATTCAAATGCCGATAGCTTGTACCGATTAAATCTGCCATGTCTACAAGTGAAGTCGAGTCGAGCGTGGTGTCATTTGGCGTCATTGCTAATAAGTAACTGGCCACCCGAACATCGACTGCATACAATAAACTGAAATTCATAGCATGCGATTTAAGCTCGAACTTGTGGGTAATCGTCTCAAGTAAAAACTGTAGCCATTCTGTGTTGTTTGTCATGCTATTTTCCAATGCCTCATACGGAATGCGAATGACTGTTGTTGTGGTAACGGCTTCAACTGTATTAATCAGCGTACATTTTCGGATATATTCAATATCTCCAACAAAATCAAAAGGAGATTTAAATGCCAATATAAGTCTTTTGCCTTCCGGCGATAGCCTTGACACTTTTAATTTTCCTTCTACTAGTAAATAAAGCGTGTCAGATTTCTCGCCTTGTGAAAACAACCGGTTACCACCTGTGTAAGTTTCCAACTGCATTGCTTGTTGTACGCGATCAGGGAACATCGTGCTCAAGTTATATTGCTCAAGGTAACTGGATACAGTTTCTTTTTTCATAATAGACACCCCTTTACCATTTCAAGACGATGACGCCTGCAATCATCAAGGCAACACCGAGGAGGTGATTGCGCCCAATGGTCTTTTTGGGCATGTCCAGCCAACCTTTAGAGTCAATCAGCACAGCTGTGATTAGTTGTGCAATTAAAAACACGCCAATCGTCAGTGTCACACCTAAACGGTGAATCGCTGTCATGTTGCTGAACAGGACGATTGCTGCTAGCATACCGCCTGATGCATAAAGCGGCGAGACCTGCGTCAGCTGTTGATATGACCGATCTTTTAATGCTAAGACAATTATCAACGCTAAGACAAAGCCAGTAAATTGGGTCATCGTGGCAGCTTGCCATGTGCCAATTTGCGAACTGATAGCGGCGTTTGCGACACTTTGAAACGTCAGGAAAAAACCTCCTGCCAATGCAAAAAATATGCCTTTCATCTGATTCACACTCCTTATATCTTTATTAACTGTACTAGCAGTCAAAAAATACCGAAAGGACATATGTCCCATTATTATTCCTTTCTTATTGTTTGTCTAGTAGCATAAAAAAGGAGATTCATTATTGCAGTTTTTAACTTCAATCATTTACGCTATGCAAATTAGGCGACTTTCAATTTTTTCCATAATAAAGGCGCAATGGGTATCAGCTTTTCAGCTAATACCATTGCGCCTTTTCGTGTATAAAGTTATTGTGCTGTGTAACCGCCATCGATGACGATTGTTTGGCCAGTAATGCTTTTCGCTTTGTTGCTTGCCAAGTAAAGAGCAGCATCTGCAATTTCAGCAACGTCTAGCAAACGTTTTTGAGGCACAAGCGGTAAAAGAACTTCTGCTAGTACTTTTTCGATTGGCACATTACGTGTCTTAGCTAAATCAGCCATTTGACCACGTACTAATGGTGTATCGACATAACCTGGTGCAATTGCATTAACTGTAATTCCGTGTTCTGCACCTTCTAAAGCAGCGACTTTTGTTAAGCCAATAACACCGTGTTTCGCGCTGTTGTAAGCAGCTTTGCCAGCAAAACCAATCAAACCATTGATAGAAGAGATGTTAATAATGCGACCAAATCCTTGTTCTTTCATGATTGGGAAAACTGTTTTCGTCAAAATGAACGGTGCAGTTAACATGATTTTTAACATCAATTCGTATTTAGCTGTTGGAAATTCTTCGATCGGAGATACGTGCTGCAAGCCGGCATTGTTAATAACGATGTCAACGCGACCATAAGTTTTTTTAGTTTCTGCTACTAAGTTTTGAAGCTCAGACTCGCTAGTAACATCAGCTTTAACGCCGATTGCTTCAAAGCCATCGTTTCTAAGTGATTGAGCAGATTCTTGTAACACTTCATCATTAATATCTGATAAAACGACTTTTGCGCCATTTTCTGCGAAGTGTTTTCCAATTTCAAAACCGATACCACGAGCAGATCCAGTAATAATTACGACTTTTTGTTCTACCATGTTAAATTCCTCCATATAATGTAATTTAATTTAATTGATGTGGTTATACTAAACCAATGCCACCCATAATAATGCCGACGATTACAGCGATTGTTGGAATAACCAATGCCACAACAAAGACATCTTTATATGTTTCTTTATGCGTCAATCCAGTTACCGCAAGCAAAGTTAATAATGCACCATTGTTTGGCAAAATAGATGCACCCGCAGCAACAGAAGCCATTCGGTGGAACACTTCTGGGTTGATGCCAGTAGTTTGTGACAAGTTATAAAACGTATCACCTAGTGTACTGAGCGCAATTCCCATACCACCTGAAGCAGATCCGGTAATCATGGCCATTACTTGAATCGCTAGTGATTGGGCAACCAAAGGGTTGTCCGATACATTAAGTAGCCATTCTGTAATGTTGTCAAAAGCAGGAACGATTGCAATAACAGCTCCAAAACCAACAGCCGCACTGGTGTTAAGGATAGCCATAACAGAACCTTTTGCTCCTTCGTTAATCGAGAAGATAAATTTCTTATAAACTTTCACGTTGATTAGCATAATACTAACAATACCAAGCATTAACGCATAAATTGGTTCAAGTTTTACAACGTTCAAAAAAATCACGACTACAATAAGAGGAACTAATGACAAGAACCAACTCGGTGTAGAACTTTCATCACTTTTTGAAGAACCAGGTGTTTCACGCATTACAAAACCTTCACCTTTTGCCGAAAGTTTTTTCTCTCGATACGCTAACCAAGCATAACCTCCAACTGCCATGATTAACGTAGTGACGATTCCAATAACTGGGCCCGCCATTGGGGTTGTATTGTAGTAAGCAATCGGGATTAAGTTTTGAATCTGCGGTGTGCCGGGCATCGATGTCATTGTAAATGTAAATGCACCAAGCGCAAAAGTAGGAACTAAAAGTTTACGTGTAACGTTTGCTTCCCGGAACAATTCAAGTGCAATTGGATAGACCGCAAACACGACAACGAACAAACTTACTCCTCCATAAGTCAACAATGCAGAGGCGATCAGCACGCCTAAAATTGCACGTTTGCCACCGATTAATTGAGTGACTTTTTTCGCAACAGCTTTCGCCGCTCCTGTTTCTTCCATCAATTTACCGAATATCGCACCCAGTAAGAAAATCGGAAACCATTTCTGTACAAAATTTACTAAACCGTTCATATACGTATCGGTATATGTTGAGTAAACGTCTAGTCCGCTTAAAAGTGCTACGACTCCTGCTGCTAATGGAGCCACCCATATAATAGACCATCCCAAATAGGCAAGTGCCATTAAAAGGATCAGTCCGATAAGAATGCTTAACATGTGTTCTCTCCTCTTTCTAATCTGCGAATCTTTTTTTGCCGAAGCAAGGACTTATTATACACGAATAAAGATATATTGAAATAAATATATACTAATTAACGAAATATAAAACAATTGCGATATTTACATTTTTTCTTGTATTTTTGTTATTAATACTATTTAATTAAGCATCTATAAGTATGGATGAAAGTAGTTATTTATATTTTAGGTAAAAATAAGATTTTATTGTTCTTTTAATGTTATTTTAGAATTATTAAATCGAACTAAAAGTGAGACGATTCCAAATAGGCCCACAATTAGATTGCCTAATCTATAAAGTAGCTTTCTTTCATTTCTTTAGAAAATCGCAATTATTTTGGAGGAAGAATGATGGATTTATTGATTATTTTACTGTCGCTTGGATTGTTAATGTTTGTGGCTTATAAAGGTTTTTCGGTGATATTGTTTGCGCCACTTTGTGCGTTATTGGCAGTTTTCTTGATTGATCCAGCAAATATTTTGCCGTTCTATTCAGGCATTTTCATGGACAAGATGGTCGGCTTTATCAAACTTTACTTTCCTGTATTTTTACTAGGAGCTATCTTTGGTAAAATCATTGAAATGTCAGGCATAGCAGAATCGATTGCGAAAACAATTGTCCGGTTTATCGGGGCGAAACAAGCGATGCTTGCCATCATTATTTTAGGTGCAATTTTGACGTATAGTGGCGTAAGTTTGTTTGTCGCTGTTTTTGCGATTTATCCGTTTGCGGTGCAATTGTTTAAACAAGCAGATATTCCGAAAAGACTTATGCCCGCGACAATCGCGCTTGGGGCATTTACGTTTACGATGGATGCACTGCCAGGAACACCCCAAATTCAAAACGTTATCCCGACTTCGTTTTTCGGAACGGATATTTATGCTGCACCAGTTTTAGGGATTATTGGCGGCGCAGTTGTTTTGTTTACCGGGTTATCTTATTTGGAATTCAGACGCAGACAAGCGAAAAAAGCGGGGGAAGGCTATAGTGGGTTTACTGAAAAGACTGTTGATGACACACGAGACAAAGAAGAGCCTCGCATAGAGTTGTCTTCTACCAATTCTAAAACCAAACAGCTTTTAGCTTTTGTCCCTTTGGTTTTGGTTGCAGTGATGAACAGTTATTTGGTTCGTGCAATTCCGGGATGGTATCCAAACGGTTTCGACTTTGCAGCTTTAGGACTTGATAACTATTCAATCGATGTCACTTCAAATGTCGCTATATGGGCCGTAGAGATTGCCTTAGTAGCAGGAATTCTTGCGGCGCTTCTGTTTGACTGGAAGCGAGTTATGTCGAATATGAAAGATGGTCTTAATACGAGCATCAATGGGTCACTATTAGCTGTAATGAATACGGCATCTGAATATGGATTTGGCGGCATTATTGCAGCACTTCCTGGTTTCGCGAAGATCAGTGACAGTATTTCAGGAACTTTCACTAATCCACTGGTTAATGGTGCGGTTACTACGAGTGCACTTGCGGGTATCACAGGATCTGCTTCAGGTGGAATGGGGATTGCGTTAAGTGCGATGGGCGATCAATTCAATAAAGCTATAGCGGCTGCTAATATTCCGCCAGAAGTTATGCACCGCGTCGTCGCAATGGCATCAGGCGGAATGGATACTTTGCCGCATAACGGCGCAGTTATAACGTTGCTAGCGGTCACTGGACTGACGCATAAACAATCTTACGGTGATATTTTTGTCATCACGTTAATCAAAACTTTAGCTGTTTTTGTTGTCATTATCATCTATACATTGTTTGGTATTATCTAAACTTATATTCTACTGAAAAGCTGTCGACTCGGATGAGACTCGACAGCTTTTTGCATCTCATATAGAGAAGAGGCAGATGATTTTAGGCAAGTAAGGAGGAATAAGGAAAAAACAATTGAATTACTAATAGTTAAGGGAAAGTAGGTACTGCTTATTTAAACTCAAGTAATTGGTGACAAAAATAGGATAGGGGTGTTTTATATGAGTAAACTATCTCTTGATCAATTTGAAAAAGCCGCTTTGTTTATAAAAACAACAGCACGACCTTTAGAGCAGACTTTATTTGCATGGGAATTTGAAGGTGGTAGCTCTGAGGCTATTTGGAGTGAAGTGAAAAAATTTCAGAACAAAGATGGCGGATTTGGTCATGGCTTGGAATCGGATTTTCGCTGTGAGGAATCTTCAGCTTTGGCGACTGCGGTTGGATTGCATCTTTTGAGCGATATTGGCGTAACAGAGACAGAAGCAACAGTGGAGAAGGGCATTCAATATTTACTAAATACGTTTAACCAAGAAAAGCAAGGGTGGCAAATCGTCCCACGTGCTGTTGAAAATGCACCGCGAGCGATTTGGTGGAACTACAGTGAGGATTGGGCATGGGGCAATCCGACCGCTGAAATCATTGGACTTCTCCATCATTATCAGAACTTAGTACCAGCGGATTTCTTAGAAGAAATCACATCCCGTGCATTAAATTATTTAAATAACTTAACCACATATGAACCGCATGAGTTGCTTAGCTTTTTAAAACTGTATAAACAACTTCCTGCGTCGCAGCAAGCTGTTATTTTCCAGAAGTTGAGCGACATTTTAAAAGAATGTGTGACAACAGATTCAAATCAATGGGACTCGTATAGTCTACAACCTCTTCAAGTGGTTTCTACACCTAACTCTGATTTTTACGATTTATTCAAAGAAACAATTCCAGAAAATTTAACGTATGTAATTCAAAAGCAAACTAAAGATGGCTATTGGAATCCTACATGGCAATGGGGTCAATTTGAAAAAGAATGGGAAGTAGCCAAACAGGAATGGCAAGGTGTGCTAACGCTCGCTAATTTAAAAATTCTTCGCGCATTTAACGCACTGGAAACGAGTTAGAATTCGTTCAAATGATTGTTCTGAATAGGAGCATGCCCAAGAAAAAAGATGGATGAACTAACTAACTATAGCAAGCATTTATCAAGAAAATTGGAAAGGTGGTGGCATTTAATATGAGAAAGTTAATTTTGAATTTAGCCATAAGCTTAGATGGTTTTATTTCAGATGAGCACGGGGGATTTGATTGGATTGTAGGGCACGGAGATACCAAAAACGACACTTCCGATGTTTTTGATTTTGCCGAATTTCTGGACAGTATCGATACCATCGTTATGGGTTCAAAAGCATATGAAGATGTAGTATTAACCGACCTAGATACGTATGATAACAAGAAAATCTTAGTTGCAACAACAAGAGAGCTTGAGAAAAAAGGCAATGTAGAGTTTATTCAAGGTGATGTTTGTAAAGTGGTCTTGGCATTAAAAGAAACAGAAGGTAAAGACATTTGGTTATATGGTGGAGGAATTCTTGCCGATCCATTTATGAAAGCGAACCTTGTAGATGAATACATTATCGGAATTATTCCAACCATTTTAGGAAGGGGACGCACGTTGTTTAAAGGGGACAATCCGAAAATTGATTTGCATCTTGATCGTGCGACTGTGACGGATGGAATCTCGATGTTAGTGTATAGTAAAAAGCTATTATGAATTAAAATGTAAACCCTCAACGAAAGAAAGGAATTAAAGCAATAATGCATTTAATATTTAAAGTACTAATTTTTTCTATATTTGTACTGATTATTGTATTATCAGATACACCTTTTTTGATAAAAGTCATTTTATCAGGCGTTATGTTGTTTTTTCTTTTGCCCTTTGGAGATGAAGTCTTTTCAAAAGAAAGGCTTACTAGAAAGGTTAAAGCAGCTTTTGTCAGCACTGCAACTTTTGTGGTTTTACTCTATCTGTTTCCGGCTTTAATATACAAAGATGCACTCGTGTTAAGTAGCATTGAAGAAAGTGCTAGCTTCTTTTATGTAGTACTATTTTCTTCTTTTTTAGGGTTTTTCATTTATGGATTACCGGTATCTTTATTGTCAGACTGGATTTCGATTCGCTTTACTTACCGGTTTGCAATGGCTGCTTTTGTCCATATTGGATTTGGATTGCTGTTGTTTCAATTTTTGTACATACTTCCAGCCATTTGTGCTGTCGTATTTTTAATAGTTGATGAAATGCTGTGTACAACAGAAAAAAAGCATTTGCCTAGTTAATACATATGAAAATTCAATAATTAAAAGCAAAGAGCAGGTAGCGGAAATTCCGTTACCTGCTCTTTATATTGTGCAGTTTTTATGGAGTTTGTTTATTCTAGTTTAGTCCGAATTATGACAGGGAAAATTCATACTATTCAAGTTGAGTACATATTATTAATAATTTTTAAATTTGTTTAAGTAGGATGGAGGAATGAAAATTGGCAGACTATAAAAAGAATAGTATTTCCTTAACGGGGGCTGTCGGATTAGGAACGGGCGTGATGATTAGTGCAGGGATTTTCGCCTTACTTGGCCAAGTCGCACAACTTGCAGGAGCTTGGTTTCCATTAATATTTATTGCGGGGGGACTTGTTACTGCGTTTAGTGCTTATTCATATATTAGGCTAAGCAATGAGTTTCCATCAGCGGGTGGAATTGGCATGTTTTTAGTTCAAGCTTATGGTAAGGGGACGATCACAGCTGCAGCTGCCTTATTAATGGCCATTTCAATGGTTATTAACCAAAGTTTGGTTGCTAGAACATTTGGTACGTACACCTTACAACTTTTTGATGTGGATCAATCAAGTTATCTCGTTCCATTATTGGGGGTTGGGTTACTAACTTTCGCATTTCTAGTGAATATTTCTGGGAATAGTTTTATCCAGTCGTTTACATCCATAGCGTCATTATTGAAAATTGCGGGATTAGCTGTATTTGGAATAGGCGGATTAAGCGTCGCAGGATTTTCATTTGCACCCGCAGAGAGCGGGGGGAATTCGGTAGATCCTACCATTGCAAGCTATATTGCTGCGGTAGCATTAACAATTTTAGCGTTTAAAGGATTTACTACGATTACCAATAGTGGTTCTGAAATAACCAAACCTAAGAAAAATGTAGGTAGAGCCATAATGATTTCGATTTCAGTTAGTTTACTTGTGTACTTATTAATCGCATGGTCAGTTTCCAGTAATTTGCCGTTGGACCAAATTATTAAAACAAAAGATTATGCAATTGCAGAAGCAGCTAGACCTGCATTTGGCGATTATGGACTTTGGTTTACTGTTGCTATAGCCATTATCGCAACAATTTCTGGAATTATTGCAAGTGTATTTGCTGTCTCTCGAATGTTAGCAATGTTAACAGATATGAAACTAATTCCTCATAAACACTTTGGCATGCCAGGGGATATTCAAAAGCATACCTTGGTTTATACAATCGTGTTGGCGATGTTTCTAACCATCTTTTTCGACTTGAGTCGAATTGCTTCAATGGGTGCAATTTTATATTTGGTTATGGATATGATTATTCATTGGGGCGTGTTCAAGCATTTACGCAAAAAAGTAGGAGCCAATTCTGTGATTGTGCTAACAGCTTTATCACTAGATGCCATCATACTCACTGCCTTTATATGGGTGAAGATAAACTCTGATTTATTTGTAGTCGGTGTCTCATTTGTATTTATCCTGTTAATTTTTGCAGGAGAGCGTTTCTTTTTAAAACGTACTGCATAACTGATTTATAAATGTCGGAAAACTAAGCAAATAAGTACCCCCGCAGAGCCAAGATTCGAGCTGGCTTTGCGGGGGTATTTGTACTGGTTAATAGATTTCAATTTGTCCCATCATGCCATTGTCTTCATGTTCTAAAATATGACAATGAAATACGTACACACCTTTTTCGGGGAATGTGACGAGTATTTTTACTTTTTCTCCTGGATTAACTAATATACTGTCTTTTAAACCTTGTTCGTCTGGATCTACTTCTTTACCATCACGAGATATAACTTTAAATTGAGTCCCGTGAATGTGGAATGGGTGTATCATACCACCCATCATATCTTTTTTATTGTATACTTCCCACACTTCGGTCACGCCTTGTTCTTGACGTAAGTCAACGCGGTCGGCATCAAATTTCTTGCCATTAATGGTTACCATGTCCATCATGCCAAACAATTCGATATTTTTTTCAACAGGCATTTCTTTTTCTTCTTGAGATAGGAATGGCTCTTCAGTTGTCCACATTTCAGTTGAATCTGCGGTAGCACCATCTAGTTTCATATCAAATGGCAACAATTCAACGCCTTCATCATTTACGATAGCGAGTGATTCTTCGGTTGTTAGTTTTGAAAAATCTATTAGAATCTCTGCGCGCTCTGATGCCGCCAATGTTAATTCGTGAATCTCGACAGGTTCATCAAGCAAACTGCCATCAGATGCAATTTGCGTAAAGCTAGCGCCATTACTTAAACTAAATGTGTAGTTACGCGCATTCGATCCATTTAATAAACGGAAACGCATAATTGGTTTTGTAACCGTTAATTTAGGATTGATTGTGCCATTAACGATAGAAACGTCTCCTAATGTGCCGTCTTCATTCATAAGTTGATTGTAATTCAACTGTTTGTCTTCATCAAAAAGGCGATCTTGGAAAATCAGTGGAATATCGTTGACTCCATATTCATTTGGTATAGTAGGATCTTCCTTATCAGAGCTATCGATAAGCAACATACCTGATAATCCTCTATATACTTGCTCAGCCGTCATTTCATGAACATGGGGATGATACCACAAAGTTGCGGCTGGCTGGTCAGCTTCTAATGTGACGATTCGACTTTCACCAGGTTGGACTTCATCACTAGGGCCACCATCTATCTCACCGGCAACTTCAAGTCCGTGCCAATGAAATGTAGTGGGTTCGTTTAAGTCATTTGTAATTTTGACATCGACTTTTTCGCCTTCTTCTATTGAGAGAGTAGGGCCAAGTAAATCACCGTTGTATCCGTAAGTTTCCGTTGATATTCCTTTGAAAAATTCGGTAGTTCCTTGTTTTGCAACGACTTCATAATCATAATTTTGCCCCTGCTGCCTTTCAAGCAATGGAGGTATAGTTAATTCATTTGAACCTTCAGAAGAGGCAAGTGAAGGTACATTACCATGATTCATCATTGAACCCATACCGCCCTGAGTCATTCCTCCCATGCTTTGTTCAGTATCTTCTCCGCCCATCATATTTGAATTCATCCCACCACTATTACCGGAACAAGCGGATAACGTTATTGCTAAAAAAAGCAAGAATCCGATCAATCCATATTTTTTACTCATTATAAACCCTTCTTTCTTATCTGTTATATTTCTACTGTACCCAAAAAATATGCACATCTCGTGCAGGAATAGTGTCACTGTGATGTCCATCCGGATAAGAGGTAAAGAAGAGATCCATCTGCACAAAAAATCAAAATTATTCCTTTACACTTATTTTAGAATTTATAGATAGAAAGTGGGAGAATGGCAATGATAAAGCAGTTAGGATCGATGATTATTATGGGTGCAGTGATTTTAACAGGGTGTAGCGACAACACAGAGTCCAAAAAAGAAATTCCATATAGTGGGGAACTCAATCATGTTCATGGAATAGGCTACGCCGGTGATAATGGGGGTTTGTATTTTGCGGCCCATACCGGGTTAAAAATTTACCGTGAAGGAAGTTGGTTTGCTGTATCTGATGATTTTTTTGATTATATGGGATTTAACGCAATAGACTAAGGCTTTTATACATCAGGACATCCGAGTGCCGACTCAACTATGCCAAATCCACTTGGGATTCAAAAAAGTTTAGATGGTGGAAAATCTTTGGAACATATTGCTTTTGAAGGAGAAACGGATTTTCATGCAATGGCCGTTGGATATGCTAGTCATGATATTTTCTTGTTAAACCCAGAAGCAAATTCCGAATTAGCAGCTGGATTTTATAAACGCACAAGTACGGATGATCAATGGAATGCTGTAAATGCAGTAGGATTAGAAGGAGAAGTTTCAGCACTTGCTCTACATCCGAGTGACTCTAATTTAGTTGCAGCAGCAACATCTACTGGGGTGTATGTGTCAGAAGATGGTGGAGAACAATTTGATCGAATTACAAATGAAGCAGCTCGTGGAACAGCCGTTTTCATTAATGAAACCGAATTGTATTACGCAAGCTATGAAGAAAGTGCAAAGTTGACAAAATATACAATAACATCTAAAAAAGAAGAACAAGTCACTTTACCAAATCTTACGCAAGATGCGGTAGCTTTTATTTCTCAAAATCCTGCAAATAAAGACGAAATTGGGTTATATACACTGCAAGGAGAAGTTTTTTTAACACAAGATAATGGGAGTACGTGGTTGCCTTTACTTCAAGAAGGCAAAGTAGAATAATATAAAACGTTTATAGGTAAGGAGAAGTTAATAAAAAGGAGTGGGTAAGATGAACGCTAAAAACTCACATCATAATCATGAAAAACAGTCACCAGAACAGGTGCATGATAAAAACAATGCAAATCATTCAAATCACGATCACCAAGGTCACAGGGGTCACGGGGACATGGTAGCAGATTTTAAAAAACGATTTTTTATATCATTGATTTTAACTTTACCAATTTTAGCCTTGTCTCCAATGATTCAACATTTTTTTAGGGGTCGATTGGCGCTTTGATAATGACCTATATATTTTATTTGTTTTATCAACCATTGTTTTCTTTTATGGTGGATGGCCATTTTTAACAGGAGGAATTCGTGAACTTAAAGATAAAAATCCAGGCATGATGACTTTGATCGCTTTAGCAATTACCATTGCTTATGGCTATAGTACAATGGTTGTCTTTGGGTGGGATGGCAATCAATTGTTTTGGGAACTGGCTACATTAGTGGTTATTATGTTACTCGGTCATTGGATTGAAATGCGTTCGATTATGGGGGCGTCTAATGCTTTAGAGGAATTAATCCAGCTCATGCCAAGTGAGGCACATAAACTAGACGAAAATAACGATATTCATGATGTGCCATTAGCGGACATCCGAAACAACGATCGATTGTTAGTTAAACCGGGCGAAAAAATTCCTGTAGATGGATTAATCATTGAAGGAAAATCAACAATTGATGAATCTATGCTTACAGGGGAATCGCTTCCTATTGAAAAAGAAGAAGGAGACCAAGTCATTGGTGGATCTGTAAATAATGAAGGGTCATTAACCGTTGAAGTAGAAAAAACAGGAGAAGCATCCTATTTATCACAAGTGGTAAAGCTGGTAAAAGAAGCGCAAGAGTCTAAATCTAGAACACAAGATTTAACCAATCGCGCAGCTAAGTGGTTATTTTACTTAGCCATCGTAGCAGGACTTGTAACCTTTTCTGTATGGATTCTCCTCGGCTACACTGTAGATGTAGCAGTGGAACGAATGGTAACGGTTATGGTTATTACATGTCCTCATGCATTAGGTTTGGCAGCGCCCCTCGTAGTAGCCGTTTCAACATCAATATCGGCTAAAAAAGGTTTGTTAATTCGCAATCGTGCAGGATTTGAAGACGCACGCCACTTAAATGCAGTAGTTTTTGATAAAACAGGCACATTAACAAAAGGGGAATTCGGTGTTACCAATATTATACCGAGTGGCGATTATACAAAAGATGAAGTTCTGCAGTTTGCTGCTGCGATTGAACAAAATTCAGAGCATCCCATTGCGTCAGGTATTGTGAGTTCTGCGAAAGATCAAGGGCTTGAACAGAAAAGAGTAACAGACTTCGAATCGATTACCGGAAAAGGCATTCAAGGACAAGTAGGCGGTCAGAAAATAAATGTAGTAAGTCCAAAGTACGTAAATGATAATAATCTAAGCTTTGATGAACAGCAGTTTAATGAGTTATCAGAAGAAGGAAAAACAGTTGTGGTTGTATTAGTCGAAGACCAACTCGCTGGCATGATTGCGCTCGCTGATATCGTACGAGAAACTGCTAAAGAAGCCGTATCGGCATTGAAAGAACAAGGGATTCACTCAATTATGTTGACAGGGGACAATCAAAAAGTAGCGAACTGGGTAGCCAAACAACTTGGCATTGACGAAGTTTACGCAGAAGTGCTGCCTGATGACAAAGCCAACCAAATTAAAAAAATTAAAGATAAAGGTTGGAAAGTGGCGATGACTGGAGATGGTGTGAATGATGCACCAGCACTTGCAACAGCTCATTTAGGAATTGCAATTGGAGCGGGAACGGACGTTGCGATGGAAACAGCGGATGTTATTCTTGTTCGTAGCAACCCGAATGATGTAGTCGAATTAATGGATTTATCGAAAAAAACTTATCGGAAAATGGTTCAAAATTTATGGTGGGCAACAGGATACAATATATTCGCTATTCCATTAGCAGCCGGTGTTTTAGCGCCATGGGGAATTATCGTGAGTCCAGCAGTGGGAGCGGTATTAATGAGTTTGAGTACGATAATTGTTGCTATTAATGCGAAGCTATTAAAAGAATAGTATAAAAAACATAAATCCTGTTCTTGTTATGTTGCTATGACAATAACAGGATTTTTTTGAATCTTACAAGTAATACAAAAAAAGTTAAGAATTTTCACTCGTTTTTTGCATTTTTAGATAGCTTCTTGCTAAATTTCCTGTAATATGAAATTAAACAGGTAAAAGGTAGAATTTTAACTAGGCAGATAGAAGGGGGCACAAACTTGAACATAAAATCAAAATGGATGGTGACCAATATTTCAATTGTATTGGCCCTCTCTATATATACACCTACATCAAACGCAACCACATTAAGTGAGCTTGAAAAAAAGCAACAAGAAACAGAACAAAAGAAAAGTGAATTGCATTCTGGTATAGAAGAAAAAACAAATGCCATCAGTACAAACCAAACAAAGTTATTTGAAATTATGGAGAAAATAACAGAATTAACGAACAAGATTAATGAAATGGAATATTATATCGTAGAAGTTCAAGAGGAAATTAATCAACGAAAAATTGAAATTGATGAGTTGCAAAATTCAATTGAAGCATTTGAAAACAAAATAGCAGAGCGCACAGAATTGTTAAAAGACCGTGTTCGTGCTATACAAATGAGTGGTGGATCAATCGATTATATCGATGTTCTGCTAAGTGCTAATAGTTTTGTTGATTTTATCGACCGGTTCTCGGCTGTAAACACATTAATAGAAGCAGACCGTGAAATCATGTTACAGCAAGTTGAAGACACAAAACTATTAGCTAAACAAAAAGCAATTGTGGAAACCAAACTTAAAGAACAAAAAGAGCGTCAATCCGCACTTCAAGAACTAAACAATTCGATAGCGACTCAAAAGAAAGAACATGCTGAATTTGTTGTGGAGCTAACAGCAGAACAGCAGCGATTAGCAAAAGCAAAATCCGAATTGGAAAATCGATTTGAAGAAGAATTGGAACTGAGCGAGAAACTAGAAAAGCAAATCATTGCAGAACAAGCTCGCCTAGCTGAATTGGCAAGAAAAGCGGAAGAAGAACGTAAGCGAAAAGCCGCTGAAGAAGAGCGGTTACGACAAGCTTCAAACAGTCAATCATCAGTGAATACAACCAACAAAATCGCAAACTCTCCTTTTATTAGACCCGCAGCAGGCAGACACACTTCTGGATTTGGTGGCCGGGACATAGGGGATGGAGCGGAAACACATTTAGGTTATGATATCGCGAATGCAACAGGGACATCAGTTGTCGCAGCCGCAGATGGTTACGTATCTTTTGCAGGAGTCATGGGTGGATATGGCAACGTTGTGATTCTTACACACTCTATCAACGGTCAAACGCACGCGACAGTATACGCACACTTAAATTCAATAAATGTCTCTATTAGTCAATTTATATCACAAGGTGAACAAGTTGGCGGCATGGGGAACACGGGGCGTTCGACTGGAACTCATGTACATTTCGAAGTGCACGTAGGTCCTTGGAATGGATCAAGATCAAACGCTGTAGATCCAGCTCAATATATATGGTAAACGTTTTAAACAATCGTCCCTGTTTACAAGTGACGATTGTTTTTTTATCTTCTAAAAATTTTATTGTAAAGTAGGTCAAAATGTGGCAAATAAAAACGAAATAACAAGTACACCCAATAAAAGCAAAAAGAAAAAATCGAAATTAACAGGATTCTTCTATCTATTAGTCATCTTCATAGCCAGTTTATTACTTGTAGCTTTAGCATTTGTTTACAAAGGTTTAAAAGAAGATGCGACAAGTAGTTCTCAAACTAATGATTTAAGCTCGTCAGAATCGGCTGATGCAAGCAAGTCTTCATTTTACTTTAAGCTACTCAATCCGTTTGGCGAAAAACCGGACGCTTCTGAGCCTAAGGTGGAGGCCAGTTTACAAACCGGGAAGCAAGAAAGTGATGAATTTCTTCCGCCTATGAAAACTTTTATAGATGAAAAGGAATTATCTTCAAGCTTCAATGAAGATTTGTTTGATGATATAAGTTCTAGAACAAATATCGACACGGGACATTCAACTTTGGACAAAGACGTCATCTATATATATCAGAGTCATAGTAGAGAAGCATTTTTACCATATTTAAAAAACGTAAATGAACCCGAAGAAGCTTTTCATTCAAAAGCAAATGTAACATTAGTGGGGAAAATGCTAGGAAAAGCACTAGAACGAAGAGGAATAGGATCAACAGTAAATTCTACAGACATTATTCAAGAACTAGATTTAAGAGGCCTGGACTATGGAAGTTCTTATTTAGTGTCGGGGGAACAAGTAAAAGCAGCAATCCAAGACAATCCAGATTTAGATATTTTTATCGATATTCACCGAGATTCCTTACGAAAAGATTCTACAACGGTCAACGTAAACGGAGATGATTATGCACGGATATTGTTTATAGTGGGCACAGGACATAAAGAGTTTGAAAAAAACTTGGCTTTTGCAAAAGAATTACAATTGCAACTTGATACAAATTATCCAAATTTATCAAAGGGAATATTAGAAAAAGATAAGAGCCAAGGTAACGGCGTATACAATCAGAACTTAGCAGCAAACGCCATTATTGTTGAAATAGGTGGCGTTGATAATACGGTAGATGAACTTTACTTGACTGTGGAGGCATTGGCCGATGTATTGAGCAATAATTATTGGCATGAATAATTGAGTTTTGGAAGAATTGCTAGTTCTAAATACTTTCTAGTAAGTTATAAAAGGTCAGAAAATGTTAAATATATGAAATAGTTCTCATTCGAAAAAAACTTTCAATAAATTACAGAAAAATAGAAATATTGATGGATTTAGGTATATATTACCTGTATAATGTAGAAAGATAATATTAAAGACTCATTTTCTGTCAGTAGACCGATTACTTTGTAATGTAGTGGTATTGTATAAACCGAAATTTTACATATTTCATGTACAAAACCTTACAAATTATGAGCTCTTTTATTATCTAAATTAAAAATGAGAGGGTGTATATTATGAAGAAAAAGTTTTTATCGATTTCGTTAATGCTTGTCTTGTTAACTGGTGTAGCAAGTCCTACTTTGGCAGCTAGCGACAAAGATGTAGAAGACGCAATAAAGATGATCGAAAAAACAAATGTTGAGATTGATGAGAAAATCGAAAAAGCAGTTGAGAAAGCAGATGAACTTCAAGAGGATTACCTATTGGACATCCGAGAAATTGAAGAAGGCGGTAAAGTTCTTGATATCAAAATTGAAAAGAACGAAGTACTTGCTGAGTTAGAAATGTCTAAACACGACTTGAAAAAACAAGTTAAATTAAATGAAAAACTAGAAAAACTGAATGAGAAGATGGTAGAAGAACAAGCGAAAATCGATAAAGAATTGGCAGAAATCAATTCGGAAATTACAGAACTAACACGAAAAGTTGTAACTGCTGAGGATAAAGATACGAAAAAGTTAGAAAAGAAATTGAATAAGTTGACAGATAAACTAGGCAGAAAATCAATTGAGTTAAATGAAAAAACTGCAAAATATACACATGAGTTAAATAAGGTTATTACAGACACGTATGATGTAACACTTAAAATGTCAGCAGAGACAATTGCAAAAGCTGCTGAAAGAGGGGTTCAAGCAGAATGTAGCTGGAAACTCGTTCGTTTTGCTGATCAATGGGTATGGATTGATCCAATTCGTGTAGTTGGAAGAAGATAATTTTTACAATTCAGTATTCGTTTGTAGTACAATAAAGACGAGTTCATCGTGAACTCGTCTTTATTCGTATTGAGGTGGGATGATATGGACGGTTTTAAGGTTGGTAAAAAAGGTGAATTTCTTGAAACGGTTGATTTTGAAGACAATACTTCCTTAAGCCTTATTACCAAGGGAGATGGTGTAGAAATTTTACATCAATCGATTGAAGAAGGAATGTTATTTTATGTCTACCCAAGCGAAAATCCCAATGCTGTAGAATTTTATTTTGTGTTGTCAGGAGAAATTTTTTATGATCTTGATAACAACAGAGAAAAATTAGGTCCGGAAGACTATTTTACAACTCGTGGTCTTAAAGAGCCCATTTATTTCACAGCCTTATCGAAAGTAACTTTACTATGTGTTTTCACAGAGCAAACATTTTTCCATATTAGTAAAGAAATTTCGAAGTTGATGGATATTATGAAGCAAGTTGAAGAGAAAGATCGATATACACATAAACATAGTCACCGAGTAGCAAAATATTCAGTTTTAATTGCTCAAAGGCTAGAACTTAACAAAGAACAACTTGAAAATTTAACAGTAGCGGCTTTTTTACATGATATCGGAAAAATTCATGTTCCTTCAGAAGTTTTAAACAAACCAGGTCGACTTACTAATGCCGAATTTGATATTATAAAAAAACATCCTACAGATGGTGCTGAAATGGTTAGAAACTCATACTACTACGAGCTTGCGCCTATTATTGAACAGCATCATGAAAAGTTGGATGGCAGTGGCTATCCGAATGGACTAAGTGGAGATGAAATTTTATTGGAATCACGAATTATTGCAGTGAGCGATACATTTGATGCGATGACTGAAGATCGTGTCTACCGAAAAGCGTTAGAAGACCATATTGCGATTGCCGAACTAAAAAAGTTTGCAGGAAAACATTACGATCAAGAGGTCGTTACTGCATTTGAACAGATTTTAATAGAAGAAGGAAAGATTATTCATACACACGAATAAAAAAGACAAAGCCAGCTGTGAAATCTCAGCCGGCTTTGTCTTTTATTTCGAAAGATCGTTGGCGAACGAGCTTCTTAAACTGTTCGCCAATCATCGTTATTCGTAAAGGTCTTTATACTTTTTCATAAATTTTCGATCGATATACTGCTTAATCTTCCAAGGGATTTTCCCATGAAAAAGTTGACTGCCGTAAGAAAGAAAAGCTTCACCATCGCCTGTAGACAAAATCGATACATATCTTTTTTGAGGTGTAAATCGCACTAATTGGCCTTTCGTTAAACTCTTCTTTAAGTTTTCCCACAGAATTGGACCTTGTCGAACGGCATAAACACCGTTTTTAGCAAGTGCAGGATACTGATCAATGGTGACACAATCTCCTGCTCCAAAAATTTCAGGATGCTGATTGTTTTGCAACATCTCATTCACTAATAAATAGCCATTTTCATCTGTAGTCAATCCGGAAGATTGGAATAAATCAAAACTTTTCGGACCAGTTAACCACAAGACTGCTGATTGTGGATGATTGTCACCTTCACTCGTCGTAACGCTGTTTTCATCCACAGACTCAATCCCCGTACCCGAATAAAACGGCAATCTTTTTTGCACAGCAATCGATTCGATTTTTTTAGAAGCTGCAGTTCCTTGACTCATCAATAACTCAGTTGAACTAAACAACGCCACATTCGCAGACAACTGATTTTGTTTTCGCCAAGATAGGATTGAAAATGCTAGTTCTACTCCTGATGCGCCGCCTCCCACAACTACCGGATGAGAAGATTCGCGTGTTTTAACTAGTTGATCGGGAAAGCGGTAGTTTGGTTTAATCGATAAGGCATGACCTTCAATCGTTTCTGGTACAGCAGTTTGGGAACCGATATCAAATGATACAACATCATATGTATAAACTGCTCCGTTTGCCCCCGTCAGCTTTTGCGCTTTCGCGTCGATAGCCGTAACTGTATCTTCACTAAATTCAACACCAATGCTTTGACATAGTTTTGTTAAGTCTACCCGAATTTCGTCCAAGCTATATACGCCTTCTGTATATCCAGAAAACATTCCCGAATAATATTGATAAGGGGACGGTGAGATTAACAAGACATGCCAGTCTTTTTGAGAATCATTCTTTAATTGTTCTAGACAATGCAAATGCGCATGTCCGCCTCCTACTAATACAAGTGTCTTCATCTCTCACTACTCCCATCTAATTTAAAATTCGTTTTGCTTCAGCCATTCGTTGATAAATGGTAAAAAGTTGAATTGCGATAAAAATCAGTGTAATAACTGTCAAATATGTTGAAAACACAATCATTAGGGTAAACAATATAAAGCCTTCTGTTCTTTCGGCTAACCCTGCCTGATAGTAGAACGACTTTACGCCTTTTTTATCGGACAAAGCTCCTACAGTTAAAAAGACAGTCATGCCAATGATTATGGAAGTACTTAACAACAATAACGCCCACATAGCATCTGGAAAACGGAATGCTAATCCTAAAATCACGCTAATTTCTACCATCCGATCAAAGCTAATATCGAGTAGGGTTCCCCAAGGAGAAGGTTTGGTTTTGCGGGCCATTGTCCCATCAACTACATCCAAATAGCCGGACAACCACAGGACAACGACTGCCCAAAAGGGTTGATCAAAGTAAACAAAGATACCTGATGAAAGGCCAATCACAAAAGCAATTTTGGTCACACCATTAGCAGTGAAGCCCCTCTTTAATAAGAAGTCAGCTGTTTTGTCAACGACCGGTTGTACATGTTTTCGTCCGTATGTATCGAGCATCAAGTTCACCTTTTCATTTTTAGATTACATTAAGTATAAAGGATGTTCCCAATTGTAACCCGTAATCTCGCTCGATTCAAAATAACTTGCAAGTGTTGAGCCGGATTAAGAGAATATAAGTCTTCTTTATTGTTAAAATGGATTTAATTTAAAAAGAGAGAGGAAATGATGTAAATGGTTAAAAAATATGATGTTGCTATAATTGGAGCTGGAGCAGCCGGATTAACAGCTGCATTTACAGCCGCTGGATTTTCTAAAAGCGTGGTTCTAATCGATAAAAATTTACCGGGCGGAGAATGTACGTGGTCCGGTTGTATTCCGAGCAAGTCACTTATCAATATTGCAAAAGAAGTCTATCATGCAAAAAAATATACGCCTGATTTACAAGTAGATACTTCAGTCGTTTTAGCAGAAATTCAAGATGTTATTCAAAAAGTATATGCAGGCGAATCCCCAGAAGTCTTAAAAGACGCAGGCATTGATTTTATCAATAGCTATGCAAAATTTATCGAACCGCATGCACTAGAAGTAGATAATGAACGCATTGAAGCAAAAAAAATCATTCTTTCGACAGGGTCTTCTCCAATGGTTCCGCCAATTGAAGGGTTAGACCAAGTTTCTTATTTAACGAATGAAACCATTTTCACTCAAAAAACGTTTCCAAAAACTATGACCATTCTCGGTGGTGGAGCGATTGGCGTGGAGTTAAGCCAAGCGTTAAATCGTCTTGGCGTTAACGTAACGCTAGTGGAAAAATTCGAACGAATTTTGCCTAAAGATGAAGAAGAATTGGTGTTGATGATTCAACAAAGTTTGATTGATGAAGGTGTAACGATTCATACAGGCGCAACTGCGGTTCGTGCTGAGCAAAATGGAGAAATCATTGATTTGACCATTGAAAAAGACGGCAAGGAAATGACTGTTAGCGGAGAAGGGCTGTTAGTAGCGCTTGGACGTCAAGCAAATGTAAATGGCTACGGGTTGGAAACAGCTGGTGTTGAATTCGATTCGAAAAGCATTCAAGTTGATGAGCATTTGGAAACAACCGCAAAAGGTATTTATGCTATTGGTGATGTCGTTGGGCCTTATCAATTGTCGCATATGGCTAATGCACAAGGAATTTTAGCGACACAAAACGCCATTTTGCCCATCAATCGAAAAATGGACTACGAGCATGTCACGTGGTGTACATATACAGATCCTGAGCTCGGCAGATCCGGGTTATCCGAAGAAGAAGCCCGCGAAAAATACGGCGACTCGATTCGAGTATACGAGCACGAATACGCTGACTTAGACCGTGCCAATACGAAAAAAGACAGCATTGGGAAAGTGAAACTTATTTTAGATAAAAAAGGTTATATTCTAGGTGCGAGTATTCTCGGGGACCGAGCAGGTGAAATTATTAGCCAAATTCAAACCATCAAAACCTTGAAAATTAATATGGGGAAACTATCTGGCGTGATTCATCCGTACCCAACGTATAGTGAAGTGTTGGTGAAAATCGGCAAAAAAGTTTTCGTCGACAATTTATTAAACCAACCGGTTGTTAAAACGTTCAATAAAGCAAAAGCAGGAGAACTGCCGGCAAAAAAAATTGGTATATACGGAGCCGCGACGGCAACTGGACTTAGCATTGCAAACTTAGTCGTTCACAATAACATTAAACCAAAACTTGGGGTCAAAAATGGCCGATTAAAAGAAATGCCTGCAACACCGAATGCTATATCGTCTCAAACAACAGAACAAGACATGCATGTACCGGCATGGCCTTACAATGGCAATAAGCAAAGAGCAAAACAAAGTTTACTCGAAATGCTTGAAAATTACGAAGGTGTTAAAATTCAAGCAATGGATGAAAATTATGTACGTGCAATCGCGATATCCAAACCTCTTAGATTTAAAGATGACATTGAATTTTATTTTAATGATGCCGCGCAACGTATTGAATTCCGCTCAGCATCTCGCGCGGGTCATTCGGATTGGGGCGTAAATCGTAAACGTTATGACGAAATGAGAAGTCGTTACTTTAGCATTTTGGCGCACAAACAAAATTCATGAAAAAGAGCAAAGGTTTTCAAATTGCCAAATGGGTAGCGATTGCCGTATTAATCGGTATTGTCATTTGGCTCAGCCGCTCTGTTTTTCAAGTAGATGCCAACGATTTGCGTAATTGGATATTGTCATTTGGTATTTGGTCGCCGGTTTTGTATATATTAATTTATACAGTACGACCGCTCATCTTTTTCCCGGCATCGGTGTTATCGATTGCCGGTGGCCTAGCATTTGGTGCATGGTTTGGCACTCTTTATACCATTATCGGCGCAACGCTCGGAGCGATGTTATCTTTTTACGTTGCCAAAACTTTAGGGAAAAGCTTTGTTCGCAAATCTTGGACCGGTAATGTGGGGAAAATTCAATCCCAAATGGAACAAAACGGCTTTTTCTACGTGTTGTTGTTTCGTTTTATTCCCGTTATTAATTTTGACTTAATCAGTTATGTCGCGGCTTTTGCGAAAGTGCGTTTCTCGTCTTTTGCGTTAGCGACATTTCTCGGAATAATCCCGGGTACGTTTGCTTATAATTTTTTGGGCAGTAGTTTTGTGAGCGGAAATCCGAAAATCATCCTTCTTGCCGTCGTTGTTTTCGTTATACTAACAGTAGTACCAATTGCTTTACGCAATCGGTGGAACAAAAAACAAACACTCAATAAATAACAGCTACTTTATCAACGGATTTAGGAAGTGTAAAAATGAAGAACTCCGTATTTTTAGCATCATCCTTTCTACTGCTGACGTTATCCGCTTGTTCTCAAAACGTGGATGAGCAAACAGCTAAAGAAACAGATCAATTACTGACAAGTGATTGGCAAACAATTGCGGATTCAGCTGCAGGACAACAAGTGAATATGTATATGTGGGGCGGAAGCGAAAACATTAATCAGTATATTGATGAGTGGGTAGCGCCGCGTTTGAAAAAAGAGCACGATGTCGAGTTGAATCGCATCCCTATGAACGACTCCCAAGACATCATTAATCAATTGGTTGACGAAAAATTTGCGGACAAGTCGAGTGGCAGTATGGACGTCATTTGGATCAATGGTGAAAACTTCAAAACAGCTAAAGACAATGACTTGTTATGGGGAAGTTTTAGTGGTCAATTGCCGTATTTTAACGACTTTATCGACAAAGATGCGCCTGAAATCGCGTATGATTTTGGTGAACCTGTAGACGGTCTCGAAGCGCCATGGGGAAAAGCACAATTTGTCTTTGTGCACGATGAAAGTAAATCGCCAAACCCGCCAAAATCTATGAATCAGCTGGCAGAATGGGTTCAAGAAAACCCAAGACAGTTTACGTATCCAGCGTTACCCGATTTTACAGGCAGTGCGTTTGTCCGTCACGTTTTATATGAAACAACAGGTGGATACGAGCAGTATCAGCAACCGGCAGCGTCGATTCCAGACTTAGAAACAAAACTCGAACCAATGTGGGATTATTTAAATAGCATCGAACCGTATTTATGGCGTGATGGAGAAACTTATCCTGAAAGTTTAGCGAAACAAGATCAATTGTATGCAAGTGGAGAAATTGGTATGACGATGAGCTACGATCCGGCACTTGCGGCGAGTGAAGTCTTAAAAGGTCGTTTTACTGAGTCCACCCGCACATTTGTATTGGATGGTGGAACTCTCTCCAATACCCATTTTTTGTCCATCCCTTTTAATTCTTCTGCAAAAGCGGGAGCAATGGTTGCCATCAATGAGCTAATGTCACCAGAAGCGCAAACGGCAAAACTGTCTCCTGAAAACTGGGGAGATTTGACTGCACTCGACTTCACTTTATTGTCTCTTGAACAACAAGACGCAATGAATGACGTTGACTTAGGCGCAGCCACGTTGTCATTAACAGAATTAGAGGAGCACCGACTTCCAGAACTATCATCAGACTATATAGAAATTATCGAAAAAGGATGGTTACAACATGTGGCAAAAGAATAAACCGTATCTTTTGTTGCTTCCTGCCATCGGAACCATCGTCCTCCTGTTTTTTGGGGGACTTTTTGATGGATTTTTAAAAAGTCTTGGCTATTTTCCGGCACTTGGTCAAACTGATTTTAACATTACAGCTTATCGCCAGCTATTTAGCTCATCTGAATTTTGGGCATCGTTTAACTTAACCTTTCGTGTAGCATTTTTGTCTTCAGTATTTGCGGCTGTGTTAGGTGCAGCTTTGGCAATTTCCTTGTTTATGCTAAAAGAATCAACTAACGGCAAGAGCTCGTCTATTTGGCATCGATTGTTTCAACTGCCATTAACGATTCCGCATCTTGTTGGCGGCTATATTATTGTGTTGTTATTTATGCAAAGTGGTTTTCTTTCTCGAATTGCGACCAACCTTGGATTCATCGATACAATTGCGGAGTTTCCTGTTTTGGTAAATGATTCGTTTGGATGGGGCATCATCTTGACGTATGCTTGGAAAGAAGCGCCTTTTATCTCATTAATGATTTATCCAGTATTATCACGCATCCATCAGTCTTGGCGTGATGTATCCCGCATTTTCGGCGCAAATCGCTGGAATTATATCCGAGAAATTGTGGTTCCTGTCATGATGCCAGCTTGGACGATTGCGACATTTATCGTATTTGTCTTTACGTTTTCCGCGTTTGAAGTTCCTTTTTTACTTGGTGTCACGTACCCGAGTACACTGCCGGTTTATTCTTATCAACTTTATACAAGCGGGACACTCGCAGATCGACCAGAAGCACTTGCTGTCAACATCATCTTGGCAAGCTTTACTGTGTTATTAGGACTCGTGGTTTACGCAATAAATAAACGCTGGAACGCTGTAAAGGGGTGGGATTGATGAAAAACCCACTAGTATTTATTAAAATTATCTTGTCTGTATTGGTATTCTTATTAATGCTTTTGCCTTTTGTTCCGCTCATTTTAACTAGTATGTCATTTGGCTGGCAATGGCCAGCTATTTTGCCTGAGTTAATTAGTTTTCGGGCTTGGGATTATGTGCTGTTTGGCAGTTCCGGCACTTGGCAGGCGGTAGGTGTTAGTTTACTCATTGCATTAATTGTCACAGCTGTAAATGTATTGCTCGCGGTACCTGCCGCTAATGCACTTGTGCGAAATTCGTTTCGCGGCAAATGGTTAATGGAAGCTATTATTTTTGCGCCAATCATTATTCCGCCATTTGTTGCAGTAATGGGCATTCATTTGACGTTTTTAAAGCTTGGATTAACAGAGACGGTAATAGGAGTGGTGTTAGCGCACATTTCCCCGACATTGCCTTATATGGTACGCGCCATTATGATTAGCTACCAAACATTATCAATTGATTGGGAAGACCAAGCACGCATGCTTGGAGCGGGTCCTATTTCCCGGTTTACCCTTGTAGTATTGCCACATTTACTGCCTGGTATTGTCGCAGGAGCTAGTTTAAGTATTTTAATCTCGTTAAGCCAATACTTGATCACTTTCATCATAGGTTCGGGTCAAGTGGTTACGTTATCTATACTGTTGTTTCCGTTTATTAGCGGGGGTGACCCGGCAATTGCATCTGCCTATTCATTATTATTTGCAGGCATGGCAATTATGACGTTGCTTGGCTTAGATGTACTATTGAAGAAGTATTACCAACAAAAAAGTCGTGACACACTAGGCTAAAGGAGTGAGAAAATGAGCGATTTACGAATAATCAATGTAGAAAAACAATACAAACAACCTCAACAAAAAGACCATTCTGCCTTTTCGTTGCGTCCTGTCAATTTGACGATTCATGAAGGTGAATTTTTCTCATTGCTTGGCCCTTCTGGATGCGGCAAAACCAGTTTGTTAAAACTAGTTGCGGGATTGCTTGCAGCAGATAACGGTGAAATTTGGATTGGTGATCAAAATTTCACCCGAGTTCCGTCTGAAGCGAGAAACTTTGCGATGGTTTTTCAACAGTCACTGTTGTTTCCGCATATGACGATAGAAGACAATGTCGCTTTTGGGTTAAAAATGCAAAAAGTGGACAAACAACAACGGTTAACAAAAGCGCGCGATATGCTTGAACATGTCGGGTTGCACGGTTATGGCAAACGTTTTCCAGATGAATTAAGTGGTGGCCAACAACAACGCGTGGCTCTAGCAAGAGCGTTAGTTGCCAATCCACGTGTATTATTAATGGATGAACCGTTTAGTGCGTTAGATCCGGGGTTACGAGAAGAAATGCGCGACTTGCTTAGCCGGATTCAACTGGAGTTTCATGTCACCGTATTATTTGTTACGCACGATCGAGAAGAAGCTTTTTCACTGTCGGATCGAATCGCTGTAATGAGTCAAGGTGAATTGTTACAAGTGGGCAGCGCTAAAGAGTTATATGAGCGCCCCTTAACGACAAAAGTCGCTTCATTTCTTGGGATGAAAAACATTATAGAAGGACAGGTCGAAGACGGGCGTTTTCGCTCTGCGGATGGCAGTTTTGAATTGTTAGTGGACGCAACCATTCAACATGCTTCAAGTTATTTAATTATTCGTCCTGAAGCTATACAACTTGTGTCAGAAGATGCACCAACACCTGCAACTGCTTTCCGATTTCAAGGCATGGTGGAACAGATGAAGTTTAATCATGGATTTTATTCAGTCAATGTGACTGTCGGAAAATCTCTTTTAACTTGCAGTTTGACGAGCCAACAAGCAGATACATTATATGCAGGAAAATCAATCATATTGCAAATAGATGCCAAAGATGCATGGTTAATAAATGAATAATATTTATGAAATGAATGAATAAAATATACATATACTTTCATGAATAACACGCAAATAGATAAAAATGAATAAAAATTAACCTTATTTATTCATTTTGAATATTGACTAGAAAATTTTTAGTTAACAGATATTTTCGGATTTCCATAATAAAATGGCTTTATTCATTTGTTATTTTATTTAAATTATTGCCAAAGTATAAGCTTTGACTTATATAATAATAATGGCATACACTAAATCTAAAGGAGTGGATCTTCATGGAGACTTTATCAAAACGATCTGCATCTGACGTTACGGCTCTTCTGAAAGCTGTCAGCGATCCAACTCGTCTAATGATGATGAAATTGGTAGAGACGAATCCGTATTGTGTATGTCAATTTGTTGAAATGTTTGGCATGACCCAACCAGCGATTAGTCAACATTTACGGAAATTAAAGCAAGCGGGGCTTTTAAAAGAAAACAGAAGTGGTCAGTGGCGGTTTTATTCGATGAACAAAGAGTCTATCCATGCGACATTGTTGCTAGATATTTTAAGTCATATTGACGACTCAGATGCACAACTTCAAGCGTTACGTGCGAAAGAAAAACCAGTAGATTGCATTTAAAATTATGTTTGTAAAAAGGAGAACTATTTATGACAAAAAAAATTATTTATTTCTTATGCACCGGAAACTCATGCCGTAGCCAAATGGCTGAAGGATGGGCAAAACAACATTTAGCAACAGAGTGGGATGTATACAGCGCTGGAATTGAAGCTCATGGATTAAATCCGAATGCGGTAAAAGCAATGAATGAAGTAGATATTGACATATCCAATCAAACTTCAGACATTATTGATACTGACTTGCTCCATCGCGCAGATTTCATCGTGACGCTATGCGGTGATGCTGCAGATAAATGCCCGGTAACTCCGGCACACATTCGTCGTGAGCATTGGGGCTTTGAAGATCCCGCAAAAGCACAAGGCACAGAAGAAGAAAAGTGGACGGTATTCCAAACAGTTCGCGATGCTATCGGGACTCGCATCGAATCATTTGCGAAAACTGGCATTTAACTACATGATTAGCATGAAACCCACAAGCTTTTTAGCTTGTGGGTTTTCTTTTCTCTAAATTGTCAATCGATTCCAACAACTTCATTGACACAGTTGGGGGGTGCTACTTATAATTGCTATATAACAGTTTCGCTATTTTTACACGAGAGGGGTCATTTTATGCTGGCAACGTTAACACCACTTGATTGGAAACGCCGCGCGGTAAAATACTATCCGGAGAAAGTTGCGGTGATTGATGGAGACAAAAAGTTTACATACAAAGAGTTTGGCGAACGAGTAGATCAACTCACAATCGCTTTACATAATGCGGGTATTGGCAACAAAGACCATGTGGCGGTGATGTTGCCAAATAACCACGCGATGCTGGAATGTTTTTATGGGATTATCCCACTTGGCGCGGTGATTGTTCCGCTTAATTACCGCTTGTCTACAAAAGATTTAACATATATTTTAAAACATAGCGACGCAAAAATGTTAATAGTCGATGCGGAATTCGGCAAAATGCTTGAAGATGTACAAGACGAACTACCAATTGAAAAGTACATAATCGTGGCAGTAGATGGCTTTGAATCAACGATTAACGGGGAAGACTACGAAGCGTTTATCGGGAACGCAGCGGTTGATGCGAAAGTGCCTTACGTCGATTTGGATGAAAACCAAATGCTGTCGTTAAATTATACGAGTGGGACAACTTCTAGCCCCAAAGGAGTCATGCAAACACATCGCACCAATTACTTGAATGCAGCCAACTTCTTGCATCATTTAGAGATTAAGTTTGATGACGTGTATTTGCATACCTTGCCAATGTTTCATACAAACGGATGGGGAGGCGTTTGGGCCATTACCGCAGCGGGAGCTACGCATGTTTGTTTACGTAAAGTAGACCCTCCGCTCATTTTGGATTTATTTGAAAGTCATGGCATCACTTCACTTTGCGGTGCGCCGACAGTTGTCAATATGCTTGTGAATGAACCTAAAGCGAAACAACTTGAATTGACTCAGACCATACGGATGGGAACAGCAGGTGCACCACCTGCTGCTGCGTTGATTGCGAAAGCACAAAGCATTCTTGGATTGAATATGATGCATGTGTATGGCTTGACTGAAACGTCTCCGTTTATCCTTTACTGCGAATGGAAAAATGAATTTAATGACTTGGATTCTGACCAACAAGCATCTATAAAAGCACGCCAAGGAATAGAACTCGCTTTTAATGGCGAAACAAAAGTCGTTAACCAAGAAGACGGCAAAGAAGTGGCTTGGAACGGTAAAGAATTAGGTGAAATCGTCACGCGCGGCAACGTCGTGATGGCTGGTTATTACAAAGATCCTGAAAAAACAGCAGAAGCAATTCGTGACGGGTGGTTTTATACTGGGGATTTGGCGGTAACGCATCCAGATGGCTTTATCGAAATTCAAGATCGCATTAAAGACATGATTATCTCGGGTGGCGAAAACATTTCCTCTACAGAAATCGAAGGTGTTTTGTACAAGCATCCAGCCATTGCTGAAGTGGCTGTGATTGCCGTACCGGATGAAAAGTGGGGGGAAGTACCAAAAGCCATTATTGTGTTGCATCAAGGTGCACAAGCAACCGAGCAAGAAATCCTGGATTATACGCGCGAACATATGTCGCGCTTTAAAGTACCAAAATCCGTAGACTTTGTTGAATCGTTGCCTAAAACAGCAACTGGGAAACTGCAGAAGTTCCAGTTACGAGAAATGTATTGGGGGACGAGGAAAAAAAGTAAATTAACGTTAAAAACCGTT
>NZ_AEPB01000008.1 GCF_000189395.1 Planococcus donghaensis MPA1U2 | reverse complement strand
GAAATTAATTTAAAATTCTTTTTTGCTTGATAAACTAACATAGATGAATAATCTTTTTTCTCTCTTTATATAGAAGAAAGTTAATATCTTAATTTTTTTTATGTAAAAGTAATCTATTCCTCATCTTCTTGCGTTTTATTAACAAGAACAAAAAACGAGGAGGAAATATAATGATTAACAAAAAATTTAGCTTTATCCTTGCGGCAGGTATTTTATCACTAGCAGCTTGTGGACAAGAACAACCGGTAGCGGAGGAATCAACAGAACCTGTAGCTGAAGAACAAGAAAGCACTACAGAAGAAGAAACTACTACCGCAGAAGAAACGACAACGGAAGAAGAAACTACTACTGAAGAAGATACTACTGAAGAAGATACTACTGAAGAACCTGCAGAAGAAACGACAGAAGAAGGTGCTGAAGAAGAACCCGTAGCGGAAAACGCGCCGGAAGCGAAGAGCGGAACAGCATCAAACCTTTTATCTAATGGGGAAACAACAAGCTTTGTCTTTAACGAAACTGGTGAGTTTTCGATTTACTGTGAGCCACATCCTGTTATGCAAATGACGGTACTAGTAGAAGAAGGTGCAGAAGCCATGGATAATATCGAAGTTGATATTGCAGATTATGAATTTGGTGAAGATACTATCACGGTTGCTCCTGGTACAACAATCGTTTGGACGAACCAAGATCAAGTTCAACATAATGTCGCATTTGAATAACTCTGATTTTATTATTTCAAGTTAACTACTGAAGAATTAAACTTTTACAATAAATAGAGGACACCGGCGTAGTTTACCGGTGTCCTCTATAATTTTTAATTTATTTTACCAAGATCGGGGAATAAATAGTAGAGCAAATTCATCGTTAGACGACGGGATTTCCCTTTATACGGGAAAACATGCATGTACATAGAAGGATTAAAGTTTGCTTCAATAATTCCATATGCTTTGTCATTTGAAGCAGGTACTTCAATGTCCTCTATGATTAAGTCAAGTCCACTAATCTTTGCACCAAGCGCAGCAACTGATTCAACTGCGATAATTTTGTAATCTTCGCGAATTTGGTCGGTAACATCAATAGAGTCCCCACCCGTACTCACATTAGAGTTTTCACGCAAATACAAAACTTCGCCTTTTTTCGGAATCGA
Organism: Planococcus donghaensis MPA1U2; assembly: GCF_000189395.1. Classification (GTDB taxonomy): domain Bacteria; phylum Bacillota; class Bacilli; order Bacillales_A; family Planococcaceae; genus Planococcus; species Planococcus donghaensis_B. The sequence goes on along the minus strand of NZ_AEPB01000008.1, from coordinate 79,055 downwards.
GTCTATTTGCTTACCTTGACCTTTTAACATTAAAATTTCGAGTTCGCCTAATTGAATTTTTTCGAGTGGCGTCCGGTGATCTTTCCCTCTTAATGGATCTTCATTTTTTTCAGCGACTAACTCTTCGACCGTCTTTTTTCCATCGCCTGTTACGTTTGCAGGAACTCGAGCCATCACGGCTTCTACTTTATCGTTAATAACAAAAAAGCGATATTCTGTACCTGACAAAAACTCTTCAATTAACACAGAAGAATCTTCTTTAAAGGCAATTTTTAAAGCTTGTTCATAATCTTCATATGCTGCACCATCTTTGAAGATTGATATGCCAAGGCCATAATTTGTTGATTTTGGTTTTACAACAAAAGCTTTACTAGCGAATAAAGCATATGACTGTAGAGCTTCTTCAATATGATTAAATTCGTCACCTAAAGGTACACGGAACCCTCGTTTTTGAAGAATTTTTTTAGTCACGGTTTTGTTTTCCATGATTAGGCTAGCGATATAACTATCTTTACTCGTCATATTGCCGTTTTTAACGTATTCAATACGGTCATTCAACTTCAGTTTTAAAAATTGATCTTGTCGATCGATAATTTCTACTTGAATACCAAGTTGAATCGCATCGAACATTAATAGTTGTGTAGACAACTCCATGTCTGTAAATGCCGTTAATTGATAAGGCATATCCCATGCTTTTTCATAATATTCTTTTGCAATGTTTAGTGCTAATTGACTTTGACTGCTTTGCTGGCTTTCTTTATAAAGTTTTCCAGCTATCGTTTTACTCGGATCATCCAACATGTCTCTTTCAGTGACAAGTAGCTTATCTGAAACAGATAAACCTAAAGTTTCCACCAATTGTTCCATTTCATCTAAAATCGTTTCAGCTTCTGCTTTAAACTGAGTGGGCTTTAGTGGATGCTCAAGCGCTACTTTTTCATTCGTAAGTTCTCCTTCTTTTACCCACTCGTCATGATGAGCACTTTCATCTTTCCATAGTAGATAAACCATAAATAAGTTCAGAAATTCTGCTTGTTCATAGCTAATTCCATTTTTATCAAAAGGATTAATATCGATATTTCTTAACTCGATATAGCCAATCCCACGCTCTTCTAAATCTGCAACTTGACTGCCGCCTCGTAAACGAACAGCTGAGTAAAACTCTTTTTCTTCAACTAACACATCTTTTTCTACGAGTGTAGAAATATCTGAGATGTAATTTTTCAAGCTGCTATAAGAAACTTGAACATTCTCCCGATTTACATAACCGAACTTACTGCTTCTAATGCTTCTCACCGGTTCTACTAAAGAGTCGTCTTCAAAAAAGTTCTTTTCACTACTAGGCGATGCACCATACAAATAAGTAATTAACCAGCGGTAATGCAAATAGTTTCTCGTCAGTTTCATGTAGATTTCTGTTTTAAACAAATGATATTCTGCAATTTCAGACTGTGCAGCGAATAAAGCGTGAAGCAGTTCCTCACTAAATTCAAAATTATAATGAATTCCACTTATCATTTGTTTACGTCGACCATACGATTCTGCTAACGAATGACGGTACCGAACACTTTCAGCATCTGCTAATTTAGCAATGATAATGTCTTCTTCCTTTTCAGGTAGTTCTGGAGGCATACTCAATGGCCAAATCATTTCGTTTTTATCCAATGAACGATAAGCTACTTCATGAATCGACTCTAAATAGTCAAATAGTTCTTTTAACGTATCTGTAACAGGTGTGACTAACTCCATTTGCGTTTCTGCAAAATCTCGTTTTATATACGGATGATCATCGCTCTTTGAAATTGTTGCTGGATGATCTGTGTTAACCAGCTTCCCTGTCAAATCAACTCGTTGTCCTTCTTTTTCAAGACCATAACGGGCTTTTAATACATAGGGCTTTACTCGATCGTTTTCTAATAATTTTTTAATATCCACATTATCACAACCTTTAAATTTACATGTGTTCGGACTTTGTTCCCCGGCTAATTCCAAGTTTTATAACACAATATAAGCCGATTATACATGACTCTTGGTAGAAGTTCTTTTTTATTGCCTATACTTTTAAATTGTTCTCAAAAACAAGTTATTTCAAGAACTTCAAAGTAATGGGACATCCCTACATTTGCTTGAAATGTAGGGATGTCCCCTTTTAGAACTTATTTTAAAATGAGTATCATTTTAAGTGCTTCACGTGAAAAGCAAAATGGTCATCTAAAAATGTCGAGATAAAGAAATAGCTATGATCATAACCATCGTGTTTTATATACTCTACCGACTGGTTATTTTCTTTAGCATTTTTCAAAAATGTCGACTCTTCTAGCTGCTCTGGATAAAAACCATCTTTTGTTCCTTGTGAAATCATAATTGGGGGTGCATTCGTTTTTTTAATCAGTTCTGAAGCGTCCCACGATTCCCAAGATTCTTGGTCTTCACCTAAATAAGTCGAGAAAGCTTTCTTCCCCCAAGGAGTTTGAATAGGGTTCAAAATAGGAGAAAATGCAGAAATGGCATTAAAGCGGTCTGTATTTTTCAATCCTATTACTAAAGCTCCGTGGCCACCCATCGAGTGCCCCATAATGCTTTCTTTCCCTGAGAAATTAGGCACTAAAGAAGTGGCAATTCCCGCTAATTCCTCTGTTATATAGGTATACATTTTATAATGCTCAGACCATGGTTTTTCAGTAGCGTCTACATAAAAGCCTGCACCTTGTCCAAGGTCATATGCAGCGTCATCCGCCACATTTTCTCCTCGAGGAGAAGTATCAGGAATTATAACTGCTACTTGATGGTGATCTGCTAATCGCTGAAACCCACTTTTTTGACTAAAATTATCATCTGTACAAGTGAGGCCTGATAACCACCAAACGAGTGGAATTTCTTGTTGTTCATTAGTAGATGGCAAGTAGATACTAAACGTCATATCGCACTGTAAGGCTTCTGAGTAATGTGTGTATTTACGTTGTTCGCCACCAAAAGCAATTTTCGTTTCACTAATATTGAGATTCATCATTTCACTCTCCGTAAGTTAAAATTGTGCGAATCGATTCACCTTTATGCAAAAGTTCAAACGCTTTGTTGATATCTTGGAAATCTAGTTGATGCGTGATGAACGATTCTAAATCAATATCACCATTCATAAAATCTTTAACCATTCTTGGTAATTCTGTACGGCCTTTTACACCGCCAAATGCCGATCCGCGCCATACGCGTCCAGTGACTAGTTGGAATGGTCGCGTGCTAATTTCTTTTCCGGCACCCGCAACACCTAGGATAATGCTCTCGCCCCATCCTTTATGACAACATTCAAGAGCTGAACGCATGACGTCAACATTTCCAATACACTCAAAGCTGTAATCTACGCCGCCATCGGTCATTTCCACAATCACTTCTTGAATTGGCTTATCAAATTTCGATGGGTTGATAAAATCAGTTGCGCCCATTTTTTTCGCCAATTCAAATTTATCTTCGTTCAAATCAATTACAATGATACGACTAGCATTTGCTTTAACAAGTCCTTGAACAACTGCTAAACCAATAGCGCCTACTCCAAATACGGCAGCTACTGCACCTTCTTCAACTTTGGCAGTGTTTTTCACTGCGCCCATCCCAGTTGTAACGCCACAACCAAGTAAACAAACTTTATCTAACGGTGCGTCTTCATCGACTTTTGCCAAGCTTACTTCGTTAACTACCGTATATTCACTAAATGTACTAGTGCCCATATAATGATAAACGGGTTCGCCATTATAAGAAAAACGAGTTGTGCCATCAGTCATTAAGCCTTTTCCTTGTGTTTCACGTACGGCACTACACAGATTCGTTTTACCAGACAAACAGAATTTGCACTCGCCACATTCAGCTGTGTAAAGCGGAATTACGTGATCTCCTGGTTTTACAGATGTTACGCCTTCTCCAACTGAGACGACAACTCCGCCGCCCTCGTGGCCTAATACGGCTGGGAAAACACCTTCTGGGTCATCACCCGATAACGTGAACGCATCAGTATGACAAACTGATGTATATAAAATTTTGACCATGACTTCTTTTGCTTTTGGTTCCTCTACGTCGATCTCTACGATTTGAAGGGGTTCTCCTGCTTTAAATGCAACTGCTGCTTTACTTTTCATTTTTATATTCCTACTTTCTTTTTGTTTTACTTTCGTCTATACCCATGTTCACATAGAAAAATGCATTAAACAATACTGACGTTTTTGTCACTATGGGTTATGATTTACGTAAAGGAGTGAAATACTTGGAAATTCAATATAAAGATAAAACTTATTTCTCTGGCAAAGACTTAGCCTTATCAGCAATCGGCGGGCGGTGGAAAATAGCCGTTATTTGGTGTTTATTGCAAGAGTCTCCACTAAGACTAAGTGAAATTCAAAAAAAATTACCTCAAGCCAATCAGCGTATGCTTATTCGACAATTGAGAGAACTAGAAGAAGATAAACTCATCAAACGATTTGTTTATCCAGTGGTTCCACCAAAAGTCGAGTATCAACTAAGTGATATGGGTCTTCAGCTAGAGCCAGTCGTTACTTCTATTTGTAACTGGGGAGATGAATTTGCTGCTTTTGTGGAAAAAGAGGCGAACTCCCCATCTGTTAACTAACTTATTTAGATCAACAGCCGTTGCCTGATACTCAATCAGACAGCGGCTGTTGACTTATAGGGTTAAGTTGTCCAGTGAATTTTGTTGTTATGTTCTTTAATCTGTTTGAGTCCGGCCTTCTCTAGCACTCGTACTGAAGCGATATTGCTAGGATCACAGCTTGCTACAATTTTTTTAATCTCTTGCTGTTTTAACCCCCACTTTACCATTGCTTTTGCCATTTCAGTTGCATATCCATTCCCTTGATAAGTCGGTGCAATACTGTACCCTAATTCCAACTGATCTTGATCTCCGTCTTTTCGTCTAAAACCCATGTCCCCCATTATTGTCTGAGAAGCGTTATGGATAATAATTCCTTCCCATTCATTTTCCCATGGATATTCGCTATAGCGCTTAATTTTGTACGGAATGATTTCTTTGTATTCTTTAGATGGATATCCAGCAGCCACTTTATAAGGTGTTATTTGGGCTAATTCTAACTGGTCAATAATCGCTGCTTGCATCAATTCCGTCGTAAATGTTACTAGGGTCAATCGACTTGTTTGAATATATGGCATTTGTGTTACCTCCTAACAAAATGCGTTTAGAAAACTTATCCAATTTTCGTCTCACATCTTATTTTCGTTTTCTTATTGAAAAGTCCTCTTTTAAAATAAAAAACTGTAGCTAACTCGCGGAATAAGAGTTAGCTACAGTCTGTGATGTATAAATTTCTATACAATTTTTTATTAATTTTCTTCTGCTAATTTAAAAGCTTTGCGGCTTCTTAAACTCAAGACGCCCCACAACAGTACATTGAAGACTAAGATGAAAGCACTAAGTACTGACAGACTCATTAGTAAGGTCTCGGTCCCATATGCCGAAGACATGGCTTCTCGGAAGCCTAAAATTGCATAGCTCATCGGAACAAAATCATGAACACTTTGGAAGAATTTGTTTGTCAATTCGACCGGGAACGTTCCGCCACTCGAACCTAATTGAAGAACAAGAATAATCATGGCGGCAAAGCGTCCGGGATTTCCAAAAGTAATACTTAAAAACATGATTAAGAACATATAAGTAAGTGAAGTGACAATAGAGACCCCGATAAACTCTCCAACATGATCGACTTGTAGATGAAAGCCAAACAACATAATCGCATCCACAATTAATGCAGCTGCAGTCGCTTGGATAAACCCAAGTGAGAATTTGCTGAGCCACCAAGCGAACCCTGAGGTTGGTCGTCCTGCTGGAGCATTTATTGGAAATACTAAATTAAACGACAAAGCACCAACAAAAAGGGCAAGTGATAAAATATAAGGTGCCAACGCATGACCATAGTTAGGCACTTCACTTTTTTTACTCTCGGTTGTTGTTGCAGGTGCGGCAATCATATCGTAATTCGCATCGGATACTAAAGCATCCCCAACTTCTTCAGCTCCGTCTGAAAGTTTGCCAGCTAATTCGGCGGCCCCTTCCTCAAGTTCTCCAATGCCATTTCCCAATTCTCCTGAACCGTCCTCAAGTTTGCTGGCACCATCATGCAATTCAGCAGCTCCTCCTGCAAGTTCTCCTGCTCCGCTTGACAATGCTTGAACGCCTTTTGTTAGACGGTCAGTACCTGTTGCCAAGTCAGCAGAACCCGAGTTTAGTTTGTCGGAGTTTGCAGCAAGTTCTGCGGTTCCTTGTTGCAGTTGACCTGCACCTTGTGCCGCTTCTGATACTCCGGCTGTATAAGCAACGGTTCCTTGCTGCAATTCCTCAGAACCTTGTTGGAGTGAATTAGCCCCTTCCACAAGTCCTTGTGAACCTGAAGCAAGCGATGATACCCCTTCAGTTAAAGAGGAACTTCCTTGCGCTAGGCGATCAACCGCCGCTGCAAGTTTTGGTAAATTATCAGCTGTTTTATCTACTCCAGACTGAAGTTTTTCATTTGCTTCTACAGCTTTTTCTGCTCCAGCATGTAAATTTTTTGCACCTGGAATAAGTTGTGCGGAAAGTGCGTTTTGAACGGTTGAATAGCCGCCAAGTGCTGATGACGCCGATGGATTCACTTTCGCTACTACACTATTCAATTCAGCCACTTTCTCTGGCAATGACCCAAGAGTTTGAAATGCGGGAACTAGTTGCTCATTGAGATTAGCTGATATTGCTGCCAAACTTCCTTTTAGCTTCTCAACAGTTTCTTGCTGAGTGGCTGATTGGCTTTCTATACTTCCGCTAACTGCTGCAGTTAGTTCAGCTTGTTGTTCTGGCGGTAAACTATTAAAAGTTGGTGTTGCTTCTAAAGCAGTAATCGTGGTTTGTAAAGATGTTCCTTGAAGATCATTAATAGCTTGCTGTGCTGCTGCCAAATTGGCTTGAATTTGCGATACACCTTGTGTATCGCCTATAGAGACAGCGCCATTTAATTGGTTTGTACTTTCTTGAATTGCTGTTAATCCTTGCTGCAAACTCGTTATTTGATCTGCTGAAGGAAGTTGACCCTCTAGCAAGCCAAGTCCTTCTTGAAGAGTTAAACTACCGGAAGAAAGTTTTGAAAGCCCCTCTCCTAAAGCTGCTTGTCCAGACACCAATTGTTGTATACCAGAAGAGCTATTTGTTAGTTGGCTTGTTTGCGCCTGTAACTCGCGTAGTCCTTCCGTTAACTGTTCACTGCCATCTTGGGTTTTCCAAAGCCCTTGGTTTAATTGTTCAGCTCCAGGGACAAGTGAATTAAGACCTTCTGACAGTTTTTGAGAACCTTTCACAAGCTGTGGACCTTTATTGGTTAGTTCTGCAGTTCCTTCAGCTAGCCCATTTATACCGGTTTGTAATTTGCCTACACCCGCTGTATACGAAATAATTCCTTTGTTTAAAAAGTTTGCCCCTTCGTTTAGTTCGGTTGTTCCGGCTGCAAACTGACTCACACCAACCTCTAATTTCTCTGCGCCTTCTTGAAAACTCAAACTTCCTTCTGAAAGAGTCCCCAGTCCTGCAACTAAGTCGGCAGTTCCTTCTTGCAATTGCACAGTTCCAGAATCGATTTGCTCCGCCCCGTCAGCGGCTTCTTCCATTCCTTCGCCTATTGTTTCAATTTGAGCGAATACCGCTTTTACGTATTCTTTAGTCACACTTTCAGCAATTTCTTCTTTTATATTAGCTGTTGCTTGTTTGCTTACCGATTCGATAAAAAATCCGCGGCCAGGATTGGTTTCATACTGTAAATTCATTGGTGTTGGTTGCTCTTTCATAACAGATGCTGCATTAGCTGAAAAATCTTTTGGAATGGTAAGTATCATAAAATACTTGCCATCTTCCATTCCTTGCTCAGCTTCTTTTGCATCCGTGAAATACCAATGGAGTGCGTCATTTTCTTTTAAGTTTTCGACCAATTCATCCCCAATAGATAAGGTTTCCTCTTCATAGTCTGCCGGCACATCTTCATTTACCACCGCTACTGGTAAGCGATCTGTCTTGCCGTACGGATCCCACGAAGAGCCGAGAAAAAAACCACTATAAATAATCGGTATAAACATCATTACAATCATAGTTCCGAGTAGTAAAGGTTTTGAAAATAATTGTTTCCACTCTTTTTTCAACATGTTCACTTTTGATCATCCTGTTCTTTGTTCAATACATCACTTAAGGTTTCTTGGTTCCAATTTAATGTTGGCAAGTTAGACATGCCTAACCCTTCTTTTAATAAGTCTGCTGCGGTTACTTTCGAGAGATATTCGATTAATAATCGATCTCCTTGTGCAAAGACATTTTGAAGAATCTCTTGTCCTTTTTTTGCATATTCACCATCTTTAAAAGCAAGCCGAATTAAACCCGTGTCTGGGTAAATCTTGATTGGCCCTTCCATAGCTTCAATAACGTCTAGCATTGTAATATCGGTTGCTGATTTTGCCAAAGAAACGCCTCCGTTATTCCCAGATACAGACACAGCAATTCCTTGCACAACTAGCTTTCTTGTAATTTTCTTCATATAAGAAGGTGATACCCCTAGCCTTTTACTAATTTCATCTGAAGCAAGCGGCGCGCTGCTTTCTTGTGTAGCTAGTAACACGATAATACAAATTGCTTGTTCTACCCCTTTAGTTAACTGCAAACTAACACCTCTCCCTTATCTATTTTCAATATCCATTATGGACATATCATGTCTATTAAGGAATGATACTCTCTTTTTGAGAAATTGCAATAAAAAATGCGAATTATTTTTAAAACAAAAAAGCAGACAAACCGATAGACGGTTGTCTGCTTTTTAACTTATATAAGAGGAAGTTCAACATTAACTTTGGTCTTCTGCCAACCTAAAACCACTAAATTGCCATCTTTTCTCTGGAGGAAAGAAATTTCGATAAGTTTTCCGAATGTGATCTACAGGCGTTGCACACGAACCTCCACGAAGAATCATTTGGTTACACATAAATTTCGCATTATACTCACCTAACGCGCCTTCTAACGGTTTACTTCCAGGATATGGTGAGTAGGCACTAGCAGTCCATTCCCATACATCTCCAAACATTTTTGATAGCGATGAACTTTGTAAATCCTCGCTACTAGCCACAGGATGGTAAACACCATCATCCATCGTATTTCCGTGAATAGCAACGCTTTGAGAAGCATATTCCCATTCAGCTTCAGTAGGTAACCTTTTGCCTTTCCACCTGCTAAAAGCATCTGCTTCATAAAAACTAATATGACTAACCGGTTCATCAAGCTCTAGGTCTTGTATGCCCGCTAAGGTAAATATTTGCCATTTTTCTTCTGTATCTTTCAGCCAATAAAGTGGCGCTTTCCAATTATGCTCTTTAACAATACTCCACCCATCCGAAAGCCAATATTCCGGTTTTTCATAGCCACCGGAATTTATAAATTCAAGAAATTCTCCATTAGTTACAGGTTTTGTTGCAAACTTGAAGGGTTCAAGCCAAACCTTATGACGCGGGCTTTCATTATCAAACGAAAAGCCATTACCATCGTGACCAATTTCGATCAACCCTCCATCAAACTTAACAAACTGCGATTCCTGGGGTTTGCTTAGTGTTCGTTTTTTTGTTTGTGCATACGCAGGTAAAAGAGGATTAACAAAAAAGTTGTACTTTATATCCATTAAGATCAATTCCTGATGTTGTTGTTCGTGTTGAAGTCCCATATATATTAAAGCTTCTATTTCTTTTTTAGTATCACTAGCTGATTCATCAAGTAAGTTATACACTTGCTGATCCACATAATTACGATATTCAATAACTTGATCTACTGTTGGTCGTGATAGTACGCCGCGTTGGTGGCGTGGTTGATAAGGTCCAATCGTGTTGTAATATGAATTAAACAAAAAATCAAAAGCTGGATTGAATTCTTCATAATTCGATTTGAACTCTTTTAAAATCATACGTTCGAAAAACCATGTTGTATGGGCGATATGCCATTTAGCCGGACTCACATCTTCGTGAGATTGGATAATAAAATCTTCTGTTTCTAAAGGCTCGATCAGTTTCATCGTAACGCCTCTTATTTCTGCAAAGCGCTCTGCTATAGACGTATTTTCTACTGCTTTCATCGAATAACTCCCCTAACCTACTAAAAATTTTCTACTTACTTTACATGTTAAGAAGCAACTCTATTCTTCAATCAATTCTTTTTCGATTAGAAATTCTCGAGCTACGTCTTCTGGCTGCTCTTTATCCACATCTACTTTAGAGTTCATCGCCAACATTTCTTCTGCGCTGATTTGACCACCAAGTTCATTTAATACCTCTTCTAAGTCAGGATATTCTTCAAGCGTCTCCATGCGGACAACTGGTACGGCATCATATTTCGGGAAAAAGTTTAAATCATCTTTTGTCGTAGTCAATTCGAATAAGTCTATTCTGCTATCGGTTGTAAAAGCAGGGATTACATTTACATCTCCATTTTTTAATGCTTCATACATAATAGAAGGATCGAAGCTTTCAGTAGCGGAAAAATTAAAGTTATAAGTTGCTGTTAAATCTTCGTAGCCATCGCCTTTTCGTTCATAGAAGGAATGCGGTCCACCAAAAGAAACATCTTGTGAACGAGAAAGTTCAGCTAGTTCTGAATAAGTTTTAGCGTCTAAGCCACTTTCTTTGGAGTAAGCTAACGTATAGCCATTTTCAAAACCCAACGGCTCTAACCAAGTTGCCCCTAACTCCTCTTCATAGCCTTCTCGAACCGCTTGTAGAACTTCTTCAGAAGTTTGTCCAGGTTCTGAATCTCTCTTTAACACATCTTTTAATCCTGTACCGGTGTATTCAACGTACATATCAATATCACCTTTTTCCAAAGCTGGTGTTAAAATTGCCACTTCGCCTAAACCATCTTTATACTCAACGGTATAGTCCGATTTGGCCTCTATGTACTCACCCAAAATATAAGGCAAAATATATTGTTCAGTCCAAGGCTTGCCGCCAATTACTAGCGGCTCAGTTGCTTCTTCCCCAGAACTACATCCGTATAAAGCTGCTGAAGCGATTAAGGTCATTCCCAATAATTTTTTATTCATGTTTTTTCCCCCTATTTTTTATTATTTTAGTGCACCTCTATAGCATTGAGGCGATATCAGAAGCTGCAGTTGGATAGGCAAAAATCATCTGTTTTAAATCATAAGTTGTTAGGTTAAATTGAATCGCTAATGCAAAATGATTGATGAGTTCATCTGCTTCTTGGCCAATCAAATGCGCACCGAGTATTTGGTCAGAATCCTCATCAATAATAACTTTTACCATTGCATGCTTTTCATTCGTCCGTTTATAGGTATACCAACTTGAAATGTCTTTTTGCAGCACTTTAACTTTATAGTTATAACCTTTTTCTTTTGCTTGATCTTCTGACAGTCCTACAGCTGCTAATTTAGGGATGGTGAAAACAACTGTTGGCATGACTTTGTAACTTGGTGTTTTTTGATTGCCTTTTAATAAATTCGAAGCGACTACGTGAGATTCCATTGAAGCAATAGGCGTTAAGGGAAGTCCTTCTGTTGCCGCCGCATCTCCTGCCGCATAAACACGTAGATTGCTAACATTTTGAAGATACTCGTTTACCGTAATGCCCGAGGGTTCACGTTCTACATTTGCTTTTTCCAATTGCATCTCGTCAATATTTGGCACTCTTCCTGCTCCGTGTAGAACAAGGTCACAATCTAGTTCAAGTGATTCAGACCCATTTTCACCAATGACTTTAAAAGAGGAATCTATTTTTTCGATAGACTTTACTTCCGTGCCCAGATGAATATGAATGCCGACTTCTTTAGACCTTTCTAATAACACGTCCACCAAATCCGCCTCGAAATTCTCAAGTGGTCGCTTTCCTCTATGAATGATGTGTACTTCAGAACCTGCTCGTGCTGCTATATGCGCAAATTCGAACGAAATGTAACCACCACCTACAAAAACTAATCTCGCCGGTAACTTATCAAGTTCTAAAAATTCATCGCTCATTGTAAGATGTTCTGCCCCATTAATAGGTAATGAAACTGGCTTTGCGCCATTTGCGATTAATATCTTTTCAGCAGTCAATTCATTTTCTCCAACTTGAATTTTGTCTTCAGCGACAAAAACAGCTTCTCCGTGAAACGTGACAATTCCAGCTTTTTGAAAACCTTCCAATCGATTTTCAGGTACAGGTTCCGTGAACGTCCGCTTGAATTCCATTAGTTCGTTCCAGTTTATTGTCGGTGCCCCTGTAATTCCCTTTCCTTTCATGCGGTCAACACTATCTATTATATTTGCCGCTCCAACCAGTATTTTTTTGGGATCACATCCCCTTAATGCGCAAGTACCTCCAAATGGTCTTGAGTCGATGATTGCGACTTCCCATCCAGCTTTTTTGCACTTCATGGCTGCAGCCGTACCAGCTGACCCTGTTCCAATTACGATTAAATCGAATTTCTTTTGCATTAATGGCATCTCCTTTTTGTAATTAAAAATCCAATTTTCCCCACTTACTTTGGTGGTATATTTTTTAATACCCTTTTCATCAATTTTCACTCTTGTTTTTTTTTCAACTAACTGGCAGTAAATGAAAATTCTTTTAATTGTTATTCTTTTTAGAATATTCGATATTCATAGAACGTATTCCTGCTGAGTAGGGTAAATCAATGTGCTTTAAAAAGTAATCGACATTATAAGCTACTTGGACGATCTACTTTTTACAAACATTGACCTCTTGTTTTTCCCATTCCAATATTTCAGCTAAAGAATAGTAATTTTCTTCCACCTTCAACAGTGGCAAACCTTGGCTCTTTTTCTTTATCGGCACACTTTGAAACAATGCACGATGTTCGAAAATGTTATAAACTTGAAATGAAATCTCTAGTTCCCGCAGTTTACTCTCTGCTTTTTTACAATTGGTACATCCCGGTAAAATAAAAAGCATGGCATTTAAAACCCGTTTTTTAGAACGGATAGAGGAGGATTTTAACATGGATAAATTGACACTCCTTTCGCAAATAAATCTTTTTGATGAATTGCCTATGAAAGATATTAAAGTAATTGATAAAAACAGTACGATGACACCTGTCAAAAAAGGCACACAGATTTTAATACCTGAACAGCCACTAGATGTATTGTTTTTTCTTAAAAAAGGGCAAGTTCGTTTGTATCGAATGACGGCACAAGGAAAACAATTTACTACAGATATCTTAATCGATGGCAATGTCTTTGGTGAAACAGAATCTTTTATGCTGACAGACAAAGAAACCTATGCTGAAGCCATGACTGACTGTTATTTATGCACGATGGATAAAGCAAAATTCGAAGCATTTATACGAGCTACACCTGAAGTGTCATTTAAGCTCATTCAAATATTATCGAACCAATTAAAAGAAACACATGATATCAGCGAAAAAATAGCTCTCGGAGACATTCGGTATCGCACGCTTTTTCTATTATTGAAAATGAGCGAAAAAAGTGGCAAACGCGAAAAAGAATGGCAAACGATTAATATGAGAATTACGCATGAAGACATTGCTACTATGGTAGGTTCTTCTAGAGAAACCATCTCTCTTTTAATGAGTAAGTTGAAAAAAGAGGGATTAGTTAAAAAAAATCTTTTCGGTTATTCCATAAAAGCAGATGAAATAAAAAAAATCATTATGGAATAAATTAATTAGAAGCAATCTCAGTTTCAAATTAAAAACTTTAGTAAAGAAAAACCTTTCTCAACCTACCCATAATATTTTCTGGTAGCGTTTGAAAGGTTTTTCTCTATAGGTTATGCATGTTTTTGAACAAGTTTACTGAATACTGCTGCTAAAATCAGTGAGAACGCTAAGTGCGTAACCAAACTCATTAATTGATCACTTGCAAACATTTGTCCAAACATTGGGCCCATTCCCATCATGATAGGCATAACAAGAAGTGGTCCTACGATCCAAATAAGCACTCCGTGAATAACCCCGAGAACATAGTAACGAGATGAGAAAAGTGTCATTGCACCATATCCAAGGCCAAAAACCCAACTGATCATCATGTGCATAATCCATCCGACGACTAGGCTTTCACTTCCTACCATTGATGCTATTACTGTAATCATTCCCATCATTTGCATGAAGATCCCAAACAGGATTCCTGCTACTGTACTACCGATTAAGGCGGCTTTCACAATACTTGAGTAATTTGTTGCAGTAGATGTTTGTTGTGGTACTACCATTTTCCTCACTCCTTCTTTTCTATTAATTTACACCTTTTCTTAAGACAAAAATGTAAGATACCTTACAATTCAGAAAAAAGAGAAAAAATTGCTCTTTTCTTCGTATTTTTGTCTTAATTTGTTCACTAATCAACTCATATGATTTTCTATCCATCTCATAATCCGCATTTTTCCAGCGTATACATTTCTTTTTATAAAACGCGATCAATTTCATACTAAGAAATATAACGAAAAAACCTACTGAGCTAGTTGTTCTCAGAAGGTTTTAAAACGTTATTTTGTTTCTCTTTTGAACATTAAATAGTCTCTTCTAGTTTGATAAATCCTTACTGAAATAAGCGCAAAAGACGAAATTTTTTACAATTAATGTTAGTTTCGGTGTTAAAAATAATAGTATCACCAATAAGATAGCCACAAACTTTTACATCAGAGTTCTTCTAAACTTCCCTGTCACGTCAAACTTGTTGTAAAAAAAGGCACTCTTTTCTCTCCCCCACTTGTCTAAAAAGAAATAACTATGCGCTATTTTCGTAAGGCAATTATTTTATCAACTGCCGTTTCAGCAGACTGAAGCGCTCCTTCGAGATGACCACTAAATTGGGCATTTGTTTCTGTGCCTGCAAAAATTACTTTTTCTTGCCATATCCCTGAGATCGGCGGTTGACCGTAACTTGTGTAATTTTTAAACGGACTCGAGTCTTCTATAACTGCTGTTTCTAAATCATTTGACCAATCTTTGTACAGGATTTCTAGTGGGTGTTCAGCTTCATTGCCAAAAAGTTTAATCAATTGATTGGTAACTAATTCAGTAATTTTTTCTTGTCCCATTTGCTGACGCACTTCTGAAGTTATACCAAAAAAACCAAATAACGCACCTGCTCCATCAATAGGCGAGGCATCATAAATTTCTTGTAGTGGACCTGCTGAACTTAACACCAAACCAGATAGTCCTGAGTCTCGCCAAAATGGGCGTTTGTAAACAGCAACCGCTTTAGCTTGTGACCCCATCCATGTTGGTTTTTCTTTAATGTCTTCCATAAGTTCTGCAGGCAAATCGGGTGAAAATTCAATGTGATTGGCTACTAGTCGAGGTGGCAATGCCAAAATGACATTAGCTGCTGAAATTTGTTTTCTCTCTCCATCAGCCGTTTCCACTTCAACTGTTAGTTTGCCTACTTGATCCAAGCAAATCTTTTTAACCCGCGTTTCAAGCTCAATAATAGAAAGCGGAATTGTTTTTGCCAATGCATCTATTAACGATTGCATTCCTCCTGTAATCCGAACTCCTCTTTCATGAATATTTTCCTGCATCTTACAGCGTTCTGGTGGTTTTCTTTGAAAACGTTCTACCAGCAAATCTCCATCATTTTGCTGAACAAACGTCTCTAAACCGAGCTTTTTCACAAAGCTTGCAATATTCGGCTCGTACTGCGGCCAAAACCATGTGGGACCAAGATCAAATTTTCCTAGATTTTCTTGATTTTGTACAGAAGCACTTAAAACTCTGCCTCCTATTCGATTTCTTGCTTCGATTACTTTACAGGCTATTCCTTGTTCCGTAAGCAAGGATGCAGCGCGTAAGCCGCTTAAACCTGCTCCTACAATAATCACTGGTTCTTGCATGTATTTTCCCCCTACTGACTATTTTATATTCTTTTTTAGTAAACTCTTAAATTCAAAAGGTATAACTCATTATAATACACTCTTTGTTTATTGCACGTTGTAGCTCGTAAATGAACAACTACATCTAAACAGTTTACTGTTCGTACGACGAATCTTGTTTTATAGTTACCAAGAAACGCAAAATAGGAATTTTTATAGTATAGTGGAAGTATATAGATATATTTTTTTAAAGAAGGTGATGAACATGTCTCGTACAAATTATAAAGCTTTGCTCTCTGACCGAATGGAGAAGGATTTTTCGAAATGGATCAAACAAAGAGAGATCTCTGAACGGGAGATGTACCGCTTCTTACATACCATGAAAGGCACTGCCGGCACGATTGGTCTTATGGAGTTGTCTCAGTTTTGTGCTACTCAATTAGAACTTTTCGCTGAAGATAGTGATACATTACTGCCAGTCGATTCTTTGCAAAGTTTAATGGTTGCTTTAAGAAACCATTTTAAAGAAGAGAACTCTTCTCTTATTACTAAAGTTGAAGTCAATTTACAAAAAGAGATTCCTACAAATGATGTATTTGTTTTAGTGATTGATTCAGATGCGGAGTTAGCCTCCTATATTAAAGAATCTTTAGAAGAACATGGAATTCAAGTCGTTATTGCGCTTGATGGAAAAAAAGGAATGGAATTATTTTACACACTGCAACCTCAAATGGTTATTTTGGACTTGCAATTGCCAGATGTAGATGGTTTTGAATTGATCTCTAGAATTTACGAACCTGCAAAAAATCAATATGTCCCTCTTGCAATTGTAAGCTCGGATGATCGCATTGAAAATCAAATTAAAGCAATGGAAATAGGCGCAACAGACTTTCTTTCCAAGCCATTAAATATGGCCCTTTTCGTTCCTTATGTATTAAACCGTCTACGTCTCCAAAAAATGATTTTGCAAGAAACACTTTATGACGAGTTAACGGGCGCGGGAAATAGAAAATATTTTAATGATGTATTGTCACAAATGACTACTTTGTCTGAGAAAAGCAAAAAAACTTTTACACTTGTCTTATTCGATTTAGATCATTTTAAAAAAGTAAATGACAATTATGGACACCCAATTGGAGATGAAGTTTTACAAGCTTTTAGCCAACTCTTATTGAAGAAAAAACGAGATTCTGATTATTTCTTCCGATACGGCGGCGAAGAATTCGCTTTAATTCTTCCGGATACTGCAGCAGAAACTGCTATATCCTTTGTCGAACAGACCCGTTTAGACTTTGCTAACATTGCCTTCACCGACCAGTCGAATAATTCATTTCACGTAACATTTTCTGCTGGAATAAGTGAATATCGCCAAAAGCAAGATACGTTAGTAACTAAAGCTGATCAAGCTTTGTACCAAGCGAAAAAGAACGGCCGAAATCAGACAATGATGTTTGAAATTGCAGCTTTTGAATTGAAACGACAACTTAACATCATTATCGTAGATGATGATTCGTTAGTTCGTAAGCTAATTTCAAAACAATTTGCGGGTTGGAAGCCTGATGATTTCGATATTACTATAGAAGAATATGCAGATGGTGTCAGCTTTATCGAGTCTGATTGGTACAAGCCAGAGGAAAATTACATGATTTTACTTGATGGGGTTATGCCAAAAATGGATGGTTTAGAAGTTTTGAATCACGTGCGGAGCCAATATCCAAATGATAACATTGTGATTTCTATGCTTACTTCGCGTTCTAATGAATCAGATATCGTGCTTGCTTTACGTAGTGGAGCCGATGATTACATATTGAAACCCTTTTATGCACAGGAAGTTGTTGCTCGCGTGCAACGTCTAACCATGAGGTTATTTAAATGAACATTTATTTCTTTTGGGTTCTTATAGCTTTCTTATTTCTGAGCCAACTACTTTTATTGCTAGTTTTGTCTTTCCGCAAACTACTAATTAACAAGAAAGAACAGACGATTAGCCAACAATATGACAAATTAACCGAATCATTCAGTTCCTATATGCTGGATTCAACGGATGATCATTTTCTTGAAGAACTTTATAATATTTCTCATCAAACCATCGTTTTAGAACGCTTGTTAAATCATTATGTAGCTGTTACAAAAGGAAGTGCAAATTCTTCACAAGTCACACAGCTATCTGAGACATATTTAACTGAACGCTATACAAAACAACTCAAGCGTAGAAATTGGGCAATTCGTATGAATACATTGTATTTCATTGAAGATTTTCATATGAAGTCACTAACTCCTTTTCTAAAAGAAAAACTTCACAAATCGTTTCGACTAGATCAGGAAACACAACAACTTATCCGAACCTTAACATCATTAAACGAACCGATGACCCTTTCTGTGATGGCTCGCTACGTTGATGCACCCGTTCGTTTGTACATCGATGTGTTTAAAAGACTTCAATTGGATATCCAATTAGAAGAGTTAGATGCTGCGTTAAAAAATGAACACAATAATAAAGTACTGAAATATGCGGCTGTTTCTTATATTGGAATGACTGGATTAATGGGGTTTCTTCCTCGCATTGAAGAAGAATTACTTAGTGATGATGAAGAATTGAGGATTCAAGCATTAAAATCCATTCAACATTTGCAATATATATCTTCACCAAGTTTATTAACACCGTTTTTCCACTCTACTTCTTGGCAAGAACGCATGTTTGCCGCACGTATTGCTGGAAAGCTTCAATTATCCCGCTATCAAGAAGTATTGAGTGAACTGCTTGGTGATTCTGTTTGGTGGGTGCGTTATTCATCGGCCGAAGCGTTGACACAATTTGCAGATGGTGATATTTTACTGAGCCACTTATCCGCAAATCATCCAGATCGGTATGCCCGAGACATGGCTACTCAATGGGAAGCATCCCTATTAGGAAGTGAAAAATGATGCACAGCTTTTTCTTTGTATTATCTACTTTAATCATTGGATATTTACTGTTTTCAAGCTTAAGTTATTTAGGCCTCTTTGCTCTTGCCTTTCGCAAAGTAAAAAACGAAAACAATTTGGTTCACCGAGAGTCTACAGAAATACTTTTAAGAAACCAAAATACGTATCCTGTTTCAATTCTTGTACCTGCTTACAACGAAGAAGTCGGTGTTGTTAGCACTGTGCGATCGTTATTAGCGTTAGAGTATCCTCAAAAAGAAGTAATAGTTATTGATGATGGTTCAAAAGATATGACATCTGAACAAATGATAAAAGAGTTTAAAATGACTCAAATTCCGTTCGCCTTTCGAACGCACATCCCTACTGCCGAGATTGAAGCGATTTATCAATCCACAATTTTCCCTTACATTCGACTGATTAAAAAAGCGAATGGCGGAAAAGCCGATGCACTGAATGCGGGTATAAATTTATCTTCTTTTGCCTATTTTTGCGCAATTGATGGAGATTCGATTTTAGAAAATGATGGCTTATATAAAACCATGAAACCCATTATTGAGTCTGATGGCCAAGTTATTGTAACTGGTGGGTCTGTGCGCATTGCAAATGGTTCTACCATTTCAAGAAGCAAAGTAGAAGTGATAGATTTACCAAGACATCCAGTTGTCATCATGCAAATCGTAGAATATTTCCGTGCGTTTTTGATCGGTCGTTTGGCTTTAAGTCAACTCAATATCTTACTTATTGTTTCTGGCGCTTTTGGCGTTTTCAACAAAGAACGAGTTATTCAAGCTGGTGGCTATAATAAAAATACTGTTGGAGAAGATATGGAATTGGTAGTAAGATTGCATCGATTACTCCGAGAAGAAAAATCGAAACAACGAATTGAGTACGTTCCTGATCCTGTTTGCTGGACTGAAGCACCTGAATCGTTAGAAGTTCTTCAATCTCAGCGGATCCGTTGGCAGCGCGGGTTATTTGAGACTCTTTGGACACACCGGAAAATGATGTTAAACCCGAAATACGGTGCTGTCGGAATGTTATCTATGCCCTATTTTCTTTTTATAGAACTACTTGGGGCTGTATTTGAGTTTTTAGGCTATTTTATTATCTTTGGTGGTTTTTTCTTTTCGTTAGTTGATCCGACTATAGCCTTAATAATGTTTATCGTCACAATTTTGTATGGCTCTCTAATTTCAGCATTAGCTGTTTTATTAGAAGAACTGACTCTCCATAAATATCCAAAAGTATCTCATTTAATGCGTCTCTATTTTTGGGCTTTAACAGAAGCCTTTTGGTATCGCCCGCTTATGGTTATATGGAGAATCCAAGGAATTTTTGCGGCTTTCCGCAAAACAGCTCATTGGGGCGATATGAAACGTAAAGGCATTTCAACTTAAAATAGGAGGCGAATCATTATGAAAAAAATACTAATAGCAGATGACGAAGATATTTTACGCATCTTAATAGCAGATACTCTTGAAGACGACTTCGAAATAGAAGAAGCCGAAGATGGTAAAGAAGCGTTAGAAAAAATTAGAGAAAACGAGTACGATTTGATTGTTTTAGATTATATGATGCCTCATTTGACTGGATTAGAAGTATTAGAAGAAGTAAGAAAAGATCAAAATCATACAAAAGTGTTAATGCTAACAGCTAAAGCACAAGATGCAGACAGGGAAAAAGCCATTTCAACAGGTGCAGATTTCTTTATGTCTAAACCTTTTAGTCCGATGGAATTATTGTCTTTGGTTGAAAATATTTTGGCATCATAAAAAACCGTACAAGACCTCAATGGTCTTGTACGGTTTTTTCATGAACTTTAAATTTATACTTCAGTTTCTTGATAATCATTCGATGCATAGTAAATGGCACCATCACGATTTTGAGAGTCCAATAATTCTTTCATAACTTTTGATAAATTTGTCGGTGCGTATGGTTTCGTTAAGTAATGACAAATCTTATTAATTTTCTGAGCGTCAGATGATGGATCTAGAGCTGAGGAAATGACAATCGGAATATCTTTTGTTAACGGATCACCTTTCATCATATCGACAAGATCCCAGCCATTCAATTCTTCTCCTAACATAATATCAACAACTGCTCCAACAAGTGGCGTACGTTTGGCTTCTTTAAACGCTTCTTTAGGATTCGTGTGATAAATCACTTTAAACCCATTTACTTTCAACTCTTCAGACAGTAAAAGAGCCAAACTCATATCATCCTCAACAATCATAACAGGCGGATTTTCTTCTGCACCTTCGTGAGTTGTATACTCTTGAGGTTCCGCAACAAGTGGCAACTCAAAGTGAACAGCTGTGCCTTGTTCTTCTTTTGACTCTATCCAAATTTTCCCCTCGTGCTGAAGAATAATCTCTTGGCATATTGCAAGACCGAGACCTGTGCCTCCAATTTTCCGTCGTGAGCTATTGTCAATACGCTGGAATTTTGAAAACAACTTCGGAATATCTTCAGTAGGAATTCCGATTCCTTCATCTTTTATAGTTACACTAAGATTATTCAAATCATTTTTCATCGAGATGGTTACGCTGCCACCTTGAGGAGAAAACTTAATGGCATTTCCAACTAGGTTCATCAATACTTGAGCTATACGCTCACGATCACCTTCAACAATCACATCTGATGCATCATCTATAAAGACAATTGAATGCATGTTTTGTGTACGGAATTTTTCAACCGTTTCGATAATCAGCTCGTTTACTGCTAATTTATCCATACGATATACTTGGTCTCCAGACTCCATGCGTTGTAAATCGAGAAAATCGTTTATTAAGTTGGTTAATCGTTTTGCTTCTTTATAAATGGTTTTTAAATAGCGTTCTTGTTTTTCGGGTTTCAATTGTTTGTTCAACAATAACTCAGTAAATCCAAGAACACTTGATAACGGCGTTCGAAGTTCGTGACTGACTGTACTAACAAGTTCCGACTTCATTTTATCCACTTCGTGTTCTCGGGTAATGTCTCTGTGTACAAAAATGGTTCCTGTTTTTTCACCATCTACAATTACGGGTGTACTATATACATCAATAACTCGTTCATATGGTACTTTCACGGTATAGCGGAATGTATTAGCTTCTTTATCCTTTATTTGAATACAATTGCTTAAAAACTTGTACATTAACTCCGGAGCTGTTGTTTGTTCAGCCATTCTCTTGACCCATATTCCTTTAGGAATAGAGGCATCAAGTGGTCCATTTCCGCAGTTCAACATTGTGCACATAGTGGCGTTATGTTGTACCATATCTCCATTTTTTGAAATAAACTGAATGCCTTCATTGATGTTATTGATAATACGTTCATTTAGTGTACGTTCGTGTACAGCAGCTTCATATAATTGAATACGATCAATTGCCAAGTGAATACGTTTTAACAAGCCACTTATATCTAGTTCTTCTTCGCTAGTGAACGTTCTTCCTATTCGAGACAACCCGATTAATGCAACCGTGTCTTCATCTTCGTTTTTCACTGCAGCATATAAGTCGTGAATGTACACTCTATCTACTGCAAATCCTTTTTCTAACTGAGCTTCTCGTTTTACTGTGAATGAATCACACTCTTCTAATCGAGTTAAAAGATACTCTACCCGCTCTTCTTTTAGTTGTTTAAACATTGTCGGCGTATAACCTTTTAATGCGTATTCTCTCGATTTAGGTAGCCACAAAGCTCCTGTATCAATTTTATAAGTTTCACTAAAATACTCAAGCGTTGCATCAATCAGCTTTTGTTTATCTAATGTGAAAGACAAAATATGGTTCAAATCATTGTATCGAATTAACCGGTCTTTAGTTTGTTCTGTTTCTTGTAAAGACTCTTTCAATTTGAGTTGTTGTTCTTGTAATTCACCTTTGTTCAACAATAAAGCTTCATTTTGAGAAGTGAGTTTTTCTTGATTTGTTTGGATTGTATTGATCATGTTATGAAATGTCATTGATAAAATGCCTAGTTCATCGGAACGTTTGAGTGGTTTGTAAGTCAATTCCTCACCTTTTACAAACCCTTCTATTGATTGACGCATTCCTTCTACTGGCTTCACAATATCATTTAGTGCCCGTAAAATTATTAATGCGGTAATAATAAATAAAAGAATAAATAGCATAATTAACACAAAAGATAATCTTTCAGCTTGTGCTAACATTTCTTCATTTACTTGTTGTAACGCCAGCCTAGTCACAGCTTCGTTGTCATCTGAAAACGCAACAAATTCATTTACCGTTGAGTTTGTACCGCCACGAGACAACTCGCGTAAACCTTCGTAATCGCCATCACGCACGAGTGCAATTGCTGCAGGCAATACATCTTTTTCAAACGAACTAATAAAATTACTTAACTCGATAATTCGAACTCTTTCTTGTCGCGTTATTGATAAACTATTCATTTTAGCTATCGCATTTTTTAAAGTATCTAATTCGATAAATGCCAAATCCAATTCTATTTCATTTTGAAAAGCATAAAATCCTCTTGTTCTAAAAAACAGTTGGTTTAACGATCGTGAAAGCTCATTAAATGTTTCCTGCTTTTCTCTAAGTTCTGTATATTCCGCTTCTAATTCGAGTTGTTGATCGTGCATATAAAAATAAATCCCAATAATCATAAATGTACAAATTACTACTGAAGAAAAAGTTAACTTTAAATATTTATACCTTATTCCTTTTTCCTTTAAATTTCGCATGCAGGTCCTCCTAGATGTTCAGCTATTTTCAATACACTACTTATTAAAATAGCGCTATAAACATACTCGATATTAAACTTCTTTAAATACAGTATACGTCATTAGCATTTCAAATAATTACTTTTTCAAATAAAAAATTATGAAATTTTTTACATAGGACAAAATTGAACAAAGCATCTAGATGACACAGCAAAACACCTTCACTTTATTTGATTAACATGAGTGCATCATGAAATCGAATAAAGTGAAGGTGTTTGGTGTAGTGCTATATTTACCTTTTTCGTAGAAACTTAATCAAGCTAACTTTTTTCGCGGTTTCACCAGAAAGTGATTAGCCTTACCTTTGAAATAGTAGTGAGATTTCAACACTTTCCTCCAAATTCGTCTTACAAATTCGAGTTCCAGATAAAACCTTGCATACTCTTTAGTAAAGACCTCTTTGAATTTTTGCTGTCTTATTAATAAATAGAAATAGTTTTTCTTTTTTGTTTTCTCAATTGTTTTATCATATTGGTAGTTTGTATGGCGATTAATCTTGTCCAATAAGTCTGCAGTTGCATCATTTTGTTTTGTTGCGTTTATAGTGGTAGTTAAAGTCTTTTCAGACCAAGCCCCTTTGACATCTACACGGTACACTGACATTTGCTCATCCAAGTAATGGACTTTCCCATAAAGTGCCAAGTGTATGGCTAAAGGATAATCTCCGAAGCCCGCATCGAAATAGAAATCGGGAACATCATCAGCTTTTTCCCGACGGTACACCATGGAATTGGTTGGAAATAGCTCGCCTCCACCTAAAAAAACTTCTTCAGCAGAAAAATCTCGACTCTTTCGACTTGGTCTTACTTTTCCTACGACCTTATTTAAAGCTTCGGAATATTGATAAGCTGAATGCACACATAAGTCACAGTCTAGATTTGCTTCTAAATAATCCACTTGCTTTTGTAATTTGTATGGATCGGTCCAGAAGTCGTCACCTTCGCAAATAGCTATATATTTACCTTTTGCTCTACGCTGGTTGATTTGAAGCATTGTAGCGCTTTGAGAAAACAAATTTCGTTCTTGATATAATGGCTTTATTAAGTCAGGATACTTTTCTTCATACATTTTGATGATGGAGGCCGTCTTATCTGTAGAAGCATCATCATTGATCAAGATCTCGAATTTGAAATTTGTTTTTTGCTTTAAAAAGCTTTCAATTGCTTCCGCTATAAAATCTTCATGATTGTATGCTAGACAATCCACACTTACTAAAATATCTTTCCCCATAACCTTCACCCTTTGTTGTCATTGTGTATACATACCTGCTTAACCATTTGTACTGGTTTGAAGAAGATCAGAAAAATTATTTAGCACAGTAAAATCACCCAACATGGCATCAATTTCTTCAGGACTATTAAACATCATGACGTCAATAATTGATAAATTAGGAACAAACTCTCTTACGTCTTTTTGCTGGTAACTGATATGATTTGTCTTAATGATTTTCAATTCAATTCCTTGTGCTTGAAAATCCAGCGGTGAGTATAGCAGGAGTCCTCCAGCAGCATTTAAATATTCTTCCGCTGAAAAAAGCCCACAAATTTCTAAGATTTTATCTTGTCCTCTCAGATGTTCATTTTTTGTTAACTCAGAGGAAAGAATAATTTCTGTGCGTATGTTTAAATACGCACAGATTTCTTTTATTGAATTTGCCAGATATGTCGCCAAGTTGGGTTCGTTTTGATTTATTATTTTTTCAACTACGCTATAAGCTTCTTGAAAATAAGGTGCTTTGCCATACGCTTCTTTAATGGTTTTCAGCAACTTTTTTTTGTAAACAAGATCATGATCAATTTCAATTTCATTAATACGTTTATTTTGACTAACTTTAAACGTCCTTAACGAAATTGGTTTTGCTTCTCCGTTGATTAAAATATTATTTTTATTAATCCAGCCTCTTTTTTTATAATTCACATCATCGTATATCACGTATTTATCAACTGCTTTAATCAATTGCCAATAACCGATATAAGGAAAGAAATATGGCTGCATGATACCTACTTTCATAACCTCATCCCCTTTTACTTTAAGCCGATCCTCATTTTGCCATTGCTAAATATTGTTAACGTGCGCCCATACCACCATCAATTCGATACTGACTGCCGGTTATAAACTGAGAATCATCACTTGCTAAAAACAAAATAAGTTTTGCTACTTCAGACATTTCCCCGTATCTTCCTAGAGGAATACGAGAAGAAATGACTTTTCTGACTTCTGATGGGTTTTCACTATTAATCCCTTCTTCATTTTTTCTCATCATGGTTGAATCAAGTGGTGCAGGATGAATCGAATTCACTCTAACTGAGTGGTAGCCTGCTTCTAAAGCTGCTGTCTTTGTCAAACCAACAACTGCATGTTTAGTAGCTGCATAAAGTGAATTCCCACTGCTTCCCATTAAGCCTGAAACCGAAGAAGTATTTATAATGCTCCCACACTTTTGTTGAATCATTACTGGCATGACTTTCTTTAAGCCAAGAAAAACACCTTTAACATTAACATTTAAAATTGCATCAAAATCTTCAACTGTTTGTTCGATTAGCGGAGCCACTTTGCCTAAAATCCCAGCATTGTTGACGAATATATCTACTCTTCCCCATTTTTTCATAACTTTATCGACATAAGAGGCTACCTCACTTTCGGAAGTAACGTCTGCAACTACTCCAAACACTTCTCCAATATGAGTTAAAGAATTTTCACAATTATGAAGAGCTTGCTGATCGCGATCTACCAGAGCGACTTTCGCTCCTTCATTTAAAAAAACTTCTGCAACAGCTTTCCCCAAGTCACCTGCAGCACCTGTAATTATCGCTACTTTTCCTTTTAACTTATCTGACATATATACTCCTCCAAACAAACAACTATCAAAAATTATTAACTCTCTGTCTTCCAATATCCAGTTTCTTGGCACAATTGCTCATACTCAGTTTTTAAAATGCTCACAATGACTTGGTCGTAATACTGGTTATTACGAAACGCATAATCCCGCTTTCTACCTTCTTCAACCCATCCACATTTTTTTATAAACAAATTATACGAAGGCACATTATGTTCTAGAATGTCTCCTTCTAGACGGTGCAATTGAAGTTCCTCGAATGCATATTTCATGGTGGTCATGACCGTATCTCGACCATATCCATGTCCACGCATATTCTTTTTCCCAATCAGAATCCCATGATGCGCAGAGCGATTTCGATAATCAATGTTTAAAATATTTGAGATACCGATAAATCCATCTTCTTCTGTTTCAATTGCTAAACGCAGATTTCGGTTATCAAATTCTAATCGATCAAACCATCGATTTTGTTGTTCAGAAGAAATCGGGATCGTCCACCCTCCTAGTAAGGGTGCTATTTCTGGATCATTATAATAACTTCTCAATTCTTCCATATCTGTTCTCTCTAGCGCACGAAGCGTTATCTTCTTCCCCTTAACATTCATATTCTCATCACCCTTCTTTTACTTGTTTTTTTAATGTGTGTATTTAATGGTAAAACACTACTGACCCCAGTTCTCTAAAACTGAACATCATTAATTAGCGTCAAACATGCCAGATAATTAAAAAGTCTCCGTCAAAGCCTTTTGACCTACTAATAATAATGATTTTTGAGAAAGAGTACTAAAAACCTACCTTAATTTCTAATCTCAGTTCTATAATACCATATTATCTGAAAATTAAGACATGAATTTATAAAATATTTTCTAATTAGCATCTTATATTCTTTTTACTGGAAATTAATTGGTTCTAATAATACATGATATTTATTTCAATAAAAAAACGCATAGAAGGCGAAACACACCCTTCTAGACGTCTTTGGTTTATCTTCTAAATCCACCTTCCGAATGGATAATCTGACCTGTAATCCATTCCGCATCATCACTTACTAAAAACTTAATCGTTTTCGCAACATCTTTAGGTTCGCCTAGCCGACCGAAAGGAAAGCTCGGCTCCAATTCACGCTTGATTTCTTCAGTCATCCACCCTGTATCAGTTGGACCTGGGTTTATCGCATTAACCGTTATTCCGACCGGAGCAACTTCTGCAGCCAAAGTTATGGTTAATGCATCGATAGCACCTTTAGTCGTCGCGTAGGCTAGTTCTCCTGGCATTGGACCTTGAAACTGACCAGAAGTAATATTGACAATTCTTCCGCCTGTTTTTTTCTTAAAGCGCTTGGCAAAACCACTACTGAGCAACGTGGTAGCTCCAATGTTCACCATATAATGCTGAGTAAGTTCCTCGGCAGTCAAAGTTGTATAGTTATTGTTAGTGGAATAAGCTGCATTGTTTATCAATATGTCCGGCTCTCCTACATCTTCTAACACTTTATCTAAAAGGGATTCTAAATGATGAAATTGAGTTAAATCTATTTCTTCACACGCTACTTTTACGCCTGCTTTCTTTAACTCTTCTTTTAAGCTCATTGGTTCGTTTAATTCCAGCCCCCAAGGCATCTGCTTATCATACTTTGTCCAGTAAGTGAAAAAGATATGACAGCCGTTTTTTGCTAATTCTCGGCAAATCGCAGCTCCAATTCCTTGAAGTCGACTTACCCCTGTAACTATCGCGATTTTCCCTTCCAATTGGTTCATTAACTCCACCTCAACTCGAAATATTGTCTTCTTTAACGTGTAATCTGTTCATCTACTTGCTAATGATTTGTCTCCAACAACTAATACATTGGATTTCCTGATTTCGAGGTTTGTGGAATTTTTTGAATGGCATCCCAATGCTCCACAATTTTTCCCTGCTCATCGAAACGGAAAAAGTCCATAGTTATATACTCTTCTTCATCTGGCCAAACTTGATGGGTATGGAGAGAAACTAAATCATATTGTGCAATCGCCCGAACAAAATCAATACTTTTGTCGGGAAATTCTTTATGCATTTTCTCAAAATATTTTATAAACCCTTCTTTGCCATTTTCGACATCCGGATTGTGCTGAATGTATTCTTCTCCTACATATTTTTGAACAGCTTCAGCTGGCTTGCCCAAATAAGCCATTTCATAAAATTCCTTCGCATTCTTTTTATTCGTTTTTAAATTGTGCTTCATGACCATTTCCCCTCTCTATTTTCGCTTTTTCTTAAGTAATCATTTGGTATTTTGAGCATACGGTTACTAGTAAGTCGTCTAGCGTCCCGATTACTTTTTGAACTTCTGGCAACTGATAAAAAGTACTTGTTGATGCTAAATCATCAATGTCATTATCCGGAGAATACAAAAAAATCTTCTTTTGAGCAGCAATCGCTATTCCTAACTCTATGTGACTTCCTTTTCCTCCTGGCAGCAAAACAATCACAACATCTGAATTCATCACAGCCTCTTTTTCTTTAATTCCGATCTCTGTTAATGCTTCTAAAGTGGTCGGACGGTCATTTTTAGTCCAATCGTACGAATGCACATATCCCTTCATTGTTAATTGATGACTAACATACTTTACTTGTTCTTTGTTTTTAAAACTTGATGCAACATAAAATCTCAATTGTTTCCCCCCTTAACTTTTCACTCATAACAGTCTATAAAAAAGCCACCAATTTAATTAGCGGCTTTTTTGAGATGCAGAGAAAATAACAAGATTTTTAAATTGGTTTCGTTAAATATAACGCTCTAGCTCTTTTTGTTGACGCAGGTGATGTCGAGAATGCATTTCAACTAGTTCAATCCATTCCTTTGCATTTAACCAGCCAAATCCCCCATGTTCAATCTTGTAATTTGGATTTACTAAATCTATATTCACTTCCCACTGTTCTAGTCTTTCAATCACTTTGTCGATTCTATTAGCGAGCACTTCTTTACTATCCGTATTGTTAGGAGGGGTATTCATTTCATCCGGAAGTCTGATTTTGACAGGCGGAAATCCGCCATCTTTCATTAACTGCTCACCCATTTGAGTTTTTCCTAAAGGCGGTTCTTTTGTTAACCTAGCACAAGCTTCTGCATTGTCGAGATACTCATGCGCTACTAAAATAATATGGTCATACATTTGCCCAATCGACCAAACGCCTTGTTCGTGAATATGTGTTAGCTGCGCTGGAGAATAATTACTAAGATCGTTTCTGAATACTGAAAGTATTTCTTTGCCGCTCATACAATTTCTCCTCTCGATTAAATTGATTAATTTATCGTTCTTAAGAACTGCATTAACTGCCAAGTCAATATATTCTAGAATTTGTTCAAATGTATAAACTTCCAACTCTTCATTTAAATATTCAGCAGAATAACAAAAGTCTAAAAGCGTTTCTTCTTTAAATTTTTGAAGATTTTCAGATTTGATTTCTTGAATGTTAGTTACCGGTACTCTACTAGATTCCAACTCATTTTTTAACCCTATGTAATTAAACCATTCAATTAACTTACCGTTTAATTTCCTAAAATCATTATGCCATCTTTCCAATAAGCTCGGATCCGCATCTACACGCTTTTTGAAATTGTTCTTAAAGTATATGTGCTTTAACCATATATCATCAGCTATTAAATGTGTTAAATACCCGAGTATGTAGTCGAATTGAAAATGAGAACTGTACTTCTTAACAAAAAGCTCGTAATTCACAAATCTAGTTCCGTCCTCTAAACTTCCTTCCAAAAAATGCGATGCTGTTTTTTTGTTCTCTCGAATACGTTGCATCTGGCGCAATTCCACCTAAAAGAAATATGCCTTTATTGTCAATTGGTAACTTCATGGAGAGTTGGTTTGCGATAATTAAATGCATAACTCTAGATCCCACTACAATTCCTCCCTGAACTGTTCACTATCAAGTGTTTATTAGTAATTCCGTAATTTTTGATATCACTATATTAAAATCGCCACTACTCTTTATTCTAAATAAATAATCTGCCTCTTTTTCTGTAGGAGCATTCTTTTTCTCTAAAAAAGCATCCTTTTGTTGCTGTATCAGAACTTCTTCAAAAAAAGACATTGTTCTAAGGATGGTTTTATCGCGGTGACTTTCTTTTATTCTTTCTTCTAAAATACGATCATGAACTTCAAAATTAACTAGAATACAAATAAAGTTATTTTCTTTAAAATAGTTGAGAAGCTTTTCGCGGGCTTTATAACTACGATTAGAGTTACTCAAGATAATATGACAATTTGTTTGCTCTACTGTGTAGTCGACAATCGTTTGAGTCAGTGCATATTTAATCGTATTTGTACCTTCTTTAGGAATTAAATTCGGGTAAAATATTGATAATATTTCAGCTTGAACATCTTGATCAATCGCTACTGAATTAGGCATTCTTTTTTCTAATGCTTTAGCGAATATGGTTTTTCCACTATGTGTTTTACCGACTGTCATGATAACAAATCTTCTCATAACCATAACTCCATCCCGAAAAATTCTTAAATTGAACGATTACGATAAACTCTTTTTAAAGTGGCTACACATTCCATCATTTAAATAGCGTTGGTATTGTCTGTCTTTATAAAAATTGATTGCGCTATACCAGTCGTTATTAGTTTCCAATACAAGTTGCCGATACCCTTGCTCTTTTGCCCATATCTCCAGAGATGCGATCATTCTTTTTGCTAATCCTGCTCTTCGATAGTTTTTGATCACAGACATGCGTTCTACTCTTCCAATCTCTAATGATTCACAAGAAATCGCACCTGTACAAACTACTTTCCCTTCACAAATACCAATTAAAAAATAGTTTTTTCCTGACTATAGCTGGCCATGATACTTTCCAAATCTGGGTTGCAGGTAGCATCAATAAAACCAAAATGCTCTTCTAATCCTTTTAATACTAATTCTTTAGCTTCCGTTTCGTATACCTTTGTAATTTGTTGAATGTGCATTGTTTCTAATGGATTACCCTTCATGTTTCCACCCACTTTTGGTTTTCACGTAGTTAGTATTTCTCAAATAAACATGTGGTTTTAAACGAGCACCTTGATTTGAGAAGTTGCTAATTCTTTTAATTCTTTACTTAGTGTCACAAGTCTTTTTTTAATTTGTTCCTTATTGCCATACCGAATTTCAGTTTCACTCGCTATGTCTTCTGACAACAAGCGAAAATGACTATGTGCCGTTTCGAGCAATTGAAGCAACTGCTCTCCTCTAACTTCACCGACTATTTGCTGGTTTCCTGCACTGTATCCTTCTATAAATCCTTTAGCGATCATTCTTAAATTTTCTATGCAATCTTGAAAATGATGTTTTTTATACCTTTCTGTATCGGCTAACGTGACAAAGTACGTTTCATATAAGTTCATAAAATTCCCTGCCATTCCTCTGGCATAATAAATGCTTAGATAAGGATCAATTAAACATACATTTTCACCATTGCATAAAATATTTTCCGGCGATACATCTTGATTTCCTAAGAGTGGTTTGATGAATGCCTTTTTTCTCAAGTTTGCAGCTAATTGAAGTGCTTTTTTCACTAGGATGTCATCATAGTCTGGAAACGCTTCGCAAAGAGCTTGATAATCCGCTAGATGCTCTTCGCTTTCTTCATATATGAACTTCCTAACATCACCGTTAAAAGTACCATGCAACCCTTTTTCTTCAGACCAAGCTAAATAACCAAACCCAGTCAACTTATGAGGAATCTCTTCCGTCGCCTTGTGAATTGCACCTGTTTGCAAACCTATTTTATAAGCTTTTTCTAGCGTTATTGTGTGCAAATCAATTTGACTACCAGCATAAGTTTCTATCGTATAAGTCAATTCAGGGGTGACATAGTAGTCAAAGAATAACGGTGCCGCTCCTACTTGTGCTTTGTTTACAGTCTGATAGTAAAGTTTTGTTCCAGCATACTCTGCTTTTAATGCAACTTCATCAAATGCAACTTGCTTTCCGTACGCTATCGTCTTCGGTATTCTTAAAACTAATTGTTGTGCACTACGATATACTTGCCAAGCGTAATGCCATGCGCCTTCACCGAGAAATCCCACTAACACAAGACCTGCATGCTCCAGCGCTGCTTCCAATCTCATTTCCCTCACTATACTCCCTCTTTCTATTTAGTTATTCATTACCACTTGAAAAACCTTCAAACAAACGCCCACCGTATGGTTCTAGTACCCTATCCACAAGTTGAACAACTTTTAATTTCTCACTCGTTTTATAATATTCATCAAAAGCGATAACATAGTCATGGGCAAATTCAACATCATAAGCTTTTAATGAGCGAACAATCCATTTTGAATTGCCGATCCACCGTTTGTTAACCCTTAAAATAAATTCACTTACAAGTTCGGCCAAAGTAGCCGCAATAAAGATCCCCTCTGCCCGATCATTGCAACCGATAAAGTCATCAAGAGAATCTGTTAAAAAGTAGCGTTTTTGTACAATCGTTTCAGTTGACCATTCTTTTGGTCCGGTTTCAAGTAATTTTCTTGCTTCTTGTTTTATCGCTGTAATCATCCCATTGTCTTTTAAAACCATACCTTCAACTACCATTTGTGGCATAGATGGCCTGGCTCTTTCATAATCACTCAAAAAATAAGATTTATACGTCGATTGGTTATGAACAAATACTTCAATCTGCCAGCCGTACGCTAAAAATGATTCGCGGTATGAAGAAGAAAGTTTTTGGTCAAATACTACAAGATCTAAATCGGATGTATCAGTACTTTCGCCTCGAACCACACTTCCCGCTAACAATGCTCCTTGGCACTGAGGAAAATGCTTATTTATGAATAATTCAGCTGCTTTTACAGGTTCAAGTTTTTTATCATCTTCCATTGCTCAAACCACCCTTTTGTTCTTTGTTCTGACCAAATCAATACATTTTATTCATTAACTATTTTCTTTAAAATAACTAAGTTTTCTTCTAGAAAAGTAGCGTTTTTTTCAATGCCTCGACGTCTGCACCAGCCGATGCTGTTAAAGGCATCTAAAAATTGATAAAACGGCAGGACCTTTTTCAAGTCCAACAATGGTTTAATCGTGCGGTACCCATCTTGGTAAGCTTGATAAAAACCGTCGTTAACACTTAAAAAATCCCGATACAATTTCGTGAAGTCAATATCTATTGAACCAAATCGCACACTTTCAAAGTCAATCACTCCTGAAACCTTTTCACCATCTACTATGATGTTGGCAGGACGAAAATCCATGTGGATAAAGCTAGGACCGACTGGAGCAGGTAATTGTTGTTTTAATTCACTAAATTTATTCATACTTTTTTCATATAACGCAGTTTCAACAATCTCTTTTACGTCTTCTGCAAAATCAAGAAACTTAGATTCAATAAAATTGAGCCAATTAGAAAACTCATTTTCAATACTTGTTGTTTCTTGGCCAACCGGTGGGCACACCGCATGCATTTGGGCATGCAAAATCCCCACTTGAAACGCCACTTCTGACGAAACATCTGTAGTTAAAGTCTTCCCTTTTAGTTCAGACAACAAAAAAGCACCTGGACATTCGCTATCACCAGACCAGTAATCTAACATTTGGGGTACCGGTACTTTTCCTGCCAACAATTTATAAGCATCCAATTCTCGTTCATACTTCAATTTCGTATAAGCTATTTTCACATAAATATGTTCACCTGTATGTAACGCGCATTTGTATACGGTTGAACTAAAAGAATCTTCTACTTTGTGCATTGCGACAGGTTGCACTGCAAATTTCTCTAGCACTTTTTTTATCACGGTGTTCTCCCCTTGTTTCTCATATGTATGATCTATCTATAAAGCAAATATTCTACTAATTCAATATTAACATTAATTCCCACTTGAAATCTCATTTATGGCATGACTTTTTGTACAACAATTTAGTTTAAAATTAGTTTAATTATTCAGTGTATACAGAATATTTTATTAATATTTATCAAAAATATAACGAATTACGAAATTTCTAAAATACATATACCTATAAATTATACACTCGCTATTACCCACTAATTTACAGTAGTTAAATAATCACTTTTTCGACTCTCGAAAAATACTTAATCCACCCTATATATTCAGAATACTTAAAAAGTTATGCTGAGTACACCGAGCTTCGATGCCGGTAAAACGAGAAGGAGTGAATTTGATGAACAAGAAAAAATTACTGACTTTAAGTTTGGCAGCATCACTAGCGTTATCAGCAACTGCGGTTTCTGCAAATACCGCCCCAACACAAGAAACAACAGAAAAGGTTCATATCAATAAAGAAACCAAAATGCCTGACATGGTTTATGGGAAACTAACGACTCCATCCAATAAATCAGCTAAGGAAATTGTGTTTACATACTTAGAAGAAAATGAGGAACTCTATAAATTTGGCAAAAAGGAACTTTCTAACTTTAAAGTTGTTAGCCAGGAAAAAGATGATCTTGGCTTTACGAAACTGAAAATGCAACAAATGTTTAAAGGCGTTCCTGTTTTCGGTTCAGTAATCAATGCGCATGTGGACCAAGATGGCGTATTGAACTCAGTTTCAGGTAATTTAACGCCAGAATTATACGATAAGCAATCATTGAAAAAAGGCGCTACGTTAAAAGCAGACGCAGCACTTGAAAAAGCAAAAGCTGATTTAAATAAAAAAATCGGCAGTACTCCAGAGTTAGAATCGGAAGTAACACCTGAGCTAGTTGTTTACTTCCAAGATGGAAATGCGAACTATGCCTACAGTGCAGAATTTGAATTCCTATATCCAGAACCTGGTAATTATCAATACTTTGTCGATGCCAAAACAGGCGAAATTTTAGATTCATACAACCAAATCCATGAAGCAAAACCTTCAACAGGTGGACAAGGGATAACAGGAAGCGACTCCACTGGTACAGGTAAAGGTGTATTAGGAGACACAAAAACTTTCAATACCTTAACCAACAGCAGTGGTTCATATTTATTGGATAGAACTCGCGGAAATGGTATTTTCACATACGATGCTAAAAATCGCACACGCACACCAGGAACTTTATGGCTTGATAGCGACAACGTTTATAACGCTGCATATGATGGTGCTGCAGTTGATGCTCATGCATATGCTGGTCAAACCTATGATTATTTCAAAGATGTTCATAACCGCAATAGCTATGATGGCAATGGAGCTGATTTAGTATCCACTGTCCATTACGGCCGTGATTATAACAATGCTTTCTGGAGTGGATCTCAAATGGTTTATGGAGATGGGGACGGCAATACGTTTGTGCCCCTATCAGGTGCTCTAGATGTAATTGCTCATGAATTGACACACGCTGTGACAGATACATCAGCTGATTTAATTTATCAAAACGAATCAGGCGCTATTAACGAATCTATGTCTGATATTTTTGGAACACTCGTTGAGTTCCATTTCAACAACAACCCTGATTGGCAAGTTGGAGAAGATATTTACACACCAAACATTGCAGGTGATGCACTTCGCTCAATGCAAGATCCTACATTAAGCGGGGATCCTGACCATTATTCTAAACGTTACACAGGTTCTGGTGACTACGGCGGCGTTCATATCAATTCAGGAATTAGCAACAAAGCGGCTTATTTATTAGCAAATGGCGGAACGCATTACGGAGTAAGTGTCAATGGAATTGGCAATGACAAAGCAGGCGCTATTTATTACCGTACATTAACTCAATATTTAACGCCTAACTCAAACTACAGTCATTTCCGCGTTTCGACGATTCAAGCAGCAACTGACCTATACGGAGCTTCAAGCGCAGAAGTTGCAAGTGTGAAAGCTGCGTTTACAGCTGTAGGCGTTAATTGATTATTAACTAATTAGCGATTTGTATTTCTCGATTGCTGTACTTCAAAACCCCAGTGAATCCATTTCACTGGGGTTTTGTATTGAATGTCTTAGTAGTTCTCTTATTTTACATTTTATTGACAGTCATTATTTGTCTATGCTACCATTTTAGTTAACTTATTTAATTAATAAGTTAACTCAATCGAAGGGGTGTATTATGACAACAGCAAATGTAAAACTAAGAATGATGATTGTTACCTCTTTGTTCGCAGCCATCATTGGCATTTTCGCACAAATCACTATCCCACTCCCACTTGTACCTATTACAGGACAAACTCTTGCCATTGGCCTGGCTGCTACAATTTTAGGTGCTAAATATGGAACGCTGTCTGTTTTGGTTTATTTAGGACTAGGTGCAATTGGTATACCCGTATTCGCCCAAATGTCCGGTGGTCTCGGTAGCTTATTTGGACCAACTGGTGGCTATTTAATCGGATTTCTACCAGCCGCTTTTATTATTGGCTATTACCTCGAAAAAACTAGCTATACGTTTATGAACGCATTAATTGCAAATGTAATTGGCATGTTTATTACCTTAACATTCGGGACGATTTGGTTAATGATTTTCGCAAACCTTTCATGGACCGGCGCATTTATGGGAGGATTTTTCCCGTTCATTTTAGTAGGACTTATAAAAGCCGCACTTGCTGCATGGATTGGTATTTTAGTTAGATTACGTTTAGAATCCGCGAAGCTACTTTATGTTTAAGCTTTCAATTAAGTTAAAGAGAGTTTTTAATGCGTAGTTTAAAATTTTATCAAACAAAAAGCAGTCGACCAAACGATGGTCGACTGCTTTTGCTTATGTATGCTATTAAAAAATTCGTCTCTTCCACAATGCCCAGCCAATCAGTAAAACAAAAACTAACGATATCCCGAGTGTGCTCATCCAAGAAGACGGGTCGTCATCGGTTATCGGTAAAGCGACATTCATTCCGAAAAAGCTAAATACAAGTGTAGGAAGCGTTAAAAATACAGTAAACAACGTAAGAGTTTTCATCGTATTGTTTAATTCATTTGAGATCAGTGAAGAATAAGAACTTGTGATACTATCCAATATTCTCGTATACAATTCG
Organism: Planococcus donghaensis MPA1U2; assembly: GCF_000189395.1. GTDB lineage: Bacteria > Bacillota > Bacilli > Bacillales_A > Planococcaceae > Planococcus > Planococcus donghaensis_B. The sequence goes on along the minus strand of NZ_AEPB01000008.1, from coordinate 41,784 downwards.
GTCGTTTCAATTCCTTGATTGTTTTCGATTTTCACATCCTCTAGAAGATCTTTATCATCCTCATAAAGTTTGATGGAATGAACACGAAACAGTTTCGTAACGACATCTCCATTAGACTTTAACGACGTAAGGAAATAAACTAAGCTTTTTTCGATTTCCATCAAGTCATACAACTGCTTGTTCGTAAACGACTCACGCAAATTACTTTCAATTTTAAGACGCTGTTTGTTGAGCGTTTTTAAATTGTCCAAGTACAACGTTGAAATTGACAATAAAACCTCTAAAGCAAATCGACTTCTCATTAATGTGCTTACATTTTTCTTAATAAGACCTGTCAGAAAGCTACTTGGTTGCTGACATATGGTGACTATATAGTCGCTTCCGATAATAATTCCGATCGGAATCGTGATATACGAATTAAACCGGTCGTTTGTCGTATCTGGTATCGGAAAATCATTAATAAGCAATGTACTATTTGCTTCTTCATCATACTCAATTCGTGCGGTTTCTTCTAAATCTAAAGGATCTACTAAAAAGTCCATAGGGATATTAAAGTGCTTAGACACTCTTTCAAGTTCTTCTTTTGACGGTGCCGTAATATTGACCCAGCAGTTCTTGTCAAAATTCTCTATGGTTTCTAGTTTTCCACTAAGTGAAGATTTATAAATATGGAACACCCTATATCCCCCTTTCTGTTTTATCCAAGTCTCACTAATTCAAGCGTACTTGAAAAATGCTTTTTAAAAAAGTTTTTTCTACAAAACTTAGTTATACCCTGATTAAGTCTGTATTAATCTCACATGTCGCAAAAAAACGAAACCTCGGACTGAATCTTAAGGTTTCGGAATGCGAATGTTTTATATTCACTTATCGTTCCAATAATTATTCGCAGCTGCAACTGTTTGAAAATGAATAGCCACCACTTGGGATGCTAATGTTAAACTATCCGCATTTGTTGCATAATCTAGTCGTAGTTTTTTTCGAACATTTTCATCGGGTTGAATCATACCTACAGCTTTTCGCGCAAGTTTCACTGCAAGTTCGTATCCTTCTTCAGGAGTATTCGTTTTTAACGTAGGTAACCATGATTGTTGACTCATTTGGGTTCCTCCTAACATTTAAAAGAATTCCTCTACTAGAATTTAGTTATTTCTTCCATACGGGAAAATATAAAAATACAGTTATGATGCTATGACTTATTTTGAATGAGTATAGTTTAGATCCCAAGTTACACCAAAAGCATCTTTTACTTTTGCATAACGCGCTCCCCAAAAAGTGTCTTGCAACTCCATTGCAACTGTTCCATTTTCAGCTAAATGATGATAAACAGTATCCATCTCCTCTTGTTTATCAAATTCTAAAACTAATGAAATGTTACTCCCCGTTTCTACATCTTGATTGGGGAAAGAGTCGGATACCATGAAAAACAATTCACCTTTTTTAAATCTTGCATGCATAATTCTATTTTCTGCCTCTGGTGGTGTTGGAAAATCAGCCTCTTTATACGTTTGCACATCTGAAATTTCACCATCAAACAGTTCTTTATAAAATTTTAATGCTTCTTTTGCGTTGCCGTTGAAAATTAAATACGGCGTAATTTGATGCTTCATTATTAATCATTCCCCCTTTAAGCTGTTTTAATTTTTAATTACTCTTCATTATTATACCTGATAATTTTTTTGTTTTTGATTTTGTTTGAATATTCTGTATATAATAGTTACAAATACATAAATTATTGTTTTCGGAGGGATTTTGATGATTAACAAATTAGGGCAAGTAATGTTGTATGTGAAAGATCAAGACAAAGCAGAGGTATTTTGGAAAGACAAAGTTGGATTTAAAGCAATTGCTTACGGAGGTTCTGAAGAAATGGGGATGAAATGGATTGAAATTGCCCCTACTGAAGATGCTGAAACGACGATTGTTTTACATGACAAAGAAGTTATTTCAAAAATGTCACCTGACCTAAATCTAGGTACACCATCATTGATGTTCTACTCGGATCATATTGAGAAGTTGCATGCAGAATTTAAGAAAAAAATATTGAAACGGGTGAATTGGTAAATATGGGTACTGGGAGAAGCTTTAATTTCGCAGATGATGAATGGAATTATTTTGCTGTGATGGAGATTGTTTAAACACTATTTTCATTAAACTTTTAAGGAGGTATTGGATGAACAAGTTTGGGTTGTATGGAAAGTTTAAAGTACAAGCTGAACATCGCGAAACTTTAGTAGATATTTTGTTAGAAGCCGCATTATCAATGCAAAGCTTGGACGATTGCGAAGTCTATTTAGTAGGTACTGCTGAAGAAAAACCTGATTCCGTATATGTTTATGAAGTTTGGAAAAGTGTAAAAGCACATCTAGCATCATTGTCACTAGATGCAACGAAATTGTTGATAAAGCGAGCAAAGCCCATTATTACAGGAATGGAAAGAATCAACACTTTGCAGTCTAGGGGTGGAAAAAGATAGACAAATTAATTTTACTAAACTTTTTAGAAGTGCAGCTTTTGCTGCACTTCTTTTACTTGTTCCAAACAATTGGTGGTTAGTAGAAATTAATATAGCAAGAATCCAGCCCTCAAAAAGTTAATCTTTTTTTATACGTGTTTGATGGTAAATTTCCTGCGTTCGAATGAAAAAAGAATCTTGAAATGGATATTGTGAGCTAGAAAGTGATTCTTCATGGATCCTATCCATGCATTTTTATATTTCCCACTCAACATTCTTGGTCGAACTATAAGAAAATGCGTTTGTTTGCGGGATAAGAAGATTTGTTTGCGCAAATATGTAGTTTGTTTGCAGTTTCACTTTGGTTGTTTGCGCGATAACGGCGTTTGTTTGCGATAAACTCAAGTTTGTTTGCAAAATCGGTTTTCCTTAGTTAAACCAGCCGTTACATACTCGGAGTTTGAACAGATAAATTACCACTCCTACTAATAAAATACTTTTGTGATTGCCGCTGTTGGATTATTGTTCCTTAAATGCATAGTGTAGGAAGTTAAATAATGATACCATTAAGACATTAGCTAACTAAGGAGGCGTTCAATATGACAATTCAACCTATCTATACTATTAGAGAATACGAGGGGTTTTACGCCTAATCCAGACTTGATTTTGCGTTCCCCAAAAATCGAAAGGGGAAAAATAATGAAAACAAACGATGTGAAAATCGTCGAATTAAATGCAGAAAATTGGTATGACTGCTGCGAACTCGAAGTTTCAGAAGATCAAAAACAATACATGGAGCCTAATGCCGTATCCATTGCCCAATCAAAGTTTGAACCTAGCTTAAAACCTTACGCGATTTGTAAAGACAATCAAACAGTTGGCTTTTTAATGTATAATTCTGTGCCTGAAGAACTTGGTGGCTATTGGGTTTACCGAATAATGGTGGATCAAGCATTCCAAGGACAAGGAATTGGCAAAGCCGCAACCAATTTAATGCTTGCTGAGATGAACAGATTGTTGGGCCCAACAAAAATCGTTGTGGGTTATCACCCTGACAACTTAAATGCTCATAATTTATATAAAAGCTTAGGCTTTGAGGATTTAGGAGATCGGTTCGGCAAAGTAATGGCTGTAGTAAAGCAGTTGGATAATCTGCAAGATAAATAAGTAGCCATTGAATTCCATCTTGCTATCGTATTAACTTATTAGTTATAATTCAAAATCAGATTGAGGTGCTACCTTTGAGTGAATCAACTTTCCGAATAGTCTTGCTACTTTGTTTGATGATAATTGCAGGATCGGGAATATTTATCGGCTACCAATTAAACGTGATTGTAGATGCTCTTGTATTTTTGGCAAGTCGTGGATGATTACTTTTGCTTCAATGTTTTTTTCATGAATTCAATAAAAAAGCGCTATTCCCAATTGGAATGGCGTTTTTTCTTCTCTTCTACAAATTTCATGTATGTTACTCCACTATCAATCAATGCCATTCTGTCTTTCTCAAAAATCGTTTCTTGTAATGGGTCGATCTGCATTCTTCTATCGATAAGAAGTGAAGTTTCCGCCGTACGTGATAATTAGATTCATTCACCGTTAAAACTTCTGCGAATTTCACTTTTCCAAGAGCACAATCTTTTCCGCAATCTCAGGGCCTTCTTCAAATTTCCAGACAGCAACTTTGTCCCCTTTTTTGTACATTCCTTCAACGACAAAAATAATTTTTTCTTCTAATACCTCAATAATATGTCCAATTACTATCGGTTCTTCTCCTTCTAATTCCGTTGCTGGGTACCCTGTAGAACAAGAAGCCAGAAGTAATATGAAAGCGAATAATAGTAGGTACTTTAGAAACTTCATCGTTTTACATCTCCTTAAACAGATATTTTTCCCACACATTAAATCTTCTCTATATAATACGATCAGGTTCTCTGTCACGCCTTCATCACTCTAGTTCGTTCAAATACAATTGGTATCGTTCCCAGACGGCAGGAACGATTTTTCCTCTCTTGTTCAGATCCTCTAATTCTTTTAACGTAACCCATTTCGCATCACATACTTCACCCGGTTGCAAAATCAAATCACCTATTTCAATATCTCTCGTACTTCTGAACACATAACTGTCTAAGAAATAATTGCCTTTTTTAATTTCTCCTAAGTACTGAAGCTCTTTGGGGGTTACAGCAATTCCCGTCTCTTCTTCAAGTTCCCGAACAGCACCTTCCACACTGCTTTCTCCAGCTGTAATCGATCCGCCTGTACTTTCCCAAAGCAATGGATACGTCTTAAGAGCGTCTCTTTGCGTCAATAAAATTCGCCCGTCAGCATTTATCGTAAATATTTCCACAACCACATGGAATTCGCTAGGCGGAAGTTCAGTCCCCCTAGTATGAAACTTACCTAACGGGTTTCTACCTTCATCTACTAAACCCCAAATTTCCAATGAAAATGCCCCCCTATTTGAGTTGAATTCTTAACTGACTGTAGCTCATCCATTACTTGGACGAGTTGAATCAACGTCTATATTTATAAACCAAGATAAGATTGTTGTACTGTCACGGACATTTTTTCCTTTAATCTCTTCTAGTAAGGCTAGTACACCTTGCTTGTTCGAAAGAGTTTCAAATGGTTTTCCGACTTCATATGAGTCCCAAAAGTTGGTGTTTGGACATTCAACAAGCCCATCAGTAGTCAACAATATGTGATTTTTTCCTTTTCTTAATTCTTTCGTTCCGACACTGTAACAAGGAACCGGTAGCTCAAACGTATTTACTTGTCCAATCCATTCATAAAAACTGCGGTGATTTTGTTGAGTTTCATTCAAGGCTAATAGTTCTGGATGAAATAGATAAAGAAGACAATCTCCGATAGATAGCCACCAGAGAAATTTGCCTTTCCGGACTACACATAAAACCGCTGTTTCTCCTTGCACTTTCTTACATGCCTCTTTAAAGTCGGAACTTTCAAAAGTTGTTAATAACGTGTCTGCTGTTTGTTCGAATGCCTGTTTGATCGGCAACTTCAAATTTTTTTGGATAACATCTTTTAACTCGTTGACTGTAAATATCACCAGTTCGGCACTTTCTGCCGAGTGATGCGCATCTAAAAGAACAACAAATTCCCAATCTTCCTTTTCATTTGTCCAAACGAGACAAGCATCTTCATTTTTATATTGACCTGCAGTTGAATTGCCTCCGAAGCGCCCCATAGTTACATGTTGTATTTGGCGGACATCAATCTCATCAACATAGTGAGACTGACTCCCCACCCAACTAAATTCCTTATTGTAAAGACCATTACTCATATGGATTAACCTCCGTTGCACAATCTACTCACTTCTTCACTATCTCCAAGATATATTCCACCGCTCCTCTTTAACTTCATTGAGAAAACAAAAAACCTATCACCTTCTAAAAGAGGTGATAGTTTTTCCTAGCGGCGTTCCACTCTTTTTCACTCGTTTGATCTTCTTATCACCCTGACCACTCACAGGCGAATTGGTTGCGTTTCAGCAAATAGCAGCATTCTATGTATTCAAGTTTTCTTAGCAATACTGATCCATGTGTTTACCATATTGGAATTATTTTACTGAAATCAAAATAGACTGTCAATAACCTTATTAGAAAGGAGCTTGAGTAGTTGGATGAACGCGTGTTTCTATAACTAGAATGGTAGTAATCTTTTGAACACCCGATATGATGATTAAACTAATAAAGCTGAGTTTTTCAAAGTTCCACTTGTATCCACCACTTTATCTATCAGGTTAATTTTTACTAAGTTCTTATTAGTTTCTGAAGAAGTTAATAAACTCGTCAAAAAAGAGTTTTTGCATTACAGTAAAAGAAGTTTCGCAATATTCCAGAAAAGAGGGAAAAGGATGAAATTCACATTGATTCAGCAAAACGATACTCATGGATGCCTTGAACAACATCAAGAACTTTTTTGGGGAACGGATGGGCCAACCTTAAAAAAAGCTGGAGGATTTTCTAGAATCAGTCAATATGTTAAAAACCTAAAAAAGAAAATGAAAATGTCTTATTTTTTGATGGTGGGGACTTGTTTCATGGTACTTTACCTCTGGTTGCTACAAAAGGAGAAGCGCTATTGCCCATTCTTGAAAAGATGCCGATTGATGGCTTTGTACCGGGGAATTGGGATTACGCATATGGAAAAAAACAACTTCAAAAGTTGACCAAAAAGCTTCAATTTCCCGCGCTTGCTTGTAATGTGATGGACGATGAAACGCGCGATGTATTTTTAACTCCATACACAATAAAAAAGTTAAATGGGATAACTATTGGCGTAATCGGACTAACTTATCCTTATGTCGACATCACCATGCCCCCAGATTTTTCAGAAGGCTTGTATTTTACTAAAGGCGTAGAAGAAGTGAGAGAAGCCGTTGAAGCGCTTCAGGACCAGGTTGATGTTATCGTTTTATTAAGCCATATGGGTCTGCCCTTAGACGTTAAGCTCGTTTCTTTAGTAGACGGAATCGACATCGTTCTTTCCGGCCATAGCCACGATCGTGTCCATGAACCGATTATCCAAAACAACACTCATATTGTCCAAGCAGGTTCGAGTAGTTCTTTCTTAGGGAGGCTTGATGTGAACTTTGAAGATGGAGCTATATTGGATATCCAATACGAATTGATTGTGATCGATGAACAATTCGAGGAAGACCAGGAAATTAAACGACTTGTGGAAGAACTACTAGTCGAATATGAAAAAGAACGATCATTTATCGCAGGTGAAACTAAAACTTTGCTTCACCGAATGACTTTGGAAGAAGCGCCTATGGATAAGTTAATCACCGATGCTTATTTGTCATCTTTAGAATGCGATGCTGCTTTTTCACACGGTTGGCGATATGGTCACCCTATAGCAACTGGACCCGTAACGCTTTACGATCTTTACACTATCATTCCGACCAATCCCGAATTGTTTACATTGGAATTGACGGGACAACAATTATTAGATGCTTTAGAACATAATTTAGAACAAGTTTATTCATCGGATCCTTTTGAACAAAAAGGAGGTTATGTTCTCCGTTCTAGCGGAATAAATATGACTTATAAGCCATATAATCCAAAAGGACACCGCATTCAAACTCTTCAAATTGCCGACAGTACTTTACAACGCGATAAAACATACCGAGTTGTAGGTGGTGGAAGTCAGTCTTTTAAAAATCACGAAGACAAGAAAAACTATCAAGGCGTTTTTGCTATCGATGTTATTCAATCCTACATTAAAGATCATGGTCCTTATAAAATACCAACTACTGCAAACGTAATTAGTGTTTAATCCTACTTCTTTAAACTACAAAGACCCACAGTAAAGTCGTTTTTAGACTTTCGCTGTGGGTCTTATTTAAATTTCTGTACTCTATTTTAATAGCTCAACACGCTCATCTTTCTCTATACTAAACAAGTAGACGTTAGGAGGAACAATCTTGGAACCATTACTTCATGGATTTTTATTAGCGCTTGGACTCATATTGCCCCTAGGTGTTCAAAACGTATTTATATTCAATCAAGGAGCCACCCACCGAAAACTCTCTTCTGCCTTTCCATCAGTCATAACGGCCGCCTTTTGTGATACATTACTCATTTATTTAGCTGTTACCGGCGTTTCGATTGTAGTCTTCAGTTTTGAGTGGTTAAAAACAAGTTTGTTTTTAGGGGGCTTTGTGTTTCTGTCTTATATGGGAAGGGTGATGTGGAAAACGAATCCAGAAATCCGTTCGAATACCCAATCCAGTCCATTAACTGCTAAACGACAAATTATATTTGCAGCGTCTGTTTCTATACTAAATCCACATGCCATTATGGATATCGTCGGTGTAATAGGGACAAGTTCACTCGTCTATATAGGGGTAGATAAATGGATATTTACTGCAGCGGTTATTGGCGTTTCATGGATTTGGTTCTTTTCATTGGCCATTGCTGGAAGAAAAATTGGTCAAATCGATACCAGTGGTAGACTCTTGAAAAGAGTTAATCAACTATCCGCATTGATTATTTGGATGATGGCGTTGTACATTTTGTACCAGTTGTACTCAAAATAAGTATGTTAACAGCAATAATGAAATAATATTAAAAAAAGAAGCTGAAAAAAATCAGCTTCTTCTTGATATTCTTTATGCTTTTTCCCAGTTTGCTTCGATCGGGATTCCTGCTGCTTCAAATGTAGTGAAAACAGGGCAACGAGCATCCGTTTTTTCTTTTAGTTCTTGGATACGTTCAACTGTCTCATCTGTTGTTACTTTTGCATATACATAAACTTGATTAAAATAAGGCTGAACATCCGCTTTCCCCATAAGACCGCGAGGATCTAAGTCACCTTTTACATCAAACTCGATTCCTTGCAAATCAAATTTCATTTCTTTTGCGACTAAATTTGCTATTACATTTTCACATCCAGCTAATGCTGCAAGAAGAGTTGAAAGTGGATCAGGTCCTGTATCAGTACCACCCATGCTTGGTGGCTCATCAATTATCATTCCGTGATTTCCCATTTTGAGCTCTGTTTTCATTTTACTTGATGTACCTGTTGCTTGAAATGTTACTGTGTTTGCCATGTTGAATTTCCTCCTTATTTCTAATTCTTTTTTACTTTAACAGCAACTTCCACACAAATATGTAAGGTGGCTTACAACGACTTCTCATATATGAAAATGATTGCTTTATTTTGTAGATTAGCCTTCAAAACATGTGTTATTTCAATCGAAAAGAGCTTAAAGAAATTCTTTAAGCTCTTTTTAAAAGTCTATTTTTTTCATCGCCTATATAAAATGCATGCTTCATCCTATTTTATTATGAACAGAGACGTAGTTTTATCTTAGGCTAACGTATTTCCCTCTGCCGGGATAGGTGTGTTTTTCAGCATGCCCGCAAGATGGTAGGTATTATAGGCGAGTCTTCTAATAGCCTTTTTCGAAAATTCATTATCTCTCCCTGCATCCATATACGATTTACCCGGACCAGCTTCTCCTACCCAGTAAGCATCGACATTCGGTGGAACTAGAAATCCGATGTGCGATAATCCGTATAAAAGAGAAGCTGCAGCATGTTTTGCGCCATCTTCATTGCCAGTAATGACTGTTGCTCCGACTTTATTGTAGAAAACTGCTTGTCCTTTATCGTTAGTTTTACCGCTGCTGCCGTAAAGCCGTTCAATGGTTTGGGTAGCTAACGAACTTTTTTCTCCAAGCCATAGGGGCGTGCCGATAATGAGAATGTCGGCCGCTTTTACCTTTTCAAAGATTTTCGGCCACTCATCTTCTCCACCCATATCTTCCTGCACACCAAGGGCGATTTTGTAATCAGCCAGTCGAACAATTTCGGATTCGACACCTAATTTATTGTAGTGAACTTGGACATCGTTCATAAAAACTTCGGTATGAGACGGTTCTTCCGAACTCTTTAATGAAGTATTTAAAAATAGAGCTTTTAGTGGTTGCATATAATTACTCCCCCTCCAATCGTTTTATAGTTTCCTCTGTCGTCCACATGGCATTGGCGATCATGCGGACATTGACTTTTGCTGCTTGCTCTCCGTTAAGTCCAGGGAGAATTGCCGCTGCGGTTGCATCCGATACGACGGCCACTTCAAATCCTTGCTCCAATAAGTCGCGAAGGTGTGATTCGATGCAAAGGTTTGCAGACATTCCTGCAAGAATCAAACGGCTGATCCCATGTTTTCGCAATTGCAGAACCAAATCCGTATTTTGTGGACCATAGACTTTATGCGGACTTGCCACAATGGTTTCAGGTTTTTTTATAAATGGTTTCAAGCTTTCCAGAAAGTCAGCTCCCGACCCTTCAAACCCTTCCAAGGATAGAGGATCTTCCCTTTTGAACATTCCGCCTTTATGCATCATGTTCTCTAGCGGTCCACCAAATTGCCAGTCACCATCCGTAGGATAGTAGTAATGCGGGGATATGAAAAGCTTCAAGTTATTCTTTTCCCCGGCTTTCAATAATAGCTCCAGATTCTGGATTGTCTGATTAGCCTCCACACTTTCCTTCACTAATTCCCACGCTACACCATCGTCGCGTAAAAAATCATTTTGAGGATCAACAATAACTAATGCCGTATTTTCGCGATTAATTTCCATTTTTCCTACCGGTAGAATTGAATCTTGTTGTTCTTCTAAAGTCATCTTCTCATCAGTCCTCTCAAAATCATTTGATTGCTCATGAACTTTCATTTCTTGCCTCCGCAACATCTCCTTACTGCATATATATCTCTCATTGAATTTATCAGAATATTCATTTAAAAAATGTAAGCTACACAACATTTTGAAGCATTTAATAGGTCAAAATAAAAAGGATTAAATACCGATTTCCGATACTCAATCCTTCTATTTACATAATTATGACCATTTTTAGTTCTTAAAGAATTGCCCAAGAAATTCACTTACTTGATCAGGGGTTTTAGCATTCGCGCTGTGAAGATGACCTAATTTATGATTATTTTGAAAAACAAGCAGGCTTGGTATACCCATTACATCTTCTTTGTTCGCAAGCTCTTCAAATTGATCTTTATCGATTGAATACGAAGAGATATTTTTGAAATTCCGACAAAACTTCCCCTATAAACATGTCCATTCTCTTACAATCTGGACACCATTCAGCATAAAATTTAACTAAAACAGGCTGCTCCTGGCTGATAACATTTTTATATTGGTCTTCTGATAAAATATTTTCAAACATTGAAACCACTCCTCTAATTGATATTTACTTTATGTACGTAGCATAATAGGTATTTGAAAATAAAAATGTGAGCTAGGTTACGTTATGCAAAATAACTGCTTGTTATTTCAATTTGTAATATACCTTACAGTATTTTTAGATTAATCAAGTATACTTAATACAACAACTATAATGTCCTTACTTAACAGATTATTAGAGGAGAAGAGGAGATTTTAATTATGGATAAACTAACACTCCTTTCACATATCAATCTTTTTGATGAGTTGCCAAAGGAAGACATGGATTTAATCGATCAAAACAGTACAATGATACCAATGAAAAAAGGAACGCAAATTATGATTCCGGAACAACCTTTGGATGTGCTGTTCTTTCTGAAAAAAGGACAAGTTCGCCTATATCGAATGACTCCTCAAGGAAAGCAATTTACTACCGATATTCTTGTCGATGGCAATGTTTTCGGGGAAACTGAATCTTTCATGCTGACGGATAAACAAACCTTTGCAGAGGCAATGACCGACTGTCACGTATGCACAATGGATAAGGGGAAATTCGAATCTTTTATTCGAACAACACCAGATGTATCACTCAAACTTATTCAAATTTTATCGTATCGCCTGAAGGAAACTTATGACCTTAGCGAAAAAATCGCTCTTGGCGACGTACGCTATCGCACGCTTTTCTTGTTGCTAAAAATGAGTGAAAAAAATGGGACACGAAACAAGGAATGGCAATCGATCAACATGAAATTTACCCACGAAGATATTGCTACAATGGTTGGCTCTTCACGAGAAACAATTTCTCTTTTGATGAGCAAGTTAAAAAAAGAAGGGCTTATGAAGAAAATGTTGCTTGGCTATTCTATAAAAGCTGATGAGATAAAGAAAATACTGATGGAATAATTTTTTCTTTGTGTCTAAAAAAGATGAGATACACATTACTAACACCAATACAATTTCTAAAAAGTCCTTTGCCCCCGCCTCTTTCGGTACAGCATGAAGGGCTTTTGCCCTTTTTTTATCCTGTTTGGGATGAAACAACTGAATTCAGCTCATCATAACTACCAAAAAACACTTACATAACCTATAAAAAAAGAAGAGCTTTTGTAATAAGCTCTTCTTTTTCTGATTATTTCACATCAAAATCGCATCTTCAGATTGTGATAGGGGAAATTGTCGTTGGTTGTCTGCTTTCGCCTTAGCCGGCACAGCAGGAAAGTTGTGATACATCTTTGTCGAATGTGAGAGCAGCCAACTTCACACCTTCTGACATCGTTAAATAAGGTGCAAGGGTATCGCTAATATCCTCGATCGTTAAACCGAATTTCACAGCAAGTGTCAATGCATAAATGACGTCGCCTGCATTATCTGCGACGATATGTCCTCCCAACAACTTGCGAGTATTCACATCCGCCACCAGTTTGAAAACTCCAGTTGTTTCTCGATTCACTAACGCTCGTGGAACAGCTTCCAATGGCAGGACCGATGTCATAACATGATAGCCTTGTTCTATTGCCTGCTTCTCTGTCAGCCCAACTGTAGCAATTGCTGGTGCTGTAAACGTCACACCCGGCACAATAGCCAAATCCAATTTTTCATTCTGCCCACCTACCGCATTTCGTGCGGCTATTTTCCCTTGATGAGCTGCCACATAAACAAATTGAGGACCAAGCGTAACGTCTCCGGCTGCATAAATTCGGTCATTTGTCGTTTTAGCATAATCATCAATTCGAACTTCTCCAAGAGTTCCTGTTTCGACACTTGCAGCTTGTAGATTTAAACTTGCTGTATTAGGCTTTCGGCCCGTTGCAATGAGCAATTGATCCGATTCAATGATTTTGTGCTGACCGTCAACTTGAATGTGAACCTTTTTCACTTTTTCATCCTGTTCAATTTTTTCGTACGTGGCACCTGTGATTAACCGCATGCCTTGCTCGCTTAAAGCTTTTGTAACAGCTTCTGAAATTTCTGGATCGTATTCTTTAAACAAATGCGCCCCTCTTTGAATTAATGTGACTTCAGCACCGAGATGGTGAAATAACTGACCTAACTCAACGCCAATATAGCCTGAGCCAATAATGGTTAAGCGCTTTGGCACTTTCTTTAACTCTAGTAAAGTTGTGCTGGTCAAGTAATTCACTTTGTCTAACCCTGTAATCGCTGGAATTGCAGGAGCTGCCCCTGTGGCGATTAAAAAGCGGTTTGCCGTTAACTTCTTCCCATTCACTTCAATCGTATGCTCATTTAAAAATTTGGCTTCCCCTTTGATTAACTCAAATCCGTAGTCATCAATCAAATCAACATATTTTTTGTTTCGAAGATCTGTCACTAATTCATCTTTTTGATTGACCAAACGAGCTAAATCTACTTTATCCGCAGAGGTATGCAGCCCGATATACGGATTATTTTTAGCCAAATGGTTGATTTCTCCGGCACGCATTAAGGTTTTAGAAGGCACACAACCAATATTCACACACGTACCACCTACAGTTCCCCGTTCAATCATCGCTACTTTGGCATTGTTTTTTACTGCTTCGATGGCAGAAGAAAAGGCAGCACCCCCAGAACCGATAACAATGTAGTCATACTCGCTTTCTATTTCCGTATAAACGACATCTTCGAATCTTAACTCTTCTGCTTTGCCCGGCTGATATTTCGTTTCTTCTATTGTACTTTTTGCTTTTTCAATCGTGATCTCTTTTGGTAATTCAAAAATAACTTCTCCTTTTTGGAAGTCTGCTTGAACTTTTTTTGCGCCAATTTCTTCAAGTGCACTTGCTAGATGTCTTTCACATCCTGTGCACGTCATCCCTTGAATTTCTACGCGATACTTTTTCATACTCTATTCCTCCTTCATCAATACATCGATAATTGAGCATTCATGTAACTCTTTTTTATCTGGACACCGATCTTTCAACTCACCTAACATTCGTTCTACGCGCTTTAAATCTTCAATCTGCTTTTGGACTTCCAATTCTTTTTCGGACACAAAAGTGAACATATTTTCACAGCGTATATCGTCTTTGTCCACGATCCCTAATAATTTATAAATCTCATTCAACGAAAAACCCAATTCTTGCAGTCTCCGAATAAATCCCACCCGTTTGACCGTTTCTTCAGAATATATACGATATCCTGAGTTGTTTTTTATTGGTTTTTCCAATAACTCTTTTCGCTCATAGTACCTGATGGTTTCCTTATTTACGTGGCATAAAGCTGCCAACTCACTGATTCGATAGCTCATTTTGTTCACCTCATAAAAAGTATAAACTATGTACTATGGTACATAGTCAAATAACTTACTCTATTACTTCCTATTTACATAATATGAATCAGATAGATTTAAAGAGTTCTATTTTATAAAAAAATTTGCATACGGATATGTTCTCAAGACTAATGGGATAGAAATCTCACTTCTCGTTTTTTTTAAAGTCAATTAATGATGTATAAACTTGTGTTGTAAATTAGTTATTCATATCTGTTGAATAGGCACAGCGAGGTGTAATAGTTCTAAACATGTTAAAATAAGTTAATTAGTATAAAGGAGGGATATTTTGTTTGAAGTATATGTAAAACAAGTTGATACTGATATTGTAATTAAATGGCTATTCACAAAGATAAAAATTCCAATAGCCGATATAGTAACAATTACCACTGATGACACGTATGGTGGTAAAGAAAAAACTGCTATACGAATTGGCATGCCCTACGGCACAACAGACAGAGTGGTAATCGTTACGAAGCAAAGCACATATCTATTATTTACAACCAACTATTTATCGATACAAAACAAACTAAATTCGTACATCCATGCAAATTAATATATAGACTACTAAAACTGTTAGCATCCATTTTCTGATGAAATTCTAGCTTGTATTTCTTTTAGTGCAGTCTTTTGAATATAGCCTAAACAAAAAGGGAGAAAAAGTCAGCTTAAATCAGCACTTTTTCTCTCTTTACATTTAATCACTTCTATTATTCGCTACAATTTCAGTTTTTTACTAAGATCAATAAATTCAAAGTGCTAATCGTAACCGACTTAGCAATAAGCTGCATTCGTCTTACTAGGAGCTTTCTTCTCATAAAACCTCATGACAATCCATAAACCAATTAGTAAAATTATATTTGGTCTAATGTAAAAAACCTTGTTACAAAAACAAAAGACCAGAATCGACATCGCCAATTCGGATCTCCTATTTCACTAAATTACTACTTTATCCTAAAACCTATTTGACCCAAAACTTATGCTTGATATCTCTTGATTAAATCAATAAATACATCAACAAAAGACTGCAGGAATTGGACCGTTCCTTCTTCTTTGAATTTGCCGTTGTCATCCAATAAGTCAAAGGAACTGGCTAGGTACACTTCCGGTTGCTGAACGCTGGGCATGTTTAAGAATGTTAAGATTTGACGCAAATGATGGTTGGCACCAAATCCACTCAAATTCCCCGGTGATTGACTGATGATAGCAGCTGGCTTGCCATTCCAAATGCTTTCACCATAAGGACGAGACCCTACATCCAATACATTTTTGAGTGCAGATGGGATTGAACGATTGTATTCAGGGGTTACGAATAACACGGCGTCTACTTCTTTCATTGTGTTGCGGAATCTTGTGTATTCTTCTGGCGTATTGCCTTCCTCTTCATAATCTTGATCAAACACAGGAAGATTGCCGATTTCTACAAGCTCTGTTTCAAACTCCGGTGGAAATAGCTCTGCCACATTTTTTGCGATTTTTGTGGAAACTGCTTCTTTACGTAAACTCCCACTAATTACTGCTACTTTAACCATTTCATATCATCCTAACTATTTATAATTTTATTTATTCTCCAATCAAATTCGGCTATTGAAAACAACATTATTTAATAGGAAAAATTAACTTATCCTACTTTCATGTGTGACAAATCGATTACAGTTTAAAATCGTTTAACGCCACTAAAACTACCTGCAAGTGTCATCGATGCCTTTAAGTCGACAAGGAATAATACAATAGTAGTATCCTTTTCCAACTGAATCGTGGTCAACTCTTCCGCTGTACTAGAAATGGCATCACCTTTATGCAGGCTCTCCCCATGTGCGGTAATTTCGCCGTCCATGACATAGAGCCAAGGTGTATAACCGGTTACAACTGGTAATGTAAAGGTTTCGCCTGGTTTTCCGTGTACATCGTATACGACGATTTGCTGACGAAGTTCCAGTGGAGCATTCACTTCTGATGGTCCCGCGATTAAACGCCAATTACTGATTTCTGGTAACTGCATGTCCGCAAATAAAACGCGGGGTTCCAAATCTTTTTCTGCTGGTCGGATAAAAATTTGAAGCATTTCAACAGAACCTGTCGGTGTGGATTCCTCGTGAAAAAAGCTATTCCCAGCCCCCATCAGCATTTGGTTGGTTGGAGAACAAAACTTTTTCAAGCCAGAAGAATCTTCATGTAACATTTCCCCTCGCCACATATAACTTAAAATCTCGTCATTTATATGTTCATGCATACTAATTTTGGTGCCTTGTCCGATTTTTGCGTGATCTATTCGACTAAGTGGGCCAAATGCATGGTCCTCTTTTTCAAAATTTCCGTCGATTAAACCGGGGCGACGAAACTGCAATGAAAAAGCACCGCCTCCATTTGAATATGCTTGTTCATTTCGTAAAATATTCATTCTTCGTTCACTCCTTGGTTTGCTTTTTTTAGTAGGTGAATGAGCTGCTCAAGTTCTTCTTCTGTTAAATTCGAAAATTGATCTGCTCGAAATTGCTCTTGGGCGGGGACTACTTCGTTTCGCAAAATTACACCAGCTGGTGTAAGTGAAATATATTTTGTCTTCCACTCTTGTTCTCGTTTTATATAACCCGCCTCTTCTAACTTGCTTAAAATTTGCGTAATATTTGAGTTGGTTACCGCAAGTCGGTTCGCTAATTCAGATTGTGTAACTCGTTCATGTTTTTTTAAATGACTGATGATATCAAATTGACCTGTTCTTAATCCCCATTTGGCTAAGTCACGATTGGTGCAGGTCATAGTGCGGTTGTAATAACGTGCGTAACGAAGCCATGCAATATAACTTAGTCGGATTCTTCTTAATGAGTATTTCATTTGTCATCGCCCCTATCAATTAATACATTAATTGATAGTAACTAAAATTTCAAGAAATTATGCTTATTTTCTATAAACGAGAAAAGCTGCTCATAATTTGGATAACCCCTCTTTACCGCTCTCTCATACTTTAACTGAACAACTTGATAAGTGCTGAGCTGTTTAAGAAAAAGACAATTAGAGCCAAAATCATTAACACAGAGGCTGGAATTGTATCTCTGACTGGGTGTTTAACGCGTATGTGTGCTACAGCGGCAAAGAACATCGTTACGGCAATCCATAACCCGCCAAATGCTGCCCATTCTGGTAACCAAATCCCTACAACCAAAGCTATTGTCCCGATTAATTGAACGATTCCAGTCACAATCCGAAACCATTGAGGCAATTTCAGCCTGTCAAACTCATCTACTTGCATCTTTACTCCAGTGATTTTACTAAAGCCTAGTCCTGTAAATAAAACACCTAACACTACCTGTAAAACTATCGTTATTATCATTGTTCCAATTCCTCCCTATTTTCTCTAATTTGCTTTCATTTTACTGACTTTCAGATTTCCAACTAACTTTACTTGCTACTATAGAAACTTCGCTAAATCTGAAGCTACGAATAATAGAACACCTGCTACATCATTAGGCGCGCCTAATCGCCCAGTAGGTACTTTTTTCGCATAGGCAACTAATGAAGATAATACGCAAGTTTAAATCATGAACCAAGTCTCATTCGTCGTCTATGATTTTAAAAGCTGGTTGTGAAGGGTATATCTCTGCATTATTTACCCAACTATTCAAACGCCCTGTCGATAAAATCGCAAAGTCAGCGGTTACCGTAATGGTTTCTGATTTGCTGACTTCCAACTGAATGACTTTATGTTCAGCTCCAAAGCTAGATAAATCAGTAGCGGCTTTCGCAGTCTCTTCAGTTAATCACCGATAATTCAGTAACTCTTGCTTCCGCTAGACGTTTGCTGATCGTTTTATTACTGCAGTACGGCCTTTTAATTAATTAACTCCTCCTATGATTTGTTGCTGATATCCGGAAATGGCATAGTTTTCCTCCTTAAAATCGGAATATTTATTAGGCACTTTCACTCTAATGTTTATCACTTTATATATTAAATGATATTTTTGCAAATTAAATGTACTGAATCCCTTCAAAAACTATGTAAAAAAACCCTTCAATTTCAGATCTGGACTAGAAATGTAGGGTTTTCAATTTATTTAATTAGAAAATTAAAGCTACCAATAATTTCGAGTACATATAGTATTTTCTTTAAATCTAATTTTGAAATACTCAATTCTTAAAGTTAGTCTACTAAAATTCAGTTGATTATCTGCAGACAATTTTCTGTAAAGGGTTTAACACAAATTTTCTTCATGAGGAAGGACATATGTCTAATAAAAGCCTCTCTCCACAATATACATATCGCAATACTCACCTGTAATATTCAACAAATCTTTAACATTCATAGAAGATGCGCACTCCACTTGTACCGCAACATTAGATTCTTGAAATAGGTAGTGTAATACTATTATCAAATCCATGAGCCGCTTCTTTTCTAATTAATCGAACTATTAATAGTCAAAAAAAGCACAAACCCCTTTTTCGTGAAGGACTAAGTAATCTATTCCTCGATAGGCAATTAATATCCAGGCTAAAAGAAAATGAATTTTCAAGACAAAAAAAGAAGCTCACACTGTAGCTTCTTTTTACCGATAACTTTTGATGTGTAAACCGAATAATTCTAGCTTAAAATGACGAAAAATACTCACAAACTGTAATTAGCTGATAAAATGGCCGTGCTCTGCTAAGATCTGTAAAGTCCGTTCTAAAGTGGTTGACTTAACCAGAAGGTAATCTGTGTTAAAAGTTGAAATGGCGAAGATGCTAATTTCAGCTTCGGCAAGTGGTGAAATTAGAGATGATAATATGCCGGTCAGTGAAAAATCCAGAGGCCCTTCTACTTTAATGCATCTCCATTCATCGCTTATTTCCATATCTTCTACATGCGATGGCACTGCTTCTTCTGCACAAACAATAGAAAGTTCTTCGTTCGTATACGTAATTGAGACAAAACTACTTTTTTTAAGAGCCCATTGGGGAAGAGCCTTAGAAGAATCTAATTTTAAAACTGACATTGTTTCAGGAAGTACAGATAATTTCACACTTAACAACTCCATTTCTTCAAATTATCATTTTTACTTAATACAAAAAATAAAAAGCCCAGGAAAATATCGTTTATGATATCTCCCGGGCTTTTATCCCTCCGTGGATACAGAGTTTCTGTGCGTTTTCTCTCGGACCTAACCGGAATATAATAGCCCGCGGAACCCTAGAAAACTTCTTGTATTAAGTTAAATAAATTATCTATTACATACAGATACTTGTCAATGTACTGCAAGATTTGAGCATCGAGTACCGTGAGAAAGAGCAGGCTTATCGCTTCTCCTCATCTATTCAACTACTTACTATTGCGATTGATGCAGATCCTAAAAATAATCTCACAAGAGAATATAGACTTCCGGTTAGGTGTGCCATATAAACTACAATGCATTTTTCTCCCTATTCCGTAAAAAAGGATACTTCAGGGCAAATTTCTATATTGTTTTCGAGCCAATCTCGTTTCTTTCTTACTTATTAAAATGAAAATTCTGAAAATAATACCGATAAATATTGTTAATCAGTATAAATTCATTAGCCATTTAAAGATTTAGAACGAGCATCTTGTCGCGCAACATAGAATCAATGCTTCTACCAATTCCCTGCACACCTTGTCCGGAGTTTTTCACTCCTAAGAACGGAAAATGATCTGGTCCTCGTGATGTTTTGCCGTTCACCTGGACAGTCCCTACATTCAGCTTATCTGAAATTGCGAAGGCGTTCTCCAGATTACGAGTGAAGACACTAGCTTGTAGACCATACTGGTTTCGCTTTTCGAGCGCAATTGCTTCAAGTTCATTCTCAACTCGTATAAATGGTAACACCGGTCCAAACTGCTCTTCCCAAGCGACAGCCATCTCTTCTGTAACATGGTCAAGAAGAGTTGGACCCAGAAGGTTCTTTTCCTTAATGCCTTCCAGTACGACAGTAGCTCCTTTAGTTTGGGCATCTTCAATCAGACTAGTCACAAAATCCGCTGATTTTTGATCGATTAAAGGTGTTACACTCGCATCTTCATGGGATTTCCCTACTGTCAGTTTGGACACAAGTTCTTTTACCTTCCCAATAAGCTCATCTGCGACACTATTGACCACCATCACACGCTTTATAGCTGTACAGCGTTGTCCTGAATAGCTAAGTGCTCCGCTAACGATTTCTTTTGCGGCTTTATTCAAATCTGCGTCTTCTAATACAATTGCAGAGTCTTTACCACCCAGCTCAAGCACGACGGGAATCATAGATGCTTTTTTGGCGATATGCTGCCCCGTTGCTGTTCCCCCAGTAAACGTAATCATATTGATAAGGGGATGAGAAACGATGAAATCACCGATCACAGAACCTCGTCCCGTTACTACGTTTACTACACCTTCTGGCAGGCCAGCTTTTACTAGGGCTTTTATCATCAACAGTCCACTAATTGCCCCCTGAGTAGCAGGTTTAAAGATCACGGTATTACCTGTAATAAGCGCTGGCGCGATTTTAGAAGCGGCTAGATTTACTGGATAGTTGAATGGCGATATAGCCAGCACCACCCCATAAGGAACTTTTTGTACGATGGCTTTTGTCTTCTTCGTAGCCCCAGGAAAAGCATCTCCTTGGATAAAGCTTCCGTGTGTACGAAGACCTTCTTCTGCCGTATAGCGAATTAGTTGCGCAGTACGTTCAACTTCACTTTTCCCTGCCGAAAATGTCTTCCCTACTTCTTTATGAATCATTTCACCGATTTCATCGGTCATTTTTTCTAATTCTTCTGCCCAGCGATGAAGAAGTGCAGAGCGCTCATAAACTTCTTTTGCTGCCCACATTTCCTGGGCATCTGCTGTTTTTTGAATTGCAACAGCGACTTCTTCCTGACTCAAGGCAGGAACTTCACCTACTACTTCATGATCATCCGGAGAATAGATTTGTACAGTTTCTCCACTACTGCTTCCCATCCATTCATTATTCAATAAAGTATAAAATAAACTTTCAGTTTGGCGTACTATCATATTCTCTTCACACTCCGTCTCTTTGTATTTAATCTACAAAAGATTAATGTTACCCATTAAACCACATGAAAACTCTTTCAGGCAAGGTTTTATTGAACCACGAATTGCCGACATAGATGCTTATTTTATTCATCCGAGGGTTTTTTCTTTATATTTATATAATTATTTTTCCAAACTTTTAAAAGTATTAATTAGAAAAAATACTCCTTGTAAAGATGCGATTTACAGACGTAAATTTGACGGTTCAACATTTTATACCTATATATTTTTACTTTTTTCTTTTATCTTCAGTATCAAAATAAGCTTAAAGATTAATAAAGAAAACGCTATCATAATGAGGTAACAATACAATTTTCAATTGAACCTTAGCTTAAGAAATAAGTAGGCACTAAATCGATTTTCAATTTTAATTTCCCCCTAACTTTTCTAATTTTCTAAACAGTAAACTACCTCAGATGACATGTGAAATAATGAACAAGACCTAAATTAAACCGAATTTATTTTTAAAAAATTTTGACTATTTATGATTAATCTAGAGTAAAAGCTACAAAAGTTACCTAACTCAATCTAATAAGTAATTAATAACGCTCTATATTAACAAAGAGTCCAAGTATACTTTTAAGCATATTTGAATCATAGATAGATCAAACCATATGCCAATTCACATTTTTTCAAGCAATCAAACTATGGTTAGAAGAATTTACTAAGCCAAGATTCACTGTACAAAATTCAGATATTCAATTAGAGAACCTTTTGTAAAAGTACACTTTAGTGAACAAAAGAAAAGAAGAAACTCATCGCTGAGTTTCTTCTGATAAACAGTCATATGCAAGCTAGACTATCTTTATAAAGTTGGTTTTCTTCTTATAAAACTGATTCTGCTCTACATACATAGTTTAACCAATCCTATGAAAATGTAAGGATAATAAAAGAGTTTTGTTATATTAGCTAGCTCGACTCTAGTACTCTATCGACCTTTAGATAAAATACTAGAGTAAAGTATTCATTAAATTAATAAAAATAGATATTAACTTCTCAGTCCACGGCCTTTTTCAATCAGATACCAATTTAAAGCATAAAGTGAAATCACAAAAATAATCGAAATGAGAACAGAGAATAGAATTGGTACATCGATTACACCGAGGATCCCGAATCGGAATCCAGAAATCATATAAACAATCGGGTTGAACTGTGATACAATCTGCCAAAATGGTGGCAACATAGAGATGGAAAAGAATACGCCACCTAGGTAAGTCAATGGCTGAAGAACAAAAGTAGGAACGATAGACACATCGTCAAATGATCTTGCAAAAATGCCGTTCAACAGACCTGCCAAAGAGAACAAAATAGACGTCATTAAAAACGTTAATATGACAATACTCCAAGAATAGACTTGTAGCGGAACAAAAAGTAACGAAATAATCGTGACCAGTATCCCCACCAAAGTACTTCTTCCTAGTCCACCAATCACAAAGCCCCAAATAATAATATGTGTCGGGACGGGCGCGACCAATAGTTCTTCAATATTCTTTTGAAACTTTTGTGAGAAAAATGATGACGAGACATTTGAGTAGGAACTCGTAATGACTGACATCATAATCAATCCAGGGACAATAAATTCCATGTAGGAAAATCCTCCCATTTCCCCAATCCTTTTACCAATTAAATTTCCAAAGATGATAAAGTATAAGGACGTTGTAATTACAGGAGGAACCAATGTTTGGATCCAAATTCTAAGATAACGGTTCGTTTCTTTGACCGCCAAACCCTTTAATGCTGTTAAATATAGTTTAAACATGTGAATCCTCCATTAAGCAGTTTCTTCTGTAAGTTTTAAAAATAATTCTTCTAATCGATTGGACTTATTACGCATCGACAATACTTTAATCCCTTGTTCGGTCAATTGGTTAAACAGTTCGTTAATCCCTTGATCACGCCCTACTTCCACAGAAAGAGATCCTTCATCCATAAGTTCACTCTCATAGCCTTTAATCACTGGCATTTGTCCTGAAGATTCAATATCTAAAATAATTGTTTCAAACTGAAGCTTAGCAAGCAATGATTTCATACTTGTATCCTCAATCAGTTGCCCCTTTTGAATGATTCCAATATTGCGACATAACATCTCCGCTTCTTCCAAATAATGTGTTGTCAAAATTATCGTCGTACCATTATCATTCAACTCTTTCAGAAACGTCCACATCTCTCGTCTCAATTCAATATCCACACCCGCCGTCGGCTCATCAAGAATAAGTAGACTTGGTTCATGCATTAAGGCGCGTGAAATCATCAGTCGACGTTTCATCCCTCCAGAAAGCATCCGTGCCTGAACATTTTTTTTCTCCCATAAATCAGACTGCTTCAAGTACTTTTCGCTGCGCTCTAATGCTTCCTTCCTTGACACACCGTAATAACCTGCCTGGTTCACGACAATCTGTTGGACCGTTTCAAAAGGACTGAAGTTGAACTCTTGAGGAACCAGACCAATCTGTAGCTTCGCCTGCATTAACTGCGTGTCCATATCATAGCCGAAGACTTTGACATTTCCTGATGTCTTATTGATAAGAGATGTCACAATTCCAATGGTCGTAGATTTCCCAGCACCGTTAGGGCCTAAGAGAGCGTAAAAGTCTCCTTCTTCTACTTTCAAATCGATGCCACGCAAAGCCTCAACGCCGCCAGAATAGACCTTTTTCAAGTCGTTTATTTCTAATGCATATGTCATTCACTTTATCTCCTAACTATCTTTTTAATTAGTTGTATTTAAATACCTAATTGCCAATATGCCACTCGCTCATATTCATAAAGCTTTGTGTATACATTTTTTAAATGCGCCTATTGTGAAATTAAGCTAGACAACTGAAAAAGTCATTCGGGTACCTCACAATGTGTTTTCCGTCCAAAGAAAAACATCAGAGTGATCGCGAATGACCTACACCCATCTTAACACGAAAGAACTGGTGATGATAGAATCCTACCACCACCTAAATATGCACATTTCAATCATCGTTGAGCGCTTGAATCGTTTCAGGCAACCAACTTATAATATCATAAAACATCTAAAATCCGGGCATACAGCGCTCGGGTTTCACAATGTTTACGAAAGAAACAAGAAACGTTGCGGCTGCTGAAAAATGGTCTTATCAAAGAAAAAAATCGATCATATTCAAGACAAGATGGCACAAATCTAGACAATAGCCACGAAAATACATAGACATAAATGTCTTATATTAAATCCTTTTGAATGTATCATTTTTTCTAGCAAATTGGTTTTCCCTTGTAGTACTGCTAACTTCTTTAAAATAGAGAGCCTGAATGTAACTTAGTTAGGTTTAAGTTACATTCAGATTAGTACCATTAGTACTTAACAAAGGTAGTTACGCCATGCTGAGTAATGTAATTTCGATGGCTTAGTTCCTCTACCCATTTCTTTGAGTTTAACTGATACAAACCTGATAGATCTCGATACGTGTAACTTCCCATATTCACTTCAATCGGTTCAGGCTTTTCCTGTACTTTTTTCTTGTAACTGAGCAATGCGTGTTGATTTGGCACACTGTAAATCTCTAGTACCTCTCCGGTTTCGATGTATTTTTCAAGGTACGTTAGAAATAGTCGATTTCCACCCCCTTCTGCTTCGTAAATATATGGCAAAGATAAAAGCCCCCGAATTTCTTGCAGCCAACCCTCTGTTACTTCATGGACAGAAAAGAACATATAATCTTTTTCGTTCTCAAATCCCGTACGCTGGTTATATTCCTGAATCTCTTCTGGAATTTTTAGTGGTTTTGAGGATGCTAAGAATGTAATTTCCGACATTTTTTCAGCTCCCAATTGCTTGGATGTTTTTTGTAAGTTATTCAGTATTTTAAATGTACCTTACTTGCTATTAAATTACATTTAGAATCAGTAAAAGTCATTCAAACATGGTCTGCTTACTTCTGCAACAAGTTCTCCAAGTCACGATAACTGTATTCTGTAGTAAAGACTCCTGTTATCATTTCATTGATGTACCGGATAATATCCAGATCGTCATGGTTGTCGTCTACACCCTCTATGTAGACGAATTTTACATTGGCTAAGCCTTTTTTAATCAAAGCCTTCCCTGATTCCTTTTGTCCATATCGCAAATAATGCTGCCCTAAATCTGTGTAGTTTCTAACAATATATGGGTAGTCCTGGATTGACCGTTTTAATAAGAATTCGTAATGAGCCTTATCTTTACTCTGATAGTGGTCGGCAAGCAGCAGTGAAATAATGGCTGCTATTTCCGGATTTGCTTTGTGTTGAACTTCTTCGGCTTGCTCTACCAGTTCGTCATCCAGTTCTCCTTGGTACCAAGGAGTAAAAGAAAGAATCAGGATAAAGTAAAGCAGATTGGTTGGGTGGTAATGCAAGGCGTTCCGAGCAAAGTCAGCGGCTTGTTCGTAATCTTCAAATGGCGTGAGCGTTTCCAGTACAATTAATCGATTCCATCCCTCGATGTCATAGGGATTCTGCTCGACGTAATCGATTAATAACCGTTCAGCTGTCTCCAGTTTCCGGTCAGCTACCAATGTCGTAATCTTTTTTTGTAATTCCGTATCCATCATATTCCTGCCTCTCAAAAACTTATACGGGACTGTTTGATAAGCACTATTATGAATGTAACTTAATACACAATAATTTACCTTCATATTTCTTTATGCGAGAAAAGATACATTTACATTTTCCTTTGTTTTATCCAGCTCACAATTTTATAAGAACCGAAAAAGTTTACTAGTAAAAGAAGGAGCAATATAAGTACCCAAATCTCTAAATTATTGATTTCTTGAAGGCCTTGAGCATTAATAAAAATAAACCATAGAATACCGATGGCTAAGAGATAGAGTAAGACATTAGGTATAATCCAAATCATTTTTAATCCTATATTCTTCATATTCCTATTCATCTCCATTTCTTGTTGAATATAACTTAACTACACTTAAATTACTTTCACCTACGCTAAAACGCCAAGAACCTTAGAAGGTCTTGGCGTTTTTAATTCTATAAAGAATTAGCCTTTTTTTTCAAAATTATTTCTTCAAATTCTGCCCAACCTATATAGCTGATTCCAATTAATAATGCCAAAAAACTCATTGTACTCAGTGGTCTTCCGATATAGGAAAGCATCGATTTAAACAATTCCTCATCCCAAGAAGTAATGTTGCTTCCAAATATAGCTGCAGCAATATATTTTGTAGAAAACAACAACGCTGCAATTGCAATAAAACTAATCCCAGTTCCCCTTTTGTTCATTCTAAATACCCCCTCTTCTCCTAATTTTTAGTATATCACGGCTTTCTTTACTCGTGTATCAATTTCAGATTCCACTTTAACCAAGGATAATGACAAAATCGTCTTTTATATTTCATAGATACTTTTGGTTAAAAGTGTTCGTAAAAGTACAGGTTCACAAACGAGAAAGCGAAGGAACTTCAAACAAAGTTCCTTCTTCCCGTAAGGTGTCATGTATAAACTCACGCCTGTACTATGTTATTCAAATAAAGTTAGCACTTACTGTTTCTTTCCTGAATATTGTCGTGAAAAACAGCAAGATTCATATAGATGCATCCAAAACTACGGCGTAACCTGTAAATGAGGTGGTTACGTTGTATCGAAATGTGGTAAAAAACAAAAACGTGCTCTATTACTTGGCAGGCGCCGGCATTTCACAGCTGGGAAATATCCTCGCGGGGTTGACCTTTCTTTTTATCTCCTATGATTTGACGCAATCAGCTAGCTTGACTACCATGATTGCCATTTCACAGGCGGTACCTTATCTGTTGTTCGGATTAATTGGTGGTGCTATTGCAGACCGTCTCCAGAAGAAAAGGCTGCTGTTGTGGATCGACTTTATTCGCGTTCCCATTATTCTCTCACTGGTTATCTTCCATCACTTCGACCTGTTAGCCTTCTGGCATTTACTGATTGTCAGTTTCGTGATTCAGAGCCTGGGTTGCTTTTATAATCCGGCATACCGGGCCGTTTTGCCACTCGTCACCCCAGTTGATGACCGTACGACCGTCAATAGTCTGCTGGACACGGTGACAAGAGGCGTTCAGGTACTCACCCCTATTTTTAGTATCGGTCTGTTGAGTGCCGGGCAAACGATCCATTTTTATTCGATTGATGCACTTACATATGTACTGAGTGCGCTTTTTATCTTGAAAATCCATTGGGTCGAACCGTTAACCGAGGAGCATATATTGGGAGGGGAAAAGGAAGGAATCTTCCAGTCGATTGTGTCGTTCTTTCTATGGGTAAAAGACGAAGAAACCATAAAAAAGTTGTTTATGGTGACGTTTCTGATGGTCTTTTTTAACACCTGGGTATGGCAAGTCGGGTTGCTCTTGCTTCTTCTTCAACACTACCCAAGCCAAGGGGAAGAATTTTACAGCCTCTTATTGGGATGGTATGGCATCGGGGTCATTCTAATCAACGTCATCATTCCATTTTTCTGGAAAAATCTGACGTTTACCATTTATTTGATTGCCTCTGTTGTATGGGGAATCGGAATCTTAGGATTAGGGATCGCCACTAACCTTTCCCTTTACTTTTTGGGAGTCCTGATTGCGGCAGCTGGTTTACCACTCTCCAGTCTCTCCCGTGTTTATTTGATTCAGACACTGGTTCCAGCACTGAAGCTGGGTCGTGCATTTAGTTTCAATGCGGTCCTTCTCTATGGATCTAACGTCATTTCCTTGATGGTGTTTGGCTCACTCGCTTCTTTTATCGATATCAGCGCTCTCTTTATCTTCTGTGGCAGCATGATGGTCGTTTGTGCTGTCTTTTACTTAATTCGAATAACGCTCACGGAAAAAGCTCGGCGGAAATCCATAGAGGCGTTTAAATAATTGATTGTAAACCCCGACGGAAGAAAAGCCGCAGCTGTGGGCGATATCCGTTATGGTCCGCTTTGTATGCAAAAGCAGTTCCTGGCTTCGAACCAGTCGGTAAAGCTGGAGCCAGGAATAAGGAGAAATCCCGAATTTTTCTTTAAACAGATGCGCGAATTGAAATTTGCTGATACCCAGCAGCGCTGCCATTTCTTCTAAGGTCCAAGCATGTTGATAATCGTCTTTTAAAGATCCCATCACTTGAACAAGGGCAGGCTGAACCGCGCGAAATGGGTCCGTAATCAAGTCAGAAGTATGTGTGCCAATAGCAGACTTAGCTAACAAGAGATTGAGTTGAGCAAAGCTGTGCTCCAAGAACACGTTTGAAGACACACTACCAGCTTCTCCTTCCAGCAGCACGTATTGCTGAACAAAGTGGACCCATTGCTCAACGAGTGGATTTTTTTGCGTAGTTTGGGCAAAGAAAAGGTCTCCCTGAATGTTTGAAATAGCAGCCGTTGCTTCATTGAGGAATACGGCGTCCAGTTCCACTAGAAACTTGTGATCATCTACGGCAAGTTGACGATGCTCATCATGGGGATTGAAGACCAGAAACTCATTTTCCATAAACGAAAAATCGTTTCGTCTGCTTTGATAGTTCATGGATCCTTTCAACGAAAACAGGAATTTATAACAGGGGTCGTTCCGCCAGAGACTTTCCGATTTCTTTTGATTGGTAGATAACAACAAACAATTAGACGCTTCCACTAAAGTAGTCATTCATCCCATCCTTTCTAGCAGTTTTATTAGAAAATTAAATTAGATACAAGAACACTATTTTACTCAGCAAAGGAATGTTTGAAATGAAACACGCACTTGTCATAGGCGGCACAGGAATGCTGGCCAAATTGTCCATCTGGTTATCAGAAAACGGCTACCATGTTTCGGTGATCGGCCGGAATCCGGAGAAAATGCAACGGCTCCTAGACCAAAACCTTGCACAGCTAACACCGGTTTTGGTTGACTACACGAATACGAGCGAATTAGCGGAACAACTAGATCATGTCCAGCAACAGAATGGCCCTATCCATTTGGTGGTTGCCTGGATTCATGCTAACGGAACACGAGTGATTCCTTGTTTAACTCAATCCCTTCCTCGACTCCAATCGTGGGATCTGTTTCACGTTAATGGCAGCAGTTCAAATCTTGAGGACATCAAAGCCAAAACGGCGGTTCCTCAATATGTTGATTATCATCAAATTCAACTGGGGTTTAAGCTTGAAAGTGGCTTGTCTCGCTGGTTAACCCATGATGAGATTTCCGATGGGGTTATAGAAGCCATCCGAGAAAATAAATCAAAACATGTGATTGGAACAATTACCCCTTGGGAGAAACGGCCATAGAAACTGACGATGTCACCAATTCTGTCTCCCATATCTTTACTTAGTATTACTATACGCTTAAATCCCACTAAATTATTTCATCCATAGGTCTGGTTTTTTATCGTCGAATTTTGTCTCTTTGAAAAGAGTTTGTCGATAAAATCATTCAGCTCTTTCGTAAAATTATACTTTTATAGACAAAAGAGGAAAACGGACGCTGATCAATCAGCATTCATCTTCCTCTTTTTATTTTGTTATTGGAATTACAGCTACTTCTGATTACTCATGCTATGCTAAATAATCTGGGTCTAACTATCCTTATCAAAGAGGTATATCTATGAAACTGCTTTGCTATGATTTTTCATCTCTCTAATTATATTCAAAATATACAATCCATCAGACTGAAAACCGCTAACATGTTTGAAAAAAGCAGGATAATTATAAGGAATCACTGTGAGGAAAAAGGTAATTAAACTAACAAATGCAACTCTGTTACTTACAATTCCCATCACGCCAGGAACAAAATGAGAACTTAGATAAAAAATGGCAAAACCAAGCAACGAAGCAATTGGTCCCCCTGCCGCAAATATAATTCTTTGTTTATTTGTGAGTGGTGATATTTCTGATTCGTTTGAAATACGACATATTCCTGATAGGGCTATGGTTATATAGCATGTAATTCTTCCGAGACTTAGCTTTAGTTTTTTCTCTTTACTTAAAGATCCCAAATAGACTTCTGGCTTTACTTTCTTGTTTTTTACTACTAATCCAACTGCATGTCCCAGCTCATGAATTAAAAGAGCCGCTGAAATAATCAGTAGGACCATCACCACTTCGAAAAGCATCCCCAAAATATTCTCCACCATTCCCCTTAATTTTAATCATAATTAATTCAATGCTATAAGATTTCTTACAGAGTAGTCTAGATTGTTTATTCAGAATCTTTTTCATCTCTAAGTAGCTAAGTAATTTAAAATGACTCTATTTTAGAAAGAATATTCGAAAATCATACATCTATATTTTACCATTTAAGTAAAAATAGTAAATACTTTCTGACTCTTTAATGTTGATCGAATATTAGAATCTATACAACCGTTCGTAAAAGTACACTTTTTGCAGACAAAAGGGAGAGTAGATGCGATTCAAAAATGCAGCTACTCTCCCTTTCTATTTATGTAGTTTCCAATAACCCTAAGTATGTTAACTAATATAATTCGATATTTTCACTTTATAAATTTACGCTTATTTAAACATTTTTTAACTATTCATTAAAAGTTTTGTTCATGACTTTTGGGATGTTTTCTATAGAGCTATTCATTTGTCTGATAACGCCTATTTTAAAGAAACTACCAAAAGAGCATGTTATAAAATTGTTAGTTTATCGAATATTTTGAAACTTTTTGAACTTCACCTACGTAAGTAACATATAGACTAAATATAGTTTATTTCAAGAAAGGGGCTACACATTATGAATAAGTGGTTTGCTTTTTTATTACTCTCTTCTGTACTATTACTCTCAGCTTGTAACGGTAATAATGATTTAGTTGGGCAAACTTTCAATGTTGCTTATATGCCAGTACTTGAAGAGGACATTGATAGTCCAGATAGGTATAGCTCTATTACAATATTAGAATTTTCAAACGAAACTACATTTACGAGTACTGTCTACGGAGAAGGAGCCTATGAATTAACCGACGATAACCTTATTCTTTATTATGAAAATGAAAATGAGTCTTTAGAAATAACAATTGGCGTTGCAGAAAGTGATAAAGATTTTAGTGAGTATTACGCATTAATTAACAATGTTGATTATCAGATTACTGATCCTGATAAAATAAGCTATTTCCAGAATTTAGCCTTTAAGTTAGATAAAGATAGACCTATCGAATTTATAAAAAATTAGAAGTAGTTTTTTAGAATGGCGTATAGAGAGCTGTTTTCTTATCAAAAAATTACGTATAACAAAAAAAGACAAACACATCGTGGTTTTAAGAATTCTAAAATAGACACTCTTTACGAATAAGAGGAAGACTATAGTTACTGACCACGAAAATACATAGACATAAACGTCTTATTATAGCGTTTTGAATGTATCATTTTTTCTAGCAAGCTTATTTTTTCTTGGCATACTGCTAACTTCTTACAAACAGTAATTGTGAATGTAACTTAATTACCATTATGTTACATTTGAGAAAGGAACGTGAGTTGATGTTGAGGGATTTATTCGATCGTTAAAGGAAAAACGTAGTATCCAGTCCCTTGTACCCAAGTGGCTTTAACTTCATATACTGTTCTCCCGATTTGCTTATCTAAAACTACGTCAGTTCCCCTGTTATGAGTGAAAGATCCCAAAACGTACACCTCGTAAGAGATTGGCTTTTCTTCAAATTTAAGTTCAATAGATGTATCCGAATTTACAGTAGGACCTTTCCGGTTCCCAATTAAATCAGATACAGATACAACTTCAGCCTCTATACCAGCCATGCTCTTTTCTTCATCATCATAATAATTCCAAGAATAGCCATTAGTAGCAGCAACAAACTCTTCTCCATTTACACTTACTTTTAAGTTAGGTGGTTTTTGAGATATATCCTTTGTATTTTCCGCAGAATTACTATTGTTTTTTCCGTGCTTAATAACTTTCGTTTCTTGAGAACAGCCAACTATCCCAAAAATAACCAGCATACATAATAATAATAATTTGGCTTTCATCTTCTTATTCCTCCTTATTTCAAGTTTAGACGTAAAGATGAAACATTGGTTACAGAAGAAGACTTATGGAGAACCCGTTAAAAGTAATAATATACAAAGAAAAGCCCCCGTAATGGGGGGCTTTTGAATGTAATATAATTCACGATAAGTAATCTTCACTTTTTATTAGAAGACTTCAATTCTCATTTCATCATTTCATAGTTAACATAAATACTATAAAAAGCAGGAATCATTAGCGCCCCTGTGAGACAAATCAGTGCAGCTATTTTACTTTGTTTTCTTAGCCGATTCTCTCCACTTTTCAAGTGTTCAAAGAAAGTGAAAGTAAAATATATGCTAGCAATAAGTAAAGTCGTTGATAAAATCCCTAGTAAATTCCCTGTTCCAAACAATCCGAATTCAGACATAGTATCACCATTTCCCTATCAGTTTTTAAAAGCTTGAACAATCTTTTTTAAAAAGCCCGGATGGAACTTAACTGCAAATTAGTTATAAGACTCTTTCATAACAGTTTTCTAGATGAAGTAGAAAGTTTATTTCTTAGGATTCGTCTGTTGACATTTCCTACTACAAAATACGCTACACAGCCGCCAATAGTGTTTAACAATAAATCATCCACATCAAAGGATCCACGCTTTGTAAAAAAACTGAAGTCCCTCTATGATCAGACTACTATAAAAAATAGTTTGCCATGAAACAATAAATTTTATATTCTTTATTCGCAAATATACTCCTAGAGGTGCAAGCAATAGCATGTTAATTACTAAAGCTTTGCCCAGTGCAGCGTTATGTACTTTTTCGCTTCATAACTCTGTACTTTTATTTTGCACTACACAATACGTTCGTGTTTTTTTCGATTTGTCATTTAATAGAGCCAATTAATTGATGATAACCATAAGTAAAATTCCGATGAAAATTGCAAATGCATAGAGCACCACTTCATCACTATCGCTCACCGTGAAAATCAAAAGAGTCAAAATCGCATAAAATCCGATAATAGATAATAAAACAGTAATTAAACCGTTTATGATATATTTCATCTCAATTTCCTCTTCCTATACTTTTTGCGGATCCGAATGTAACTTAATTCACATTAAGTTACATTCAAAAATAGAATAAATTCCTTTAAGTGTCCCTTATAGAGCGCCTTTTTTTCTTTTAGAACTGCGCATTTTTCTAAAAAAATCAGTTACATGGCTTTTTAAGTCATTTTGGCGTTCCAGCACAGGAAATTCTGCTAGTACTTCATCTAGTTCCTTAACTAATTGATTTAAATAGCTCTGATCCGAACCGAATTCAAAAGTGAGTACAGCTCCAGTGCTGATTGGATAACGAGTGCTCACTTCCCAATAAATTCCTCCCAAAGAATCCATCACTGCTTTCGCTTCGATAGCATTCTCTGTTGAAATCAAGGAGGCCGTCCCCTCTAACTTTTGATTCATTGTATTTAATTGATCACGAAAGTCCTTGAATTCTTCTGCTCTCATATCTGCAAAGAAATCAGCGGAATATCCAGGGATTTCAACTTTTATGTCCGCCTTAACCCAGTCCCCTTCCCATGAACCAATTGATTCAGGATAAAGTCTTTCCAATATCTTAATCTCGATTTTGGTTTCTGACCCTAAAATATCCAACTTTTTCATGGGACACCCTCTTTTTCTAAAGAATCATTTTATTATTCGTCCAATAATCTTTTAACTGAATGTAACTTAACTGCACTTAAGTTACATTCACCTCCTTAATATTTTGCGTTATTTTGCTTCTTCCGTTTCTGCGAGCTTCTTACAAATATATCCTACGATGTATTCTCTCTTTGTTATTTCTTCGATGTCCTGATTTTCAACTAACTCATCTAGTGCCTGCTCTATTTTTTTCCATAGCTCTGTATTTTCATATTTTTCATATGGATGTGTCATTCTACTATTACCTTCACTTTCATTTTTGTGTCTCTTCTCTATAATACTTATTTTACCATTCTTGAGTTTTATAGATAGAAGCCGAAAAATTATTTCTAGCTAAAAAAGCGTTCGTAAAAGTACACAATTACGAACATATCAGAAAAAATGCACCTCTAGCTGACATATTTCTCCCTCCTCTATTTTATTAACGCACTATATCGTCGCTTAAAAAAAGAGAAGTTCTCCCTTTGGTTTCAGCAGTATCGATTGTAACGTTTTTTGAAATCTATATTATAAATATGTTACAATATAGGAAAGAGGTGAGTACCGATGGAACTTTATCAATATCTATTAGATGAATACGGATACGATGAACCTATTCTCACGGAGCAACTAAAAGAGAAGCTCAAGCTGAATCCAAGTACACTCAGACAGTATATCAAGCGCCTTTCTGACAAAGGGCTGCTTGTGAAAGTCCAGAACGGCATCTACTTCATTCCAAAAAAGAAACCGATGTTTGGCTCGGCTGTGCTTGATATAGACAAGGTTATTCGAAAGAAATTTTTAGAGGATCGGGATCGTATTATCGGTTACAAGTCAGGTACCAATTTTGCCAATGCTTTGGGCCTGACTTCCCAAACAGCAGCGGTTGCGACCATCGTGACAAATAATGCATCCGCAGCCAAGCGGGAAGTGAACGTCTACAAAAAAAGGGTCATCATCCGAAAACCAAGAGCAAACGTGAATAAATCCAACTACAAGCTTCTTCAAGTGCTCGACCTGTTGAATAATTATGAGCAGTACAGTGAAAAACCGCTTGAAGCGGCAAAAGAGAAAATCCTGTCCTATCTAGAGAGCGTGTCATTGAATGAACAGGAAGTGAAGGAATATCTCGATGCGTACCCGATAAAAACAAAACTAAGAGTATATGAATTGGGGTTATTAGATGCGATTGCACGAAGAGAACGAGTTGTTTAATGAGTTAGTCCGGTCGGCAGCTGCAGCGTATGGGCTGCAAAATTTCCAGATCGAAAAGGATTATTACGTATCGCTGCTTCTGAAGAAGCTGGTCTCTAACTTCCCTGGCGTTGTATTTAAGGGTGGGACTTCCCTCTCAAAATGCTACGATGTCATCAAGCGTTTTTCAGAAGACCTGGATCTCAGCGTTCCGCTTGGAGACAGCAATAAGCTGCCGAGAAGCGAAAAAAAGAAGCTGAAAGCGGCAATCGAATCTGTGATTGAGGACCTCGGATTTTCACTGCTTAATCCGGACCAGATCCGATCAGGCCGAGAGTTTAACGAGTATGAAATTGGCTATCGAAAAGCATTTGAAGGTGACAGCGAGATATCCCCCCACATTCTAGTGGAAACGAATGTCGCTTATAAGCCATTTCCATTTGAACAGCTTGAGGTAAGTAATTACATCACGAAGTTTGTCATAACCGCAGAGGGGGACGAATCAGAAAAAGAAAAGTTTATGGATGAATACGGCATGAGACCTTTTGCGGCTAATGTGCAGACGATTGATCGGACGTTTCTTGATAAAATCTTTGCCATCTGTGATTATTATGAAAAAAAAGAAAGCACTCGCTATTCGAGGCACTTGTATGATCTTCATATGATTGAGAGAAGTGGGTTTGTCGATGTAGAAGGATTGAAAATGCTGATTCCTGAAGTGATCGAGATTCGGAGGGATGGTCGGGACACGGCTTCCTGTCAGCCTGGCTATGAACTAAAAAAGACATTGAAGGAAATCATTCGTACTGATTTCTATAAGCAGGACTATAACCGAAACACAAAAACGTTCCTGGCAGAAGACGTGTCTTATGAAGAAACTATCGATAGCTTGAAAAAAATTATCGACAGTGACTTTTTACCAACTATCATCAAAATATAAACGCCTAACCAGCTAACTGGTTGGGCGTTTTTTGTAGAAACCATAAAAGCTCTGCTTTTTAATTAATTATCGAAAAAACTGGAGTTGTTTCCTCTTTTCGAGCTTCAGTAAATCATTCGGTTTCATTAATAGATGGTTCTGCTTCCGATAATTAGTCATATGTAAACCAGTCACTCTTTACTTGCAGTTTTCCTACCTCATCTACGACTAACAATAAGAGCGCCAATTCCACTTATTAGCATATAAGCTATGACAAAAATCCATAGATAAGAAATTGAAATTTGGTCATACCCCATATACGTTATAGCAGCCAACATTAGAAATAGAGCGCCTAAGAACAGGTTCGCAATAATTGCGTAATACTTTCGCATATTATTCAAGGTCCGCTCATCAACTTCTGGAGTTTTATCCTTTTTCGATCTTACGTAAAAAAGATTTCCCAGGAAAATGATAAACAAACCAGTAATACCACCAAGAATGGCCGACCAGTCTACTCCACTGAAAATAAACGTTCCAATAATTACACCTATTAATCCGCCTGTCGATGCGATTGTAATATTCCACTGCGCGTATTTTTTCTTTTTCATTTCTCTTCCTCCTCTTCCAGAATAAAAACTTCCTCGATCGGAAGGTCAAAATATTTGATGATTTTTAATGCCAATTCCAGACTTGGGTTGTATTTATTTTTTTCGATTGCCGTGAACGTCTGCCTTGTAACCTGTAAATCTTCGGCCATCGTAATTTGCTTAATCCCTCTCTCTTTACGGATTTTTTGAATATTGTTTTTAACCGGCATGCCTCTCCCTACTTTCCAGAAATCAGGATGTAAATATATCTTTACATAAACTATAAAAGCTAAAAACTTAAATGTAAAGAAATCTTTACTTTTTTTTATAAAAGTAATCAAAAAATGACGAATGTTATGTAGAAAACATCCGTCATTCCTAAATACTTCAAAGTTTTTATTTGTTTATACTGAACTTCCGATAACTTATGATATGTAAACTAATAATAAATATGAATTCCCTTTTTTATTTTAATATGTAATAAGTTTTTCACAACTGATTACAAATATTCAAGGAAATATCCCTATACCATATCCACCCACATATATAACAATAATTGAAGAAATAATAATAAAAATTTTTACTAACCAATAATTAGCGATTGCTGGCAATGGCGTAAATTCTCGAAAAGCCACCCAATTCTTATCTTCCATAAATCTTTTCTTAGTTATAAGCACGAAACCACATAAGAAAGAAAAAATCCCGAAAATTGTTATTAGGCTAGCGGATATAAATTCACTGTTCAAATTAATTTCTCCTCAGCAATATTTTCTAATCACAATTGACACTTGGTTTACCGTAAATGATCAAGTACTTCACCTTTTGCGCATCCAAGTAATGTATTTATTTTACCATTGGATTGCATGAAGTACATATATTGAAAAAATTCCATAGATAATCGTTCGTAAAGGTACACAATTACGAACGCTCTAAAATCAATCCAAAACCACAAAAAAGAACGTTCGTAAAGATGGCTGCACACTTTACGAACGTTCAAGGGATTCTAAGGACATTTACGAACGCATTTCGGTTTGGTTAATTTTTGCGCTCTTTCATTTCCGCTACTGCTTTGTCGTATTTATCAAAATCGAATTCAACACTATTTGGTTTGTAGAAAAAGAGGATTGACTCTTTTTCGCCTTGGCTTAGCAAATAAGTTACAACGGCTTTCGGGCTCGTCATGTTAATGCCCGCTTGGTTTGCGTCAGCAAGTTTTGTCAGGATGTTTTCTGGTGTCTTGCTCAATACAATCACTCCTTTTCTCTTGGTAAGTTACGAATATCTAAAATGGTTGGCAATTCGTTAAAGTCTGTTCTTTCGTTCATCTCAATTAACATTCGTACCGTTTCTTCTGGACTGCTAAGTAATCCGCTTTCTTTGTAGTCTAAGAACTTTTCAATGAGCGGAAAATCTGTGGCATCGCTTTGGCGAATTTTTTCTTGCATGCCCGTATCGATGATTCCTGGTGCGACAGAGACGACTTTAACGTCTTCGTTTTCTGCATCGATGCACGAGCTGAAATGATCGAGTCCTGCTTTTCCTGCACAATAGGCACTCCATCCCTCATAAGCATGGCGACCCGCTCCTGATGATATATTGATAATTCTTTTTTCAGCTTGGCTATTTTTCAGTTGATTGATAAATGCGCCGCATAGCAACATAGGCGCCGTCAAATTTAGTATGATGCTTTGATTCACTTCTGCTGTGGAGTTTGTATGAGCCAGTCCAATGGGATCAATGGTTCCTGCATTATTAACCAACACAATTTGTTCTATATCTGTTGGCAGTTGCCCTAACGCTTGCTCCATTGTTTTTTCAATAGCCTCGAGCTGCGTCAAATCAACTGATAGAAAATGCTCACCTGGCCAATTTTCTGGTTGTGTGCGCGCAATACCAATCACCAGATGACCTTTATCGATAAGTTGCTTGCTCCATTCCAACCCAATCCCTTTAGATGCCCCTGTTATAATATAAGCTTCTTTTGTCATTTTTATTGCCCACCTTTTTGGTACATAATTTCGCCTGCCACAACCGTCATTACGGGTTCCGCTTCTAAAATTTGTTCTTCTGGCCCTGCAAATAAGTCGCGGTTGAAAATGGTAAAGTCCGCATCAAAACCTTCACGGATGACGCCGCGCTCGTTTTCTTTGCCAATTGCTGCGGCACTTCCACTTGTATACAATTGAATCGCTTCAAAGCGTGTTAGTTTTTCTT
Source organism: Planococcus donghaensis MPA1U2 (assembly GCF_000189395.1). Lineage (GTDB taxonomy): Bacteria > Bacillota > Bacilli > Bacillales_A > Planococcaceae > Planococcus > Planococcus donghaensis_B. The sequence continues at coordinate 2,845 of NZ_AEPB01000008.1, read as the reverse complement.
CTGGTAAAAACCCTTCGTGAGTTTCATAAGGTTTTCTGCGCGTAACAGCTGCATAAATTCCTAATCGCGGGTCTGCTTCTTCTATCGGCGCATCTGATCCACCTGCACAAATCAGCCCGTGATTTAAAAGTTTCTTCCATACATATGACCATTCCAAACGATTTTCGCCGAGACGTTCCACGACCCATGGGAAATCAGATGTGACAAAGCTTGGCTGAAGATCTAATGCGACATTTATTTGTTGCATACGTGCGACTAAATCTTCTCGTACGACCATTGTGTGAATAAGACGATCGCGTTTTCCTTGAGGCACTGGATGCGCTTCAATGGCATCTAGCGCCATTTCTAAACCAAGATCCCCAATCACATGAATCGCTACTGCTTCACCGTGTTTACGGGCAATTGATACAAGACGTTTTAGTTCTTCGTCTGATTGAATGGCAACTCCGATAGTAGATGGATCATCGTTATACGGTTTGCTTAAAAGCGCAGTACGACCGCCGATTGATCCATCTGCGAAAATTTTCATCGGACCCGGATCGATAAATGGTTCTGCGTAAGAAGCATTTTCCATCATTTCTTCAAAAGCAATATGGGCTCTAAGTAAATGTGCACGAAATTTCACTTTGTCCCCGATGACATTTTTAAATGCATCGAGTGGTCGTGAATAATGACCGTAATAGCCCATGTCTTCTGTGTGAGCACCCGTTAAACCAAGCGATAACAAATGATCCACTGATTTTTGCAGAGCGCGTGTTAAATAATCTACGCTTACTTCAGGAACTTGACTGGCTACCAAATCTTGTGCAGCGTCTAACAAATAACCGGTTGGTTCCCCGTCCGCATCACGTACGATTAAACCACCTTCAGGATCTGGACTATCTTTAGTAATACCTGCTAATGCTAATGCGCTCGAGTTTGCTAAAATCGCATGACGGCAAACCCGTTTTAACAACATTGGTGACGTGCTTATTTCATCAAGTTCGTTGCGGTGGAAAATTTTACGGTCTGCAAAATTATTTTCATTCCAGCCTTCACCGATAAACCAATCGTCTTTTTTCAGATCTTTTGTGGATTCAATTAATTGTTCACGCATTTCTTCTGAGCTTTCAATGATGGATAAGTCAACACGCATTAATTTTTCGCCGTGGCCAATCATGTGCATATGGCTATCGACCAATCCTGGATACATCGTTGCTCCTTGCAAATCGATTTCTTTATCAGCAAATTGTTTCAAATCTTTGTATGTTCCAATTTTTTCTATATGATCATCCGACACTAAAACCGCTTCTGCAGTCGCGCCTTCTGCTTCCATTGTATAAATTGTTCCCCCATGCCATAACACTTTCATCTAACCACTCCTTTTCTCTCTTCTCATCATAAGTTTAATCGCTCTTGCATTCAATACGTTTGAATTGAATTTTCAATGATTCATCCCTAAAGCAAAAGCACTTTCATTTATGTTATACTATTTTTACTTATAGAAAGCAGAGGTGAACCCTCCTAGTCGGAGGGACGAATTGGACAGTATACTCATTCTCAATTTGTTTATGGTCGCGCTTTTAATCGGGCTGACCGCTTTATTTGTTGGATCGGAGTTTTCAATTATTCGTGTCAGAATGTCCCGCATTGATCAACTCGTTTCAGAAGGGCATAAAAATGCCAACTTGACGAAGAAAATCATTGGCAATTTGGATTATTATTTATCTGCTTGCCAATTAGGGATTACCGTAACAGCGCTTGGCCTTGGTTGGCTAGGTGAGTCAACTGTAGAACGGCTCTTGTATCCGGTTTTTGAAAACTTTGGAATCGAAGAACCGACTGCATCGATTTTTTCTTTTTTTATCGCGTTTAGCATGATTACTTTTTTACATGTCGTGATTGGTGAATTGGCACCTAAAACGCTAGCCATTCAATATGCAGAGAAGATGGCCTTTATCTTTGCTCGCCCTCTTTACTTTTTCGGGCTGATTTTCGCACCGTTTATCTATTTGATGAATGGTTCAGCAAGATTGCTTTTACGTGCATTCGGTATCGAACCCGCAGCTTATGAGCAAGCTCACTCAGAAGAAGAATTGAAAATCATCATGACAAAAAGCTACCATAGCGGCGAAATCAATCAAACGGAATTATCGTATATGCAGAACATCTTTTCTTTCGATGAACGATTGGCAAAAGATATTATGTTGCCACGAACACAAATGGAGACCATTTCACTTGAGATGAGCCATGATGATTTAATGGAGATTGTCCGTGATCATCAATATACCCGTTACCCTGTTACCGAAAAAGGGGACAAGGATGATATTCTCGGGTTTATTAATGTTAAAGAAATGCTGACCAATTACACGTACCAACAAGATTTAAATGACAGCATCGTCGTTCACGATCTTCCATTTGTTCATGATATGGCACCCATACAAGATGTGTTGTTGAAAATGCAAAAAGAACATGTTCATATGGCCATTGTTGTTGATGAATACGGTGGAACGGCTGGTGTCATTACAATGGAAGATATTCTAGAAGAAATTGTTGGAGAAATTCGTGACGAATTTGATGAAGACGAACGCGATGAGATTAAAGCCGTTGATATTAATAATTATTTATTGAATGGACGGGTACTTTTATCTGATTTAGAAGATCGCTTTGCCATCGAGTTTGATGATAGCGAAGACGTTGATACGATCGGTGGATGGATTCAATTAAAAAATACGGATATTGGTGAAGGTGAATCGGTCGAATTGCCGCACCACACGATTACAGTTCGTGAGATGGAAAATCATCAAATTATCCGTGTGTTGTTGTCACGTCATACAGACCTTAAAACCTAAAAAAATACTACTAC
>NZ_AEPB01000009.1 GCF_000189395.1 Planococcus donghaensis MPA1U2 | reverse complement strand
AAAAATTTTTAAAATTAATATTTTGTATTTAATAATTGATTGTAAAATGACTACAAAAAACCGAGTACATCGCAAGTGCACTCGGTTTCTTTACTATATTATGTGTCTAGAAAGTTCTTGCCAATCAGTTCTCCTGAAGCAAAAATAAATGCTTCTACTAGACGAACTGAGTTTTCAAGATCATCCAAGTCGATAATTTCAATCGGTGTATGCGTATAACGTGAAGGAATAGAAACGACTCCTGTTGAGACCCCCGTTGAAGTCATATGAATTGCTCCAGCATCTGTCCCAATGCCCATAAAGATTTCCTGTTGATAAGGAATGTTATGTTCTTCAGCAACTTTCTCCAAAAGACTTGTAACCAGAGGATGTGAAATCAATGATTTGTCAGCGATTTTAATACATGGGCCACCCCCAAGTTTTCTCGTCCCTGTCATCAATACATCATACGTATCACTTGTTGGTGTCGTATCGACAGCCAATGCGAAGTCTGGCTTGATGTTTTGGGACAATACAGATGCACCTCTTAATCCTACTTCTTCTTGAACCGTGAAGACGCAGTAAATGTCTCCGTGGTTAGCTGTTTTGGTTGAATGAAGATTATTAATCAGTGCAATTAACACGGCGCAACCTGCACGGTCATCCAGCGCTTTACCGATTACACGATTACGCTTTTTGTCACCTGCCAATTTCAATTTACTTCCATAGCTTATTGGTTGGCCCACTTTGATCCCCATGTCTAGAACTTCTTGTGCTGAAGATGCACCCACATCGATGTATAAATCACGATGAGAATCAATTCGCTTTGGATCATCCCACTTTACATAGTGAACAGCCAAAGCACCAATTACCCCTTCAATATAACCCGCTGCACTTTTGATGGTAACCGGTTGTGCTAATAAAATCCGATTATCAAATCCGCCGAGCTGTTCAAAGCGCAGTGTACCATTCGGCTCGATTTTCTTAATAATAAAACCGATTTCATCTGCATGGGCTGCTAGTAAAATAGAGGGCATTTGTGGATCTGTCGCTTTTACTTTAGCAATCAAATTACCAAGTGAGTCGATTTCTAGTTGATCCACTTTATCTTGTATTTCTTCTTTGATAAAACGTTGAACATCTTGTTCAAAACCACTTGGCCCTACTAAATCACACAAATCTTTCAATAGTTTATACAAAATCCATCCACCTCAAATTATTGGTTTGATAAGTACACATCCGTCATTAAATCGTTGCTCATGGGATGTGGTTTATAACCTTCGACATAGTCACTTTGGGCAAGCGGTGGCGTCGTATACGCCAACATTACCCAAGGTGCGTCTTCCTGAAATAATTGTTGTGCTTCTTTATAAAGTTTAGTTCGCTTATCTTGATCAATGGTTTCACGAGCTTCCGTGATTAAAGATGTAAATTCATCACTCTTATAGAAGGCAATGTTTTGTGCGGGCACTTCTGCATTCGTTTTACTTAAATTTGGATACAAGAAATTATCAGGGTCTGCCATTACCCCTGTCCAACCATACATCGCCATACTATGCTTTCCGTTCTTAGTGTCTTCCAAGTACGTTGCCCACTCCATCGAAACAATTTCTGCTGTAATGCCAATTTCGGCCAAATCAGATTGGATTGCTTCAGCGATTTTCATCGGCTCAGGTAAATAAGGTCGCGGATTGCTCATTGTATATAATTCTGTCTCAAAACCATTTTCGAAACCAGCTTCCGCTAATAATTTTTTTGCTTCTTCGACATCGTAATCGTATTTCTCCAACTCCTTATTATGGCTCCATAATGAAGGAGGTAGCGGACTCGTTGCCGGATCTGCTAATCCATTATAAAAAGCATCGACGATTTCTTCTTTATTGATGGCCATGTTGATGGCTTTTCTCACCAATGGATCATCAAATGGTTCTTTTTCCATATTAAAAGCCATATACCCAATATTGAAACTTGGACGCTTTAGTAGTTCAAGGCCTTCTGTTTCTTCTACGATATTAGTATCGCCAGCATTCATCCCATCTAAAATATCAATTTCTCCAGTTTGTAATGCATTCAAACGAGCTGCATTTTCAGGAATCACTTGGTAAATAAGTTTATCCAAATAAGGTTTTCCTTCCATCCAGTAATTCGGATTTTTTACTAATGTGATGGTACTGTTACGACTCCATTCCTCAAATTGGAAAGGACCTGTTCCTACCGGGTGCTCATATAATTCCTCTCCATATTTTTCAATAGCAGCCGGACTAGCAATTCCGAACATGGAAATGGCTAAGTAACTAAGAAATGGAGCTGTTTTCCGTTTTAGTTTAATTTCAAGCTCATGATTGTCTGTCGCTATGACATGTTCGATTAAATGATTTTCGTCTCCTTTAAATCCTCCATAGAGAAATGGATAGTACGGAAAATCTCCTTGGTGATATGGATTTTCTGGATCCATCCATCGTTCAAAGTTAAAAACAACGGCTTCTGCATTAAAATCAGTTCCGTCGTGAAATTTAACTCCTTCCCGTAATTGGAACGTCCAAGTTAAGCCATCTTCACTAGAGCTATAATCTGTAGCCAGTTTCGGTTGCAATTCTAAATTGTCATCGTACTCCAATAATGTTTCAAAAACATTGTGGGTAATGCGGATGGATTCACCATCTGTTACATTGATTGGATCCAAGCCAACTGAGTCAGCCCCACGCCCATAAATCAATGTGCCACCTTGTTTATCTTCTTCCGTCATCTCTTTCCCACTGTTTTCTGAGCCTTTTTCTTCAGTACTTTCTGAGCAAGCAGCAAGTAATACTATTAACAGTAGTAAAAGATACATGGAACGCTGTAAATTTCTTTTCATTCTTTTCCCTCCAATATGTTTTTCGTTAACTTTTTCTACATAACGTAAGCAAACTTCGATAATAACAGACATTAAGAAGATAATTACTAGTATAATCATGTTTATGTGAAATTTCAAATAAATATTCAAAATTTTAAAAATAAATAAATTACTCGGAAATCCCCAATAGAAAACCACCCTACTTGTCTTCCGTAGGGTGGTTCGCGACATTAAAATTTTCTTACGTCCACTTTTTCATCTGTGTTATATGCTTGATTGATCACTTTAATTAGTTGTTCGATCTTATTCAATATGTCTAATGCTAGTAAACCGTTACCTTCTGCAGTCTTTGGATAACCAATAGACATGGTTCGCCGAACGAGTTGAGCATATAATTCAGCCTCTGTCAGTTCACGAGCAAACTCTTTTTCCGCAATATTCTTAATCAGTGCTAATGCGCCTGAAACATGCGGTGTCGCCATTGAAGTTCCTGAAAGGCTAGCGTACTTGCCGCCAGGAAATGTTGAATAAATATCGACTCCTGGAGCGACTAAATCGATTTCATCGTTCGTATTGCTGAAATTGGCAATTCGACGATTAAAATCCGCAGCCCCTACTTGAATCACTTCTCCGTAAGCTCCTGGATAAGCATATTCATTTGTATCGTATTTATTGTCTCCTTCGTTCCCAGCTGCACACACTACTGGAATTCCTGCATCTACAGCCCGTTTCACTACTGCATGCAACTCTTCAACATCTTCCGGACCACCTAAAGACATGGAAATGACATGGACACGTTCACCATTTGATCCTCTCCAATCAATTGCATACTGAATGCCGTCGATAATCCCTTGATAGTCTCCGCCACCTTCACCCGACAATACCTTTAAAATAAGGAGTTGTGCTTCTGGAGCTACACCTGCTATTCCTCCGCTTTCTCGATAAGAAGCAGCAACCGTTCCCGCAACATGTGTCCCATGACCATTGTTATCGTCAAAATTCGTCGCATCTGCATCGTAATCAGGCGTGAAGTTTTTCCCACCTACAATTCGACCTTCTAAATCAGGGTGATCAGGCTGACATCCTGTATCTAAAATCGCAATGATTTTCCCTTTTCCTCTTTCTGCCCATTGCCATACTTCTGGCGCTTGAATCATCCGTACGCCTCGAGGAATTCTTGGTGCTTGATCGGCGATTTCTTCTACTCGGTAAGGAATTAACTTTAGATTTGCCATTTAACTCGCTCCCTTTAGTTTCCGATTTTATTCTTACTGTCCTAATTCGGCGTGTTTTCGTTGAATCCTCTTTTCTCCCAATTGAAAAACCCGATGCATGTTCAACATCGAGTTTGCGTACTTTATAATTGTCTAAATCCACCTGTGTTTGCACGGACATTGACCTCTGAATATTTCTTGACATCAAGTTCTTTAGACAGCATCGTTCCAACCCATCCACCGATAAATCCAAGGGGTACAGAGAATAATGCCGGATTAGTTAATGGGAAAATTGGGTCTCCTACGAAAATCGCAGCACCCGCTACCGGATTCATCACACTCGGACTTAGAGACACCAGCACTAATGCCGATATTAATCCTGTTAGGATTGCCGATATTGCCCCTGTAGTATTAAATCGTTTCCAGAAAATCGTGTAAAGAATAACTGGTAAATTAGCACTCGCTGCAATACAGAATGCTAGAGACACGAGAAACGCTACATTTAGGCTTTGCGCAAAGATAGCCAATAAAATTGAAAACGCGGATACCCCAAGAGAAGCATAACGAGCTGCCAACATTTGCTGCCGTTCCGTTGCTTGACCTTTTTTAATGATTTGCCCATAAATATCATGAGCAAAAGCCGAAGCCCCAGTCAATACCAGACCCGCTACTACAGCAAGAATCGTTGCAAACGCGACTGCAGAAATAAACGACATTAAAATATCGCCACCCAAGGCTTGTGCCAATAGCGGTGCAGCCATATTCCCAGCAGGATTTGTTGAAGTGATTAAGTCAGACCCCACAAAAGCTGCAGCCCCGAAACCAAGGAAAATGGTCATGACATAAAAAATCCCCACAATCCAAGTTGCCCACATAACTGAGCTTCGGGCTGTTTTTGCATCTTTTACTGTGAAAAAACGCATTAAAATGTGTGGCAGTCCTGCTGTTCCGAGAACTAAGGCAAGCATGAGTGAAATGGTATCCAATGGGATTTTGTATTTAACTCCAGGACTTAAATACGCTTCACCATGAGGTGTTGCTGTCTTCATCTGCGTGAACATGTCTAAAATATTAAAATTGAAATTCTTCAGGACTAAGAACGATAAAATAACTGTACCAACCATCAATAACACTGCTTTGATAATTTGTACCCAGCTTGTCGCTGTCATCCCTCCAAATAATACATAGATGGTCATCATGATACCAACTAGCAAAACAGCCCATATGTAATCAATGCCAAACAGCAATTGAATCAATGCTCCTGCTCCAACCAATTGAGCAATCATATAGAATATGACAATTGTGATAGAACTTAATGCCGCTGCTCCACGAACTTTTTTAGCATTAAAGCGTGCATTGATCATATCAGCAAGCGTGTATTTCCCTAGATTACGTAGCGGTTCAGCAACGATAAAAAGAACCACTAAATAGGCAACCAGATAGCCGATAGAAAATAGGAACCCATCAAACCCAAACAAAGCGATGGCTCCTGCAATCCCTAGAAAAGAAGCTGCTGACAAATAATCTCCTGCAATGGCCAAACCATTTTGCCAGCCAGTCAGACCACCACCTGCTGTATAAAAATCACTAGCGGAATTCGTTCGTTTTGCTGCAAAATAAGTTATGACAAGGGTAATCCCAACGATAAAAATAAAAATAGAGATAACCGTAGCATTCATTTTGTGTCCTCCTCGTCATAATCAAATTCTTTTAACGTAGCTTTAGCCATTGCATCAAACTTTTCGGCTTTTTTCATGTAAACGGTTACAAGAATCCACGTCATAGCGAATAAAGAAAAAGCGAATACCCACACCCATGTTATGTCTCCAATGAAAGGCGCGTCCAACCAATTGGTATAGGAAATCACGATATTAAATAAGAGATAAAGCCCCAAAAATAATGCTGTTGTCGAGATTAGAAACTTTTTCTTCTTATGCATCAACTCTCTGAAACCGGGAGAGTTTTCGATTTTTTGAAAGTCTGGCTCCTTAACCACTGGCCTTTCATGCGTTACCTTTTTCTCTCCCCTCGCATTCTGCTGTGTGTCATTTGCTGTGATTACTTTCGTCACGTCTTTCACCCCTCGATTTTAGACTTTTCTGAATCTAAAAATAATTAAAGCACTTTTAATTTTCCACGTCAATCATTATAAGTAAAAAAATGTAAGGATAGTTCTTTTAACTCTATTACATAAAGGTTTTTATACGAATTTAGAGAATACAGTAGAATAGCTAAAACAAGAGGAGCCGATAATATGAAGAAATGGATGATTTATGGGGCGAATGGCTACACAGGTGAATTGATTGCTAGAGAAGCTGTAAAAAGAGGGTTTTCTCCTATACTCGCAGGACGTAGTGCTAATAAAATCCGGCCATTAGCCGAGGAACTGTCACTGGCATTTCAATCCTTTCCGTTAGATGAACAGGCAGCAAACCAATTAAAAGATATAGATTTGGTTCTTCACTGTGCCGGTCCCTTTGAACAAACTAGTAAACCGATGATTCAAGCATGTTTGCAAGCACAAACCCATTACCTCGATATTACAGGAGAAATTTCTGTATTCGAATATACTCATTCCCAACATGTTCACGCAGTGGAAAAAGACATTATCCTTTGTTCTGGCGTCGGCTTTGATGTTGTCCCGACAGACTGCACCGCTTTAAAGTTAAAAGAAGAATTACCTGATGCAATTGAATTATCTCTTGGTTTCGATTCGGATTCAGGCGTTTCACCAGGAACGTTTAAAACTATGATTCAAGGTCTCGGATCAAGTAGCATGCATAGAAAAAATGGTGTGCTAGAACCTGTCGCACTTGGCAGTCAGCATCGCACTATTGATTTCGGTCGAGGTTCGCGTTCGGCAATGGGAATTCCGTGGGGTGATGTTTCGACCGCATTCTATACGACAGGCATTCCGAACATTTCTACTTGGATACCAATGAGCAAGTCAAAAGTTCAAAGCGCTCGTTTAATGAAAATGGCGAGTCCGTTGTTTGCATCTGATTGGGTAAAAGAGAAATTGCAGAAACAAGTAGATCAGCGAGTAAAAGGTCCGAATGATGAATTTCGAGCGAATACGCCTGCTTACATATGGGGCGAAGCAAGAAATGCGGAGGGCTTTGTGAAAGTTGTGCGTATCCAAACTGCGAATGTTTACGACTTAACTGTTTATGGGTCACTTGATATTGTTCAACGTCTTTTAAGGGAAAAAATTGACGGCGGCTATTACACGCCCGCTGGTCTTTTCGGTTCTAGTTTAGTAGAAACATTACCAGGTTCAGGAGCCTTTGAAGTCGACACGTTTTTTCCTCGGTAAAAAGAGCCAAATTCGAATTATCGAATTTGGCTTTTTTCTATACAACTATTTATCCTTTATTAATTGCATCCGCTGGTTAAACAAGGTTGGGTACGACAAGAAACCAAGCATAACGCTTGTCACAGCAGCAGTTGTTAAGAGCAAGAACATAATAAGCAACTGAAATTGAACAGCTTGAATCGGGTCTGCCCCCGCAATAATTTGACCACTCATCATCCCAGGCAACTGAACAAGTCCTACGGTTTTCTGGCTTTCGATTGTCGGAATCATACTGGCTTTGATCGACGTGATTAATTGTCGATGAATTGCCTGTTTGGGCGTCCCTCCGAGCGATAAAATTAATTCGGTTTGATCTTGCTGCGACTCTACTTCTGCAGTAAAGCGATTCAAGAACAAGATGGATAGGACCATCGAGTTTCCGATGACCATGCCGCTAATCGGGATAATGTATTGCGCTGTTGCTGGTGTAATATTAAAGCCCAGTAAAATACTTTGCGTAAGTACTTCTACAGAGATTAACGTAACCGCCACTTTGGTCGTGATACCTTGAATCGCCGCTCCTTTTTTCTGCGCGTTATGCGTAGCTGCAACGACCATTAAACCAACCATCATGAAAATATAAAGTAAGCTGTCTGAATCAAAAACGAATTTCAAGACATAACCAACTGCCAATAATTGTACGATTGAGCGTAGCGTGGCAATGATTGTGTCTTTCTCTAATCCAAGCTTTAAGGTTTTAGACAGTATGAGAGGAATCAATACGAAAATTAAGGTAATCGACAACGTCAAATAGCTCATTCCGCTTCCCCCCTGACAAACCGTTTAACTTTATCATTTACCGGATCTTTAAGTAACTCACTTTCACCGGTTTCTACCACTTCACCGTCCATCATTACCCACGTATAATCCCCAATCTCAAGCGCTTGTTGCAAGTTATGAGTAATCCAAATAATCGTGGTGTGGTATTTCCGGTTGATTTTAACTATTAATTCTTCAATTTCTCTTAAAGAAGTACGATCTAAAGAAGACGTAATTTCATCGAGCAACAAAACTTCCGGTTTGTTGACAAGTGTTCTGGCAATGGAAACTTTTTGACGCTGCCCACCAGACAAATCTTTCACTTTTCGCTCAAGAAGCTCTTTTTCCAATCCGACATCATGCAACAATTCAAGCGCATCGTCTTTCGAGAGCGACTCTCCTTGAAGCTCTAGTGGCAGTGTTAAGTTTTCATACACGCTGCCTGTAATCATCGGCGCACTTTGAAGTGCAATTCCAACTAAGCGGCGCAGCTCCACTGGCTCATAGCTTTCAATCTCGCGATCTTTAATATACACTTCTCCCGATTGTGCAGATAATAGCCCATTGCACAATTTCAGTAAAGTCGTTTTCCCTGCTCCAGATGGACCGACTAACGTAGTAATTTTCCCTTCCGGAAAAGATCCGGTAATGCCTTTTAAAATCGGGTTTTTTCCAAATGAAAAATCCACATGATTAAAATGGATAGCCGGTTTATATTTTACAGACATCCATGTCACTTCCTTTCAGGCAGAAAAACAGCACACGTTTTATGGTGTGCTGCTTGGCTAGCTATTAATCTTCTAGTTTACGTTGTGCAAATTCATCATCCATTTTCAAGAAGTATTCTCCGCCTTCTTCAATGGCTTTTACTCTTGCAATAATATCACGGAACGATTTTTCTTCTTCCATTTGTTCTTCGATAAACCAATCTAAGAACGATAACGTCGCGTGTTCTTCTAACTCACCAGCTAATGTGACCAATGCATAAATATTGCTCGTTACGCTTTTCTCTTGAGCCAATGAATTTTCCAGAACATCTAATGCACTATTAAAATGATTTTTCGGTTCAGTTAACCCCTGCAACACCGGCTTCTCATCCATTGTCACTAAATAATGATAAAACTTCATCGCATGGTAATGTTCTTCTTTTGATTGGATTAAATAGAAGTTAGCAAAACCATGGTACCCTTTTTTCGAAAAATACGCCGCCATTGCCGTATACGCATGTGCCGCTTGCAATTCATTGTTGAACTGATCATTTAACGCATTTGTTAATTTTTCTGATAACATGTTTTATTCCTCCTATTTCTTATTTAGAATTATTATAATGTAGTTAATATAACACAACCTTCTTAAACAATCAAATTAAATGAGAATAATGAGTTTCAATTGAGAATGGATATCACCTATAGATAGACTATATCTTTATCTAACGATAATTATTATTATTTAAAACCTTCCGAGACTAATAACTTATTTTTAGTAACAAGATGTAGTACGATATTACTTAGATAGTCATGTAGGGGGAACTAAAATGACAACTATGAAGCTAGATCCAAAAGTATTTGCGATATTAAAAGAGAAAATTCAAATGATCCAAACTGATGAAGGCGCTGTATACCTAGTAGGTCCAATCCGGCTGCCTGTGAATTTATATGAAGAAACTTATGTATTCAACTGGTATTGCTGGTTGAGTCTTGATGAAGTTACCGAAGATTACGAGAGCATCATTGAAAAACTTAACTCAGCAAACCTTGCTGAATATCAGCAATCGAGTGTCCTTGTTTACGGAGATTTTGAAAACAATGAAGACGCATTAATTCGCATGCATTCGATTTGTCATACAGGTGATATTTTTGGCAGTAAACGTTGCGATTGTGGTTATCAACTAAAACAATCGATGAAACGAATTACCGACCACGGCACGGGTGCATTGTTTTATTTAGCCAATCATGAAGGGCGCGGCATTGGCCTCTTTAGTAAAGCAATGGCATATGTGCTACAAGAAAATGGCTATGATACCGTTGAAGCAAATGAAAAATTGGGGTATGTGGATGACTCTAGAAATTATGGTGACGCGATTGCTGTATTACAAGCACTTCGCACTAAACCTGTTACGTTAATGACCAACAACCCTAAAAAAGTCGATGCTATCGAAAAAGCTGGATTGCAAATTGCATCTAGAACCTCTCTATGGGGAGACGAATCCGAATACAATAAAGACTATTTGCAAACAAAAATCGATCGTTCTGGCCACCTTAAGGACGAGGAGGACATTATGCATGTCAAACCATGACTTTTATATGAACCTTGCTTTAACGAATGCACAAACCTTAAAAGGACAAACAGATCCTAACCCTCTCGTCGGTTCGGTTATCGTTAATGACAACCGAATTGTAGGTATTGGAACGCACCTTAAAGCTGGTGAGCCACATGCTGAAATTCATGCACTCCGCATGGCGGGTGACATGAGTCAAGGCGCTACTATTTATGTAACACTTGAACCTTGTTCTCATTTCGGTCGTACTGGTCCTTGCGCGCAAGCGATTATCGATGCAGGCATCGAAAAAGTGGTCATCGCAACTTTAGATCCAAACCCTATCGTTGCCGGAAATGGCGTACGAATGTTGAAAGAAGCAGGAATCGAAGTAATTGTGGGCGTTCGTGAAGAAGAAGCCATAAAGATGAACGAAGTTTTCAATAAATTCATCGTAACAAAAACTCCTTTTGTGACATTAAAAGCAGCATCTACACTTGACGGCAAAATCGCTACTCACTCTCTTGATAGTAAGTGGATTACAGCAGAAGAAGCACGATTAGATGTTCACTTAATGCGTAGTCAGCATATGGCCATTTTGGTTGGCGTCGGTACGGTTATCGAAGACGATCCTGAGTTGACGGCTCGTATTTCAAACGGCCGAAACCCAATTCGCATTGTACTAGACTCTACATTGCGGATTCCGCTCGATTCCAAACTTGTTACAGATGGGATTGTGGATACTTGGATTTTCACTAGTCAAAATTACGATGCAGAGAAACGACAAGCATTAGAAGAATTAGGCGTTTTGATATTCGAAACTAGTCACGATACGCAAGTAGATGTCATCGACGTTGTTCGCACGCTGGGTGAAAAAGGTATTTCTTCACTGTTTATCGAAGGTGGCGGCACGATCAATGCGGCATTCTTAGAAAATGACTTGATCGATAAAGTGGTGTTTTATTTTGCACCGAAACTTGTAGGCGGAAAACTGGCACCGACTTTTATTGAAGGAACAGGCGTAGAGTGGATGAAAGATGCCATAGAATTGCGCGATGGTGAATTCAGCAAAGTTGGGAAAGACTTTAAATTTACAGGTTATCCTGAAAAGCGAGGCAGCAAAAGATGAAATTTGGTTTTGATATAGACGATACCTTGATTAATTTGCGTGAATACGCCTTTCACTATTACCAAAAGCAATTAAACAAACCAGTAGATATTGCTGTTTTCCATAAGTTAAATCGTGTCGAAATACATGAAGCATTCGGATTGAGTGACGAAGAAGGTAAAAACATGTGGAACCGCTCGTTAAACTTTTTGTACTTTACTGACTGTCCATTGTATTCTGATGCACTCGAATTATTAACCCAACTCGAATCAGATGGGCACGAAATCTACTATATAACATCGCGTCCACCCGAATACACAGAGAGTACGTTTAACTGGATGGTTGAACAAGGCTTTCCTATCGCAAGAGAAAACTTTTTTTGTGGCATGAAAGATTCGGAAAAAGTGGATATCATTAAAAGTTTGCAGTTAGATTATTATTTTGATGACAAGCCAGCTGTCTTAAATACATTAACGGGTGAATCCGTTACCGTAATTGTTAAAGATCAATCTTATAACCGCCACCTCGATTTGCCCCGCGTTAAGAATTGGGATGAGTTGGGCGATTTGATAAATAGCGAATTAAAGTAAGTTTGTGTGCAGGCTGTAAAAAATTCGATCTATTCGAATTTTCTACAGTCTTTTTATTAAAAAGGATAAGGACTCGCTCTGGTCGCTTTGGGGATGGCTCTCGCCAAAAGCCAGGAAAACCATCTGTCTTTTAGCTTCGCCTACCCCATGGACGCGCCTTCGCTAGCGTTTGGTTCTTATTTTTCAATATAAAAACATCCTCTCTTCTTTAATATGTATGTAATTTTATATTAGAGATAGCAAAAACGAAGAGGTACTGGAATAAACTCATTCCAACACCTCTTTTATTTATACTATGCATATTCATCAGAATATAAGTATTTTATACACCTGAGTAAGCTAAAAAACCGCCATCTACAGGCACTGTAATTCCTGTTACGAAACCGGAATAACTTTCATCTATTAGCCACAACATAGTCCCTACTAAATCTTCAGGTTTACCAAAGCGCTTCATCGGCGTACTTGCCATGATTTTTCCAGAACGCGGTGTTAATGAACCATCAGGATAGGTCAATAAGTCTTTGTTCTGTTTTGTTAGGAAGAAACCGGGTGCAATCGCGTTGACACGCAAGTTTTCTTCTGCAAAATGGACAGCCATCCACATCGTAAAGTTATTGATAGCTGATTTAGCAGCACTATATGCCGGTACCTTTGTCATCGGTGCATAAGCACTCATTGAAGAAATATTTAAAATGACTGGTGATGTCTGCTTTAATAACTCTTTGCCGAAAACTTGGCTAGCTAAAAACGTACCAGTGAAGTTACTAGCGAATACGCGCGAGAAACCACCTTCTTCCAAATCAAAAAATGATTTTCCTGATGCTTGCTCTTCATGAATTTCAATGTCTGTAATAGCGTCTGGATGATTGCCTCCCGCACCGTTAATAAGGATATCGATTCGACCATAAGCTTCAAGGATTTGCTCTTTTGCTGCTTCTAAAGATTCTCGATTCAATACATCAGCAGCTACTGCAATCGCTTGTCCGCCCGCGCCATTGATTTCATCTGCTACATCTTGTCCTTTTTCAACTGTGCGGTTTAAGATGGCGACATTTACTTTTTGTTTGGCCAGTTGACGCGCCATTTCTGAACAAAGCACGCCACTTCCTCCAGTAATTACAGCTGTTCGTCCTACTATATTTTCATGAGTTGAAAACATGATATCCCCCTTTACTTTGTTTGGTATGCATCCCACAAGCCTAAAAGATACATAATTCCTAGTGCACGGTCGTATAAACCATATCCAGGTCTGCATTCTTCATTCCATATATGACGGCCATGATCAGGGCGCGCATATCCTGTGTAGTTTTGTTTTGATAATTCACGAACCACACCATTCAAATCGATAGAACCATCTTGAGTATAATGAGAGGTTTCGATAAAATCCCCGTTATCAAAAATTTTAACATTACGTAAATGAGCAAAAGGTGAATGTTTAGCGTATTTCGATGCTAAATCTACCATATTGTTTTCTGGGTTTGCACCCATCGATCCTGTACAAAATGTAATCCCGTTAGCCGGAGAATTAGAAATTGAAATTAGCCTCTCCCAGCTCTTTTCCCCTGTCATGATGCGGGGCAAGCCAAAAATTGACCATGGTGGATCATCCGGGTGAATAGCCATTTGAATACCACTCGCTTCTGCTATTGGCAAAATCGCTTTCAGGAAATAAGCGAGATTTTCCCACAGTTGTTCTTCATCCACTCCTTCATACGCTGCAAAAAGTTCTTGAATTCGAGCCATTTTTTCTGGCTCCCATCCTGGAAGTGTTAGGTCAGAAGCAGAAGCAACCGTTTCGATCAGCTCTGCTGGCTCTAAAGATTCGATCTTTTCTTTTTCAAAAAATAAAGCCGTTGAACCATCAGATAGCGGGTGATACAAAGAAGTTCGCGTCCAATCAAAGATTGGCATGAAATTATAGCAAATTACTTTAACACCTGCTTCGCCCAAATTGCGTATAGTTTCTTTGTAATTTTCAATATAATGATCGCGTTCTTCATTGCCCAGTTTAATGGATTCATGAACATTAACGCTTTCTACAACATCTGCATGAAATCCATAAGACTTAATGTATTCTACTTCTGAAGCTATTTCTTCTTTCGTCCAAACTTCTCCAGCAGGCTTCTGATGAAGTGCCCAAACTATTCCGTTTGTTCCTGGAATTTGTTTGATTTGTTCTAATTGCACGCTATCATTATCCCGTCCATACCAACGAAATGTAATATTCATGTGTGTCCTCCTCTGTTAAGTTAGTTTATTTAAATAAGCTTTAACTAATTCAGTAACTCCTTTTTCTCCAGTTGAACGATATGCTTTTGTTAAATCACTACCGATTCCAACTGCTACAGCACCCGCATCAAGCCATGCATTCATATTGTTAATATTGATGCCTCCGGTCGGCATAATGCGAACTTTAGGCAATGGCCCGTTAACTGACCCCACAAAAGAAGGTTCAAATCCATTTGCAGGAAACAGTTTGAGAACATCGCATCCCCATTCAGTAGCCTGTACCATTTCTTTAATTGTCATACAGCCTGGTAAGTAAGGTGCGCTATAGCGATTGCAGACTTTAGCAATTTCCAGATTGAAACTTGGACTTACAACAAATTCTGCCCCGTGTAATAATGCATGCCTAGCCGTTTCAGCATCTAGCACTGTACCTGCTCCAATTAACGCCGATGAATTCGCTAGTTTATCAAAAACATGAGCAACATTTGGCGTTGTATAAGTTAGTTCGATAGCTTTTAACCCACCATTAGCCGCAGCTTCTGCAATCGCGATTGCCTCGTCCGCATCTTTACCACGTACGACAGCAATAATTTTGGCATCTAAAATCCGTTGGTATACTTCCATTTTAGGTAACATCTACATTTCTCCTCACTCAAATACGATTAATGCTTTTCTTACTTTATCCGGATTATTTTCAACAAACTGAAATGCTTCTTGTACGTCACCCAACGAAAACTTATGTGTGATTAATCCACCTGACTTTAATGCACCACTGTTCATAAGACTTATAACTTTTCCGAATTGATTGGTTTGTAACCTTGAACCAACGATGTTAATTTCTTTTTTTGTAATCGGTAATTGCGCAATTGCAGAAGGTCTCTCGTCAAATCCAAGAATAACGACACTGCCCGATGGTGAAACTACATCAATACTCAGCTCTACTGTAGCTGGGAGCCCTACTGCATCAATTACCACGTTGACTCCTTCATCAGAAGTCAATTCGAGCAGGCGATCTTTTATAGATTCCTTGCCTGCATGAATGACTTCATCTGCGCCGCTTGTTTTCGCAAAAGTTAACCGTTCTTCATTTAAATCCGTCATATAAACGGTCGCACCTGCAATTTTAGCAAGCTTTAAAACACAAATGCCGATAGGTCCGCAACCTTGAATTAATACCGTGTCGCCTTTTTCAACGTTTCCACGCCATACTGCTTGGGCTCCAATAGTAAATGGTTCTGCCAAAACCGCTTCATCCCACTCTAATTCCGAATTTACAGTATGTAACTGTTTTTCAGGCAATACGATAAATTCACGCATGCCACCATCTTCATGAACACCAAAAACAGATAGTTTTCCACAGACATTTGGACGACCTTTTTTACAAGCGTAACACTCGCCACAGTAATTAATCGGCTCTACTACAACACGATCGCCAATCTTTAAGTGTTCAACAGCAACACCAACTTCTATTACTTCACCGGTTACTTCATGTCCCACAACGCGTGGTAAAGTGGCTAGTGGATTCGTCCCGTGGTAAATATGCATGTCTGAACCACATATACCTACGCGTTTTACCTTGACCAAAACCTCATTTTTTCGTTGAATTTCTGGTTTTTTCTGTTCGATGATTTGTATTTTATGGGCTTCTGGAACTTGGACTGCTTTCATTTCACAACCGCCTATTCAAATAAATTTGGTAAGAATAACGTAATTTGAGGCACAAATGCGACTAGCATCAATACTGCTAAACTGACCCCTAAAAATGGCAACAATTCTCTCGATGTTTTTCCAATAGATACTTTTCCGATTTGAGACGCGACAAAGAGACAAACGCCTACCGGTGGGGTTACCAATCCAATCACCAAATTCAAAACCATCATGACGCCAAACTGAATAGGGTCCATTCCGACTGTTAACGCAACTGGCAACAAGACAGGGAACAAAATAACTAAAGCCGCAATAGTTTCCATGAACGTTCCTACAAAAAGGAGCAGCAAGTTGATTAATAAGATGACGATAATCGCATTCGTTGAAATACCCAGAATCGATTCCGCAACTAATTGTGGAATTTGTTCGCGTACCATAATCCACCCAAACAAATTAGCAAATCCCACTAACAACATAATCGATGCAGTTGCTGTCATAGAAGACAGCATAATTTCTGGTATTTTCTTAATCGGTAATTCTCTGTATACAAAAATCCCAATAACAAAAGCATAAAGAACCGCAATAACAGATGCTTCTGTTGGTGTAAAGAATCCACCTAAAATCCCGTAAAGAATAATGAACGTCATTAATAATGCCCAAAAAGCTCCTGTAAAGCTTTTCCAAATCACTTTAAGCGGCTGGCGATCACCTTTCGGATAATTTCGTCTAACTGAAATAAGATAAGTTGGAATCATTAATCCAACTCCAAGAAGAAGCCCTGGAAGTGCACCCGCTAAAAATAGATCCCCGATAGAAAGTGAGGCCAAAGTTCCAACAATAATCATTGGTAGAGAAGGTGGAATAATTGGGCCCACTGTCGATGAAGACGCCGTTACAGCGGCTGAAAACCCTGAACCGTAACCCTCTTTTTTCATTGCAGGTATTAAAATAGAACCAATGCTCGCCGTATCTGCAAGTGCGGTTCCTGATATTCCGGCAAAGCCCATGGAAGCTCCGACATTCGCGAGCCCCAAGCCACCTCGGATATGACCAAAAAGGTCGTTAGCAAACTTAATGATTCGTTGAGTGATTCCACCCGCATTCATTAAATTTCCAGCAAGAATAAATCCTGGGATACATAACAGCACAAATGAGTTTAATCCCCCGAACATTCGTTGTGGAATGATATTGAGTGGAATACCTGCCATCATTAGATAGATAAATGAGGCTAACCCTAAACTAAAAGCAACCGGTACCCCGAGGAAAATTAAAGCGATAAAGGATACAAAAAGTAATGTAGCCATCAGTTATCGTCACCTCCATAATTCTGACTATAATTTTGTTTATTTTTTATGAGGTCGACAATTTTTATGACAGCATAAAATACTAAAAATACGCTCATGATCAGCAAAGATGCATGAACAACTGACATTTGAAAAGGCATAGTCGCAGAACGTTGCTTGTCGCCTAGTAACGTAAAATTATAACCTTGAATAACCATTACCAAACTTAATAAAATAATTGTGAGATAAATGATTACTTCATAGTACCTGCGGAAGTTATCAGACATTCGGTTAAGAATCATGTCCACATTGATGAATTCATTTCGCATTAAGGCTAATGGGGCACCAAAACTAATACCGTATAGGAAAAGGTACCTTGTCAATTCTTCTGTCCAAATAAAGGACATAGGCGTAAACCGTGAAACGATTTGAATCGTAACAATAATGATAACCCCTGCGAAGCTGAGGACTGTCAAAAAAGCGAGTGTGCTATCAATCAATTTCCGGAAATTGGACATCCGAATTCATTCCTTCCTCAATGGAAAGGCACATTTGGCCATAGCAGCCAAATATGCCCTACTCACATATTATTCAACTGCAAGGATTTGTTTGTATAATTCTAGTTGCTCTGATGATAATGAAGCCTCAACAGCTGGTGTCATTACTTCACGGAATGCATCTTGATCAACATCTACAAATTCCATACCTGCATCCATCAAGTCTTGTTCTACTGCAGCAATTTCCGTTTCATAAAGATCTTCACCAAAGATTTGTGCTTCTGCAGCAGCATCTTGAACCACTTGTTTCAAGTCGTCAGAAAGTGCATCGTATTGTTCATTTCCTACTAAAATGTATATCCATGAGTAAACATGTTCAGTACGGTTTACAAAGTCTTGAACTTCAGCCAAGCCACCACTTTTGATCAAGTCTACCGGGTTTTCTTGACCATCAATTACACCTTGTTGCAATCCAGTAAATACTTCGTTAAAATCCATTACTTGTGGAGATGCACCAGCAGCTTGCCATACATCCAAGAATAACGGGACGTTTGGTACACGCATACTAAATCCTTTCAAGTCATCTGGAGAAGTAATTGCTTTATTCGATGTTAAATTACGTGGGGCGCGTGTATGGTAGTAAAGAGCTTTTAATCCCGCTTCTTCACCAATTTCTTGTTTGATTTGTTCGCCAATCTCACCTTCAATCACAGACTTTACATGCTCTAGATCACGGAAGGCATAAGGTACTGCCATCAAAGCCGCATTAGGAGCCCAGTTTTGTAGTGTTTCACCTGAAATAACCATGTCCGCTGTCCCTGCTTGGATTGAGTTGATCGTATCTGTTTCGCCACCAAGCGAGTTATTCGGATAAATGGTAATTTCCATTTGACCATCTGACTTTTCTTCTACTAGTTCTTCAAACTTCAAAGCAGTTTTGTGCCAAATATGATTTTCATCAGCTAAATGTCCAAAACGCCACTCAACTTTGTCGCCTGACTCTGAACCGCTTTCTTCTGATGTTTCATTTGAACCGCAAGCTCCTAATACTAATACAGATGCAAAAATTCCTGTTAACCATTTCTTTTTCATTTTCTATTCTCCCCTTTTATGTTTATTTTTTTAAATACTCATAAGTAGTTGCAGCAATTCGTACGCCTTCTTGTCTGTTGCGCTCTTCATTTTTTTGCTCAATTTCTCCTGGTACTAGAACATTTTCAAACTCTTTTACAGCCGGAACTTCTCGGATTTCATTTATCATTTTGTCCACTTGCTCCAAAAAAACTCCGATATCCGTGAAATAAGAAGGATTAATCACACAAAAGTAATGACCTAGCTTTCTTTTCCTCTCGAATTCTTTATACATTGGAGAAATATGAGGACCAAACGCCATACCTGCAAGTAAACCTGAAAAAATATCAACAATTATAGATAAGCCAGAACCTTTCGGACCACCAAATGGCGTTAAGGATACAACTTTCGCCGGATCGGTAACGGATGCACCTGTTTCATCGACTCCCCATCCGTTGGGAATTTCTTTACCTTCTTCTTTATGCTGAAGAATTTTACCTAACGCAACATTTGAAGTAGCCATATCCAAAATAAACGGCTTTTCGAGTTTTCCAGGTATTCCATAAGCTATTGGATTTGTACCCAAAAAAGATTCCTTCCCTCCAAATGGCACTACAATTTTATCGGTATGAGTCATCGCTATGCCAATTAGTTTATGGTTTGTCGCGTTTTCTACAAAATAACTAAGTGCCCCACAATGACTGCTGTTCATTACCGTTACCATACCTACTCCATTTTCTTTAGCCATCTCAATCGCATGATTTATAGCACGATCGGCAACAATATGACCAAACCCATCATCTCCATCGACCACACCCGTCGATGGACCAGTTCGGTTAAATACAATAGTAGGGGTGGGGTTAATGCCACCTGCATTGAGACGTTTCATATAATGCTCCGTCCGAAGTGCACCATGCGAGTTCACACCTCGTAAATCTGCATGAACAAGAACTTCAGCGACTTTAGTAGCATGCTCTGAGCTAACACCAGCACTTACCAGCTTTTCTTCGATTAGTTTTTGAACTTCTTGAAACGGTACAGTTACTGTAGCCACAGCTTTCCTCCTGTTCTAAGAAACTCTATTCTTCGTTTACTATTACTTAACGCTCAATCACTTTGTTGCCATTAATAAAGTTCTCGACTTCCTCTAAATAAGGAAGCCCTTCGTTATCTCCAGTGACAGTAGTAACAAGTCCACCTACACAATTTGCGAAGCGCAATAAGGTTTCTTTATCAAAATTATTTAATACACCATATATGTAACCTGCATCAAAGCCATCGCCTGCACCCACAGTATCTACAGGTGTCACCGAAAATCCTGATGCTTTAATCCATTTTCCGTTTCTATACAATTTCGATCCTTTTTCTCCGTCTTTAATAACGAAATCGTGTATAGCAAATTTTTCAGTATATGTTACTAGGTCTTCTAAGGTTTCTTTACCTGAAACCATTTGAATTTCATCTAATCCCGTTAATAAAATATCTACTTGTGGAAAAATCATTTCATAAGCTTCCCGCGCTTTTTCAATACTCCATAGTTTCAAGCGAATGTTCGGATCAAAAGACACCAAAATATCTTTTTGTTTGGCTATAGTTAGTATTTTTTTTGCGATTGCCAAGTTTTTTTCCCCAAGCGCTAAGTAAACTCCAGTTAAATGAACTACTTGAATGCCGTCGAATATTTCTTCTGTAATGTCATCTTCTGTAAGAGATTCGATAGGAGATGGTGTTCGGTAATAGTAAGTTTTCCCTGAACCACTTGCATGAATCTCTTTGAAATTAACTGAGGTTGGGACACCTTCAACAAAACTAACGGATGAAACATCAATACCTTCACCACGCGCAAAATTATAAATGACTTGTCCAAATTCATCTTTTCCCAACCTGCTAATCCACTTACTATTAAGCCCTAATCTTGCACAGCCAATCGCAAAGTTCATTTCAGCACCACCGACTTTACGCTCAAATTGCGTTACATACTTTAGTGGTCCGGTCGTCATAGGATTCATCGTAATCATGGCATCCCCAATTGTTAATACGCCCAACTCTTTAAGCAAAAACCTCACCCCCCTTTCTTTATATTGATTCTCGTTCTACCAAAATTGGCTGATACCGTTTTTCTTCGTAGTGATCTTTGAAATCTTTGCTAACAATTAATTGCAATAGTGTGTCAGCTGCGTTTTGCCCTATTTCAAAAGTCGGTTGCTTAATTACTGAAATCGGTGTTGTAGCCATTTCAAGAAATGGTGAGTCATCAATTGCTATCACACCGATATCCTCTGGAATAGCCAAGTTATTTTTTTTGATAAACTTCAACAACTCTATTAAAGCTAAATCGTTTGTAGCAAAAAAAGCTTCTGGTCGATTGCCCGAATCCCATAAATGTTGAAGCTTACTTCCAATTTCTTGACGCTTCTCAGCTACAATCCAATCTTCTTCTATACTCAAACCATGTGTTACTAATGTCTTTCTAAAGCCTTTGATCCGCTCAACACGGGGTGTTACGTTTTGCGCAATAGAAGTAGATACTAAACCGATTTTGCTTCGGCCTTTTTTTACCAATAGATCTACCGCTATTTGTGAAGCGCTTTCATTATCTAGCAACAAGGTCGGAAAAATCGGTTCATTGATAACGCGGTCAACAAAGACAATTGGAAATTCCGCATTTTTTAATTGCTTATAATAATCGTTATTGCCATTTGTCGGAAAAATGATTAAACCATCAACTTGTTTTGCTACCAACATATCAATATACGATCGTTCTTTTGTTGGTTGATCATCTGCGTTACACACAAATAAGTGAAATCCGTTTTTCTCACATTCATCCTCGATTGCTCGAATAATTTCTGTAGAAAATGTATGAAGAATATTGGCTACTATCACACCGATTGTTCCAGTTTTTTTCTGTTTTAAACTTTTAGCTATGTGATTTGGAATATAACCTAATTCCTTAATAGCTTCTTCAACTCTATGTTTGGTCGCTATACTCATAAACTCAAAACGACTATTTATATACTGGGAAACAGTACTTTTGGAAACCCCTGCTTTTAGCGCTACATCTTGCATTGTTATTTTCTTCATTTTTCCTCCTATTACTAAACCGGTTTAGTAAGCCGTTTAGGAAATTATAATTGAAATAATTTTAGAAATCAATAGTTTTTTCAGTTAATTTAAAATAGTTGTCAAAATACTCAAAAATCAGCATTTTCTCTAGTAATTAAAAAACTATCACCCAAAGGTCAGTTTATGACCTTTGGGTGATAGTTTTTTCTATTCAACCAAATCTTCTTCGCTTAAATGACATTGTCCGAAAGCATCGTCTAATGTGTCATATCTCCCCAAGCGATGGACTTTTCCATTTCTCATTTGCATATACGTGTAGATCGTGACATGTCCACTTTGGTTTTCCCATGTAGCTTTTTGAACACAAATTACTTCGTCACCTTTCACGTAGTAGTCTTGTGTCTCCATATGAATACCTGACTGCTCAATCCACTTCCGTAAAATATCATGGCCTTCTGCAACTCCTCTGGGTCCGACCAATTCAATATGCGGATCTGAAACTTCTAGTACGGCGTTAATGTTTTTGTCGTTCACATTTTCAATCCATTGTTTTGCAATGTTGATGGTGTTCTCCATTTTCTTTTCTCCTCTCTTATCACATGCATATACGTTTCTACATAGCTCTATAAAGTCGAAAAAGAAGACAGGAAAAAACCTATCTTCTTTAGTAATTCTCGTTTTTCAATTTTTTAAACGTTTTTACGAATTTATCTGGGTCTGTGTAGATCATATACGTCAGTACACCACGATGTGTATGAAGGTATAGCAATCTAGCTTCTGAAGAAAACGATTTGTAAGAGATATCCCATACATTCGCAACATGAAATTGTGTGCCTGGTGTTATTAACGTATCTCTATATAGGTCAATATTGCGTTCAGTTTCAACGATTTTCATTTCGCCAGCTTCTATGGAACGTTCTGTATCGATGTACGTGATGGATGACAATAATTTCATATGATCCACTGGCATTCCTCCTAAGGAGCTTTTAAAGCAGTTTATCGTAGAAAGAACCGTTTAAGCAAAACATCTGTTTATGTTTGTGTAAAACTACCAGCTCAAAGCTACTTCCACAACCAATTAATGTTAAACTATTCTCACAATATCTTCGGCATAGGGAGGGCTATTATGGAAAGTTGGTTTGGTGCGACATCTACTCATTATTTCACTCTTTTTTCTACGAGCCACTTAATCGTACTCACTATCGCTCTTATCGGGAGTCTTCTTCTTTTCTCGTTTAAAAATAAGTTGAAAGAAACCCAACAAGGGGTCCACTGGTTACGCTGGTTATTGTTCCTTTTCCTCTTAGCGTCGGAAATTTCTTATCATTACTGGGCCATCACCAATGACGTTTGGCGCTTTCATAACCAGATGCCCTTTCATCTATGCGGTGTCGCTTCTGTTGTTTCCATAATTGGCCTACTAACTATGCGTCCTTTCTGGATTCAATTAGCTTTCTTTTTAGGAGTACTGCCCGCTTTTTTAGCATTAGTGACTCCAGAATTACCTTATGACTACCAACATTTTCGTTTCTGGAAATTCTTTATTCACCACACCGCTATAACATGGGCTTGTTTGTTTTTAGCTTTAAGCCGTCCTCAAGCTATTACGATGCGATCTCTTTTTTCTGTTTATGGTTTACTTCTTGTATACGCTGCCGTAGTAGGATTTTTTCTCAATCCATGGACAGATTCCAATTTCCTCTTTTTAATGCAGCGCCCTACAACTACTTCTCCTCTAGATTTTTTTGGAGAAGGTCTGTGGTATTACATTAACCTTTGCTTAACCACTTTCGCGCTATTTTCTATTCAATACTTGCTGTTCCGCAAATTTGTAAAGGGCCCGTGAATTGACTCAGTAATCCACTAAGCCTAACGCAAGGTAATAGTACACATAAAAAAGCTTCCGGAATCGGAAGCTTTTTTCTCTACGCTTGTTTCACTACTAAACTTGTTAAAGCATCAATGAAGAATTGGTTTTCTTCTTCTGTCCCAACAGAAACGCGCACGTAATCAGGTAATCCCCAAATTTTCCCGTGGCGAACAATGACACCTTTCGCCATTAGTTGTTTGTATAGGTTTTCTCCGTCTTCACCAATTTGTACTAATACAAAGTTGGCCATACTTTCAATATACGTTAATCCAAGCTCATCAAAAGCTTTGTATAATTGTTTGCGTCCTGCTTTATTGGTTTCTTGAGAAGTTTCTACATGCTCAGTATCTCCAATAGCTGCGGTCGCTGCAATTTGCGCTAATGTGTTGACGTTAAATGGTTCTTTTACTTTTAAAATCGATTGAACGATTGCTTCAGGAGCAATACCGAAACCTACACGTACGCCAGCAATACCATAAATTTTCGAGAACGTTTCCAATGTGACAACCGGGTACCCTGCATTCACGTATTCCACACCATTTGTGTAATCTGCTGCATCTGCGAAATGATCATAAGCCGCATCAATCACTACTAAAACGTCATCAAGCGCATCTACCAATTTATCCAAATCCGATTTTGGAATGTACGTCCCTGTTGGATTGTTTGGCGTGCAAATGTAAATAATCTTCGTTTTTTCTGTAACGGCAGATATTAATGCGTCTACATCGTACTCGAAATCTTCTTTAAATTTAACCGGTACGACTGTAGCACCCATAATATGTGCACCAAAGTCATATTCACTAAATGATGGAGATGGAACAATTACTTCGTCCCCTGCTTCAAGAAAGGCTTCAGAGATTAACGTGATCAATTCATCGGCACCATTTGTCGTAATCACTTGTTTTGGCGTTACTTGGTATTTTTCAGCAATAGCTTTCTTTAATGCGCTAGCATCTGCATCGGGATAACGGTTTAACCCTGCTAATCCGTTTTGGATGGCGGCCACTGCTTTAGGAGAAGGTCCTAACGGATTTTCATTAGACGCCAGTTTGACGACACGATCCAACCCTAATTCTTTTTGCACTTCCCAAATTGGCTTTCCGGGTGAATATGGCTGGATTTTCTCCAATGTTTTACGTGCTGTAATTTTACTCGAGCTTGTCATAGGAATTCCTCCAAAATATAAGTGGTATAGTATTATCTATGTATTTTTATAATCATAGCATTGTCATAAAGCATTTTAAATCCAATTGGTTTATGCGCTGTTTTCTATCTAAATGGTATTACCTCTTCCAACTCATTATACAGAATTGCAACATTATTTGCACAAGCATATCCAACTATTTGTGTCGGATAAAATAATGTGGTTAACTGTTAAACAGACAGATTGAAAGAGGAGATTTAATACGATGAAGAAAATGACATTTGCATTCGCCTCGTTTTTGTTATTATTAACGTTGAGCGCGTGTACTGATAATGATGAAGAGACTTCAAAAGAAAACTCCGAGCCTGAAACAACCGAACCATCTGGTGAAGCAGCTCCCACAGAATACAAGCTCGAACTGCCTCAAAAAGAAGAAGTGGTTGTCGTTGTCAATGGAGAAGAAATTTTAGGGAAAGTTTATAATAGCGTTGCCCGTCAGCTTGAATCTACATTAGCTGCCCAAGGTCAATCGGTTTCCGATGAAGAAAGCGCTAATCTTTTAAAAGAGCAAGCTTTATCTGTGTTGATTGGCAATAAAGTTATTTTGCAAGATGCCGAAGAAAAAGGTTATAAAGCTGATGACGAAACGGTTAAAGAACGTTTGGAAGAATTAAAAAACCAGTTTGAAACAGAAGAAGCTATGAACAAAGCATTAAAAGAAACGGGTTTTACAATAGAAGAAATGGAATTGCAACTTCGTGAACAGTTGATATATGAGCAGTATGTTGCAGAAGAAGTCGAAGTCGATAAAGTGACTGACGAAGAAGTCCAAGCAGCTTATGATGGCTTTGTTGAATCTTCTGAAGCAGAAGCTCCCCCTCTAAAAGAAATGGAACCTACAATTCGTCAATCGCTAGAAGGACAAAAAACACAAGATGCGCTCTTCGCCCAAATTGAAGAATTGAAGAAATCAGCCGAAATTGAAATTAACATATGACGTAAAACATCCTGCTCAAGTTGAGCAGGATGTTTTTTGTTACGCTAGTTTTTCTGAACAGTAAGCAAGGATTTCTTCTTCTTCCTCATCTTCAAGTCCAAATTCAAGCGCGCCTCTTGTTTGCTTATCGATAAAGTTATAATGTGCGATACGAGCCCCAGCTTCTTCTGCAGCGATAATAACACGCAACTCTAAGCCACTTTCCGTATATAATTCATCTTCTTCGTCTACTTCCACGTTCAACAAGAATTCATAGCGATCGCCCACCATGATACCTGTTGGGTCATTGATTTTGTGAAACACGTAATCTGTAATTTGCATTGTAACACCTCCGTTCTTCTATTCTAGCTTGTCTACACCCTTTTGGACAGTTACACAGCAAAATAAACGTTTATTCTGACCCTAAGGGGGAACATAAAGAAAGTGAAGACAATTAAAGGAGTGGAATCGAATGAACGTATTAGTTATTGGAGCAAACGGTCAAGTCGGCCGCAACATTGTCAAAGAATTAGCCGAAACGAATCACAAAGCAACTGCTATGGTTCGTAAAGAAGAACAAATAGATAAACTAAAAGAGCTCGGTGCTGCTAATGTAGTATTAGGCGATTTAGAACAAGATTTCAGTGATGCTTTTGAAGGCGTAGATGCTGTTATTTTCGCTGCAGGGTCTGGCCCAAAAACAGGCGCTGATAAAACATTAACGATTGATTTATGGGGCTCTGTAAAAGCTGCTCAATATGCACAAGAAAAAGGTGTAAAACGCTTTGTACAACTAGGCTCGGTCGGATCAGACAATCCGGACGCGGGTGGTGAAGCGATGAAGCCGTACCTTGTCGCTAAACGCACAGCGGATGACTTATTGAAAACAACCAATTTGGATTACACAATTGTTCGCCCAGGCGCACTTTCAGATGAAGAAAAATCTGGCAAGATTGAAGTGTCGCTTGACGGCTTTAGTTCTTTAGAAGATAGATCTATTCCAAGAGCAGACGTGGCACATGTATTAGTGGATGTGCTCGATCGCAACAACACTTACCATAAAGTATTTGAAGTACTACAAGGCGATCAGCCAGCCAGCGATCAACTAAATTCCTTATAGGAACGACTAGAATCTAGAGTAAAAAAGAGCGAATGGATTTTCGCTCTTTTTTGTGTTAAAATAGGCAATACGATAACTAGAGGACGTGATAAGCATGATTAATATTCAACCACCAAAAGCTGATGTGACGATTACACAGCGCAAACAAGAAATTACAGGTGACGAAGCTGTCATCAAACCATTATTCGGCTTTATCGATTTGCACGATATTCCACGCGATAAAGGCGGCATTATTCAATTCTTCAACCACAGTGGCGAGTTATTGTTTGTCGGGAAAGCCCGCAAACTACGTCAACGTGTGAAAAAGCATTTTGAAGATTCAGTATCGCCATTGAAAAATCACCGCGAAGAAGTTTACCGTATTACGGTTTCTTTCGTTGAAGATCCAATGGAACGCGAAATTTACGAAACGTATTTAATCAACGCTCATAAAGCTAGATACAACGTAGACAAAGTGTTTTACAAAGACCAAGAATAGTCAAAAAAGGAAGCCCTCGGGCTTCCTTTTTTATTGCTTTTTAATCTCAGTAGGATCAACAAGCCACTTTTCAAAATAATGATGGCTATGTCCTTCTGGGTGATCGTTCACTCGACCAAATTCCGTGAAACCTTGCTTCTTATAAAATTCAGGCGCTTGAAAACTGAATGTATCCACAATCATCACTCTGTACTTTTTACTGCGTGCATACACTTCGACTTGAGCCATTAGCTTTTCCGCCACGCGCTGACCTCTCATTAAAGGATCTACCCATAAAAAGTCGATATGTAAGCTTTTCCAGAAACTTGTAGTCGTTAAGCCCCCTACAACCTCCCCTTCTTCATTGCGCACAATAAAATCCATTTGCTCAATTGGCGATTTTACTTCTGCAGATAAATTAGCCATGTTATGTTCAATCACTTTTTTTCGTATAAACTCACGGTCTTCTGACTCATTTTGTTGAATAATTTCCACGAAGTTATTCCCCCTTTTTCAAACTCATTTTATTCTCTCATTTTCTACAGCTTTTGTGCATCTTCTATTAACAATCATGTTTTAATTCTCTTTTCAAAAGGAATAGTAAACTACCAACTATGTTTTTTGGAGGAAATAATATGGCTACCACAACAAAAGAAAGTTTATCTGCTCACAGCCAAAGTGAATACGATCCGCTCCGACGGGTTTTGTTATGTCCCCCTCGCTTTATGGAAATAAAAGATGTCATCAATGACGTTCAAAAAAGATACAAAGATGAAAATATTGATGTAGACAAAGCACTCCATCAACACAATACATTTGTTCAAGCTTTAATCGAAAACGGTGTTCACACAGATTTGATAGAGCCATCGCAGAAGTATCCTGAACAAGTTTTCACACGTGACATCGGCTTTACCATTGGTGATACGGTATTCATAAGTGAAATGGCTTCTGATATTCGCCAAGGTGAAGAACAAGAGCTTGAAAAGTGGATGGAAACCCATCACGTTAACTTCAAACGATTAGCGGGTCACCGAATTGAAGGAGGCGACGTCATTATTGACCGAGATACGGTCTTTGTGGGGGTTAGTAGTCGAACTTCTAAAAAAGCCATTCAAAAACTGCAAGCCGAACTGCGCGATTTCGAAATCGTTCCCATTTCTTTTAATGAGAAATACTTACACCTGGATTGTGTCTTTAATATCTTGTCTCCAACCGAAGCGCTAATTTTCCCGGAAGCACTTGATGCAGCTACGATTCGTATGCTCGCTGAACGTTATACATTAATCCGCGTTAATGAAAAAGAACAGTTTGCATTAGGGACCAACGTGCTGTCCATTGGTGACCGTAAAGTGTTTAGCCAACCGCAAAATATGCAAGTAAATAAGCATTTGACTGCTCGTGGTTTTCACGTCATCGAAGTCGATTATTCTGAAATCATTAAATCTGGCGGTGCATTCCGTTGCTGTACCATGCCATTAATTCGATCGTGAAAAAATAACCCTAAGCCATTTTGGCTTAGGGTTATTTTTTATCGCGGATGCGTTGCTTCTTGACGACTTTGCACAATAAATTCTCTCATCAATTCGACACCGTCTGGCGTACCGATAGATTCCGGATGAAACTGAATTCCATAAACCGGATAATCTTGATGCTTCACCGCCATAATTGTATCGTCATCGAGTGCTTTAGACTGAACTTCTAAACAGCTCGCCAATGTTTCCGGCTCTAACACGAGTGAATGGTAGCGCATAACTGGTAACGGCAATGGCATGTTTTTAAACAGCCCTTGATGACTATGCGATACATCCGATACTTTACCGTGGCGGATAAACGGTGCTTCGACAACGTTCCCGCCAAATGCTGCGCCAATTAATTGTTGGCCGAGACAAATCCCTAAAATTGGAACAGACTTGTGCAATTTCTGAATTAGCTCCATCGATTCAGGCAATTCTCGTGGGTGGCCTGGTCCTGGGGAAAGAATAATCGCCTGAGGATTTTTTTCTTTAATCTCTTCAAGCGTCAAAACACCATAACGGACTACTTCAACTTCGACATCCATTGCTGCGACCGCTTGATAAATATTATACGTAAATGAGTCATAGTGATCGATTAGTAAAATCATCCGAACACCTCCGTAAGTGAACGCGCTTTGTGAAGCGTTTCTTCGTACTCTGCTTGCGGATCCGAATCAAACACAATACCCGCTCCCGCTTGAACATGAACCATCCCATCTTTCACAACAAAAGTACGAATGGCGAGTGCAACATCAAGGTTGCCATTAAACCCTAAATAACCAATTGCCCCACCGTAAACCCCTCTGCGTTCTTCTTCAAACTCTTGTATCAATTGCATAGCACGAACTTTAGGTGCTCCTGAAACCGTTCCAGCAGGTAAACACGATACTAATGCGTCTAGCGGATGCATTTTCGGGTCTAGTTCCCCTGTCACTTCTGACACCAAATGCATGACATGTTGATACTTTTCAATGACCATATACTTTGGTACATCTACCGTCCCAATTTGAGCAACGCGCCCAACATCGTTACGACTGAGATCGACAAGCATTTTATGCTCAGCTTGCTCTTTTTCATCGCCAGCCAACTCTTCTGCCAAACGGTTGTCTTCACTATCCGTTTTTCCGCGTTTCCGCGTGCCTGCAATCGGATTGGTAATCATATGACTGTCACGTATCGTCAAAAGACTTTCTGGTGAAGCCCCAACTACTGCATAGTCATCAAAATCAATAAAAAATTGATAAGGCGACGGATTTTGCTTACGCAATTTACGATACAGCGTAAAAGCGTCCCCTTTGTAACTTGCAGACAAACGCTGAGACAAGACCAATTGGAACACATCCCCTTTAAGGATATGATCTTTTGCTTGTTCTACTTGTTTGCGGAAAAAAGAATCGCTTGTTTTGGAATGGAATTGCAGCGATTGTTGCTCTATTGTCGCTGACTTTTCTGGAACAGCTAACTGCTGCTCAATTTCATCTAACTTATCTTCAAACGATAAGATTGTTACATCATGTTTTACATGGTCAAATACCACAATGGTTTCATAAATCTGCAGATGAATATCCGGCATTTGAAGGCTATCTTCTTTTGGTGCTTTAACAGGTTCGTAAACTTGAATCGCATCGTATCCAATGTAACCTAGAGCTCCCCCTGTAAACGGAAGACCTTCTATTTCCGCATCGTAGTGCGGCATTAATTTCTTGATCAGTTCTAATGGTTTTCCTTCATGTAAGGTTTCGGTACCTGTCCGAAAATTAATTTCTCGCAATTGTTGTCCGTGGCCGATATAACCCACTGTCGGATTTGCTCCGATAAACGAATAACGACCTGTCACACTGGTCTTTAATGAGCTTTCAAGCAAGCATTTGCGTTCTCCTGCTAATCGATTAAACACCGCAATAGGGGTTAACGAATCTCCATCAATTTTTCTCATCTTCATTTCTTTACTCATCTCAACTCATCTCCATTTCTGAAAAACGTAGCTACTAGCACATTTTTCGTAGCTGTTAAAAACAAAAAAGTCCCCTGCAAGAAACAGAATTGTTCCTTGCAGAGGACGGATTGACCGTGGTACCACCTCATGTTAAAGCTATTACAGCTTTCACTCTACCCCCGATAACGTAGGGAAACGGACTCTTCTACTACTTTTTCAAAGAATCACTCATAAGCCCATTCACGCAGATACCCCACCAGTTTCCACCTGCCACTGGCTCTCTTTGAGAGGTTGATCTGTGCTACTTTTCTTATTCATCGATTTAGCTCTACTATACTCTTCTCAACTAGAATTCGGTGGTGTCGCTCCCGACACCTGCTACCGTAATCCGTACAAAAAGGTTGTGCTCATCTTATTAAATCCAAAGTGATTTGTCAACTATATTCACTGTTTTTAGATAATTCTATTATTTCTATTCAAAATCATGTATAAATAATGTAAGTGTTAATTTATTACCAATTATGAAGGGAGAGAAATATCAATGAAACGTTCTTTACTTTTAACTTCCGGACTTTTATCTGGGGCGCTACTTCTCACAGGCTGTGCAGGTGAAAGTAATTCGGGTACTGAAGGAGAAGAAGATCGTACAAAGATTAGTTTTATTCACTGGCGCGGTGAGGATAAAGCTGTATTAGATGATCTTATTGCTCAGTTTGAAGAAGAAAACCCTGCAGTTTCTGTAGAAATGACCATTTATCCATCTGAACAATATCAAGCTACCGGGCAACGCCTTTTGCAAGATGGGTCAACAGGGGATGTCTTCACCTCCTTCCCAGGAGCTCAGTTTGAAGCAATTGCTAGCGCTGGTTTGTTCGAAGATTTAAGCGGAGAAGATTTTGTTTCCAACTTCGACAAAGAGTTAATTAGTGTGGGTCAAAAAGATGGGGCTCAGCTAGCGTTACCATACCAATTAGTTTTCAATATGCCTGTATACAACAAGGGCATGTTTGAAGAGCTTGGTCTTGAAGTTCCAAAAAGTTGGAGTGAATTTCAAACAATGGCCGATACTCTTTTAGAAAATGATATTACTCCAATTGCCTTTCCTGGTGCAGATATTGGCCCGAACCAATTTATGAACAGTATGATGATGAATAATGCACCTGATGAAGATGTTTTTGAAAAGCTTCAAAATGGTGAGGAGTCCTTAACTAATGAGTGGTGGGTAAAAACTTTAGAGGATTTCCAGCTACTTGAACAAAAGTCTTATATTCAAAAAGATGCACTGGGCACTTCACAAGATTCTGCAATGGCGATGGTCGCTAACGAAGAAGCTGCCATGCTAGCAACAGGCTCTTACCATATGTCCGCTTTACTTGACTTGAACCCTGACCTTGAACTTGATTTGATGGCGCCAATAACAGTAGAAGAAAACGAAGCGATGTACGAAGGCATTAACACAGCGACTTTCATGCTTGCAGTCAATAGCAAATCAGAGAAAAAAGAACAAGCAAAAGAATTTATCGCTTTTCTTAGCCAGCCTGAAATCGCATCACAATATGCCAATGAAACAGGTCAACATTTAACAATTAATGATGTTGAATATGAATCTGAAGTATTGCAAAATACAGCTTATTGGATTGATGAAAGAAAAACACGTTTCCAGCCCCGATTCTTGATTACGAATGCGCAAATTGAAGCTGCTGTTTTAAGTTCTATTGAAAATGTTCTCGGTGGAGCAGAGCCAATGGAAGCCGCAAAAGAAGCGCAACAGATCGTGGACGAAAATAGGGACTAACAAAATGAAAACTTCGAAATCAATTTATTTATTCTTTTTACCGGGGCTCTTTTTATATGCGATTTTCTTTGTTTATCCAACGATTAGCGCATTGTTTTATTCGTTTACCGATTGGGACGGCTTAAGTTCAAGCTTTCAGTTTGTTGGGATTGAAAATTATGAACGCGCCTTTACAGGAGATACTATTTTCCGGAAAACGATTGGCAACAACTTGAAATTCATGCTAGTTGTTGTCGTATTTCAAACGATTGTCGCCTTGGCTTTTGCATTAATCGTTTTGAAAAACACAAAGACGACTATTTTCTTACGGGCGCTTTACTTTTTCCCGACTATTTTATCGTCTGTCTCAGTCGCTTTTATATGGTCGTTTATTTACGACCCTTCTCTCGGTATATTAAATCAGCTATTAGAGTTGATTGGGCTGGAATTTTTAGCACAAAACTGGCTCGGTAACGCAAATATTGCGATTTACTCTTTAGCCATTACACAAATATGGTTTCATGCAGGACAAATGCTGATTATTTTTGTTGCTGGCTTGCAAGCCATTCCAGAAGAACTTTACGAAGTGGCAAAAATTGAAGGCGCATCAAAATGGCAAACATTTCGTAATGTGACGTGGCCACTACTTGCCCCTTCTGCCACCATCGTTGTTGCGTATACAACAATTCAATCCTTCAAAGCATTTGATCTAGTATTTGCAATGACAGGCGGTGGTCCAAATAATTCAACAGAAATTGTCGCCACATATATTTTTGATATCGCATTTAGAAGCTATCAATTTGGTTATGCCAGCGCGATTTCAGTTATTTTCATGGTCATTATTGCGGTTATTACTTATCTGCAGTTTAAAGTTTTACGCTCTAATCGTATTTCGTATTAAGAGAGGAGGAAAAACTCATTGTTCTTCCGAAGGTTTTCACTAACTATCTATGCATTACTGATTTTAATTCCTTTGCTCATTGTTGTTTTAACTTCATTGAAGACCATTCAAGAAACATTTAGAAACCCCCTTGGTTGGCCAGAATCAGGGTTTCAATTTGAAAATTATTCATCCATTTTCCAGGAACAAACAATGGCTGGCTATTTTTTAAACAGCGTCATTGTTACGTTGTTCTCTGTGTCGTTGACATTATTTTTTGCTTCGCTAATTGGCTATGGCATTACGCGACTCAACAATTGGATCGGCAATTTAGTATTTATTTTATTTACGCTTGGCATGATGGTTCCAGCACAAGTTAGCATGGTTCCACTTTATTCACTCATGCTGGACTTTGGCCTAACGAATAGTTTGCTGGGACTCATACTTGTAAACATTGCTACAACATTACCAATTGCTGTTTTTATTTTAACTGGATTTATGAAAACTTTGCCGAAAGAGTTATTCGAGGCTTCCACCATTGACGGAGCAGGAAATTGGAAAATCTACACAAAAGTAGCGATTCCGCTGTCATTGCCTTCTTTATCGGCAACAGCCATTTTCTTATTTGTAATGCACTGGAATGATTTGTTGTACCCTCTGCTGTTCATTACCGATAATGCATACAAAACCTTACCGCTCGCTTTGTTAGAATTCCAG
Source organism: Planococcus donghaensis MPA1U2 (assembly GCF_000189395.1). Taxonomy (GTDB): domain Bacteria; phylum Bacillota; class Bacilli; order Bacillales_A; family Planococcaceae; genus Planococcus; species Planococcus donghaensis_B. The sequence goes on along the minus strand of NZ_AEPB01000009.1, from coordinate 15,551 downwards.
GGCGAGTACTCCACAAATTATCCAATGCTCTTTACAGGGGTGATTATTGCTTCGGCACCGATGGTTATTGCTTATGTTTTCTTACAACGCTATTTTGTCGCTGGTATGACAGCTGGTGCAATAAAATAAAAAGCGACATCGCTCAACTAGAGCGATGTCGTCTTTTTTATTGCCATAACATTGGCTTATCTACCATAAACCACATCATCAGCATTAATAAAAAAATATAAATCCATAAAGAGCGATTTAACTTTTTAACCAATGTTAGCTGATTAAATTTTTCGTCATTAAACTTACGAAGAGTTGGTGTAAATGCACGTGCTAGGAAAAACACGGAAGCCACCATAACTCCGATCGTACCTAATATCCACGAAGTTCCCCATCCCCACGGGCCCTGCCAAATCAACAAAACACCTGTTGTGACTAATACATGTCCTGCATGCTTAACAAGGCGAGTTGCCGATTTAAACGTAATAATATGTGACAGAAGAACATCGCCCGAGGCAGTCTCCATTCGCTTAACTAAAGGAAGGAGCACAAAGAACGGTCCAATCGATAATACCGCACTTAAAATGTGAGCAAACAAAATGAGTGTATACATCTCGTACTTACTCTTCCGTTAAATGAAATTCGTGAACCCAAACAGTCATCTGTGGCAACCAAGGCATACCTGCATGAGTAGACAATATGGCTTGTTTGTATTCCTCAACAGTCGCATATCCTTCTCCTGCTACGATTTCATCCGTTAACTCTCCAAGTGTTTGTTGGTATACACGGTCTACTAAGAATTTTTTATCTTCAAGCACCATAATTTCTCCAACATCTGCATAACGACCATTTCGACGCGTGGCTACTTTCTTACCAAGCAACACTTTTTCTACGTCTTGTTTATTCGTTACAAGTCTTTCAATGCTGCATGTTTTTGGCGGCAATTGCTGCTCATTTTTTTCAATCATATGTATTCCACCTCTCGTTAGTTCCTAATTCAGTATAGCCTTTTCTCCAGGCTAATTCACCCCATAAAAAAATCGCCCTGTTTGAAACAGAACGATTCTGGTATTTATTTTGCAAATACGTGTTTGCCGATTTTGGTAATCGTTGTACGTGAGAAAATCCAAGTATCTGTAACGCCTTTTGGATTATAATAATAAGTTGCTCCTAGAGAAGGATCTGATCCTTTAACAGCAGCTTTTACAGCTTGATACGCTGAAGCATTTGGTTCGTAATTGTATTGGCCGTCATTTACAGCCGTAAATGCGTTGCGCTGAAAAATAACATTGTATGTATTGTTTGGGAATTTAGCCGAATCGATACGGTTCAAGATGACAGCGGCTACTGCTACTTGTCCTGTATAACTTTCTCCTCGAGCTTCTCCATTTACCACATGTGCCATCATATCAACTTCCGCAAGTCTTGCACGTGTTAAAGGACCCGTAAAGCCTGTAGCTGATACGTTAAAGTCACGCTGAAACTCGATTACTGCATTTTTAGTTACTGGACCATAATAGCCTGTAGCTGATGTACTAAAGTAACCCAATTTCTTTAATTTAATTTGAAGTTCTTTTACACCTTCACCTGAGACACCCACATGTAGATTTGGAGCGTGCGCTTCAGCAGTTGTTTGAGAAAACCCTAGAAACAACAGTGTACATAAAGCAAATACCCATAATTTTAATTTTTTCATGTTCTCTCCCCTTCTTTTCCAATAATCAACAAACATTCTCATTAACAGTATATAATTGGAATTATATGAATTCAATCCATCATAACTACTTTAATTTTGTAGAAAAATAGCAAATACCAATACTTTATTGATATTTTGCAAAAAATACGGTTTTTATCTTTCTGAATAACAGGTCTTTTCACTCATAAAAATGAGAGTTGAATCTTTTTCACAAACTAGTATCGAGAAACTAGAGCTAGATTTCGACCTCGAGGTATTTATTTGGTAAAGTGAAAGAAACTGATTGGAGGCGTTTAGATGAAGAACATAGTGATTGTTTCCGATACCCATATTCCATTCCGCGCCAAAAAACTGCCAAAACAATTAGTAGAAGCATGCGAAAAAGCTGATTTTATTATCCATGCGGGGGATTGGCAAACGATGGATGTTTATCACGAACTTGCCGCATACGCCGAAATTGATGGAGTCACCGGCAATGTTGACCCATGGGATATTTTAGACAAGTTTGGCCGTAAGAAAATTTTAACGTTTGACCAATTAAAAATTGGCGTCGTTCACGGAGACAGTAATCAGAAACCTACGGAGCAACAAGCTTACGACACATTTGCGGATGACGATGTTGACATTATTGTTTTTGGACATTCTCATATACCGGTAATGAGAGAAGTCGATGGTGTAACCTTATTCAATCCAGGCTCTCCTACTGATAAACGCCGTCAAACACAATTTTCATTTGGCTTGTTAGAAATTGGCGACACGTGGGAACTCAAACATGTATTTTTTGATAAAGAGATTTAGGTTGCAATAGAGATATAAAAATCAGACACTCACTGATGAGGGTCTGATTTTTCTTTGGATTCTTTTATTAACCTAAATCCTAATTTTTTTAATGCTGATTCCAAGTTTGATTCAATCATTACTGCTTTTAGTTCAGCTGCAAAATGAGGTACTTTTAATGCCATAAAAGGTTGGATTCCCGTTATGACCGGTGTTACGCCAATTACTTTTAAGATACTGACAAGTTTCAACAAATACTCCCCTACAACAGCATTTATTTGTGAAACTCCAGAAACATCAAAGATTAAATAATCCATTGTTTCCTCATTACATTTATCAAGTACGTGTCTGATGATCATCTCCGCTCGAGAAGCAGTGATTTCCCCAATTATTGGAACAATCGCCACACCTTTAGTAACAGGAACAAGAGGAGCTGTTAAGGTTTGAATTTGTTCATTGGCTTTTTCAAGCTCCAATACGTAAGTTAACAACGTTGACATCGTTTCGAAAGTAGACAGGTCTTCTTTCGAAAGTTTAAAATACTGATCATCCAATCCGCAAATTGTTCCATAAACTGTATTATCACTATAATAAACCGGTACTCCAATGAAAGTGCCTTGAGTAAAATTTTTTGTAATCTCCATAGACCGAGTTAATTCGTCTTTTGAGACATCTTCTATCACCAATGGAGTAGGTCCGTAGTTCAGACTCAAACTACAATAAGTCTGAGGAAGTGGCATCGAACTACCTTCTTCTACAAGAACCTCATTAGCATTTCGGGCTTTAATAATATTATTTGTTTTGCCATCATTTTTAGCAATAAATAGGGTATTGATGCCAATTTGCTTGTTTAACAATTCTAAAATATAAGAAGCTGCTTCATCAAAATCAGCAAAACGTTTAATACGTTGCGCGTTCTCCACTGTGATTCCTCCACTTTTTCTGATCTTTTTCCAATGCTCTTATTATACAGTTAAAATACTCAACTCTAAATCAATTGACCTAAAAAAGATAATATTCTTATTTGTTCCGCAAAATTTTTCATCTATCTAAAAAAGGTTCGTTTTTGTCTCCGAAAGGGTATATGCCTAATGTGAAGAAGATGGAGGTGGGCAAATGACAATTGGATTGGATATTCTCGTATTAGAGCAATCTGATACATTAATATATTTTAGATGGACAGCAACAGAAGGTGTTTGTCGAGTAAAACGTGGTACACAAGTCGTTTACACAGGTACGCAAAACCACTTTAAAGATGAAGAATTACAACCAGGACATTTGTACACATATACAATTGAACGATTAGATCCAACGGGAAAATGGACAGACAAAATCAAAATACAAACTGGAACCGAAAACAGGAACGTCGAAAATGACAATTGCCTTGCTAAAATCGTACTAACTACCATCGTTTCTGAAGGTCGCGTTTCTTTAGCGTGGGGGAAAATTGATGGCATTTCCACATACGATATTTATCGCAACGGTCAGTTTATCGAATCTGTTGAAAAAAATCAGTATACAGATACTAAAGTGTTAAGCGACCAACCATATACGTATTGGATTCGTGGCCAACGTCCTGTTTCACGAACAGGCAAAAAACTTAGCGAGAAAAAATTCTCGCTACATAAAATGTTTGGCGCATTGCAGCAAAACTCTTCTAAAGAAAAGGCTTCAATGGAGGATTTTTGGCTCACCCAAAAAATAGCTTCTTTACAGTCAATATTATCGGATCAAAATAAGACAGCGATTTTGCCTGTTTGGCATTTCCGCTATAACACCTTTTTGCCGGAGACTTTGTTAATAAACCCGAACCTCCTATCACCTTTTCATTATTTTAAAGGGGATGCTCGCGCGTTTGACCCTGATTCAACCGACTACCGAACACATGTCAATTTCTCTGTGTCCTTTAAGGAAAACGAACCGACACTCTTTTGGGATAAGCATGTGGGTCCGACGATTGGGTACAATTGGAGAAAAAAATTCAGTAAAGCCGATGTCGCTTCAGCTGAAGAAATTGAATTGGTACAAACAGATGAATTCGATGAGAAGGTTTCTATCGCCCTAACGCATGTTGTGGGAAACCCACTCACCACTTCACCGAATATCGACTATACTCTTTCGGCTGACTTTTATCGCGATGGTACCTACGCAATTTTCGGCGTACACGACCAATCACCTAACCATGAAGTGTATTTAAAACATGATGAAGATCGCCAATGGATGGAAATTCATCAATCAGAAAGTGAAGGACTAAGTTATATGGCAGGACCAACCGCTAATAAGTATTGGCGACTATCAAACTTCTGTTGATTTTCACAGAAGTTTAAAAAAGCCCGAGCTGGAGAACTTCCAGATTCGGGCTTTTGCATTTACTTATCTAAAAATCGTTTACGAATGTGAGGCGGTGGCAGCATGCAGCTATCGAGTTTCCCAAACACTTTATAACGATTTTTGGCGATTACGTCATAGGCTCCATCTCGTAGTGCACGAGGAAAAGGCTTCAAGTAATGCGCTAATTTCCAAAGTCCCGTTAAATGATTTGAAATCATTAGAGCTCCTTCAGATTTCACATAAGCTTGACCATCTTTTATCAATACTAAACTGTCTACATCATCCGGTACATTGTATTTTTTAGAGAGCTCTTGGCCGATTTCACTTTGCAGTGAAGCAAATTGATAATAACCTGCCGGATCATGATTTATGATAAATTGAACGCTCGAATCACAAAAATTACAATCTCCATCAAATAATACGATGGCGTGTTCCATATCATTTCCTCCTTCACCAATAATAGTACTGTTATGTGAATAGCCTCTTAAGCGCTTATTCAAACACGTCTCCATTCGAAATCGTTCCTTGATGAAAAAATAACTTCCATCCATTAGATCTTTTTTTCCATACTGAACTTCGATTCGTTAGTCTTCCTGTTTTGTGATTATGTACTTGGTAAGTCGTCAAAACAGCGGCTGGTCCTAATTCATGCATAGTGAAAAAATTGATTTCCATTGGATCTGGATTTAGTGGATGATCGCCATTGTAGTCTACTCGTTTAAAGGCGCCACCCGAACTGCCAAACTCAAAAAATTCATCGTCCAATACATCTCCCAGTTTTTCGGGAGAAACTCGGACATCTGGCTTTAAATGACTGCACTCTAAGGCATATATTTCTTTTTCTAACGTATTCATGCGCATTCTCCTCTGCTCATATTTCCCAGGAAATACGATTAATGCTCAAATCCCCTTCATGCCCGTAGGCAGAAGGGGATTTGCTATTAGTTTTCGTCTTTAAAAAATTTTTGTGGATCTTCATTTGGCTGATCTTGTGGCGTATCTGATGAGCCGAAATCTTCTACATCTTCAAAGCTATCTTCGTAATCACGAATAGCTCCATCTTCTTTTTCAACAGGCTGTTTTGTAGAAGCTTGCAAAACGTCTTCTTCTGATGGACGGCTTTCCAAATCAGGTTCTTGGTCGGCATGGTCAATGCACGTTAGCGCTGTTGGCAATGCCTCCAACCGTTCGAACGGAATATCCTTACCGCAAACCGCACACTTTCCATAAGTACCTTCTTCAATTGCAGCCAGTGCTGCTTTTGTTTTTTCCAGTTCGCCTTCTTTAAATTGCTCCATCGCTAAGTCACGTTCTTGGTCGTATAACTCGGTAGCATTATCGCCTGGATGATTATCATAATGGGAAAGCTCAGTTGACTCAAACTCTTCTGTTTGCTCAACCCGTTCTTCTAATGATGCTACTTGTTCTTCTAGTTGTTTTTTTAATTGATTTAATTGGCTATCTGTCATTTGATTTCCTCCTCAAAAAACTCACTTATTGTTGTATATTGCCTTTATCGGAGAAATCAAACCTAGAATTCTAGTGAACACCTTTAAAAGCCAGCTTAATAATCATCAAATCGATCCAGTAAACTCAATAAATAATCGTCTAACCGATGACGAACTAACTCGTTAGATAAACCTTTCATGCCGAAAGCTTTCCAGCCTGGATACACAGTAGGTGAGCCATCTAAAATATCCGTTAGCGAAACGAGATCCCAATAAGGATCGTACTTAAAATCACTTCCTGCATGACGCTCATAAGCCGCTAAAAAATCATTGGCAACAGAAATTCCATACATTTGCGCCAAGTTTACACGGCAATGCCCAACGTCAATTCCTGCTGGGCCACGGCAAGCATTGACCCAATCGACGATGGCACTCACTTGTCGATTTTCCCACAGCACATTAGCCGGATGAAAGTCGCGGTGGATCAAACACTCTCGAAAAGCTGGACGACTACCAGAAACAATATAAAAAGCACGCATCCAATCATTTTGAACTTTCGACCAAGTTGGCTTTTCGAGTAGAAACGCATCATTGTAGGGGAAATATTCATAAGGAAAGTCTCCTGCACTGGTTTGATGCAGCTTAGCAAGATTAGAAGCCAGTTCGTCTAGCCATATATCATCATTCGAAGGCTGAAGAACGACAGATCCAGGCATTTTAGACATCAGTACTGCAGGAACGCCACTTTCTTCTCCAGTTACATCATAAGCAACTAAATGTGGAACCGTAAGACCCATTTTTTCTGCATATTGAAGACTAGCTGCTTCATGTTGTGCCAAATCGGGCTCTTTCTTCAGCCAATCCGTTTTATGAAAAAGCCGTAGTACATAAGAACGTTCCGAACTACTCTTAGTAACAACTAGTTCAAACAAAGTTGAGGAAGTTGCACCGGTTAGCGGCTGAACGTTCGTAATCTCTACAGGTTCATCAAATTGTGCTTTTATCCACTCTACCGTTTGCTCCTGCAATGCATGCCCAGTATTTCCTGCCATTCCTGCCGCTCCTTTCTACCTACTTTTTACCTTTAGTTTACCATGAAAAAGTGCAGGTTCCATCCATACGCAAAGAACATAATTGTATTTGTTTTTCTTTGTACAAAAGCCTTCTTTATGACAATTTTATACCTTCAATGAGGAATGTTGAGTGTCTGGTTTTTCAATTTGTATCGTGGCATGCTCAATGTCGCAAATATCATGCACTAACTTTAACGCTTGTTGTAAAACTTGTTGTTCATCTACGTTCTCTTCCACATCAATGTGACACGTAAATTGATCCAATCCCGACGTGATGGTCCAAACGTGCAGGTCATGAACATCCACAACTCCATCAATTTCAAGAAGACCGGCGGTTATTTCTTGCAAATCGAGCTCTCTCGGCGTACCTTCCATCAAAATGTGCAAACTGTTTTGAAGAATGCCCCAAGCACTTCGCAAAATTAACAGTGCCACGACGACAGAAATAATTGGGTCAGCTATCGTCCAGTCAAATAACAGGATTAATAACCCGGCGACTATTGCTCCGACTGAACCTAGTGCATCCCCAATAATGTGCATATAAGCACTCTTCATATTCAAGTTGCCATGAACATCTGCTCCCCGATTCAAGACCCAAGCACTCAATAAGTTGGCAACAAGACCAATCGCCGCAATAACCAGCATCCAGCCCCCTTGAACTTCCGACGGTTCGTATACTCGTTTGATGGCTTCATAAATAATAAAGCCCGCCATGATAAATAATGTAATGCCGTTAATAAAAGCTGTTAGAATTTCAAAACGATAATACCCGTATGTTTTCTTAGTAGAAACTGCTTTTCCAGCAAACCAAATTGCAGACAAACTAAGTACGAGCGATACGGTATCCGACAGCATATGACCACTATCTGCAATTAAAGCTAGACTGTTCGTGAAAAGCCCCCCGAAAAACTCTAGCAACATGATTCCAGCTGTGATGGTCAGTGCAATCGTCAATGCTTTTCGATTGTTATTTCGTGTCATTTCAAAATGATCGTGATCATGACTCATGCTATCCGCTCCTCTATCTTCATGCTGTTATTTTAACAAATTTGTCCGATTGACAACGAATAGTAAGTCTTATAAGATAAGTGAGTAAAAAAATTAATAACCCGGCAACGGGAGAGGTTCATAGCATTTCACCCTCTATAAAAAACTATGGATTGTCGAAACTCCGCCAAATCCACATGCGATTTGGCTTTTTCTTTTGTCCGTTTTTTTATAGCCCTCTTCCCAGTCGGTCATCTAAAAGGAGGCCGTTTATAATGGCAGGAAGAAACGAAGATACACTCGATCATTTATCATTGCTAGGCAATCAAAACACGAAGTATAAATTTGAATACGATCCAGACGTGTTAGAACCAATTGACAATCTACACACTCGTGATTATTTCGTGAAGTTTAACTGCCCTGAATTCACTTCACTTTGCCCACAAACAGGACAGCCAGATTTCGCGACAATCTACTTAAGCTTTATCCCTGATAAAACATTAGTAGAAAGCAAATCACTCAAGCTTTATTTGTTCAGCTTCCGTAACCACGGAGATTTCCATGAAGATGTCGTTAATATCATTATGAACGATTTGATCAAATTGATGGATCCTCGTTATATCGAAGTATGGGGCAAATTTACGCCACGCGGCGGGCTTTCAATCGATCCTTACACAAACTACGGCAAACCTGGAACAAAATACGAAGAAATGGCATCGTACCGGATGATGAACCACGACTTGAATCCTGAAACGATTACTAATCGATAAGGAGTCTGCACATGTTACTTTACTTAAATGGCGCATTTGTCGGTCTCTTAATCCTTTCGAACATTTTAGCAGTCAAATTATTTAGCATTGGGGAATGGGCAGTGTTACCAGCCGCTGTAATCGTTTATGTCTTCACATTTCCGATTACCGATACCATCGCAGAAGTGTACGGCAAAAAAGCCGCACGCCAAACCGTGACAGCTGGATTTATCACACAACTTTGTGCGTTGGCTTTTATTTTCTTTGCGATTCATTTGCCTTCTGCCCCATTTTTCGCAAACCAAGAATCATTTGAAACCATCTTTTCTGCAGGTTTCCGAGTAACTTTAGCGAGTCTTGTTTCTTATTTCATTAGCCAAAACCTAGATGTCACGATTTTTCATAAGCTGAAAAATAGACATGGCAACTCTCGATTATGGTTGCGCAATAATGCTTCGACAATGGCAAGCCAATTGGTGGATACGAGTCTTTTTATCACCCTCGCTTTTTACGGCATGATGCCAACAAGTGTATTGCTTGGCATGATTGTCACGCAATACATCTTTAAGTGGATTGTTGCAGTTGCCGATACTCCCGTTGTTTATTTACTTGTGAAGTTATGCAGACGCCAACAAGCAGACCCACAACTTTACGGATACCAAAAACCGGAAGCTCTTCTTTAGAGCTCCCGGTTTTTTTAATTTTTTATACAGTTACACGTGCTTTACGTGTGTAAACTTGATCGTTCACTTTAGCATCAGATAAGACCATATCCACCGCTATTGGCAAATGATCGGAGACCGCAGTTTCAATGACTGCTGCTTGTACAACATCTAAATAAGGATCTGCAAATATATAGTCAATACGTGTGGCTGGTCGGAAAACCTCACCCGTTTCTTTGTTTACGTAAGGCGAAGGATAGGTATAAGCGTCGCCTCTCTTCATTTTCAGAAATGCATCTCGAAAATGTCTTTTAAGTTTTTGGATATGGACATTTGAAGCAGGGGCATTAAAGTCGCCTGTAATGATTCGCGGAAAATGACTTTTTCCGGTAATGGCTAAAATTTCGTCAACACTCACTTCTAACTCTTCATCTTTTAGCGCCAAATGCGTATTAAAGACACTTACATAACTGCCATCCACTTCGATGACGGTTTCCAATATGCCGCGTTGTTCATTATTGCCAAAAGGACAATACACTTGTGTTAATAAATGATTTTCGTTGTATTTGATTGGGTATTTGCTTAAAATGACGTTGCCGTATTGTTGGTTTGGACGCTCGGAATCTAACGGCGTCACATCCATATTGGCACCGTAAGCCGCATACATGCCTAGTCTTTCACTCAACCAACCTACTTGGTCCACAAACGAACTGCGGACTGAAAAGTGACGATCAACTTCTTGCAAAGCGATGATGGTCGCACACGAATCTTCAATCACTTGCGCGGTCTTTTCTAAATCGACGACCCCGTCCATTCCTAGTCCATGAGCAATATTAAACGACATGACTTTTACAATTGGCGACTTCTTATTCTTCCCGTTCATGCAAACCTCTCCTTTTCGACTAAAACGAATCGTTGGCAGTTGCTTAATTGGTTTTAGTATAACAAGCGTTTATGAAGATGCTGTGACACGCGTGTAAACAATTGTTAAAGCTTTGTAAACACAGGGGTTTCTGTAGCATTTCGAGTCTTATGCGCGTTAGTCGGAGAATATGCGCGCTCCGCGAGAGATACGCGCGGTGGAGAGGGAATTCGCACGTTCCTCAAAATTTACGCGCGCACAGCAAAATCCCCCAAAAAAAGACAGCCCGAAACATCGGACTGCCTGCCACTCAAAAACTACGACGTATACGCTACAATCGCATCTCGCAAAAATTGTGCAGTGCCCGGTTGGACTTTGTCATAGTATGTAGCAAATCGTTCGTCTGCTACGTACATTTCCGCTAACCCCCGGTGCGCTTCTTTGCTATACGTCGACCATGTAAAATTTAGCCACTGACAATGCAAATCGACTGTTTGCTGTGCTGCTTCACTCGTTGGGTCGCCCGTTTCCATCGCCTCAGCTAAACCATTCAAAATTTGCTGTTCGAGCTTCATAAATTCCTGGTAGTCTTCTTCACTAAGCTTCAACATTTTTGCATTGGATCGATCGACTAGCTCATCGCCGTAGTTTTCACGGATTTCATTGCCATACTGCTGTTCGTTGTTGTCGACTAGCTTCTGCTTAAAACCTTGAAATTTCTCGTTGTCTGCCATCGTGCTCGCTCCTTTTTTTGCGGAAATGGTTTTTTCCACATTGCTTATCAAGAGATCTAATTGCACACGCTTAGCGAGAAGTTTTTCTCGGTGTTCAGCCAAAGCTTGCGAACCATCGAATGCGGGATTATTGACGATGCTCTTTATTTGTTCAAGCTCAAGTCCCAGTTCTCGGTAAAACAAAATTTGCTGCAGCCTATCAACTTCTGACTGACCGTAAATTCGATAGCCTGAAGAATTCTTACGTGCCGGCTTTAACAAATCAATTTCATCGTAGTAACGCAACGTTCTTGTGCTAATTCCAGACAGACTCGCAAGCTTGTTCACGGTGTATTCCATCTCGCCACCTCCTGATAACCTCAGCTTACACCTTGACGTTGCGTCAAGGTCAAGTGAGTTGTTGCGCCGCAAAATCACGATAAAGCGAATGCTTCGCGATCAACTCTTGATGTGTCCCGACTCCGGTCACCCGTCCTTTTTCAATAAAGACAATTTTGTCCGCATCGACAATGGTCGATAACCGATGTGCGATAACCAAAGTAGTACGTCCTTCCATCAAGCGACTTAATGCTTGCTGGACGATGCCCTCTGACTGACTATCCAAACTCGCAGTAGCCTCGTCCATCATCAAGATTTTCGGGTCTCGTAAAAAGGCACGCGCTATGGCAATTCGCTGACGCTGCCCACCTGATAATTTAATACCACGTTCTCCAACTTCTGTGTCGAGTCCATCTGGAAATTCACGAATAAAATCTTCAGCATAGGCCATACGCGTAACGCGCCATAACTCTTCAGTTTGAATGGTCTCAGCGTCTGGCAATCCGTACGTTAAGTTTTCCCGAATGGTTCCGCCCATCATGGCACTTTCTTGTGACACATAACCAATTTGATCTCGCCATGAAGCAATAGAGATGTTTCGAATCGGCATGTCTCCAATCCAAATCTCCCCTGACGATGGTTCGTAAAATCGTTCAAGCAAACCAAAAACGGTTGTTTTCCCGCCTCCACTTGGCCCTGCAAAAGCAATCATTTCCCCTGGCTGCGCTTTAAATGATACGTCTTGTAGGACAGGCTCTCCTTGATCGTACGAAAAACTCAAATTTTCCACACTCAAAGTTTTGCCAGCAATATCGATGCCCTCTTGTTGCGCCGGTTCTTCTAGAGGCAATTCTAAAATGCCAATAATGCGCTCTGTCGCTCCTTTGGCTTTTTGAAGCTCTGTAAAAAATCGTGCAAATGTCGCCATCGGGACAATAATTTGAAATAAATACAATAAAAAAGCGACGAGCGATCCGGTCGACATTTCGCCGTTCGCAACACGAATTCCGCCATAGCCGATAATCGACACGATAACCACCATAACGACCAAATACATAAGCGGTGCAATCAACGCATAAATTTTCGCTTCTTTCATGCCCAACTTAAATAATTTATCAATGCCTTCAACGCCTCTTGTTTCTTCTGTATCTTCGGCTGTCGAAGATTTCATTAACCGAATTTCACCTAAAGTTTGTTGAACGTGCCCTGTAAAATGGGCCGTCTCGTCTTGCAAATTTCGAGAGATTTTCGACATTTTGCGCCCTAATGGGAACATGACAGCGATGGTTAATGGCACCGATATCATCATGACGAGTGTCATCTTCCAATCCAAAACAACTAAAATGATCACTGCACCAATAATCGAGATGATCCCGGTAATAAACGAAGGAAAATGATCGGTGATCAAATTCCGCACAATGCCGGTGTCATTTACAACGCGGCTTACCGTTTCTCCGCTTGAATGCTGATCAAAATAACCTACACGCAATCGGATTAACTTTGCCCACATTCGTTCTCTCAATCCTGCTACGACTCGCTGCCCTACCATGCTGAGCAAGTAAATCGAAACCCCGTTAATCACAGCTTGCACTATAAAAGCAACAGCAATTCCTATCATTAACGGCACACTCAGCGACTCTAACGAAAACCCATCTACTAAGTTTTTTGTCAGCAATGGGACGACCAAACCGACTAGTGTCGTGATTAAACTAGCAATCAATCCAATCGCAAGTGCCAGCTTTGGAATTTTCAACGTTAATAATAAAGACAAAAATGGCTTTAAGCCGATTTCTTTGTTTTTCTTTTTCATTTTAAAAACTCCTGTTCTTCTGTTCGCACACCTATTTCATTTCAATAACTCTATTATAGAGGAGCTCATTATATTTCCATAAAATAAAACACTTGCGGAAAATTCCACAAGTGTTTGGGTCAGGCGGCAGAAGCTCTATATTGCTGCCATTGTTCAAGACGCTTATCTAAAACGAAGTTTCCAAAAGGCAAGAACGCAGAAATCACAGCTCCTACCGAGAAACGAAACGGCCATTTAAAAACAAACGTCATATAAATTGTCAGTAAAATATAGAGACTAAACAATGCACCATGAATCGGTCCGATCATACTAACCGCTTCCGGAAAGTCAAAAAAGTATTTTAACGGCATTGCGATGAAAAGTAAGATTAATAACGAACTTCCTTCAAGAAGTCCCATAAAACGAAATGTACGTAAGGCATCTTTAAACATCAACTATCCCTCTCAATCTGCTATCAATTATAGAAGCCATAGAGGAGGCTGTACAGAGATTGCTAAAACAATTCAACTGTTTTTACACACCTGCAATACATTTCGTCACAAACTATTCGTATTTATTTCGAATCAGCCCAATTTCACAAATAACACTTTTAAATAATTGCCTTCTTTAAATTCTTTTTGCACGCGGAAATCACTTGGCAATGTAAACTCCTCAACAATGCTGTACTTGCCACCAATTTCCTTAAAAGCTTTATCGATAAACCCTTTGAATTTTTTCATTCCGAAAGAAGCGCTGTTTGTTGAAGCCACAATAACGCCATTTTTTTCAGTAATGGCAATCGCTTCTTTCATTAAGTTTGTGTAATCCTTTGATGTGCTAAACGTGTACTTTTTCGAACGTGCAAAACTTGGAGGATCCAAAACAACTAAATCGAATTTCAATTCTTTTCGCTTGGCGTATTTAAAGTAATTAAAAACATCCATAACCAAAATGTCTTGGCTCTCAAAATCGATGCCATTGACGCTAAATTGCTCAATTGTCTTGCTTGAGCTTCTTTTCGCCAAATCCACGCTCGTTGTTTTTGTTGCACCACCCAGTGCTGCTGCTACTGAAAATGCACCCGTATAAGAAAACGTATTGAGTACGGTTTTGCCTTTGGCGTATTTTTGTTTAATGGTATTTCGCACGTCTCGTTGATCTAAAAAGATGCCCGTCATTGCGCCGTCATTCAAGTACACAGCAAAGTTTACGCCATTTTCTTTAACCACCATCGGAAACTCGCCACGTTCGCCTGCAACAAAATCATCTTCTTCAATATATTGACCTTTTGTATCAAAACGTTTTTTCTGGTAGATGCCTTTGCATTCTATGACGTTTTGAAGTGCAGCAATCACTCTGTCTTTAAACGTATAAACGCCTTCACTATACCAACTCAGCAAATAAAAACCATCATAGTAATCAATGATTAATCCACCAAACCCATCACCTTCCCCATTTAAAACTCGGAAAGCAGTTGTCTCTGGATTGTTAAAAAATGCTTGTCGACGAGAAATGGCAGTCGTTAGCTTTTGTTCAAAAAACGTTTGATCAATAGTTTCACTTTCATTGTTCGTTAATACCCAACCATATCCTTTATTTTGACGACCATAATAACCTTTTGATAAAAAGCGACCTTGTTTATCAACTAGTTTTAGAATGCTACCTTCTGTATTCAACATATCTGGATTTTCTAACGCTTCTTTTGTAATTAACGGATAGCCTTTCGCATACTCCGCTTTAAATTTATCGTTTATCTTAATCGAAATTTCCGATTTCATCGTCTCTCATCCTATCTGTAAAACATCGTTTTGTTTTATAATTAGTGTATACGATAGCTGCCCTTATGCCCACCCTCGTCAAGTGAATTTCCTAACACGATTCTTAGGAGGAGTTTGTCATGAAGAAGAAGTTCTATATTTACAATATTCGATTGACCACTGGGGAGTACTTGGAGAATATTCGTATTGAAGGTCCTCTAGAAGATCATTTTTCCGGTATAGCGGTGAGCTTGTTCCCTGTAGAGGACGCAGAAGGAAAGACCATTGTGTTAAGTATTTTTCACATCGTCAAAGCTGACTTGCTCAAAATTGAAGACTCATAAATAAGCTCTACTAAAAAAGNTNTTNTATATATTAGT